>NZ_CAIWTY010000087.1 GCF_903915725.1 uncultured Rhodopila sp.
CTACCCGAAGGGCATCGTCGTCTCGGATGAGGAGATGGCCTCCTTCAACATCGTCCGCGCCGAGTTCCACGGCGAGTGGAATTACACGATCCGACCAGGCAACCGTTCAGAAAGAGCGGTTGATTCCTGACGCGCCCTAAGTTTCGAACGGGACCCGCCGATCGCGATAGGCAGGAACATCCCAGCCGCGCCGAGACTTCCAATCGGGATTGGCTGATCGAGCACTTCGAGCCTGCTCGAACATCTCCGTCACCGCCATCTCGAACCGGCCGAACAGCACCACGAACACGGCACGGTCGAAAGTTTGGCGGGTCTCCTCGACGCGCTTCGCGGTCTCCATGTCGCCGCGCGCGACGGCCTCGGACAGGTCCGCGTCACATGCCCGCACCATCCAGTCGTGAGCGGCTTTGATCACCGCAACCTGCTGCAAGGTCAGACCATCTCCGCCAACAATTCGGGATCGAACGGCCGGCCGGTTCCTCCCGCGCCGACCTTCCACAGCACCCACTTCGGGCGATCTAACGGCTCCGCCTTATCGATCAGAGCGTAAATGCCCTTTTGGGTCAGCAGATCGACGCACCCACTCGCGTTGAGGACCCAGGGCGTTCTCGGCCAGATCCAGATCTCCTTCCCCTCCGCACTCCGCAGCACCAGGGTCGGCTGTTCCCGCGCTGGTTCGCCGACCCGTTCCATCCGCTCTTCCAGCATCGGTCTCGGCTCGGCGTCCCTGACAGTCAGCCCGTGCGCCGCCGCCCAGGTCCTGATCCGAGCGAACAGGTCGTCGAGGCGCCGCAGCCAGTCCTCGACCCGCTCGTGCACTTCCTGAGCGGTCAGTTCCGGCAGGTCGTAATCGTCCATCGCGTCGTGGTAGCTCATCAGCACCTCCGCACCGAGACCCCGGGTGAACCGGTTCGCTTCTAGACGGTTCGCGCCCGCAGCGACAATCACCTTCCGTGCCGCCCGGTTGCGCAAGCCGATCCGGGCGGCAATCATCCATCCACCCCCATGGAGGCACCACACATGAGTCCAGGCACTCAGGCTACGCCAAAAAGGACCGCCGTCATTGCCGGAGCCGGGTTAGGCGGCCTGGTCGCCGCCATCGCGCTGCGCAAGCAAGGCGTCGACGCGCACATCTACGAAAAGGCCCGCGAACTGCGGCCCGTCGGCGCCGGCCTGTCGCTCTCCCCCAACGGCCTGAACACGCTCGAAACGATCATTCCGGGCATCGCCGGCACGCTGAAAGCGCTCGGCAGCGAAACGCATAAAGTCAGCGTGAGGAAAAGCACCGGCGAACTGCTTGCCACCGACCAAACGACCATAAAGCAAAGATACAACCAGCCGCTGCTGAATATCCGCTGGTCAAGTCTACAGGAAACCCTCGCCTCCCACCTCCCTCCCGAAACAATCCACCTCAACACCCGCCTGATCGGCTTTCACCAAAACCACAGTAACGTCGAAGTCCATTTCGAAAACGGTCCTTCCGCAACAGCGGACCTGCTCATCGGCGCCGACGGCATCGGTTCCGCCGTCAGAGAAAGCCTCATCGGCGACGGTCCCCCCCGTTACGCCGGCCGCATGTCCTGGCGCGCCGTCATTAAGTATCAAGATCACCCGCCGCCCGCCAACGAGGCCACCATCATCACCGGCCCTGACGGCAAGGCCTTCACCCTGTTCGACCCGGGCGGCGGCTTCATCTTCTGGAGCGCCGCGGCGCTATCGCCCGAAGGCTCCGCGACGAACACACCCCCCAAGCAACGAGTTCAGCAAACATTCTCCGGCTGGGCGTCCCCGATCGCCGCGCTCCTGGAAGCGACTCCGTCCGAGGACATCGTCGAACGCCCGATCTGCGACCGACTCCCTGTCACAAGCTGGAGCCAGGGCCGCGTCACGCTGCTGGGCGACGCAGCCCACGCCATGGTGCCGACGCTGGGGCAGGGCGCCAACATGGCTTTCGAGGACGCCCTGGAACTGGCGCACTTCCTGCAACAAACGCCCGGCATCGAAACCGCGCTGACCCGTTACGACACCAGCCGGATCTACCGCACGCAGATCATCCAGGCGCGCAGCGCGGTGCAGGGCAGCCGCTCGTACGAACCCGATGCCGAAACGTTCTTGCGCGGCGTCACGGAACGGGCAACGGGAAGCCAGGCCGAATTCGAGGACTGGCTCTACGGCTACGACCCGTCCGCATTCGCGTGAACAACGCCACCCCGGCCGCCATCCGGAACGACAATCCGCGCCAGCCGGTTGAGCCGCGCCACCCACAGCTCATCCACGCGGGCGAACGCATACCCGACCGCCAGCAGCGCCGGCAGCGTCCCCAGCCCGGCCACCGCCACAGCCGCGTCCTGCCCAAGCGACGATCGAGCCAACAAGAACAGCCAGCACGTCAACGAGCACAGCAGCGGAAAGTGAAACAGATAAACCGGAAACGACAACCGCCCCAGCAACCGCCCGGCGCCCGAGGCCAGCATCGCCCCGGCCCGCTCGCTGCCCAGAACCCCGAGGATCAGCAGCACCCCGCCCAGCGTATGCAGACAGATCCGGTCATACCGCCACTCCGACCCGTCATGCAGGAAGCCAAGCCAAGCGTACATCCCGCGCGGCTCCAGATAGCCGAACAACCACAGCCCCAACACCAGGCACACCGGCGCCAGCCAACGGCTCACCGGCACCATCCCGCTTGCACTCGCCAGGGACAGTGCCAACCCCGCCACGAACGCCACCAGCCGCGGGTCCACGAACTGCGTCCCAACCGCGGTCAGCACCAGCAGCACCACACACGTCAGCGCGCGGGACCGCGACAGCACCATGGCAAGCCCGAATACCATCACGCTGCCGAACAGCTCGTCCCGCATCGTCCAGAACACCGGGTTGTAGGCATCCACCGGGCTGACGAAGGCGAACACCGCCCCCTCCAGCACCGCGCTCAACAGCGACGGTTGCAATCCGCCATTCACATCGCCACCACCGAAACTGCCCAGCCAGTCGGAGCGCGTGGCCACTGCCGCCTCGCGATACTGATACAAACCGAACCGGAACAGCAGATACGAAACCAAAGCCGCGATCAGCGTCAGCCCCGCCAGCCGGAACCAGCGTTTCGCCACTGCCCGCAGCACCACTTCGCTCCGCCCGGACTGAAAATATCCGAGCGGCAGCACGTATCCGGACAGCACGAAGAACAGCATCACCGCAGCCGGCCCATTCAGTGCGGCAAACATCGGACTCCCCACCAGCCCCGCAGCCGGGTTGAAGGATGGAACAATGCCGATGTCCCGGGGCAGGAAGGCATAGGCGAAATGCCAAGCCACGACGACCAGCGAGGCGACGCCCCGAAGCCCGTCCAGTTCGGCGAATTTGCCGCCTCGATCCTGGCGCCGCCGGGGCGGGTCCGCCGCAGAGGCCCGGGTGTTCAGTATCACGCGACAGGATGGTCCGGCCGCCGCCGGTGAACGAGAATAACGCATCCGCGTCACAACGCTGATGGCTCAAGCCTGTTCACCAACCGCGATCACGATGTGTTCGGATCGGAGGCGCACCATCATCGCCGCGCTACCGCCGGCGGCGGGTTCTCGTCATCGGCTCGATCCGGCGCGCCAGTCGCCTGGACAAACCAATCAGATCGGCCGTAGCCGGTAGTGGCTGACGCCCCATTCCTCGCCGCCCGCGTGTCCGAACAGCCCGGCCGTCGCCAGGAAGAACAACCGCCACCGGCGCTTCCACAGTGCGGCGTCCGCCCCGTAGACCCCGCGCAGAACCTCCATCACCGCCTCCTCCTGACGGTCGAAGTTGACCAGCCAGTCGCGCGCGGTGCGGGCGTAGTGCGTGCCGTTCCAGCGCCAGTCCGATTCCAGCTCGAACACATCCGCGACATGGCGGATCAGGCCATGGCTCGGCATGATGCCGCCGGTGAAGAAGTGCTGCGCGATCCAGTCTTCCTTGTCGGCGGTGTCGAACAGATAGGGCGCCGAGCGGTGGCTGAACACGTGCAGGAACAGCCGCCCGTCCGGCCGCAGCCAGCCATGGATGCGGCGCAGCAGCGACTGCCAGTTGGTCATGTGCTCGAACATTTCTACGGACACGATCCGGTCGAACGTCCCGGCGGCGGCGAAGTCGTTCATGTCCGCGGTGATCACCCGCAGGTTGATGAAGCCGCGCTTTGCCGCTTCGCCCTCAATGTAAAGCCGTTGCGGGCGGGAGTTCGACACCGCCGTGATCCGCGCCGCGGGATACCGCTCGGCCATCCACAGGCTGAGCGAACCCCAGCCGCAGCCGAGCTCGAGAATGTCCTGCCCGTCGGCCAGGCCGGCATGCTCGGCCGTCTCCGCCAGCGCGTGCTCCTCGGCGACGGCCAGGGTGTCGCTGTCCGATCGGTAGAGGCAGCAGGAGTATTTGCGCCGCGGCCCGAGGGCCAGGCCGAAGAATTCCGGCGCCACCTCGTAGTGCTGCTCGTTCGCCGCATCCGGACGGACCGCGATCGGATGCTCGGCCATCAGGCGGGCGAAATCCACGTCAGACGCGCCCCCCGGGCGGGCCAGCTTGCGCCGGGTGCGGTCTACCAGGAAGGAGATCCCGGCCGCGGTGACGGCATCCGGTATCGGCATCCGCTCGATCACGTTGGTGGCGACGGTGACGAGGCTCATGTCGGCGATCCCTTTGGCGGAAGCGGAAAGAACGGGCTGACCCGGGCCTGGTAGGCGGTGTAGGCGGCGCCGCGCGATTGCAGCATCTGCTGCTCCAGCATCGGAATGCCGGAGACGTAGACCAACAGCCAATACATGAAGGCCGGGCCGGAGACGGCCAGCCAGCCCCAGTACCAGCCGCCGCTCAGGTCGATTGCGAGCAACGGGTAGGCGACCCAGCCGAGCCATTCGAAAAAGTAGTTCGGATGCCGCGACCATCCCCACAGGCCCACGTCGCAGACCCGGCCCTTGTTGCCGGGGTTCGCCTTGAAGCGGCGCAACTGCTCGTCGGCGATGCCTTCCCCGGCGACGGCGGCGATCAGCACGGCGATGCCGGCGAAATCGAGGAATCTCGGCCAGGGCGCGGGGTTATGCGCCGCCAGCATCATCGACAGCCCGAGCAGCGCGGCGGCAGCGGCCTGGATCTGCAGGAACACGAACAGCCGCTGCTCGAACTGCGGCCCCCATTCGCGGCGCAGCGCGGCGTAGCGCGCGTCCTCCGGCCCGTGTGTCGAGCGTTGCGCGATGTACAGGCCCAGCCGCAGCGACCACAGCGCGATCAGCACGGCGACGACGACCTGGCGTGTGGAGGGGGATTCGATGCCGGGCACCAGCGCCAGCACCAGCCCGGCGATGCCGAGGCCGAACGACCAGACGACATCCACCCAACCGGAATTGCCAGTGGCACGCTGCAACGCCCAGGCTCCGGCCATGATTGCGGAGAGCAGGATCGCAGCGGCGATAAAGGTGATGATCATGGTGAACGCCCCTCTTTACTCATCCTCATGGCGGGCGAAGGCCCGTCATCCACGCTTTGCGGTGCTCGCCGGCGGAAAGGCGTGGATGGCCGGCCTGCGCCGGCCATGACGGGGTGATTCGCCACCCGATCCAGAAACCCCGTCACATCGTCCAGCACCGGCACCCACCAGCGCAGCACACCCGCGAACGACCCCAGGATCAGCTTATGGCCGATCTCCGGATACAGTTTCTCCTCCACCCGCCCGCCGTCGCGGCGGATCGCGGCGGCAAGGTTGATCGTGTTTCTCGGCAGCACCGTCGTGTCCGCAGTTCCCGCCGCCAGGAACACCGGAGGCGCGTCGCCGCGGGCAAACGTAATCGGCTGGGTCAGCCGCAGATCGCCTGCGGGGGCGAAAATGTCGTCCAGTTCCGGATCGTGCAGCGGCAGGAAATCATACGGCCCGGCCAGCCCGGCGAACCCGGCAATGTCGCTATCGGCGTCCAGCCCCTCGGCGGCTAGCCACTGCCGATCCAAAGTCAGCATCGCGGCGATCTGCGCCCCGGCCGAGTGGCCCATCAGGAACACCCGCCGCGGATCGCCGCCGTATCGGGCAATATTCGCCCGCGTCCACGCCACCGCCGCCGCCGTGTCCTGGATGAACACCGGGAACCGCACCGCCGGGAACACCCGGTAGTCCGGCACCACCGTGACGAACCCGCGCGCCGCCAACGCCGCGCCGGTGAAGCGATACTGCGCCTTGTCGCCGTCCTTCCAGCCGCCGCCGTAGATGAACACGACCACCGGAGCATTCGCAGCCCCTTCGGGCGCATAGATATCCAGCTCGTGCCGCTCTCCGGTGGCATAGGGCACGTCCCGGGTCTCGCTGATGCCCTGCCTTGGCGCCAGCGCATTGAGCACCGTCACCGGCGAACAGGCCGACAGAAGCGTCAGCATCGCCACCCCCAACCACGCATGCGCCATCCCCGCCTCATATGCCGAACATCCGTTGGCCCCAGCCGAGCAGTCCGCGCAACCGCATGCCTTCGGAGGCGATGACGCACAGGCACGGCTCGCCGGCGGCAGCCACCGGCGGATGGTCATGATCCGCCTGCGGCTCCGACAGGTCGCCCGGCCCGTACCGGCCGGAGCCGTCGGAGAACGCGCCCTTCAGCACGCAGGTCAGTTCCAGCCCGTCATGCCCGTGCCGCGGCAACGCCCGCCCCGGCTGCACCAGAATCAGCCCGCCCCAGGCGGCTCCTTCCGCCTGCACCGGCCGCCACCGCGCGCCAACGCCGATGGGCCACCACCGGCCAAGCGGCACGCGGTCCAGCGGCGGCGGCAGCCCGGCATTCACGACAGGTGGCAGTGCGGGAGCCGGCTCATCCGCCCGCGCCAGCAGCCGATCCAACGCGTCGTCGGAGAGTGCGGAGGGGGGCAAGGCGTCCAGCAGGACGCCGCCGACGGCTTCCAGCCCCTCCAGCCGGTGCCGGCAGGCCGAACATCCGCCGATATGGGTCGCCGCGACGATGGCCAGCGCCTCCGGCAGCGATCCGGCCGCATAGGCGAGCAGGGTCGTCTCGCTCGGGTGATGCGAGATCATGTCACATCCCCCAAGGCCGCGCGCAGGCGGTTCATCGCCAGCCGCAGCCGCGACTTCACGGTGCCCAACGGAATGCCCAGTTCCTTCTCGATCTCGGCATGAACCTTGTCTTCGAAGAACGCCTTGCGAATCACTTCGGCCTGTTCGGCCGGAAGCGCCGCCATGGCCACGCGGATTCGCGATTCCTGCTGCGCCATCGCCAGCACGCGGTCCGCCTGCACCGGTTCCTCGGGCTCGTCGACCGGATCGGGCAGCAGTGTGGCGGGGTGGCGTTCGCGCCGGAGCGAATCAATCCGCTGGTTGCGGGCGATGGTGAAAATCCAGGTGGAGGCGCCCGCCCGGGCCGGATCGAACAAAGCGGCCTTCTGCCAGACCGCCAGCATCGTCTCCTGCGCCAGTTCCTCGGCCGCGACCGGACTGGCGCCGCCGCGCAGCATCCAGGCCTTCACTCGCGGGGCAAAGAAACGGAACAGCGCCGCGAAGGCGAGACGATCCCGCCGTTGCGCGATCGCCTGGATCAGGGCCGCGTGGTCGTCCGAAGCCGGGGTGTCCGCAGTCATGCCAGGAGGTGATATACGGCGACGGAACGGCAGCACCAGCCCCGCCACCCCGAAGGCCGGGGAGGCGGGCGCGGGACGAGTGTCCGAAGCTCCGGAAGCGGGCGCGGTTGCATTCACGGAACCTCTTACGTGATTCGGATGCGGATGGATCACGTGCCAAATCGGGTGATCCACCCCCTTGCGCCGCACGTATCACTCCTATGATTGTAACCAACAATCATTTTCGGGGCGTCACGGTGGATCAAACATTGGACATTGCCGTCGTCGGCAGCGGCATTTCCGGACTTTCGGCCGCCTGGCTGCTCAGCAAGCGGCACCGGGTCACGCTGTATGAGTCCGCGCCGCGCCCCGGCGGCCATAGCAACACAATTGAGGTGCGGTTCGGCGACACCGTGACGCCCGTCGATACCGGGTTCATCGTCTATAATGAGGTCACCTATCCCAACCTGACGGCTTTGTTCGCCCATCTCGGCGTCGCCACCAACGCCTCGGAAATGAGCTTCGCCGTCTCGCTCGACGACGGGCGGCTGGAATACGGCGGCAACGATCTGCGCGGCTTGTTCGGCCAGCCGATAAACCTGATCCGCCCGCGCTTCTGGTCAATGCTCCGAGACCTCCGCCGTTTCTACCGCGACGCCCCCGGCCTGGCCGATCGGCTGCCGGGAAGCACGTCGCTGGGCGAGTTACTGGACAGTAACGGCTACGGTGCGGCGTTCCAGCAGGACCACCTGCTGCCGATGGCGGGCGCGATCTGGTCCGCCTCCGCCGCCACCCTGCGCGACTACCCGGCGCGGCACTTCATCCGGTTCTGCGAGAACCACGGGCTGCTGAAATTCACCGATCGCCCGATTTGGCGCACCGTCGCGGGCGGCAGCCGCAGCTATGTCGCGCGTCTGGTGCAGGCGATCGACGACCCCAGGCTGGGCGTCGCCGCGCAATCGATCCACCGCCAGCCGGACTCGGTGGTGGTGCGGGATTCCGCCGGAGAGTCCCGCACCTTCGACCATGTGGTGCTGGCCTGCCACGCCGATCATGCTTTGGCGCTGCTGGAGCAGCCGACGGAGCCGGAGGCCACGCTGCTCGGGGCCTTCCAATACACCAGCAACCGGGCGGTGCTGCATGGCGATCCGCGGCTGATGCCGCGGCGCAAAGCGGTGTGGTCGAGCTGGAACTATCTCGGCAAAAGCGACGAGGCCGATGAACTCCATGTGACCTACTGGATGAACCGCCTTCAAGATTTGGGGAACGCCCCACCTTTATTCGTAACTCTCAATCCCGCGATGGAACCGTTGCCTGAAAGCGTGCATCTCGAACAGGTCTACGAGCACCCGCTGTTCGACGCGGGCGCGATGCGCGCGCAGGAGGCGCTGTGGTCGTTGCAGGGCCGCCAGCGCACCTGGTTCTGCGGCGCCTGGTTCGGGTCCGGCTTTCACGAGGACGGTTTGCAATCGGGCCTTGCGGTGGCCGAACAGCTCGGCGGCGTGCGGCGGCCCTGGACGGTGGCGGACGAAAGCGGCCGCATCCGCGTGATGCAACAGGAGCTGTCGGCGTGACCTCCGCGCTGTATGCCGGCACGGTTATGCACCAGCGCTACAAGCCGCGTCGGCACGCGCTGCGCTACCGGCTGTGCTGGATGCTGTTCGACCTGGACGATTTGCCGACGCGGTTGCGGCTGTTCTCGCACAACCGGTTCAACCTGATCAGCTTGGATGACCGCGACCATCTCGACGGCTCGGTGGGCACTCTGCGCGGCCAGGTCGAGGCGGCGATGGCGTCCGCCGGACTGCAGCCGGATGGCGGGCCGATCCGGTTTTTGTGCATGCCGCGGGTGCTGGGGCATGCGTTCAATCCGATCACGGTGTTCTTCTGCTACCGGCGCGACGGCGTCCTGACCGCCATGCTGTATGAGGTGCACAACACCTTCGGCGGCCGCCACAGCTACCTGATCCCGGTCGTTGACCCGGCCGCGAAGACCATCCGGCAGGGCTGCGACAAGGCGTTCTACGTCTCGCCGTTCAACGGCATGGCAATGAAATACGCGTTTCGCGTGCTGCCTCCGGCCGAGGCGACCGCCGTGGTGGTGCATGGCGACGATGCCGAGGGGCGCGTCATCACCGCTTCATTCGTCGGGCGGCAAACCACATTATCGGATGCCGCGCTGGCGGGCATCGTGCTGCGGCACGGGATGCTGAGCCTGAAGGTGCTCGGCGCCATCCACTGGGAAGCCGCGAAGCTCTGGCTGAAGGGCCTGCGCGTGCAGCCGAGGCCGGCGCCTCCGGACAATCAAGTTACTGTCGTTTCTATCCTGCAAGGCTGACCATGACCGACCTGTCGATCGATGCCCTCCCGGCTTGTAACGACCTGCGCCCCGACCTCGGCTGGCTGGCGCGCCGGCTGTCGGACGTGCTGCTGTCCCGCATCCATGACGGGCGGCTGACGATCGTTACACCGTCGGGCTTCCGGCTGTCGCACGGGCGGGACGACGGGCCGCAGGGCGTGCTGGTATTGCGCCGCTGGCGGACCCTGCGGCGGCTGCTGCTGCAAGGCGACATCGCCTTTGCCGAAGCGTACCTGGACGGCGACTGGGACAGCCCCGACCTGCCGGCGCTGGTCGAACTGGCGGGGCGCAACATCCCGACGCTGCGGGACGCCTTCGACGCCAATTGGTTCCACCGGCTGCGCAATCGCATCCTGCACCGGCTGAACGCCAACACCAGGCGCGGCAGCAAGCGCAACATCCGGCATCACTACGATCTCGGCAACGACTTCTACGCCACCTGGCTGGATAGCGGCATGAGCTATTCCTCCGCGCTGTACACCGCCGACGATCAGACGCTGGAGGAGGCGCAGACCGAGAAGCAGCGCCGCGCCATCGCGCTGCTGGACGTCCAACCCGGCGAAACAGTGCTGGAAATCGGCTGCGGCTGGGGCGGGCTGGCGGAGCAACTCGTCCGCGCCGCCGGCTGCGATGTAACCGGGGTAACCCTCTCGGCGGCGCAACTGGAGTACGCGACGCAGCGCCTGAGCGGACCCGACACGCCTGCCGATTTGCGGCTGCAGGATTACCGCGATGTCGGCGGGACGTTCGACCGCATCGTCTCCATCGAGATGATGGAGGCGGTGGGAGAGGCGTATTGGCCGAGTTATTTCTCGGCGTTGCACGACCGCCTGAAACCCGGCGGCGTGGCAGTGGTGCAGGCCATCACGATCGACGAAGACCAGTTCGAGGGCTATCGCCGATGCACCGATTTCATCCAGCACTACATCTTTCCCGGCGGTATGCTGCCGACAATCACCGAAATTCGCCGCCAGACCGAACGCGCCGGCATGGTGCTGCGGTCGATGGAAACCTTCGGCGACAGCTATGCCCGCACCCTGGCGGAATGGCGCCGCCGCTTCCTCGCGGCCTGGCCGGACATCGAGCGGCAAGGTTTCGACGCGCGGTTCCGCCGCATGTGGGAGTATTATCTGGCCTATTGCGAGGGCGGGTTCCGCGCCGGCACCATCAACGTCGGACTTTACGTTCTCGCCAGGCCGGCCTGATCCGCGCCGCGACCGCTTGAATCTCGCAATAACCGCCGCAACCCGCTAAACGGCCCCCCGAAAGCGCGCCGTGCCGGTGCCCAGGGGACGGTGATGGGGGTTCGGGATCTGTTACCAATCGCCGAAGAAGGCGACCTCACGGCCGCGCCGATTCGTCATGCCGACGAAGGTCGGCATCCACGCCTTTGGCTCAGCCGGGCAAGGCGTGGATGGCGGGCGACCGAGCACGCGAGGGAGGGCTTCGCGCGCCATGACGGTTCAGGCGGACGTGCCGACGGCTCAAACCTCAATGCTGTTGGTTTCATCACGGTCCTGGCGCTGCTTACCGGTTCGGCCCGGGCCGCCCCGTTCGACGCGTTCGAGCTCATCATGTGGCAGGACCACACGCCCGTTCAGATCGCCGGCCTGGCACGGCTGGGTTTCACCGCCACAAAGCTGCGGGCCACCGGCGGCCAGATCGACCCCTCGACTCTGGCCGATCGGCAAGCATCCGGCTTGCCCTGGTATCTGGAGAACATCGCTACCGACTTTTACGCCCCCTACCACCGCTATACGCCCGGCAAAGCCGTGACCTGGCGGTTTGACGCCGCCAAGGCGCGTCTGCGGGCGGATCCCGCCGATACCGGCGTGTTCGTGCGCGAGCCCGGCCTGTCGGACCCGGTCTGGCTGACCGCCGTCCAAAGCCGTCTGGAGCAGGTCGTCCACGATCAATCCCGCTACCGCCCGCTATTCTATAATCTCGCCGACGAACCCGGGATCGGCGATCTGGCGGCCGCATGGGACGCTGATATCGCGCCATCCTCGCTGACCGAGATGCGGCAATGGCTGAAGACGCAGTATGCCGATATCGCCGCCCTGAACCGGCAATGGGGCACGGACTTCCGGGATTGGGACGCGGTCGTGCCGGAGTTGACCGTCGCGGCGATGCGGCGGACGGATGACAACTATTCCGCCTGGGCCGATTTCAAAGCCTGGATGGACATTGCCTTCGCCCGCGCCGTCCGGGCCGGGACGGACGCCGTGCACCGGGCCGATGCGACGGCCCTGGCGGGACTCGAGGGGGGACAGGTTCCGGGTTGGGGCGGCTACGACTACAGCCTGTTGGCGCCAGCGGTCGATGTCATGGAGATCTACGACTTCGACAACGCGCTGGATCTCGCCCGCGCCTTCAATCCGGCGCTGATCACCTTGCGCACCAGCTTCCCGAGCGGCCCGCGCGAGGCGCATGCACTCTGGCGGAACCTGCTGCACGGCGGCCGCGGCCTGATCGTCTGGGATGAGCGCGGCGATGTCGTGCAGCCGGACGGAGCGGCCGGGCCCCGCGGGCGCGAGATCGCCGACATGGTGGCCGCGTTGCGGCTGGTGGCACCCGCGATCATGGCGGCCGAAGCCTCGGATGATCCGGTGGCGGTGCTGTATTCCCAGGCCAGTTTCCGCACCCGCTGGATGCTGGACCAACGGACCAAGGGCGCCGCATGGACCAGCCGGGATGCCGCCCGGGAATACGAGGACAACAGCTGGCGCGCGTCGCGCCGGCAGGTGCTTGCACGCCTGGCCGGGATCGCCGTGCAGCCGCGCATCCTGTCCTCCGCCATGGTCGAGGCGGGCGCCTTGCAGCGCGACGGCCTGCGCGTGCTGATTTTGCCGCACGCTATCGCCCTGTCCGAAGCCGAGGCAAACGAAATCCGGGCGTTCGCCGGGCGCGGCGGCACCGTGCTGGCGGATACCGAACCCGGCCTGTTCGACCAGCACAGCCGCAGGTTGCCCGCACCCTCGCTGACCGGGGTCGCCGTGCTGCCGGAGGCCATGCTCCTCGGCGCCGGAGCCGACGGCCCGATCGCGTTGGCGGCGTTCGCGGCGCTGTTGCGGGATGCGGGGGTGCCCGCCCGCGCGGAGCTGCGCGGACCGGACGGATTGCCCGCCGCCGGGGTCGAGGCACGGTGGTTGCGACAGGGCGATACCACGATCCTGGCATTGCAGGCGGCGGCGCCGTGGCAGGCGCCGGGGCGGATCGAGCTGCGGTTGGATGCACCGGCTACGATCGAGGACCTGCGCTTTCCCGGTCCGGTCCGCCGGACGCAGCAGGTCTCCGCCGTCCTCGACCCCGTCGTCCCAACGATCCTAAGTGTCAGGCGCTGACTCTACGGACCTGAAAACATTGGTGATATTGTTTGACATGGATCAACGACAAAACGGCGCGATTCCGATTGAAATACTTGGACCGTCAGGAGTGCGGTCCGATGAACCATAAGCAACGCCAAACGCTGCATGCCCTGTTTGCCCATCCGGTCAGCAGCAATATCGACCCGCGGCTGGCCTATTCGATCATCGAGACTCTCGGCGGCGAAGTTACCCATGGCGGGCATGGCCATCTGGTCGTTAAGCTCAACGGCCATACGCACGGGTTCCACGAGCCGCGCCACACGCTGTCGAAGGAGGAGGTCACTTCACTGCGGAAATTCCTTGAGGCAGCCGGGATCGACCCGGTCCGTGACCACCCGCTTGAGGCGGGAGCGGCATGACGCTTTCCAGCGCGCCCCGGACCGGGACCTGACGTGGCCAGGCAGGTCGCTCCCGGGGCGAACGGCGCGAACGGTGCCGGCCAGTCAGCCGTTGAAGAGATCCCGCAACCTGCGCCGGTGCCCGAGCCGGCGGCCTCCGCCGCGCATGCCATCGCGGCGATGCGGCACGATCCGGCCGCCATCAGGCGCCTGTTCGAGTCCGGCGAGTATCCCTACAAGATCGCGATGCGCACCGCGCCGTATGAGGCGCATATGCTCGAACTGCAGCGCGAGCTGCTCAAGGCGCAGCGCTGGATCGAACAGACCGGGCAGCGCATCGTCGTGCTGTTCGAGGGCCGCGATGCCGCCGGCAAGGGCGGCACGATCAAGCGCTTCACCGAGCACATGAATCCGCGCACCGCCCGGGTGATCGCGCTGCAAAAGCCGACCGAGCGCGAACAGACGCAGTGGTATTTCCAGCGCTACGTCACCCATCTGCCCGCCGCCGGGGAAATCGTGCTGTTCGACCGCTCCTGGTACAACCGCGCCGGTGTCGAGCGGGTGATGGGCTTCTGCACGCCGAACGACTACCTTGAATTCATGCGGCAATGCCCGCAGTTCGAGCAGATGCTGGTCCGCGCCGGGATTGTTCTGGTGAAGTTCTGGTTTTCCGTCAGCCGCGAGGTGCAACGCCGCCGCTTCGGCGAGCGCGAGCGGGACCCGCTGAAGCAATGGAAGCTGTCGCCGATAGACCGGGCATCGCTGGATAAGTGGGACGACTATACCGAGGCGAAGGAGGCGATGTTCTTCTACACCGACACCGCCGACGCGCCCTGGACCATCATCAAGTCCGACGACAAGAAGCGCGCCCGGCTGAATGCGATGCAGCATCTGCTGGAATTGCTGCCGTATGAGGGCAAGGACACCAGCATCGTCACCGGGCCCGACCCGCTGATCGTCGGGGCCAGCGCGCATGTCATCGGCACCGACCTGCGCATTCTCAACAAGACCGTGCACCCCTCGCTCAAGCGTGGGCGGGAGATCACCCCGGGCTGACCTCTATCCTGCCCGGGTTGAGTTTGACGCTCGGCACTGCCGCCGCCATCCATTGCTTCTGTTTGTAGAGGCGACAGGCCGGGTACCGGCCTCCGTCGGCATGACGAAGTGGCGCAGCCGGAGAGTCGCTTTCACGGCGAATCGGTATCAGGCGGATATTGACACATTCGGAACGCTCAAATAGATCATTGTCAAAACTATTAACGGACTGCCTCCATGCGCGCTGCCCTGTTCGCCTGTGCCGTCCTTGCCGGGTCTTTCGTGTCGCTGCCCGGCGCAAGGGCGGACGTCTACTACCTGCCGATTGGCATTGTCGCTACGCTCAGTGACGGCACGGCGTTGACCGGGGAGTTTTCGCTCAACGCGTACGGGCAGATCGACGGCGGCGCCATCGACACGGTCGCCGGGACAACTCTTAACGGCACCGTGATAAACGCGTTCGAATTCGTTTCTGTCTCCGTCGTGAACGGCACGTCGGACACTGTGGTCACGGCCAACTCCTCTGACTATCAGTATACTCTGACGCTCACGTTCGAGCATTCCCTGGGAACCCCTGGACTCGATCCGTTCGTGCTCGATGGTAGCGCGTACGTGCCGAATCCTCCCCAGTCGGGCGAATGCTACCCCTATTCTTGCAGCAGCGCGTCCGCGGAACGGCTGGTCGCCTCCGGCTACGCCTATGTGCCGGAACCGGCTTCGGCGGCTCTGCTCGGCGCCGGCCTGCTCGGCCTGCTGGCCGCCCGCCGCCGCCACGCCTGAGGCGACACCGCACCGCATCAAACCGCTTGGCATCCGCCCCCCAACCGGGGCATGGTGCGTCCGTCCCGGGCACCCGCCGCGGGAGAGTGCGGGGGCGACTCCGCCGCCGAAGGCGCAACCGGCCCCCGGAAACGCTCAGGCACAAGGGACCGCGACGGGTAAAGGGATCTCTGGAAAGCCGGGCGCCGCGCAGGCGTGGCCCGCACCGACGGGGTAAGGGGCAAAACCCCGAATCTCTCAGGTACCACGACAGAGGGGGGCCAACTCTTCCGGCATGTCGCCGGCGGGGAGGCCCTGTACGCGGAGACCTTCGTGGCGCAGAACGCACTGCCAGACGATCCGACCCCCGTTCCCCTGCTCACAACCCCTCTTGATTCCTGGCACCGCCGCCACGGCGCCCGTATGGTGCCGTTCGCCGGCTATGCCATGCCGGTGCTGTATGATCTGACGGGAGACCTCGGCGCACGCTGCCGCGGCGGGGTGATGGCCGAGCACCTGCACACCCGCAAAGCCGCCGGCCTGTTCGATGTCTCGCATATGGGCCAGGCATTCCTGTCCGGCACGGGAGTCGCCGACGCGCTGGAGCACCTGGTGCCGGGCGACATCGCCGGCCTCAAGCCCTGGCGGCAGCGCTACACGCTGCTGACGAACGAGGCCGGCGGCATCATCGACGACCTGATGGTCGCCAAGCTGGCGGACGACCGCCTGTTCGTCGTCGTCAACGCCAGCCGCAAGGAGGTGGATTTTACCCATTTCGCCGCCAGCCTGCCGGACGGCATCCATATCGGCGTGCTGGAGGGCCGCGGACTGCTGGCCTTGCAAGGTCCGCAGGCTGCCGCTGTCATCGCGCGGCTGGCGCCGGAAGCCGTGAAATTGCCGTTCATGGGCTTCGGTGCGGTGGACATCGGCGGCATCGGCTGTTTCGTCTCCCGCTCCGGCTACACCGGGGAGGACGGCTTCGAAATCTCCGTCCCCGGCAGCGATACCGAAGCCTTGGCGGACCTGCTGGTGGCCCAGCCCGAAGTCGTCCCCATCGGTCTGGGCGCCCGCGACTCGCTGCGGCTGGAGGCCGGGCTTTGCCTCTACGGCAACGACCTCGACGAACTCACCAGCCCGGTCGAGGCCGGTCTGACCTGGGTCATCGGCAAGCGCCGCAAACTGAGTTGGGACTTCCCCGGCGGCCTGCTGATGCGCGACCAGCTCGACAACGGCACCACCCGGCACCGCGTCGGCATCCTGCCGGACGGCCGCACGCCCGCCCGGGCGCAAACTACGATTGTCGCCGATGACGGCACTGAGGCCGGCATCGTCACCTCCGGCGGCTTCGGCCCGTCGGTCAACCAGCCGATAGCCATGGGCTATGTCCGCAAGGACCTGGCGCATGATGGCGCACGGCTGAACCTCATTGTCCGCGGCAAGACGCTCCCCGCGACCGTCGTGCCGCTTCCCTTTGTCCCTCATCGCTACCACCGCTGAAAAGGAAACGGCCCATGGCCAGCAAGAGCGCGGATAAACGTTTTACCAAAGACCATGAATGGGTGCTGCTCGACGGCGACATCGCCACGGTGGGCATTACCGATTACGCGCAGGAGCAGCTCGGCGACCTGGTGCATATCGAGCTGCCGGAACTGGAACGCGCGGTGACCGAGGGCGAGGCCTGTGCCGTCGCCGAGAGCGTCAAGGCGGCATCGGATGTCTATTCGCCGCTTGCCGGCAAGATCGTCGAGATCAACGAGACCATCGTCGAGGACCCGTCCATCGTGAACAGCGATGCCGAGGGCGAGGGCTGGTTCTTCCGTCTCGAACTCGATGACCCGGAGACGTTCGAGGCGCTGCTGGACCAGGACGGCTACGACGAATTGCTGGAGACGCTGTAAGCATGGATATCCTGGCCGATTTGGCGGAGCTGGAAGAGAACGACGGTTTCGTGCGTCGCCATATCGGCCCTTCGGAGTCCGAACTTGCCGCCATGCTGCACGCTGTTGGCGCGGCGACTTTGGACGACGTGGCGGGCAAGACGGTGCCGGCGTCCATAAGGTCCAACGCGGCGCTGGACCTGCCGGCCGCCGTCGATGAGGTGGCGGCGATTGCCGAATTGCGCGGCCTCGCCGCACAAAACCGCCTGAAAAAGTCGCTGATCGGCATGGGCTACCACGGCACGGTGACGCCGCCGGTTATTCTCCGAAATGTGCTGGAGAACCCCGGCTGGTATACCGCGTACACGCCGTACCAGGCGGAGATCGCGCAAGGGCGGCTGGAAGCGCTGCTGAATTTTCAAACGATGATCTGCGACCTGACCGGCATGCAGATCGCCAATGCCTCCCTGCTGGACGAGGCGACCGCCGCGGCTGAGGCGATGGCGATGGCGCATGCGCTGAGCAAGACCAAGTCCAAGGTGCTGGCGGTGGCGGACGACCTGCATCCGCAGACTTTGGCCGTGCTGGCGACGCGGGCGAAGCATCTCGGCATTACGCTGGCGCGCGTTGCCCCGGGTGATCTGTTCGCCGTCGGCGCCGTCAATCCGTTCGCCCTGCTGCTGCAATATCCCGGCACCACCGGCCAGTTGCGCGACCTGTCGGAGGAGATCGCCGCGGCGCATGAGGTGGGCGCCCTGGCGATCGTCGCAACCGATCCGCTGGCGCTGGCGCTGCTGACGCCGCCGGGTGAGATGGGCGCGGATGTCGTCGTCGGCTCCGCCCAGCGCTTCGGCGTGCCGATGGGCTTCGGCGGCCCGCATGCCGGTTTTTTTGCGACGCGCGACGCCTATAAGCGCGCCATGCCCGGGCGGCTGGTGGGGGTGTCGCTGGATGCCGCGGGACAGCCGGCGATGCGGCTGGCGTTGCAGACCCGCGAACAGCATATAAGGCGCGAAAAGGCGACCTCCAACATCTGCACCGCGCAGGTGCTGTTGGCGGTGATCGCCGGGTTCTATGCCGCCTGGCACGGGCCGGAGGGCTTGCAGCGGATTGCGCTGCGGGTGTCGTTGCAGGCGCGGATGCTGGCGGATTGCGCGCTGCGCGCCGGTCTGCGGGTGCGGCACGATTCGTTTTTTGGCACCATCGTTGTCGAGGGTGCCGATGACCTGATCGAGCGCGGCGTCAATGCGGGCTACAATTTCCGTCCCGTCGACGGCGGCGGTGTCGGCATTGCGCTGGACGAGACTGTCACCCGGGACGACTTGCTGGCGCTGGCGGGACTGCTGGGGGCGGAGCTGAAAGGCGCCGTTGCCGCGATCCCGGCCGGGCTGCTGCGCGGCACCGAGTTCCTGCAACAGGCGGTGTTCAACCAGCATCACGCCGAGCACGAGATGCTGCGCTATTTGAAACGGCTGGAGGACAAGGATATCGCACTGAACCGGAGCATGATTCCGCTCGGGTCCTGCACGATGAAGCTGAATGCGACGGCGGAGATGATCGCGATCACCCTGCCGGGGTTCGCGGATATCCATCCGTTCGCGCCGGCTGACCAGACGGCGGGGTATCTGACTTTGATCCGGCGGCTGGAGTCGTGGCTGTGCGCTGCGACGGGGTTTGCCGCGGTGTCATTGCAGCCGAACGCCGGATCTCAGGGCGAGTATGCCGGGCTGCTGGTGATCCGCGCTTGGCACGAATCGCGCGGTGAGGCCGATCGGGACGTGTGCCTGATCCCGTCATCGGCGCACGGCACGAATCCGGCGAGCGCGGCGATGGCGGGGCTGAAAGTCGTTGTTGTCGGCTGTGACCGTGACGGCAATGTCGATCTGGCCGATTTGCGCGCCAAGGCCGCCAAGCACGCCGATCGGCTGGCGGCGCTGATGGTGACGTATCCCTCGACGCACGGTGTGTTCGAGGGCGCGATCCGCGACATCTGCTCGGTGGTGCATCAGCATGGCGGCCAGGTCTACATGGACGGCGCCAATATGAATGCTCAGGTGGGGCTGACCTCGCCGGCTTCCATCGGCGCGGATGTCTGCCACCTGAACCTGCACAAGACGTTCTGCATCCCGCATGGCGGCGGCGGTCCCGGCATCGGGCCGATCGGCGTGGCGGCGCATCTGGCGGGTTTCCTGCCGAACCATCCGTTGCGCCCCGATGCCGGTCCGGCGACGGGGATCGGCCCGGTCTCGGCGGCGCCGTTCGGCAGCGCGCTGATCCTGCCGATTTCCTATGCGTATATCCGGATGATGGGACCGGGCGGGCTGAAGCGGGCGACCGAGGTGGCGATCCTGTCGGCGAACTATATCGCCAGCCGGCTGCGGGAGTCATATCCGGTGCTGTATGCCGGGCCGGGCGGCTGGGTGGCGCATGAGTGCATCATCGACTGCCGCGGCTTCGTGGCGGAGACCGGCGTGCAGGTGGAGGATATCGCGAAACGGCTGCAGGATTTCGGCTACCACGCGCCGACGATGTCCTGGCCGGTGGCGGGCACCTTGATGATCGAGCCGACGGAGAGCGAATCGAAGGCGGAACTGGACCGTTTCTGCGACGTGATGATCGCGATTCGGGCGGAGATCGCTTCCATCGGGGCGGGCGTGCTGGACCGGGTGGACAATCCGCTGAAGCACGCACCGCATACCGCGGCGGAGGTCATGGCGGATGTATGGACACATGCCTATTCGCGCGCCCAGGCGGCGTTTCCGCTGCCCTGGGTGGCGGCGTCGAAATACTGGCCGCCGGTGAAGCGGGTGGATAACGTGTACGGCGATCGGAATTTGGTCTGCACCTGCGCGCCGCTGGAGGCTTATGCGCAGGCGGCGGAGTGACGCCGGCGGCTGGTTTCCGGCCCGCGGCGCCGCGGCAACGATCCGTTGTCGCATTGAGGTCCGCGGGCGTCGTAGCAGAAAGCAATATGAAACACGGATTTGCACAGATTAAGTCACAGATTTTCACTGATGCCGGCGAATTTATTTCGGCAGGGTTTTGCGATTATTCGGTGTAATCTGTGACTTCATCCATTTAATCTGTGTTCCGCCTTGTTTTGCCGCAATCCGTATCGGTCCGTCGGGAATGACGGGAAACCGTCGCGCTTCGACAAATCTACCTCGGTTCCCCCACAAAACCGGCCGTCAACTCATTCAGCCTATCGAGCGCGGCCGGGGGCAGCGGACCTTTCAGCACCGATGCCAAACTGCCCTCGAACTCGCCGACCGTTGCCATGCCAACCAGGATCGTGCCCATGGCGGGGTGGGAGATAGCGAAACGAATTGCCGCCTCCGCCAGGCTGCCGGCAAACCCCTCCGTCACCAGCGGCATCAAACGCCGCGCGCGTTCCAGGTCTATGGCGTAGCTATGGGCGGAGCCGATGGGTTCGGGCGGCGCGCTGGCGGTCGGGTGGCGTTCGGTGCTGCCGCTGAGTGCCCCGGCGGCGAGCACGCGGATGCCGACAACGCCGACACCGGCTTTTCGGGTATGGTCGAACAAGCGTCCGTAGTCCTGCGCCGGGTAATGCGGCGGAAGGTCGGTCGCGGCTGACGGGTTCAGCATATTGTAGCTGACCTGAGCGCTGTCGAACGCTTCCGTATCGATCACGTCCTGCAACGTCGCGGTGTCGCCGACGGCGGTGATGCCGAGGAACCGCGTCTTCCCGGCATCACGCAGCTTGTGGAAAGCCGGAATGATTTCGTCCCTTACCTGTGCTGCACTCAACGTTTCTCCGCCGCCGTTTGCGGTGATCGGGTTGTGCAGATGGAAGATATCGACGTGATCCATGCCGAGGCGCCCCAGGCTGCCATCGATTGAACGGGCGATCTCACCGCCGATGTCGCGGAAACTGCCGGATGGCACGCGGACTTTCGTCCCGACATAGACCCCTGCCGGCTTTTGTGCCGCCAGCACGTGGCCGAGATTGGTTTCGGACTGGCCGTTACCGTATTGCACTGCGGTATCGAAGTAATTGACCCCGGCCGCCAGCGCCAAACCGATCGCCCGGTCCTGATCCGCCGCCGCACCGCGCACCATCAAGCCGCCGACGGCGCCGCAGCCGAACCCCAGCACCGAGATCCGCAGACCCGACCGTCCAAACATGCGCGTTTCCATGGTTCCCTCCCTGTCCAGCTAACCCGGCCCCCCGCACTCTGGCCGAGCGGCGCGGCTTGGCCTAGAAAGCTGCCATACGTTCAACCTGGAGTCCTCAATGAGCAAGATCATCCGCACCGAGCCTGGCCCGATCCTGTCCAAAGCCGTGGAATACCACGGCTTCGTCTACCTGCCGGGAGTCATCGCCAACGACACCGGCAAGGACATCAAGGGCCAGACGGCCGATGTGCTGGAACAGATCGACACGCTCCTGGAGCATCACGGCACGGACAAGACCCGCCTGCTGACGGCGACGATCTGGGTCAAGCACATCAAGGACCGCGCCGGGCTGAACGAGGTCTGGACGCCGTGGCTGCCGAAGGACGGCGCGCCGGTGCGGGCCTGCGTGCAGGCCGAGTTGGCGGTGCCGGAAGCGCTGGTGGAGATCCAGGTGACCGCCTGCAAATAGCCGCCCCGGTAACCGTCATGGATCGGCTCGTCCTGTCCATGACGGTGTGATGTCGCCGCCGGGTCAGCCTGTTTCCATCGGCAGGCTCTCATCTTTCGCCCATTCCGAGAGCGACGCGTCGTAAATCTTGACGTCGTTATGGCCAAGCATCGTCAGCACCAGCGCATCCGCGCTGGCTGCGATGCCGCCGCCGCAATAGGCGATGACGGGACGGTCCAGCGCCCCCACCGCGCCCAGGCGCTGACGCAGTTCATCAGCCGGCAGAAACGTGTTCGTCGCGGGATCGAGCAGATGCGCCGCGGCCACGTTTACGCTGCCGGCGATGCGCCCCGGGCGGCCGTAGCTGTTGCCGCCGGTGCCGGCATGTTGCGCAGGCAGCAGCGCGTTCAGGGTGCAAATCCCGGCATTGCCGATGGCGGCTTTGACCTCCTCCTTGCCCACCATCAGGTTGCGGATTGCGCGCACCGTATAGGTGCCGGCGCGACGCGGCTTAGCGGGGCCGGCTTCCAGTTCGCGGTTTTCGGCAGACCATTTCTGCCGCCCGCCATTCAGCACCGCGGCGTTGTCGTGGCCGAACTCCCGCAGCAGCCACCAGACGCGGGTGGCCCACCACGGGTTGGACGTGCTGTAGGTGACGACGCGGGTGTCGTTGCTGATGCCGAAACGGCGCATCGCAGCGGCGAAGTCGTCCGGCGGCGGCCGCATGAAATTCAGCTTCTGCGAGGTGTCGGAGACATCCCGGGAAACGTTGCAGAACTGCGCGCCGGGGATGTGGCCGTTTTCGAAATCCTCCCGGCCCGGCCTGACGATATAGGTATTGCGCGGATCGGGGATCAGATGCGTCGTGCAGTCGAGCACGACGACATCGCCGAGATGCCGCGCAAGCCACCCGGTCTCGACCAGGTATTCCGGATGAACGAAACCCGCCATGCGTTACCCCGCTTTCAGCGGACGATCTGCACGTACTCGAAATCGCCCGGCTTGTTGTCGATACCCTGCCGCGGCGGCGCGATCCAGCCCGCATAAGTCCCGGGTTCGCGTGCGGCATGCATCAGGCTGGCGATGAACAGGTTGTCCTCGACCGATGGCAGCATGGTTTCCTTGCGCACCTGCCAAACTTCCGGCGTCAGAACGGACCCGGTCGCATCGGTGCGCACCCCGCTGAACTCGCCGATATGGCGGTTGAAGGCGACATGCGGCAGGGTGATGCGGAAATCGACGCCCGCCCGTTCGAGCACGCGGTTCCAGCGCGCGACACCGGCCGCGGCATCCTCCACGTAATCGTCGCGCAGCCGCATATTGAGCGCTGACAGGGCCGGAACGTCCTCGTTGACGATGACGCCATCGCGCAGGCGCAGGACCGGGTAGACGGATGAAGTAAGAAGATGGTCGTCCGTCAGCTTGTCCTCATGGTAGCGGCCTTTCAGCCCGGCGTTGAAGGCGTTGGCGGCGTTGGTGCTGATCTCGTTGCCGAACAGATCCAAGGTCAGCGAGAAATGCAGGTTGGCTTTTTTCTGGATCGTCGGCAGATCGATAACGCCCAGCGCCCGGACGCGCTCAATGTCATAGGGGTCTTCGATGCCGGCCTCTTTCATCGCGTCGCAGGTGCGCTGGATGGTGCGGGAGACGCCGGTTTCGCCGACGAACATGTGGTGGGCTTCCTCCGTCAACATGAAGCGGCAGGTGCGCGACAGCGGATCGAATCCCGACTGCGCAAGGGCTGCCAACTGCATCTTGCCGTCGCGGTCGGTGAAGAAGGTGAACATGAAGAACGATAGCCAATCCGGCGTGCGTTCGTTGAACGCGCCCAGCATGCGCGGGCTGTCCTGGTCGCCGGAGCGGCGGCGCAACAGTTCCTCGGCTTCCTCGCGCCCGTCGCGGCCGAAGTATTTCTGCAGCAGATAGACCATCGCCCAGAGATGGCGGCCTTCCTCGACATTCACCTGGAACAGGTTGCGCAGGTCGTAGAGCGACGGCGCGGTGGCGCCGAGATGCCGCTGCTGCTCGACCGAGGCCGGCTCGGTATCGCCCTGGATCACCAGCAGGCGCCGCAGCATGGCGCGATATTCGCCGGGCACGTCCTGCCACGCCGGCTCGCCCTTATGCGCGCCGAACGGGATCGTCCGGCCCTCCACCTTCGGTGCCAGCAGAACGCCCCAGCGATAATCAGGCATCTTTACGAAGCCGAATTTCGCCCAGCCCTCGCTGCCGACACCGATGGCGGTGCGCAGGTAGACCGGATCGTTCTGGAAGCCTTCCGGCCCCATCGACTTCCACCAGTCGATATAGCCGGGATGCCAGGTCTCCAGCGCCTTGCGGACGCGCAAATCCTCGG
Source organism: uncultured Rhodopila sp. (assembly GCF_903915725.1). Taxonomy (GTDB): domain Bacteria; phylum Pseudomonadota; class Alphaproteobacteria; order Acetobacterales; family Acetobacteraceae; genus Rhodopila. The sequence goes on from NZ_CAIWTY010000087.1 coordinate 24,238, forward strand.
CAAGGCCGACATTGTTCGGAATCAGCCCGTCGTAGTCGATCTCGATGGCATCGGTCATGGCGATGATCCTTTCAGACGCGTTCCGGGTTGAAGTCGGGCCGTATGCCGGAGCCGTATCGTTTCAGCGATCCGGTTTCACCGACAGCGTTGGGGCGCTGGAAAATCCAGTTCTGCCATGCGGTCAGGCGGCCGAAGATGCGGGTCTCCATGGTCTCGGGCCCGACGAAACGCAAATTGGCCTCCAGCCCGGTCAGCGCGTCGGGCGAGAACGACGCGCGTTCCTCCAGGATCAGCCGCACCTCGTCGTCCCAGTCGGTGTCGTCATAGGCGAAGGTGATCAGACCGCGTTCTTCCGCGGCATCGGCGCCCAGCGTATCGCCGATAAGCCCGGCGGCCGCATCCAGCGAGTCCGGCTCGCCGTAGAAACGATTGGCCAGGCGGGACAGCCCGTTGCCCATCGGGTAGGCGGAGAAATTCAGCGCCGACAGATGCAGCGTAGCGGGACCGCGGTTGTCGCCGGCTTTGGCGCCTGCGAACATGACGGAACGGTCCGCCGCGAACACCAGTTCCGCGAGCGTGCCAGCGAAGCAGCTTCCCGGCTCCACCAGCGTAATGATGCTACGAGCGGTCATGTCGGTGCGCTTCAGCACGCGCTTCAGCAGCAGCCGAATTTCCCGCACCAGCCAGTCGGTCTGGTATTGTTCCAAAAGGCTGTCGGCGGCCAGCACCAGCGCCGAATCGCCGGCGGTGCGGAACACGATCAACCCGATGGACGGTTCGTTCAGCCGCAGGTACAGCAGTGCGTCGTCGAGTTCGCGCGCCATCGCCAGCGGCCAGAACCCGGCGCCCGCGTCATGGATGCCGCGCAGGTCTCCGGGCAATTCGTCCGGCCCGCGCACGGTAATCGCAGCGCAGCGCCCAGACCGGTCGATCGCCACCTGGACAAACGGATACGACACCGTGTCGTCCGCGATCGTCCGCTGCAACGGTGTCAGCGCAACCCCGCGCTCGCCGACGCGGTCGGAGCGCCCGGCCAGTTCCAGCGCCCGCTCCGTCACCTTGGCCTCCCAGGCAGAGGGCGGAACGACCTCATCAACCAGCCGCCACTCGACGGCGCGCTTGCCGCGCACGCCTTCTTCGGTGGTGCAGAACACATCGGCCAGGTCGCGGCGCACGCGGCGCTTGTCGGTCAGCCGCGTCAGCCCGCCGGTGCCGGGCAGCACCGCCAGGAGAGGAAGTTCCGGCAAAGATACGGTGGATCGGCGATCATCGATCAGCATGATATGCTCCGCCGTCACCGCCAGCTCGTATCCACCCCCCGCCGCGGTGCCGCTGATCGCCGCAAGGTAGGTTTGGCCGGAGTTCTCGCTGGCATCCTCGATCGACAGCCGGGTTTCATTGGTGAACTTGCAGAAATTCACCTTGTGCCCGTGAGTCGATTTGCCGAGCATGCGGATATTCGCACCGGCGCAAAACACGCCCTCCTTGCCGGAGCGCAATACGACCGTCTTGACCTCGGGATGCTCGAACCGCAGCCGCTGAACCGCGTCAGCCAGTTCGATATCGACGCCGAGATCGTAGGAATTCAGTTTCAGTTCGTAGCCGTCCATCAGCCCGCCATCCGGATCGACATCCATCGTCAGCGTCGCAATCGGCCCCTCGAAGGACAGCTTCCAATGGCGGTAGCGGCTCGGGTCGGTTTGAAAATCGATCATGTCGGAAGTTCCGTAATGAAACGCGTGATGGCGGCCAGGGTGGCGTCCTTGGCCTCCAGATGCGGCGAGTGTCTGGCGCCGGGAATCAGCTCGACCGTTATCGGCGCATGGACAGCGGCTTCGAACACGCGGAGCTGTTCGTCCGTTCCGTACGGATCATCCGCGCCCTGGATCGCCAGGATTGGCACGTCGATGTTAGGCAGGAATTCCGTGATATCGAAACGACGAAAATCCGGGTTCAGCCAGGCGCCGTTCCAGCCCCAAAACGCTGTATCGACGTCCTGGTGGTAGCGCGCAAGACGATCGCGCAGGTTGCTGGTTTCGTACTCGGTCTTGATCCGCTCGATGCTGGAGATGTTCAGGTCTTCGACAAAAAAATGCGCGGCAATAGTAACAAGGCCGATCAGGTCATGGCTGAACGCGGACCCGGACGAAGTCGTGGATGGCCGGGCCAAGCCCGGCCATGACACCCGGGGCACGGGGGACACCCGGGGCACGTTCGACACCGGGGACGCCGCATCGGCTGCAAGCGACCCTGCGTAAATCGCCGCGATCGATCCGCCATCGGAATGGCCGGCCAGCACGTATCGGCCGATACCGGCCGCGGCCAGCACTTCCGGCAGCACGTCCAAAGCCTCCGTGTGCATATAGGTCACCGGGCGGGGCAACCCGGTTGTATCCGACCGCCCGTAGCCGAATCGCGAATACGCAAACACCCCCCGGCCCGTCGATTCCGCCAGCTGCTCGGGCACGTTCCGCCACAGATCGATGCAACCCAGCCCCTCATGCAGCAGCACCAAAGTCGGCGCTTCCGCCGGACCGGGTCCCCACCACGCTGTTTCCAGTAAACCGCCGCTGACCCGAAGCGTGCCTCGCCGCATCAAACCTCCCGCAACCGAAAGCGCTGGATCTTGCCGGTCGCGGTTTTCGGGAAGCTTTCGACCACCTCGATCCAGCGCGGGTATTTCCAGACGCCAACCCGCTCCTTCACATGGGTCTGCAAGACGGCAATCAAAACATCAACCGGCTCGTCGCGGGCGCTTTCCTGCAAAATCACGAAGGCTTTCGGCTTGACCAACCCGTCCTTGTCCATCCGGCCGATCACCGCGGCCTCCAGCACTGCGGGATGCGAGATCAGCGCTTCCTCGACCTCGAACGGAGACACCCAGACGCCGCTGACCTTCAGCATCTCATCGCTGCGGCCCTGGAAGCGGTAATAGCCGTCCTCGTCGCGGATATAGGTGTCGCCGGTATAGGTCCACTCACCCTGGAACGTTCGCCGGCTTTTCGCCCGCTGGTTCCAATAGCCCTCGGCGGCGCTGTCGCCGCGCACAACCAGCTCCCCGGCCTCGCCGTTGCGCGCCGGGCGGTCATGGTCGTCCACGATGCGCGCTTCGTAGCCGGGCACCGGCTTGCCGCTGGTGCCGTAGCGGATGTCGTCCGGCGTGTTGCTGATGAAGATGTGCAGCAGCTCGGTTGAGCCGATACCGTCCAGGATATCCACGCCCACCAGCGACTTCCAGCGCTTGCCGATATCCTCGGGCAACGCTTCACCGGCGGAGATGCAGCGGCGCAGCGACGCCGAACCGGCGCCCGGCCCGATATGCGGATTGGCCAGCAGCGCGGCGTATAGCGTGGGGACGCCGCCGAACAAGGTCGGGTTATGCTGCCGCATCATCCCAAGCACCGCATCCGGTGTCGGCCGCTCCGGCAGGAACACGGTCGTCGCGCCAACGGACATCGGAAAGATGATGCTGTTGCCCAGGCCGTAGGCGTGGAACGCCTTGGCAGCCGAAAACATCACGTCATCCGGCCTGATCCCAAGCACCTGAGCGCCATAGGTGTCCGCGCTGAAGCGCAGGCTCGAATGCACATGCTTGACGCCCTTCGGCGCTCCGGTCGAACCCGACGAATAAAGCCAGAACGCGACCTCATCCGAAGACGCCTCGGCGGTCACCGCTGCCGGGTCGCCGCTGGCAAGGAACCCGGGAAACCGCAGCCAGGCCGGGTCCATTAGAGCCGGCTCCGACCCGTCGGGCTGCGACACGATGACGGTCCTGATGCCGTGCAGCACCGGGAGCAGCGCCGGCACCAGCGGAGCGGAAATCACCACCGCCTCCGCCCGGCTGTCCGCCAGGATATACCCCACCGTATCCGCCGTCAGCAGGGTGTTGATCGGCACCGGCACCGCGCCGGAGCGCATCGCGCCCCAAAACGCGATGGGGAAGTCGATCGTGTCCTGCAGCAGCAGCACGACCCGCCGCTCCCGGCCGATACCCGCGGCCCGCAAGGCGCTGGCGAACCGGCAGGTGGCGGCCTGCAAATCCTGATAACTGAGCGCCCGCCACGGATCCTGGAACGCAAGGCGCGCGCCGTTGCCTTCTTTCACGTGCCGATCGGCGAACCAGTGGACGGCGTTGCCGGTGTGCATGTTCCCTCTCATCCGGGCGTCAGGCGTCCCGGTTGCATGCACTATAATGCATGTTCCCAGGGAAACGGAAGAGCCATCAACCGCCACTCCATATCGTCCTGGCAACCGAAGCGCCCGCTGGATGGTCAGCTTCTGATGCAGTCGCTGATCGCCGCGATTGCCGCGTTGGACGACAGGTTGCTGCCGGCTGTCATCGTCACCCCCGGAGATGATGAAGCTGCTGCCGGCTCTTGGCGCCTGGTCGCAACACGGCGTCGGGATCGGCGCATGGTGCGCGGACATACTGGCACTGCGCGTTTCAGGTTGCTGGCCGTCCCGGCAGTAAGGCTTTAACAAAAGACAATTCCTGGAAGTCAATTCAAGTATTCCGCCGATTCCGCGTTCCGTTCATAAAGTATTAACCTTCATCCGCTACCAGGGCCTCCCGTTGTTCAAAGGAGTGCCCATGATGCTTCACCGCCGACACATCCTGCTGACCGGAGCCGCCGCCGCGACCGGCGTCTTCACAACCCGCCGCCCGGCCCGCGCCGCCGGGCGGACCCTGCGCATCGGCTACATCCTGCCGCGGCAATCGCAACTCGGCGCCGGCGCCACCGCCTTCGCCGAGGACGTCGCCAAACGCACCGGCGGCCGCATCACCCTGCAGCAATTCCCGGATGCCGCGCTCGGCGGCGACGTGGAACTCGCCAAGGGCGTGCAGCTCGGCAGCATCGACCTCGCCTTCATCACCGGTCTCGGCCTGTCCACTGTCGTGCCGGATGCCGGCGTCTTCAACATCCCCTTCCTGTTTCGGGATCTGCCGCACGCCTACGCCGTCTTCGACGGACCCGTCGGCGCCTCCTTCAGCCAGCGTTTCGCCGCCAAGGACATGGTCATGCTGGCCTGGGGGGAGAACGGCCTGCGCCACATCACCAACGCCAAACGGCCGGTCGTCACGCCCGACGACATCAAGGGCCTGAAGATGCGCGTGCCGCAGTCGCAGGTATTCGTGTCCGCGTTCCAGGCGCTTGGCGTAGACGTCGCCTCGCTGCCGTTCCCGCAACTGTATGAGGCGCTGCGGTCCGGCAAGTTCGATGGCCAGGAGAACCCAATTGCCACTATCCAGGCCGCGAAATTCGACCAGGTGCAGAAGTTCCTCACGCTGAGCGGCCACGCTTACGATCCGGCCGTCTTCGTCATGGCGCCGGATGCCTTCGACGAACTATCGGCCGAAGATAAAGGCCATTTCGCCGCCGCGGCCAAAGCCGGCGCGGCGGCGTCGCGGCGTTTTGCCGCCGAGGCGGCGGTCGCCGGGATCGCCGCCCTGCAAAAAGGCGGCATGACGGTGCAGCGCGATATCGACCGCGCGAAATTCGCCGCCGCCATGGCGCCGGCGAATGCCGGGTTCGAGAAGCAGTTCGGCAAGGCTCTGATCGAACAGATCAAACAGGCGGGCTGACCGGCACCGGGCAGCCGCCCGGTTCCAATCGTCAGGGGATCAGGACATGACCGAGCACCAAGGATTGGCAGGGCTGTTCACCCTGTCGCTGCGCAAGCGCATCTTCTGCGGCCTGGCCGTCGTCCTGCTTCTGCTGGCGGCCCTGGCGGCCGTGGCGCTGCGCGGTTTCGACACTGTCGGCGTCGAGGCGGCGCGCGTCAGCCGCGACAGCGCCAGGGTAACCGCCGCCACGGACGTGGCACTGCGCGTCGGCGAGGCGCGGGCAAGCGCGGTTCAATATGCGCTGTCGGCGACGATGGACGACCAGCGAGCGGCGGAGGCCGCAGTCGCAGTGCTCGATCAGGCTATCAAGAGCACCGGCGGTTCCACCGGGACGGACCTGCTGTCCCTGGCGAGCCGCTATCGCACCGCCGTGGATGCCACCATCGCTGCCGTCCAGGCGCGGCGCTCCGCCATCGAGCAGTTGCAGATCGCGGAAACCGATCTCAGGACCATCGTCTCGGCGATGGTGCGGGTCGTTGACGGCGACGGCGATACGGCCCTGCCTGTCGCGGTCGCGCGCGTTGCGGACAACTTCGGGGCCGGCGATGCGGCGGCGATGCGGTTCGTGGCATCCCGCGCCCCGGCCGACGCCAATGTCGCCACGACGGCGCTTCTGGCCCTGCGGGAAAGCCTCGGCGCGCTGGCCGATACCGCGTCGGGAAACCGGCGCATGCAACGGTTCATGAAGGGTGCGATGGAACCGCTCGACCGCTTCGGCGAAGCGCTGCGGCAGGTCGTCGCTGCTGACGAGCGGCTCCGCGACGTCACCGCCGAACGCGATGCCGCGTCAGCCGCTGTGCTGGACGCCGCGGCCGGGCAGCGCCGGCAGGCGGTGGAGTCCGCGGAAGCAGCCGTCGCGGGCATGCTGGCCGGGACGGGCTCGGCCTACCGGCTCGGCCTGGCCACGTCGTCGGGCGCCGTCGGCATCGGCCTGGTGATGGCGTTCCTCATCGGCCGCAGCATTGCGGGGCCCGTGCAGCACCTCACCGGCGCGATGCGCGGCCTGGCCGCGGGCGATCTGGCCTCCGTCGTCCCGGACACCTCGCGCAGCGACGAACTCGGGGAGATGGCCCGGGCCGTGCTGGTGTTCAAAGAACATATGGAGCGGGAGAACCGGCTCGCCGCGGAGCAGGAAACCGGACGCCGCGAGGCCGAGGCGGCGAAGCGCGCGGCACTGATCGCCATGGCTGACAAGGTCGAAGCCGAAACCGGAGACATGCTGCGCCAAATCGGTGCCCGCACCGCCGCCATGTCGGCGACAGCGGACGCCATGGGCGAGTCGGCGGCCCGCACCGGCGCGTCCGCTCAGAATGCCGCCGCGGCCGCGGATCAGGCGCTGGCGACGGCGCGAACCGTTGCTTGCGCAGCCGAGAAGCTGACCGCTTCGATCCGGGAAATCAACGCCCGCGTCGGCCAATCGAACGCGGTTGTCGGGCGCGCGGTCACCGCCGGCGGCGAGACGCGCGACACGATCGAGACCCTGACCCGGCAGGTTGACAGCATTGGCATCGTCGCCGGGATCATCGGCGATATCGCCGCCAAAACCAACCTGCTGGCGCTGAACGCCACCATCGAGGCGGCCCGCGCGGGTGAGGCAGGCAAGGGCTTCGCCGTGGTCGCTGCCGAGGTGAAGGCGCTCGCCAACCAAACCGCGCGATCGACGGGTGATATCGCACGGCATATCGATCAGGTGCGCTCGGCCACCGGCGCCTCGGTCGAAGCGGTCTCGCGGATCGAGCAGACGATTTCGGAGATCGACGCCATCGCCGGCTCGATCGCCGCCGCCTTGGAGCAGCAGGGTTCCGCCACCGACGACATCGCCCGTTGCATGACGGAGGCCGCGCATGCGGCCAACGAGATGACCGCCCGCACCACGGAAGTCTCCGCCGAGGCCGGCGCGACCGGCGGCCACGCCGCCGAGGTGCACGCGGACACCGCCCGCCTGCGCGAGGCCGTGGAAGATCTGCGCCATGCCGTCATCCGAACCGTCCGCACCTCCGCACCCGAGGCCGATCGGCGGGGGAGCCGGAGGTGGAGGGTGGATCTGCCCTGCCGGTTGACTATTGGCGGCCAGACTCTGGATGCCCGGGTCATGGACCTTTCGGCCACGGGTGCCGGCGTGCGCGGCGGATTTCCGGCCCTCGGCATCGGCCGCAGCGGTGTATTGAGCATCGATGCAGTCGGGTTTCCGCTGCCTGTCGTCGTCCGGCGGAGCGAGGCGGGGGTGCTCGGACTGGCGCTGGCCCTGGACGCCGAGGCCGAGGCGCCGTTCCGGGCACGGCTGGCGGCGCTGGTCGAGGCGCGCGCGGCTTAGTGATGGAAAGCAGGGAAGTAGCTCAAATGAAACGTTGCAATCTATACGGCTTGGCCGTATAGTCATGGACATCGAATTCGACACCGCGAAGGATGCGATCAACCGCCGCAAGCACGGCGTATCCCTGATCCTTGGTGCTGCCGTATTGGAAACCATGATCGGACAGATCGAGGACGACCGGAGAGACTACGGGGAAACCCGGTTCAATGCGTTCGGTCTGGTGAACGGGCGGCTGTTCGTCTGCACCTACACGATGCGCGGTCAAACCTGCCGTCTGATTTCCGTCCGCAAGGCCGGCAAGCAGGAGCAGCGCACATGGCTACCGTGAAAGTCACACCCGACCTGCTCGCTGAAGCGATCCGTCAGACGGATTGGGCGGCGCAGGATTCCCTGACCGACAGCGATATCGCCCACCAGACCGATGCCGATGCGGATGCCGCGCCGATACTGACCGCCGCGGAAACGGCGGCGTCGATCGTGCGGACGGTGCGCAAGCGGTTGGGCATCTCGCAGGCCGCGTTCGCCGCGCGCTACCACATTCCCGTCGGCACGCTGCGCGACTGGGAGCAGGCGCGGAAGCACCCCGATGCGCCTGCCATGGCGTATCTGCAAGCGATTGCCCGAGAACCGGCCATCATCGCCCGGGCGCTTGAGACAACTGGATAAAGCTGAGTTCTTGCACCGTCGCGGCTGGCCGTTCGTTCTGAACCGACCAGGCCGGACGGTGGGGCTACGCCGCCCTTACTTCGGTCAGGAAGCCGTTCACTTCGCTCGCCAGTTGTTCGGCCTGTTTCGACAAATCAGAAGCGGCCGACAGGAATGTGCCTGCCGCCGTGCCGGTTTCGCCCGCCGCCTGGCTGACGCCGCCGATGCCGATCGTCACCGCCTGCGCCGCCTGGCTGGTCTGCTGGACGTTGCGGGCGATTTCCGCCGTCGCCGCGCCCTGCTGTTCGACCGCAGCCGCGATGGTGGTGGAGATCGTGCTGACCTCCTCAATGGTGGCCGAGATCGCGCGGATGGCTTCCACCGCCTCATGCGTCGAAGACTGGATCTGGGTGATCTGAGCCGCGATCTCCTCGGTGGCTTTACCGGTCTGGGTGGCGAGGCTTTTGACTTCCGACGCCACCACGGCGAAGCCCTTGCCGGCATCGCCCGCCCGCGCCGCCTCGATCGTGGCGTTCAGCGCCAGCAGGTTGGTCTGGCTGGCGATGTTGGTGATCAGGCCGACGACGGCGCCGATGCGTTCCGCCCCCGCGGCCAGGGCGCGGACGATGGCGTCGGTGCGGCGTGCGTCTTCGACCGCCGTGCCGGCGATCGTCGACGACTGCGCGACCTGGCGGGTAATCTCGCCGATGGAGGCGGTAAGTTCCTCGGCGGCGGAGGCGACGGTGTGCAGGCCGGTGCTCGCCTCCTCCGCGGCGGAAGCGACCGAAGCCGCCTGCTGGTTGCTGAGATTGGCGGTGCCGGTGACCGACCGTGCGGTGGTTTCCAGTTCGGTGGAGCGTTCGGACAATGATGCAACAAGGCGCCCGATCTGACGTTCGAAGCCGTCCGCGAGGCCGTTCACGGACGCCTTGTGTTCCGCCGCGGCGCGTTGCCGGAGCGCATCCTGATCGGCCCGCAGACGGTCGGCTTCGGCCATGCCCTGCCTGAACACCAGGACGGTGGCGGCCATTTCGCCGACTTCGTCGCGGCGGCCGGTGCCGGGCACATCCGCCGTCAGGTCGCCTTTTGCCAGCCGGTTCATGGCGGTCTTCAGGTTGCCCAGCGAGACGGTGATATCGCGGTTGATCAGCCAGGCGGCGAACAGCGTGACGGCCACGATCAAGCTGCCTATAAACCCCAGGCGCCACATGGAGGCATTGAAGGCTGTGTTGAGGTCGTCGATCCAGGCGCCGGCCAGGAACACCAGGTCCCAGGGAGCGAAGCGGGCGATATAGGATATCTTAGGCTGCCGCTCGGTCTGCCCGGGCTTTGGAAAGTCGTAGGATATGACGCCGGTGTCGCCGCTCCGCAGCGCGTCCTGGATAAGTTCGGAGAGCTTCCGGCCATGCTCATCGGTGGCAGGGGATGGCTTGTTCTCAAGCGCCGGGGCGGCGCCGTGGATGACGATGACGTCGTTCATCGTCTGGGCCACGACATATCCGGAGCCGCCGTCGAAGCGGATAGCATGGATGTCGTCGCGCAGCGCCTCCAGCGCCTGCTCCCGGGTCAGGGTGTGTTCGAGCACCCGATTCTCCAGCAGCCGGGCGAGTCCGAGAGTGGACTGCATGACCGCCCGCAGCTTGTCGATCCGGTCGTCCAGCATGCGCTGGTGCAGCATCGACGCTGTCGCAGCGATCCCGATGAACAGGGCCAGGGTCGATAGGCCGACGAGCAAAGTCAGTTTGGTGCGGAGCCTGAGGCGGCTGAGGAAGCTCATTGTATTCCAGGTTCCTTCGGACGGGTGGGCGGATTCCTGCTTCCGTAACGGAGAAAGATGAACGATCCATTAACGGCGGGCGGAAAAACGGCCCGAGGGTTCGCCTGATGCGGGCTCCCGGGCTATGATCGCCGCGTGTCAGAAACCGAAGACCTGTTCGCGCCGCCCGATCCCGCCGGATCGCCCCGATCCGACCATGTCGGACCCACGGGCCGGCCCCTCGCCGATCGGCTGCGGCCGGCGACGCTGGGGGATGTCGTGGGGCAGGATCACCTGCTCGGGCCGGACGGGTCGCTGACCCGCATGCTGGAGCGCGGGTCGCTGGCGTCGCTGATCCTGTGGGGGCCGCCTGGGGTGGGCAAGACCACCATCGCCCGGCTGCTGGCGTCGCAGGCGAAGCTGGCGTTCGTGCAGTTGTCGGCGGTGTTCTCGGGCGTGGCGGACCTGAAGCGGGTGTTCGACGACGCGACCAAGCGGCGGCGGGCGGGGCAGGGGACGCTGCTGTTCGTGGACGAGATCCACCGCTTCAACCGCGCCCAGCAGGACGGCTTCCTGCCCGTCGTGGAAAACGGCACGGTCACGCTTATCGGCGCCACGACCGAGAACCCGTCCTTCGCCTTGAACGGGGCGCTTCTGTCGCGCTGCCAGGTGCTGGTGCTGCGCCGGTTGGACGACGCGGCGCTTGACCGATTGCTGGTGCGCTCGGAAGAGGTCGTCGGCCGGACGCTGCCGCTGACGGAGGACTCGCGCGGCACGTTGCGGGCGATGGCGGACGGGGATGGCCGTTACTTGCTCAATATGGTCGAGCAGATCGCGGCTTTGCCTGCGGGCACGCCGCCGATGGACACCGCGGCGCTGTCGGAGCTGCTGTCACGGCGCGCGGCGTTGTATGACAAGGACCGCGAGGAGCACTACAACCTGATCTCCGCACTGCATAAGTCGTTGCGCGGATCGGATCCGGATGCTGCGCTGTATTGGTTCGCCCGCATGCTGAACGGGGGAGAGGACCCGCGGTATATCGCCCGACGGCTGGTCCGTTTCGCCGCCGAGGATATCGGCATGGCCGATCCAACGGCGCTGTCGCATGCTTTGGCGGGGTGGGAGACGTATGAGCGGCTTGGCTCGCCGGAGGGGGAACTGGCGATCGCCCAGGTCGTGGTTTACCTCGGAACCGCGCCGAAATCGAATGCGGTTTATACTGCATTGGGGCAGGCCAAGGCGGCGGCGAAGGCGACCGGCAGCCTGATGCCGCCTGCGCATATCCTGAACGCGCCGACGAAGCTGATGAAGCAGCTCGGGTACGGGGCGGGGTATGAGTATGACCATGGGGCGGAGGAGGCGTTCTCCGGTCAGAACTACTTTCCGGATGACATGGACCGGGTGCAGTTTTACCAGCCGCGCGACCGCGGGTTCGAGCGGGAGATCGCGCGGCGGCTGGAGCATTGGGCTGCGCTGAGGGACAAGCGCACGGGCGGGTAAGCTCGCGCTCCGTCGCCCCGGCGGCCAATCCGATCAGTACCCGAGAGCAGCGTCCTCGACCGGAACCCACCGTCCGTCCTTCACCACCGTCAGGAACGACCGCGTTGAACCATGGTGCTGGTCCGGCCCGAACGACAATTCCGCGCCGAAGATGTCCGTATACTGGTGAATTGTTTCCATCCCGGTGATGAAGCTGTCCACGGTCAGATCCTTTCCTGCCCGTTCCAGGCCAAGCAGAACCAGATGCGCGGCCGTATAGCCGACCTCACCGTGGAAATTGGGGTCGCGGCCGTACCGCGCCTTGTACTTCTTCGCAAATTCCTGCACCGCCGGGCGCGGATCGTCCGGGTAGGCATACAGCGCCGGGGTCATGCAGTAAAACCCCTCGGTCGCGCCGCCGGGCAGGCTGGCCACGGCGGTGTCGTAGGAGGCGAACTGGCCCACCATATCGACGTCCCAGTTCATCTTACGCGCCGTCTGGATGATGATGTTGGTATCGCGCACGATCGTGCCCATCATCACCACATCGCAGCCGGCGTCGTGCAGCTTGCTCATCGGCGCGTTGAAATCCGTGTCGGTCGGACGGTGCGCCGTGGTTTCAACCACTTTCATGCCGAGCGCCCCTGTTTCCGCCACCACGCCCGCCAGCACGTCCTTGCCGAAATCGGAGTCCTGGTAGGTGACGCAGAACGACTTGCGGCCTTTCTTTTCGGCGAAGTATTTCACCGCCGCGCGCATCTGGTCGTAATAGGACGCGAACTGGCCGAATTTCAGCCGGTTGAAAGGCTCATACATCGAGCGCGCGGCGGTCAGCGGGAACATGTTCGGGACGTTCTTGGCGAACTGCGCCGGCATGTTGGCGTCGTTCATCGGCGTGCCGCCGTCGTCGATGGTGGCGAAGATGTTATCGTTGTTCAGCAACTTGTTCATCGCCTGGACGGCGCGAGGCACCTGGTACTGGTTGTCCTCGACGATGAATCTGATCTTGCGGCCGTTCACGCCGCCTTTTTCGTTCGCTTCGTCGAACGCCATGCGGACCGCGTCGCTGTTGTTGACTCCCTGCACCGCGGTCACGCCAGACAGGTCGGTGATGCTGCCGATGACGATTTCCGTATCGGTCACGCCGCGCACCGTGGCCGCGGCGCAAGAAAACGAAGTTGTCATCAGCAGAATTCCAGCGGCGGCAGGCAGCCAGCCCTTGATCGGCTTCACACTCATGACATGAGTCCTTCCCTGTTCCGGCCGTATTGTCACGGCTGGATTTGTTGATTGTCCCGTGTGGTTCCGGGCGACACCAACGCTAGCCGGGCTGGGCGGGGTGATAAAGCCCCACCGGGCCGGGCGCTCGGGAAGGAAGGAAGCAAGTATGGAAACACAAATGAAAGCCGATGAACACGAATGCACCGGTCTGAATTTCGGTATCCGTGCCCGGGTAAATCCTATTTGTGTTCATTTGTGTTCATTTGTGTTTCCAAAATGCTTTGACCTCCCGAAGTTACCGCCGGCTGCAATCGGAACGCGGACAGCGGCTCCTGCGCATAACTGCGCGGCCCGCGCAGTTGCGCCGCGGCGCGATCGAGATCCCTCACCAGGACCTCCAGATCCGCCAGGTCATCCGCCTTCGGCCGCAGTCCCGTGGCCTTCACCCGGGCCTCGAAGCTGATTTCGTTCATCCGCGCTCCTTCCGCGTCAACTGACAAGGTCAGGGCGTTTCGCTCTCCATTGCGCAGCACTCTCATAAGCATGGCCCGCACGCAAGACCGTCGCTTCCTGGAACGGCTTGCCGATGATCTGAACGCTGACCGGCAGGCCACCCGCGCCGTAGCCCGAGCACAGGCTGAGCGCCGGCTGACCCGTCACGTTGAACGGCATGGTGAATGTCGGCTTCTCCAACATCGTCCATTTCGGCACTTCATGGATCTTTGGCGCCTCCGCCGCGGCGGACGCGGTGATCAGGATGTCGAGGTCCGCCATCGCATTGCGCATTTCCAGGCATAAAGCGCGGCGGCGGCGCAGCGCCTGCACATACTCCGTCCCGCGCACCAGCGCGCCCCACACCAGCCGGTCGCGCATCAGTTCGCCGTAGTCGTTGAAGCGCTCCTTCATCCAGGGCTCGTGGACGGCGTAAGCCTCGGTTAGCAGGATGATCCAGCCGGGTGCGTTGTAGTCCGCCATCGGGGACAGCGTAACGTCGCGGATCTCGGCACCTTCCTGCCGGAAGAAGTCGAGCGCGTGCTCGATACCCTGAAGTGTGGCCGGGCTGACCGGGTTGTCGGTCGCGTGAAAATGCCGGATCACGCCGACGCGCAGGCCCTTCGCACCCCTGTCGATATCGGCGCTGAAGTCCGGCACCGCCCGGTCGGCGCTGGCCGGGTCGCCCGGATCGTAGCCGGCCATCGCCTGCAGCAGCAGCGCGCAGTCCCGCACCGTCCAGGCCATCGGGCCGGTATGATCCAGCGTAAACGACAGCGGCAACACCCCGCGGCGGCTGCAAAGCCCATAGGTCGGCTTGATCCCGGCGATGCCGCAGAGCGCGGCCGGGCCGCGAATCGAGCCGCCGGTGTCGGATCCCGTGCCGCCCAGCACCAGCCCCGCCGCCACCGCCGCGCCGGTCCCGGAGGATGACCCGGCGGTGAAATGATCCGGATTCCAGGGATTGCGCGCCGGCGGCCAGGGCAGATCGAATGACGGGCCGCCGATGGCGAATTCATGCGTCGCCAGCTTGCCCATCAGCACTGTGCCGGCCTCGGTCCATTTCCCCACAACAACCGCGTCCTCGGCAGGAATAGTGTGCTCTAGCAAGCGGGAATGCGCGGTCGTTCGGATGCCGGCGGTGTTGTAGATGTCCTTGTGGCCGATGGGGATGCCGTCGAGCGGGCCTTTCAGCGCGCCCGACTGCATTCGGGCCTCGGCGGCGCGGGCATCTGCAAAAGCGCGTTCTTCGGTCAGCAGCAGGAAGCTGTGCAGAGTGGCATCGTGCGCGGCGATGCGGTTGAGGCAGATCCGGGTCAGTTCGACGGGCGAGAACTTGCGCGCGGCGATCAACGCGGATGCCTCGGCGATGGTGAAGAACGGGTCCATCAGCGGACGTCCGGGTCAAAGACGACGGCGGGCTCGGCTTCGCGCGGCAGCGGCGCCGTGGCGCGCGCGAGCATGGCCTGGAACATCGGGTAGGCGTCAAACAGGACCGATTTCTGCGCATCCGTCAGCGGCAGGCCGGTCTCGTCCAGCATTCGGCCGAAGGCGTCCAGGCTGAGCGGCATGGCGTTTTCCTTGTGCTGCTTGGGCGAAGGATGACTTCAGCAACACGGTCAAGCAAGGCCGCATCGTCATGGTCCGCGAAGCATGCCCCGGCGAAGGCCGGGGGCGGACCACCCGCGCCGTGCGGTGCCGTCGAGGCGTGGATGGCGGGCCTTCGCCCGCCATGACGGGGGGAGGAGGCTTTACGTTACGATTACGACACTACTGGCCGGCGAGCCCGGGTCCCCATCGCGCGTTCCAACGCGTGGCCCACTTGCAGCACCAGCGCTTCCTCGAACGGTCGGCCGCCAATCTGTAGCGACAGGGGAAGGCCGGTGTCGCTGAAACCGTTACAGATGGACAACGCGGGGCTGCCGGTGACGTTGAACGCGCGGTTGAAGAAGGGCTGGAAGCCGGACGCCATCGAGTCCTCACCGATGGGCCGCGCCGGGCAGCGGGCGGTGGGGAAGATGACCACGTCGACGGTTCTCATAACCTCTGCCAGTTCGGCGATCAAACGGGTCCGTTCCCGCAGCGCGTTGATATAATCGGCTGCTGTAACGAAGGCGCCGGCCATCAGGCGGTGGCGGGCGAAGGCGCCGTAGAGCTCCGGAGTGGTGCGCAGCCAGTGCTGGTGGATCGCGTAGGACTCGCTGCGCGCGATCAGGCTGCCGACATCGATGTAGGTGCCGAATGGCGACAACCTGACATCGGTCGTAACAGCGCCCATGTCCGCCAGCGCCGCCACGCTCGCCTCCAGCGCCGCGATCGTTTCCGGATCAGTCAGCAGATCGGCTTCGAAGAAATGCCTCACAACGCCGACGCGCAGGCCGGACAACCCCGCGCCGATGCCGGCCGAATAGTCTGTCACCGGAACGGATGCGCTGCCCGAGTCCGCCGGATCGTGGCAGGCCAGCGCTTGCAGCATCAACGCGCAATCCTCGCTGGTCCAGCACATCGGGCCGGCATGATCCAGCGAGAACGACAGCGGCAAAATCCCCCGCCGGCTGAGCAGCCCATAGGTCGGCTTCAGCCCGGCAATGCCGCACCACGCCGCCGGCCCGCGGATCGAACCACCGGTGTCGCTGCCCATCGCGCCGAGGCACAGTCCCGCCGCCACCGCGACGGCGGAACCCGACGACGAACCGGACGGATCAAGCGACACCTCCCACGGGTTGCGCGCCGGCGGCCAGGGCAGGTCGAACGAGGATCCGCCGATGGCAAATTCCCAAGTCGCCAACTTGCTCGTTATGACGGCACCGGCGTCGCGCAGAAGGCTTACGGTGAAGGCATCCTCTGCCGGGACGTGCTCCTTGAACAGCGCGGAATGCGCGGTCGTCGGGATGCCGGCGGTGTTGAAGATGTCCTTCAGGCCGATGGGGATTCCGTGCAGCGGACCCTTCCAATCCCCCGCGGCAATCTCAGCCTCCGCCTGCGCGGCATCCGCCAGCGCCTGTTCCTCAAGCAGCAGGAGATGACTGTTGAGGCGGCCGTCCAACCGTTTGACCCGCGCAAGGCAGGCCTCGGTCAGTTCGACCGGGGAGAGCTTCCTGACCCGGATCAGGGCGGATGCCTGTGCGATGGTCAAAAAATACGGTTCGGTCATCGAACGTGCCTCGGGTTGCGGATACGCATCCGGAGCGAAGCAAATCCGATACCACTCCAAGGCGACACAATCGGTGGCCGCTATTCCATCCGCCAGCCCTGGTCGCGGATCAGCACGGGCATACGGGTCTCGGCGTTCCGTTCCGCCTCCGTCATGGCGAGCCACAGTTCCAGCCGACCCAGAACCTTGCGGGTGGGACTGGCGAGGTCGTGGCTGAGGGCTTCCGAAATGGCGTAAAAGCGCAAACCCTCCAGTTCCCCGTCGCCGCCGTTCGTTCCGCTCACATGCTCCGCCGCGACCGCAAAAAACCGTGCGTTGAACCGGATCGGCGCCCCCGGCGGGGTGACCGCGCGGGCCAGATAATGCAGCACGTCCAACCGTGGCGGGGTGCCGAGCGACAGCCCGGTCTCCTCCTGCAATTCCCGTGCGGCGGCGGCGGCCAGGCCGCGGGCGAGGGCGGCATTGGCGTTCTTGCGCAGCATCGCCTCGGTATGCGCCGAGATCCCGGTCGCGCAGGGTGCCTTCATGTCGGCCGGATCCACCCGGCCGCCGGGAAACACCAGGCGGTTGGGCATGAAACGATGTTTCGCGCCGCGCATGCCCATCAGCATGTGCGTCTCCCCGTTTTCGATGCGCCAAACGATCAGGCTGGCCGCATGTTTGGCGCGAACATTTTGCGTCCGGACAATCAGATCGGCGTCGTTAGGCAAGATCGAATCCCTTGGTCTTCAGGTAGGTGGCGAAGCCGAAACGCTCCGGCACCGAAAGCTGGCGCGCGGCGTTCTCGCTCCAGCCCACGCCGTCGCGGGGCGGGTAGATGTCGTTGTTCTTCAGGTTGCTGGCCGCGACCGGATCGCGGGCGGTGCGGCGCTGGTCGTAGCCGGCGATGTCGGTCTCCAGAGCGCTGTCGTCGTAACGTTCGCGATGCACGACGACCGCGGGCGGCAGGCGCATCGACACCGGGCGGCGAAATTGCGGCCAGCCGAGGGTCAGGCCGGCGACGGGATAGACGCCGTCCGGCAGGCCGAGCAGGGGCGAGACGCGTTCGATATGGCTGCGCACGTAGCTGATCGGGCAGGTGCCGAGGCCCACCGCATCGGCCGCCGCCATGAATTGGCCCATGGCCAGGGCGCAATCGACGGCGGTGTTCAGGAACGTATCGAGGTTGTTGTTGGCGTGCGGCATACCGTGCATCGCGCATAGCCGCTGGCCGCGCCGCATGTCGCCGCACCAGACCAGGAAGACCGGTGCGGTGGCGAGCCAGTCCATCGAGACGATCCAGTTGGCGATCTGTTGGATGCGGTGGCGGTCGCGCATGACGATGATGGAATACTGCTGCAGATCCGATTTCGCGGGCGCCGATTGGGCGGCGGCCAACAGCGCGTCCAGCAGCGGCTCCGGCACGTCCTGATCGGTGTAGCGGCGGGTGACGCGGCGATCGATCAGGCCGGCGATGGCATCGGGGATGTCGGTTCCCGGCAGGTCGATCCCGAATCGGGCCCGCAACAGCGCCTCGCTGCCGGCCATGCGCGTCTCCTTGTTACGTGGCGCTACCCTTGCCGGAAGGCCGGGGACGCGCAAGCTTTGCAGCCCCCGAGTCCGGAGAAACCAGCCATGCCCGCGACGTACGCCGATCACCGCGCCCAGTTGAAAGCTATTCTGCTGGGGTGGGGGATGCCGGAGGAGAACGCGGAAACAACTGCGGAAATTCTTGCGTGGTCCGACTTGCATGGGGTGGACAGCCACGGGATTTCGATGCTCCCGGCCTATGACGGGCTGCGCGGCAACGGGCGGGCGAGGATGGATGCTCAGCCTCGGATTCTGCGCGAGACCGCGGTCTCCGCGCTGGTGGATGGCGGCGGCGGGTTGGGGCATGTGCCGGCGAAATTCGCCATGGCGGCGGCGATTCGCAAGGCGAAGGCGGCAGGGATGGCGATCGCCGTGGTGAAGCACTCGGCGCATTTCGGCGCGGCGGGATACTACACGCTTATGGCGGCGGAGCGGGGGTTGATCGGGATGGCCTGCACGTCGGCGTCCGGCATCCAGGTCGCGCCGACATTCGGGAAACAGGCGCGGCTTGGGACGGACCCGTGGTCGTTCGCGGCGCCGAGCGCGGATGGGGTACCGTTCCTGCTGGACATGGCAACGACGACGGTTGCGGCGGGCCGGGTGCGCAACAAGGCGAATGAGGGGCTGCCGGCGCCGGATGGCTGGGTGCTGGACAGGGATGGCAACCCGTCGAATGATCCGCTAGTGGCAAGGGAGAAGGGCGGGTTTCTGACGTCGTTGGGCGGCTCGCCGGAGAACTCCAGCTACAAGGGGTATGGGCTGGCGGTGATGGTGAACATCCTGGCGTCGTGTCTGTCGGGGGCGACGCTGATTACCGACCCGATGCACACGAAGAAGCCGGTGGGGCAGGATATCGGTCATTTCTTCATGGCGATCGATCCGGATATTTTTCGCGAAACGGGGGATTTCCAGGCCGATGTCGCGGTGTTCATGACGTCGCTGCGGGGGACCGTGCCGGTTGATCCGGCTCGGCCGGTGATGGTGGCGGGCGATCCGCAGTGGCGCTGCGCGGAGAGGCGGATGGCTGAGGGGATACCGGTTGGCGCCGGGCTGCTGAAGCAGGTACGGGAGATCGCCCGGGCCGCGGCAGCGTCCTGGCTGCTGGATTGAAAAGGTTGTTCGCGGCTCGGGCGTTCGCGCCTAGGTGCCACGAATGCCTAGCCTGTTCCGGTCTTGACTTAAATTTAAACGCAGATGAACGCAGATAAAGGGGATTATTGCTGCGCTGTCCCGGGGCCACTATCCAGAGGACCGGGTCGCTGCGATCAGACTCCATCCCCTTTATCTGCGTTCATCTGCCTTAAAAAGCCGCGTTTTCCGCGCCGCCTTGAGTTCCCGGCGGCGCACCGTCATCGTGAAAGAGGCGCCTCGAAACCGGGGCGTACGGTTGCCCGTCTCAGCAAATCCGGATACGCACCCGACGGGAGATCCAAAGAATGCCGAACCAGCAGCGCCCCGGCCGCATCACGGTACCCGCCATCCGGGCGATGAAGGGCCGCGCCAAAATCGTCAGCCTGACCGCCTATACCGCGCCGGTTGCCGCACTGCTCGACCCGCATGTCGATGTCCTGCTCGTCGGCGACAGCGTCGGCATGGTCGTCCACGGCCTGCCGACACCCACCGCGGTCACGCTGGAGATGATGATCCTGCACGGCCAGGCCGTGGTGCGCGGATCGTCTCGCGCACTGGTCGTGATCGACCTGCCGTTCGGCTCCTTCGAAGCCTCTCCCGAGCAGGCATTCACGTCATCCGTCCGGGTAATGCAGGAAACCGGTTGCCAGGCGGTGAAGATCGAGGCCGGCGAGGCGCTCGCCCCGACCATCGCCTTCCTGGTGCAGCGCGGCGTGCCGGTGATGGGCCACGTCGGGCTGCGGCCCCAGGCGGTTCACATCGATGGCGGGTTCAAGGCCAAGGGCCGGACCGCGGACGAACGCACCCGCGTGCTGGCCGAGGCGCGCGCCGCCGACGAAGCGGGCTGTTTCGCCATCGTCGTCGAAGGCGTCGCCGAAAGCCTCGCCGCGGAAATCACAGCCAGCGTTGCCGCGCCGACGATCGGCATCGGCGCCTCATCCGTGTGCGACGGCCAGATTCTGGTCAGCGACGACATGCTGGGAATGTTCGAGCGGACGCCCAAATTCGTCCGCCGCTACGCCGACATCCGCTCTTCCGTAACCGCCGCTGCGGCGCAGTATGCCGCTGACGTCCGGGCGGCATCGTTCCCCGGCGAGGCCGAAGTCTACCGGTTCAAGCCGCAGGACTAACACCTGTCAGCGGTGACAGGAGTCCACGCGGACCGGCAGTGCGCCGGGAGACCGGTAAAGCGGTGGATGTTGAAAGTCCTCCATGATGAAGACCTGGCGAGCGACATCGGTCCCGATCGGTTGCGTCGCGCGTGGCTGCGGACCCGCCGCTGCGCGGCGGATTTGACACGGCTTGGCTACGCCTGCCGATGGACCGGATGATGGGGCTGGCGGAAACCCTGGAACGACGCCATCTACGCCATACCGGTGTCTTACCACATGGTTGCGCGCGCCACCCCGGGCAGTGCACACATGCGGTCCGACACAACCAGCAGATCGAAGAGACCGCACAGCCATGGATGAGCCGATCCAAGTCACCCGCCTGCCGTCCGGTCTGACGGTCGTCACCGAACGCATGGATCGCGTCGAGACCGTTTCCGTCGGCGCCTATGTCGCCACCGGCTCGCGCAATGAAACCACCGAGGAAAATGGCGTCTCCCATTTCCTGGAGCACATGGCGTTCAAGGGCACCGCCTCGCGCAGCGCCGCCGCCATCGCCGAAGAGGTCGAGGCCGTCGGCGGCCACATCAACGCCTACACCGCGCGCGAGCAGACCGCGTATTACGTCAAGCTGCTGAAGGAGGACACCGCGCTTGGGTTCGACATCATCGGCGACATCCTGACGCATTCGACCTTCGAACCCGAAGAACTGGAACGCGAGCGCAGCGTCATCCTCCAGGAAATCGGCCAGGCGAACGACACGCCCGACGACATCATTTTCGACTATTTCCAGGCGACGGCCTTCCCAGACCAGCCGCTCGGCCGCGCGGTGCTGGGGTCCGCCGAGGCGATCAAGGGCATGGGTCGGTCGGTGCTGACCGGATATATGGGGCGCAACTACACCCATAGGAACATCGTCATCGCCGCCACCGGCAAGCTGCGGCATGAGGCGATTCTTGAGCTTGTGGACATGCATTTCGGCGACCTGCCCGAAGGTTCGCGGTCGCGCTTCGACGATGCCACATACAAGGGTGGCGAGTATCGGGAGGACCGCGACCTCGACCAGGTGCACGTCCTGCTCGGGTTTCCGTCCGTCGGGTACGGCGATCCGGATTATTATGCGACCCTTCTGCTGTCGACGCTTTTGGGCGGCGGCATGTCATCGCGGCTGTTCCAGGAGATCCGTGAAAAGCGCGGGCTGGTGTATTCGATCTACTCGTTCACCTCGCCGTTCAAGGATGGCGGCCTGTTCGGCATCTATGCCGGCACCGGCGAAAGCGAGGCGGCGGAACTGATGCCGGTGGTGTTGGACGAACTCAACAAGGTTCAGCTTCACGTCAACGAGCCGGAGATCGCCCGTGCGCGCGCCCAGGTGAAGGCCAGCCTGCTGATGTCGCAGGAGAGTACCGGCAGCCGGTGCGAGCAGTTGGCACGGCAGATCCAGACCTTCAACCGGGTGATCTCGACGGAAGAGGTCCTGGGGAAGATCAACGCGGTCACCGAGGCGGACGTCCGCCGCGCCGCCGTCCGCCATTTCCGCGCCGCCCCGACACTGGCGACGGTCGGGCCTTCGGAGCAGGTCCCCGGGCTTGGGAGCATTGTCGAGACACTGGCGGCGTAGCGTTCTTCCCCCTATCGTCATGGCCCCGCCCCGGCTTGTCCGGGCCAGCGGTCGCGGCAAGGTGCTGGCATAGGTGGCTCGGACAAGCCGACGCCTATCGATAGCGGGAGGCCGGCCCACCCGTGCCGGCAACGTTGCCGGCAATGCAAGAGAAGCAACTGATTGCTGTAGTTTTCGGAATGGAGGTGATACCATTTCAAAGATGACGGCCTTATCGTTGCCTTGGCCTACCGGATGCCGGTCACCGCGGTTATGCGCGGGACCGAAAGGTTCGGGCCATGACGCGTCCGGCCGGGATGAGGACGCGCAACGCCATGGCGCACGGCGCCCCCGCTGAATGGGCGGCGCGCCAACCTTCTCCATCGCTGGTGCCTATTTTCCCGCGTGGATGGTGTGCCTGGTCTTGGGGATCGCATCGTCGCTGCTAGGACGCACCGTGTTCATCGCGCTTGGCATCGATAGACTTCTGCCGCTGAAATTCGGCGTCTATGTCTGCCTCGGACTGCTGGCCGGACTAGCGGTCTGGCTGTGGTATTTCCAGCAATGAAGCCGCAGGAACAACGTTTTGGCCGCGTCATAGCGCTGGTGATTATCGCCGGCGCGGTCACGGCCAGCTTTGCCGCCTACCGCCAATCGCAAACCTCCGTTTCATCAGACGACGCCTCGATCGATGCGGATGTCGTGCACATTGCCGCGGCGGTCGCCGGCCGCGTCGCCGAGATGCGGGTCAGCGAGAACGAGCTGGTCAAGGCGGGAGATGAACTGTTCCGCCTCGATCCTGCTCCATACCAGCTTGCGGTCGATCAGGCGGAGTCGGACCTGGCGGTTGCCCGCGGACTGCTGGAAACGCGCAGGCGCTCGATCGCGGTCGAGACATCCAACGCCACTGTCGCAACGCAGCAAATCGCGCATGCGGAGGAAAACCACGCGCTGGCTGCCCGGACGGTGGAACGGCTCCGCCCGCTCGCTGCGAAATCCTATATTCCCTACCAGCAGTTCGACCAGGCCCGCGTGGCCGAGGCCGACACAGCCACCGCACTCGCCCAGGCGCGCCAGGCGCAGATCGCCTCGCAACAGGCCATCGGCACCCTGGATGTGGAAACTGCCACCGTGCAGGCCAGGGAAGCAGCCCTTGCGATTGCTCGCCGGGCGCTGGACCAGACCGTAGTGCGGGCGCCGCATGATGGCCGTGTGACCGGACTCTCCGTGTTGTCGGGAGAGATCGTCGCTCCGGGCCAGTCGTTGTTCACCCTGATCGCCACCGATGCATGGTTTGTTTCCGCTAACATTCGCGAGGGCGACCTGGGTGCGATCCGATCCGGCGCGTGCGTCACGGCCTATTCGCTGATCGACCGCCGGCAGCCGATAAAGGGCGTCGTCGAAGGCATCGGTTGGGGCGTGCTCGACGAGGGGCGCATCGGCTTGCCGCGCGCCTTGCCCTATGTTGCGCGATCGATGAACTGGGTGCGGGTGGCGCAGCGATTCCCGGTCCGCATCCGCCTGATCGATCCGCCGGAACCCCTGATGCGCGCCGGAGCCAGCGCCGTGGTCGAAATCGGCTATGGCAACTCTTGCCGCTGAGCCGCACGACGCACCCGGGGCCGGTTTATTCCCGGACCTGCAGCCCGCCCCCGGTCGGCTGGAATTTGCCGTCCGGCTGACCGCGATCTGCACTCTGACAGCGCTGATCAACGAAATCTACGCACTGCCCGAGATCGCCCTCAGCGTCTATATCGCCTTCTTCCTCAACAAAGCGGACCGGGTTGGCAGCCTGATCCAGAATGTTGCGGTTATTGTGTTGATGTCGCTGCTTGTCGGCATCCTCTTCGTGCTCGCCAATCTGGTGCTGGACCAGCCGTTTCGTCTGGTGATCTGCATGGCTGCCGTTTCGTTGCTCGTGCTTTTCGTTGCAACGGCAAGCAAGCTCGATATCCTGGCAGGCGTATTGGCGCTCATCGTGGCCTATGGCCTGGACGTCCTCGGCCAGGCGCCCCTCGGTGAGTTGGCTACGCGTGCGCTGCTCTATGCGTGGCTGTGCGCCTTTGTTCCCTGCGCGGTTTCAGTCGTGGTGAACCTCCTGGCGGCGCCGGCCCCGCGCAGCCTGGTTCAGCGCGAACTGGCACGGCGGATGCGGTTGGCGGCGGCCATGCTGACGGAGTCAAACGATACGATCCGGCACGATTTGGCCGAGACCCTGCGGGAAGGCGACGCGGAGCTGCTGAAATTACTGAAATTTGCCGCCCTGGAGCGGACCTCGCCCGCAGCCGATATCGCCGCGCTGCGCTGTGCGGCGGGATCGACTGTCGCGCTGCTGACGCTTGTTCAAATGGCGGATCAAGAACCCGTCGCCAGTCTGCCCGCACCCGTGGCCGCGCCGATCGGCCGCGCGCTGACGGCCGCTGCGGAGGTTTTCGCCCGCGGTGACTATCCCACCGGCGTCGAAATACGGCTGGAACCCGGGACGTGCGACGAACTCTCGGCGGGATCGGTCGCGATCGCCGATGGACTGGCCGATGTCGTGGCCACATTCGCCGAACCGATGCCGGAACCATCTGAAGGCCTACCGAAGCACGAAGGCGGCTTCTTCAAACCGGATGCTTTCAGCAATCCCGCTTATCAGCGCGGCGCGATCAAGACGACTGCCGCGGCGATGTTCTGCTATCTGTTCTACCAGCTTCTCGACTGGCCGGGTATTCATACCTGTATGATAACGTGTTATATCGTGGCGCTTGGCACCACGGCGGACACGATCCAGAAGATGCAACTGCGGATTGCCGGTTGCCTTATCGGCGCGGCCGTGGGGCTTGCGGCCATGATCTTCCTGATCCCGGATATTGTCTCGGTCGCCAGTTTGCTGGCGGTGGTGGTCGTGTGCCTTCTGCCGGCGGCATGGGTCGCCGCCGGGCGCGAAAGGATCGCCTATGCCGGATACCAGATCGCCTTCGCCTTCGTGCTGTGCGTGTTGCAGGGCAGCGGTCCCTCGTTCGATATGACCGTGGCCCGCGACCGGGTCATCGGCATCCTTATCGGCAACCTCGTCGTTCTCGCCGTTACCGTCACCATCTGGCCCGTCAGTGTCGGGGGGCGCATCGATGCCGGCATCCGCCGCGGGTTGGGACTGCTGCGTTCGCTTGCCGGCCCTGAAGCGAAACGCCGCGCGCTCGCCGAGGCGCAACGGTCGATCGGTTCGATCGTCAATGATCTGGAACTGATCGACTGCGAACCATCAACGGTTCGCCCCGCCGACACCTGGATAAGCAGCCGTAAGGCAACCGTCGAACAGATGTCGCTGCTGTGCGGCCCGCTGTTGCTGACCGCATCCGGCCCGGTTGCCCACCGGCTTGAAGCGCTCGCCAACGGCGCGGATGTCGCCCTCGTAACGAAACCCAATGGCGCGTCTCCGTTCGCCGCAATCATCGATGCGCGGCTGCGCCGTATCGAGGCCGAATGCCGGGCGGAACGCACCGCAGCCAGCGGGGACACCCACTATGCGGTTCAGTAACGCAGCTTCCCTGCTGTGTTTGGGTCTCGGCCTCAGCGCCTGCGCGACATCGGCGCTGGACCTCGCGCCGCCGGACGCAAGCCGCCCGTGGCGGCCGCAAACGGCGGCGGACGGCCAGATCGTGTCAGGCAAGCCGGACATTCAGCCCGCCCCCGGCAGCGGATTCCAACTGCCCGAGAACCAGCAACTCGCGCATATCCGTCCCGCACCCGATCTGGAGCCGGGGAAGGTCTACGACCTGCCCGCGCTGATCGATCTTGCCGAAAGCCGGAACGCACTGACCGGTTCCGCCTGGAATGCCGCCCGCGACGCCGCACTTTCGGTCGGGATCGCTCGCAGCACCTATCTTCCGCGCCTGACGGTTGCCGCACTCGGCGTCTACCAGCGGCAGGACCAGCCATCGGTCAATGTGGAGGGGTTCAGCGTCAGCAACCGGACCGCCGGGCAAGGCACCGTCAGCGCGGCATCCATGCAGTGGCTGCTGTTCGATTTCGGCCAGCGTGCGGCGCTGGTGGATGCCGCCGAGCAGGCTTCCATCGTTTCCAACATCGCCTTCACCGCCGCCCACCAGCAGGTCATCTACGACGTGGCGCTCGCCTTCTACGCCTATGCCGCCGCCCGCGATCGGCAGGCGGCCGCGAAAAGCTCGCTGGCGAACGCCGGATTGGTGCAGTCCGCCGCCGAGGCCAAACTGCGCCAGCAACAAGGCACGGTGGTCGAAACCGCCCAGGCGCGGTTGGGCAAGGCACAGGCGGAACTCGAGCAGGTGACCGCGGACGGGATGGTGCGGGACAAGTACCTCGCCCTGATCACCGCTGCGGGTCTCAGCCCGGTCACCCGGATCGACATCGCACAGGTGGACGGCCGCCCGATCGCCTCCCCGGCGACGCAGATGACCGAAGCCGCCATCGCCGATGCCATCGGACGGCGGCCTGACGTGTTGCAGGCCTATGCGTTGCAGCAAGCCGGCATGGCGCAGATCCGCGCCGCACAGGCCGAGTTCCTGCCGAAGGTGTTCGCGTCGGGCAACGTGTCCTACAGCAATGGACAGTTGAACCTTACGGCCGTTCCGTCGGTCGGCGCGCAACCGCCTTTGGTCAATCTGTCCGGATCCGGTCTTGGCGCCAGCATCATTCTTGGCGTTACGATGCCGATCTATGATGGCGGGACGAGGGCGGCTTTGCTGGGGCAGGCGAGGGCGAAGGCGGAGAACGCGAGCATTGCCCTGACGCACCGCCAGGACGATGCCGTACGGCAGATCGTCCTGTCGGACAACGCGCTGCGCACCAGCATCGCGGCCTATGCCGCTACCTCCTCGCTGGTCGCCGCGGCGCAGACCAGCTTCGACGCGGCGCTGACGGCCTATCGGAACGGCGTCGGCTCCATCACCAGCGTCACGCTGGCGGAGACCGCGCTTGCCCGGGCCCGGCAGGCCCGCGCGGATGCCTACAGCGCGGCGCTGACCGCGGCCGTCACGCTCGCCTTCGCGACCGGAACGTTGGGAAGTCCGCCTAATTGAACGGCTTCACGATCACCATGATGACGATGATCACCATCAGCACCGTCGGCAGTTCGTTGGCGATGCGATAGAACCGCCCGCGCCGTGTGTTGGCGTCTCGCATGAAATCCTTGCGCCAGCGGCCCAGCGCCATGTGGAACGCGGTCATCAGGATCACGCAGAACAGTTTCGTGTGCCACCATCCGCTGGCCCAGTTGACCACGCCGGGAGTCATCACCAGCAGCAGCCCGAACGTCCATGTGGCGATCATCGCCGGGTTCATGATCTGCTTGAACAGCCGGTATTCCATCAGCTTGAAGCGCTCGGTCTCGACGCTGCCGATCTGCAGGTCGCAATGGTAGACGTAGAGCCGGGGCAGATAGAACAGCCCGGCCATCCACGCGACCATCGAGATCACATGAAAGGCCTTGAGCCAGGGATAATAGTCGATCAGCGCATCAATGGTCATGGGGTTCCGTGCAGGTAGGAGCGAATCAGGTCAGGTAGCGCCTGAAGCGAGGAGAAGGGAATGCCGCCCGCCTGCGTCAGCGCCTTGCCGTCGCCTTTCGGGATATAGGCCAGGCACGTCATGCCCGCCGCCACCGCGCCGCGCACGCCGGCCAGCGAGTCCTCAATCACCAGGCAGCTTTCCGGCGGCACGCCCTCGGCCGCCGCCGCCTTCAGGAACAGTGCCGGGTCGGGCTTGCCGCGCTTGCCCAGCGTGATCAGGTCATAGGCGCTGTGCACGCGGCCTTTCAGCATGTCGGCCAGGCCGGCATGGGTGAATTTGGCGGCCATTTCCTGGCGCGACGAATTAGAGGCGACGCGGAACGGCAGCCCCATCGCCAGCGTCGCCTCCAGCGCTTCCCGCGCGCCGGGCATGGCATATGCCTCCACCGCCATGACTTCGGTGACGCGCTGGACGATGCCGGCGACCCAATCGGGACCCAGCGAGCGGCCAAGCTGGGCCTCCGCGGCGCGTTGGATATCGGCAAAGGTCAGGCCGACGAACAGCCGGTGGCATTCCTCGGGCGGGAGGTCCCATCCGGCTTGCAGCAGTTCCCGCGAAACGACCCGGTCGCACAGCGTTTCGCTGTCGATCAGGACGCCGTCGCAGTCAAAAATGACAAGGCGGAGAGGGGCAGGCATCTTCGGCATTTTTCGCTTCCCCGGATCGTGAATGCCTTGCTTTTGTCATCGCAGGCGCAGCGGCGCAATCCCCCGTGATCGTCCGCGTGCCGCACTGCGGTGCGTCACGACACCCGCCGCGACGACGCCGTTTGTAACGGTCTGCCGGCTGCCCGGGGCGATGTCTTCAACCTGTAGCCATTTCCGCCATTTCGCGACATAAGACAGCTTCAGGAGACCCGCTTATGCCGAACACCACCGCCGCCAGCGCCCAATCCGCCCGCCCATGGAACCCCGATTCCTGGCGCGACTGCCCGATCCGGCAGGTGCCGACATACCCGGACGCGGCGAAGCTGGCGGACATGGAAGCCCGCCTGCGCAAATACCCGCCTTTGGTGTTCGCCGGCGAGGCCCGCCGCCTGAAGGCGCAGCTTGCCCTGGCCTCGGAAGGCAAGGCCTTTGTCCTGCAAGGCGGCGACTGCGCCGAGAGCTTCTCGGATTTCACCGCCAACGTCATCCGCGACACGTTCCGCGTGCTGCTGCAAATGGCGGTTGTGCTGACCTTCGGCGCCTCGCTGCCGGTGGTGAAGATGGGCCGCATGGCCGGCCAGTTCGCCAAGCCGCGCTCCTCCGACACCGAAACCATCGACGGCGTCACCCTGCCCAGCTATCGCGGCGACATCATCAACGGGCCGGAGTTCACCGAGGCCTCGCGCATCCCCGATCCGGGCCGCATGGAGTTCGGCTACTTCCAGTCCGCCAGCACGCTGAACCTGCTGCGCGCGTTTTCCTCCGGCGGCTACGCCGATCTGTCCGAGGTGCATCGCTGGAATTTGGGCTTCGTGGAACGGTCGCCGCTGGCCGGGCGCTACAAGGACCTCGCCGGCCGGATTGATGAAACGCTGTCGTTCATGGCCGCCTGCGGCATGAGCAGCACCACCACCCGCGACCTGCGCGAGACCGATTTCTACATCAGCCATGAAGCGTTGCTGCTGCCGTACGAACAGGCGCTCAGCCGGGTCGATTCCACCACTGGTAATTGGTACGGCTGCTCCTCCCACTTCCTGTGGATCGGCGACCGCACCCGGCAGATCGATGGCGCCCATGTCGAGTTCCTGCGCGGCCTGCAAAACCCGCTCGGCGTCAAGCTCGGGCCGACCCAGGACCCGGATGAGTTGCTGAAGCTGCTGGATATCCTGAACCCGCGCAACGAAGCCGGCCGCATCACGCTGATCAGCCGGATGGGCGCCGACAAGATCCAGGCGCGCCTGCCGGCTTTGGTCCACGCCGTCGTGCGCTCCGGGCACAAGGTGCTGTGGCTGAGCGATCCGATGCACGGCAACACCATCAGCACGGTGGCGAAGCTGAAGACGCGGAATTTTGACTCGATCTTGCAGGAAGTGCGGAGTTTCTTCGACATCCACGCCGCGGAAGGCACCTGGGCGGGCGGCGTGCATGTCGAAATGACCGGCCAGGATGTCACCGAATGTATCGGCGGTGCGCATCGCCTGTCGGAGGCCGACCTGAGCGAACGCTATGAAACCTTCTGCGATCCGCGATTGAATGCCGAACAGGCGCTGGAACTGGCGTTCCTGGTGGCGGAGGAACTGAAATCCCGCCGCGTGCCGACGACGTCTCACGCTTTGGCCGCCCAGTGAACGCCGACAAGGCGGAGTTCGAGGCGATCGAACAGCCGGCGGCGGATGTGGCGGCGGATATCGCCGCGCGCACCGACAGCTATTTCAACCGCACCCGGGAGATCGTTTCGGCGTTCGGCGACAAGCGCGTCACCTATGCGATTTTCCTGCGCCGCCCGGTGATCTGTGCGCCGCGGCTGATGCTGAACTGGCTGAACATGGTGGCGGCCGTGCGGAACATTGAGATCGATGTCGATTTGATCTACCGCGAAGGCGATTGGGTGGGTGCTGGTGAGCCGATCGTGTATTTGACTGGTAGTTTGGCGCAGATGTCGGATCTGGAAACGATTTTGCTGCAGAAGATCGGGCCGGCGAGCGTGGCGGCTCATAACGCTTATCAAATGGCGCTGTCGCTGCCGGAGGTTGCGTTCCTGGCGATGGAGGCCCGCCACTGCGCGGGGGCCGAGATGCAGGACATGATGTCCTATGCCGCTTCCGTCGGCGGCGATGCGGCGAAAAAGGAAGGGGCGAAGGGCTTCATCGGCAACGCCAATGACGGCACGGCGCACTGGTTCGGCGCTTCTCACGGATACGGAACGATGCCGCATTCGCTGATCGGCTATGCCGGATCGACGGTGCGGGCGGCGGAAATGTTCCGCGAGACGTATCCGAACGAGCCGATGACGGTGCTGGTGGATTATTTCGGGCGTGAGATCAGCGACTCGCTGGCGGTGTGCCAGCGGTTTCCGGACATGGCGGCGGGGGGGG
Source organism: uncultured Rhodopila sp. (assembly GCF_903915725.1). Lineage (GTDB taxonomy): Bacteria > Pseudomonadota > Alphaproteobacteria > Acetobacterales > Acetobacteraceae > Rhodopila. The sequence goes on from NZ_CAIWTY010000087.1 coordinate 54,888, forward strand.
AGTTGGCGTTCCGGCTGGATACGCATGGCGGGCGGTTCCTGGAGGGGCTGGACCCGGCGGAGAGCTATGCGGTGCTCGAACGGTATGCTCCCGGTGCGATCCGGCGGTACCGCAGCGAAACGGAATTGCGGTTCCTGGTCGGCACGGGGGTTTCCGCGGCGGCGATCTGGCGGATGCGGGAGACGCTGGACGAGGCGGGGTACCGCAAGGTGCGGATCGTCGTGTCGTCCGGGTTCGGGGTGGAGAAGTGCCGCGTGATGGCGGACGCGAAGGCGCCGATCGATGTGGTAGGGACGGGGAGTTTCCTGCCCGATCTGTGGCACGAGACGTATGCGACGGCGGATATTGTCGAGTATGACGGGGTGCCGATGGTGAAGATCGGGCGGGAGTTTTTGCTGCGGAAGAATGGGGCGAGGAAGAGAGGGGGGTAGGGGCGGGCATCTGTGTATCCCGCAGTTGCCTCGGCTTGTGGTTCATGTCTGGCCATTCGTCATATGGAATTGAGCGCCAGACGCATCGCTTAGAATGCCGTTGTCGTATCCGGCAGGAGGCTCTCCCTGTCGAGCCTCCGGGATAATCGGACAAAAAATATCCTTATTGTAGCTTTCTCGATCTTCTCGCGAATTCCTTCAACGGGGTATATGTATATGTAGCGTTTTCATTTCCCCTATACTCCGAATAACACATGCGAATGCTAAACATTATATCCTGGCGAGGTGGTGCGTTCCTCCGTTGAAGCTCGCCAAACCAGAACGGGCCAAAGATCGCCCCTGATCGGTCGGGAGCCAACCGCATATCCAATTTTGGCAGCGTAAATGGCAGGCTGGCTAGATTGTTGTGCTGCAATCCCATCGAGTGCAAAAAGAACTCCACGCCCATTCGCGTGTTGGCCGAAAAATCTCTGTCCGCCAATGGACTAATTATGGCGGACTGGTGCCACACTTTTCTTTGTCCCGGCTTAACCATCGGCTTAGTGTGGAGGTATGGAAGTCCAATGTGAGTGAAGAAGTGGGTGAATGGTATCATCGAGAGGCTGTTCAGCATGTTCCAAATCGGCTTCACATCAAACATTATCTGCAAGCGATGGCTCGTGATATGAAGCCGTAAGCCGGTGGAATCGAGATATGATCGGCTCTTTCAAGCTCTTCGTGTGACCCGTCATTCCGGATGAAAACAGGTGCCTTTCCCAATGATATCATTGGGAATGCTTGCCTGACATCGATTGCAAGCAGCTTTTGGGCGCCCGGGAGCTCGCCGCTGATAATCGCGACGATACGGTCTGGTAGCTTGGTCGGTTGAAGGGGTCAGCATCGCCACTCACTCGTGTAGCCTCGAAATTGTCGCTCTATCGAGAGTATGGCTTTGTACGAGTGCTCACAAGGACGTTCTCTGGGTGCGGCACCCGCCCGTTGCTGTGTTTGGCCGGCTCTTTTTTTCGCAAGGACCGCGTTGCCAGTTTCGACCGGGACAGACAGCCTCGGGTGAGCAGATCCTACTACCCTCATGCTCGCGTTTCGTTTATTGCGTTTATGCCTTGGGCACGCTATTTCTGATGCTGGAGAAACCCATGACCATCACGTTCACCCTGTCCGGGCCGCCTCATCCGGGCGATGCCGAGATGACCCTCGCCCGCGAGGCAAGCCACGCCTTGTCGCATCTGGCAGGCCATGATCGGACCCTCCACATCGAAGCCACCGAGACGGAAGCCGGCCGCACCGAGAGCTTTGACCTGCCGCCGGCCGCGGTGCGCCTGCTGCTGGACGGGCTGAGCCAGATTGCCGCGGGCAACGCCGTGTCCGTCGTTCCCGTTCAGGCGGAACTGACAACCCAACAGGCGGCCGGCCTGTTGAACGTCTCGCGGCCATTCCTGATCAGCCTCCTCGAGCGCGGCGATTTGCCCTTCCACAAGGTGGGCACGCACCGCCGCGTGCGCTACGGCGACCTCATCGCCTACAAGCGGCGCGAGCAAGATGCCCGCCACCATGCCCTCGACGAACTGGTCCAGCAGGCCCAGGAACTCGGCCTCGGCTACTGACAAGCTGCTCGACCGATGGCGATGCCGAAGGTGCTGTTCGACGCCTGCGTGCTCTATCCCGCGCCGTTGCGTGATTTGCTGATGCGCCTGGCGACGACGGAGCTTTTCCAGGCGCGATGGTCGGATGCGATCCACGATGAATGGATCAGGTCCGTGCTGGAACAGCGCCCGGAACTGAAGGAACAACTCGCACGGACCCGCAAGCTGATGGACGCCCATGTGGCGAACAGTCTGGTCACCGGCTACGAGCACCTGATGGAGACCGTTGACCTTCCGGACCCGGACGACCGGCACGTTCTCGCCGCCGCCATCGCCGGTGGCGCGGATGTTTTGGTGACCAAGAACCTGAAGGATTTCCCCGCCGATCGGCTGGCTCCCTTCGGCATCGAGGCGCAACACCCGGACACGTTTGCCAGCGATCTGTTGCGGCAGCACGAAGCCACGATGATCGCGGCGGTTGCGCGCCACCGCGCCGCCCTTCGCAACCCGCCGAAATCAGCGGACGACTATCTCCAAACCTTGCTTGCGCAAGATTTGCCGGAGACGGTCGCACTTCTGCGCCAACACCGCGAAAGACTTTGACGCTGCGGTCCTTGCGGCCAAAGCACCGTCATTCGTCGAACACGCCATGCTCCGGCGGCGGCACATTCAGCGGCCGCTCGGCCATGAAGTCATCCGGCACATCAACCGAGTGCACGAGCGCGAAGAAATCCTGCCACTCCCGAACCCGGGGCCGCGAGGCTTGGCCGCCGCCGTCACTGAACAGCTTCACAATACGGGTTTCCGCCAGGAAAGCCTCCGTTCGCAACTATAGACCGAACTATACACCACACGACCGGGCAGCCGCCACCATTTGCCCCACCCCCCAACCGCCCTAATCTCCCGCCCTCAAACCAAAGGGCAGGAAACCAACCACCATGCAGCACGGCCCCTACGAGCACATCGCCGCCGCCGCCTCCGGTCCCATCGCCACCATCGAAATCCGCCGCGGCCCGAACAACTTCGTCGATACCGACATGGTCGCCGAGATCGCCGACGCGCTCGAACACTACGACCGCATCCCGGAGGTCCGCGCCATCGTCCTCTGCGCCGAGGGCAAGCATTTCTGCGCCGGCGCCGACTTCGCCTCCCGCGGCCCCGACGGAGTCGCCCGCGGCGCCAAATCCGGCCGCCACCTCTACAAGGAAGCCCAACGCCTGTGGCGCACCAACAAGCCGATCGTCGCGGCGGTGCAAGGCGCCGCCATCGGCGCCGGGATCGGCCTCGCCGTCATGGCCGATTTCCGCATCGCCTGTCCGGAGGCGCGGTTCTCCGCCAACTTCACCCGCCTCGGCTTCCATCCCGGCTTCGGCCTCACCGTCACCCTGCCGCGCCTCATCGGCAACCAGCAGGCCGCGCTGCTGATGGTCACCGGCCGCCGCATCACCGGCGAGGACGCCCTGAATATTGGTCTGGTCGACTACTGCGTCCCGGCCGAAAACGTGCGGACCAAAGCCATCGAACTCGCCACCGAGATCGCCCAGTCCGCCCCGCTCGCGGTCATCTCCACTCGGGAAACCCTGCGCCGCGGCCTGGCCGAAGCCGTCGCCCGCGCCACCGAGCGCGAATACGAGGAACAGGACTGGCTGCGCCACACCGCCGACTTCAAAGAGGGCACCCGGGCGATGGCGGAACGCCGCCTGCCCGACTTCCAGGCGCGGTAAAGGAGAAGCGTCCCCAAATCTGTCCGGTCTTGTGTTACAACAAAGCCCCTGATCCGGGAGTTGCCGCGATGTCGAGTCAAGAACAGGCCCGCCAACCGTTTCCTCACCCAAGCGTCCGGCCCGACTGGCTGGCCAAGCTGCATGAAGACATCATCGATCCGGCCCAGCCGATCATCGACCCGCACCACCATCTCTGGCGCGCACGGCCGGACCGGTATCTGCTGGAAGACCTAACCGCCGACATCCAAACCGGCCACACCGTGCTGGCCACGGTGTTCATTCAGTGCGGCCAGGAATACCGCCCCACAGGCCCGCTCGAACTGAGGCCCGTCGGTGAAACCGAGTTCGTCGCCACCGCCGCCCGCGACAGCAAAACACTTTGCGCCGGCATCGTCGGCCACGCCGACTGCACTCTGGCCGAGCGCATCGACTCCGTCCTGCAAGCCCATATCGAGGCGGGCAACGGCCGCTTCAAAGGCATCCGCCACATCGGCGCCTACGATCCCGGCATCGCCCCGACGTCACCTCCCGGCGCGCCCCCCGGCCTCTACAAAGATCCCGCCTTTCGTGCCGGCTTCGCCCGCCTGCGGCGCTTAGGCCTGACCTTCGAGGCCTGGCTGTACCACCCGCAACTGGCCGATCTATTAGATCTACTACGGGCATTCCCGGACCAAAAGGTGGTGCTGAACCACGTCGGCGGCCCCCTCGGCGTCGGCCCCTACGCCGATCGGCGGGCGGAAGTGTTCGCGCAATGGCGCGCCTACATCACCGAACTCGCGGAATGCCGCAACCTGCACATCAAGCTCGGCGGCCTGGCGATGGCCGTCAACGGCTTCGGCTTCGAGCAGCAACCGCTGCCGCCCTCCTCCGGCGAACTGGCCGCCGCCTGGCGCCCCTACTTCGAGCACGCCATCGAGACCTTCGGCACCGACAGGTGCATGTTCGAGAGCAACTTCCCGGTGGACAAGGGCATGTGCGCCTACCCCGTGCTGTGGAACGCCTTCAAGCGGATCGCCACCGGATGCTCGGACGACGAAAAAGCAGCCCTGTTCCACCGCACCGCACAGCGTTTCTACGATCTGCCGCCTGTCGCGTAACGCAACCGCGTGCCTGTCCGGTCTGTAACCCGTCTTGGTTGAACCGCCCCGCCGCGCCCGCGTTGCGGCGGGACAATCCCAACGCGGAGGAATCACCATGCACCGGCGCAACGCGCTCATGACGTTTTCCGGCATCCTGGCGACATCGGCCTTCATGGCCGCCCCACGCCGCGCGGCTCTGGCGCAGAGCGTCGCCGAGTCCGGCACGCCGACGCGCCTGACCGCGTCCGGCTACAAGGAGCAGGCGCTCAAAGCGGGAAATTTCTCCAAGCAGATCAGCCAGCTCGCGGTAAAAAACGCCACGCACCCCAAGGTCAAGCAATTCGCCGAGTTCGAGGTCGCGGAGCAGACCACAGTCGCCCAGGTTCTGACCGAAGATGCCCACCCGCAGCCCCTTGCCCTCGACCCGCACGAAGCTGAACTGCTGGGGCAGTTGGAGGCGCAGTCCGGCAAGGACTTCGACGCCCATTATCTGCAAAGCCAGATCATCGGCCATCAGCAGCTTCTCAACATCCAGCAGGCCTACCTGAGCGGCGCCATGGCCGGCCAGCAGTATGAGCCGGTGGCGGTCCTGGCCCGGATGGTGATCCAGATGCACATGACGATGCTACAGGACCTGCGGACCGAGGCCGCGGCGTAGCAACCGCAACGCGCGCGCCTACCCCGGGTGTCGGCGCCTGCTCCCCGTGTCATGGCCGGGCTTGGCCCGGCCATCCACGACTTGCCGGTGCCGGACCAACCATAGTTGGATGGCGGGAATAAATCCGGCCATGACACACACCCATCGGCCGCCCCCCCACGTGCCAGTCTCAGGCGGGTGACAGTTCGCTCTCCACCCAGGCAAGACCCTCCCGCCCGTGCAGGAAGCCGTTCTGCCACGGGGTTTCCGCGGTCAGAGCGGCCAGATCCCCGGCGGCCTCCTCCGGCGTGATCGCGTGGTCCAGCACCGCGCGATAGGTCCGGGCCACCGCCACCATATCCACATGCTGCGGCGACAGCCGGAAATGCGTCACCCCCATGCCGCGTAGCGCCGCCAGTTCCCGCAGCAGCACCAGATACCCGTTCGACAGCGTCTGGGTGCCGTTGATGGTCAGCAGGCTGGTCCCGTCGATGGTGTCCGCCGCCAATCCGTCCGGGTCCTGCCCGCACACAAACTGGCAGGAATCCTTCGTCAGCTCATGCGACCGCGCGTGATAGCAGCGCATCGCCACCGACAGCGGCTGCCTGCCAAAAACCAACAATTCCGTTTCCACAGCCGATCGGCTGGCGAGCACGCGGACGGTGGCGGCGGTGGCTTCCACCGGCAGCACGATGCGCACCGCGCCCCCGCGGATCAGCACGTCCTGCGACCCCTCATTGAACACATTGATATACGGGCCGATGACGTGCGGCCGCCCGGAAACCTCCTGCAGGCAGGCGACGTCGTTGGCTTCGACCAACACGCCGCTTTCCGCCAAAGCCCGCGCCGCCGCGACCTCCCGGTCCAGCGTCATCAGCGCCAGGGTAGACCGCACCACCTGTTTCCCGCCCGCTTCCAGCCGGGCGATGATCGCCTCATTGTCCTTCTCGGAGAACGGCTCCCGCTTGGAGCACACCACTTCACCGAAATAGACGCTCTCCACCTCCGCCTCATCGGCGATGCGGGCATAAAAATCCCGGCGCGCCTCGGGCGTCCAATGGAACAGCAGCGGGCCAAGCGTCAGCTTGCCGTTGATGGTGTTGGTCATCTCCAGCCCTTCGTGTAGGCGCCATGGGTTTGGCGTTGACCTTCGGCGACGGATGCCAGCGTGTTCTCGACCGCTCCGCCCTGGCCGCGATCGAGCGCGTCAATCGCCTGGCGGAAACTGCCGACGACCTCGGTGACATAGGCGCGGCTGCGCTGCCGCCCCTCGATCTTCAATGCGGTCACCCCGGCCGCCTGCAGATCCGCAAGAATATCGATCGCGTTCAGCGCAATCGGCTCCTCGAACAGGTACGACGTGCGGCCATGCGTGACGTAACGGCCCTTGCACGGCGTCGGGTAAGCCGCCGGCTCGCCATGGCTAAAGCGGTTCAATGTCACCTCGCCGAGGCGGGACAGCGTCTCCGGCCCGTCCTCCTTGTACGAAACATGGCTCGCCGGAGCGCAGGCGCCCTCAGACGTCGGCGACAGGCCGGTGATGTAGGACGACAGGAAACACCGCCCTTCTGACATCGGCCCGACGCTGCCGAACGCGAACACTTCCGTCTCGATGCCGATGCGGCGCACCAGCGCGGCGACCTGCTCGACCGAGAGCACGCGCGGCAGCACGACGCGGCGAATGTCGAACCGGTCGCGGTAGTACGCAATCGACAGTTCATTCGAAGCGGAGGCCTGCACCGACAAATGGCGCCGCAGCTCCGGATGCTTCGTCGCGGCATAGTCCAGCACGCCGATATCGGCCAGAATCACCGCATCGACGTTCGCCCGAGCGGCGTTGTCGATCGCGTCATGCCACGGCCTGGCGTCTCCTGCGCGCGGGAAGGTGTTGACCGCGGCCAGCACCTTGCGGCCGAAGCGGTGCGCGTAGGCGACGCCCTCGGCCATCTCGTCCGGGTCGAAATTCAGGCCGGGGTAATTCCGGGCGTTGGTGCAATCGCGGAAGCCGCAATAGACCGTATCGGCGCCGGCATCGACCGCGGCGCGCAACGCCGCCGGGGTGCCGGCGGGGCAAACCAGTTCGAGGCTCATGGGGCTCCTGTCGCGGCGCTATCGGCCCGCGTCTGTCTGACATCAAGTTTGGCGAGTCGGGTCTTCAGCGCCTTGACTTCGGCGCGCAGCGCGTCGGTTTCGGCGCTGAGGTCGCGCGCGGGAGCGTCGGCTTCATGCAGCCGCGCATGGATCGCCGCAATCCGGGCGCGTGCGCGGCTGATGGCGGTATCCACCCGCAGCGCGATGCGCCGCGCCGGCCGCTCCAGCGGGCCGAATATCGCGGCGATTTCGTCGCTGATGAGGATCTCCTCGCGATCCAGCGTGTTGCGCACGGCGACGATCACGGCGGTGGAGCCGGTGATCTCGATCTCGCGGCTGAAGAACATCGCGTCGCCGTCGATGCGGCCTTCCAGAAGGTCGATCAGCGCCATCAGGTTGCCGCGGATCTCCGCATCGGGCGCGGCGCCGGCGCCGGTTTCGCGCAGCACGCGGACGTCCATCTTGCCGCCGCCGAATTCGATCGCGAAGCGGTGCGGCAGGTCGCTCGGGAAGACATGCACCACGGCGGGGTCGAGCCGGGCGAAATTAGCCACCAGGCGCGGGTGCCGGCGGCGCATTGCTCTGTTCAGTAATACGGTCAGGCGCGCCAGGACCGGGCTTGGGATCAGCGACAAGGTCGCGGCGGCGAGCGGGCGGGATCGTTGCATGAAGTACGGGTCCAGATTCAGTCATCTGTATGGTGGGCTTTGCGGCCCCCGCGACATTGATCTGAATCAATCGCCTGCGACGGAACAGCTCCAACGCAACAATCGAAAATCATGGAAATCGCAACGAAAACCCGGAAACCCGGGTCTTTCTCTACCGATATCATCGCCCCGCCAAAAGCGCCTCGATCCGGTCAACCAGGTCGTTGGTGCCGATGGGCTTGTGCGCCAGCGAATAGGCGCCGGCGATCGCCGCACCCATCGCCAGCGCCGCCTCGTCGCCGACATAACCGGTCAGCAGCACCGCCGGCAGGTCCGCACGCACCGTCTGCGCCGCCCGGATCAGGGCAATGCCGTTCATCCCCGGCATCGACAGGTCCGTAACCAGCACATCCACAGCGTCTCCGGCGGCGAGCAGCGCAAGCGCCTCCTCGCCACCCGCGGCGGTCAGCACGCCATAGCCCCGATCCTCCAGATTCTGCGCCAGCAATTCGCGCAGCGCCTCCTCATCGTCCACCAGCAAAACCCGCGCCGATGCCCTCGCGACGCTGGTCCCGCAAGCCGCGAGCTCAACCTCATCGCCGGCCGCAACCGCTTGGCTGCCGCTTCCGGCATCATGCGCCGGCAGCCACAGCCTGACGGTGGTGCCCGCGCACGGGCTGCTCTCGACGGTCAGTGCGCCGCCGGATTGCTCGGCGAAACCGCGCGCCATCGGCAGCCCAAGCCCGGTGCCGACGCCCGCGGGCTTGGTCGTGAAGAACGGTTCGTAAGCGCGGGCAAGCGTCTTGGCGTCCATGCCCATGCCGGTATCCGCGACTTCGATCCTCACATAACGCCCTGCGCACAAACCGACTCCGTCGGCTGGCACGTCCTCGGCCGCGGCCGATAGCGTCAGCCGCCCGCCCTCGGGCATGGCGTCGCGGGCGTTCGTGGCGAGATTGACCAGGACCGTCTCAAGCTGCGGCTTGTCGACGAACAGTCGCGGCAGGTCGTCGGCCACGCCGATACGCACCTCGATGCCGGCGCCCAGGGTATGGACGAAGATCTCCTTCAGGCTGCCGAGCACCGCTGCCACATCCAGCGTCTCGCCACGCAGGTTCCCCCGCCGCCCGAAGGCGAGCAGCCGCCGCGTGATGGCGCCGCCGCGTTCGGCCGCCTCCATCGCCAGCCCCGCCAGGCGGGCAACCCCCGGTTCGTCCCCCGGTCGGCGCTCGATCAGCGTGGCCGCCCCTTTAACCATCTGCAGCACGTTGTTGAAGTCGTGCGCGATGCCGCCGGCAAGCTGGCCCAGCGCCTCCACCCGCTCGGCATGGGTGGCCCGCTCCTGCGCCGCCTCCCGGGCCTCGGTCTCGCTGCGCAACCGCGCCAGCAGATCGTCATTCTCCCGCAGCCGCGCCTCAAGGTCTGCGGTCAATTGGCGCAGCGCCAGCTCCGTCTGAACGCGGCCGGTGACGATTTCGGAGAACAGCACCGCGCCGCCGATGCTGCCGTCGGCGCGGCGCCATGGCGCCATCTCCCAATGCACGTACTCGGTGTGCCCGTTGACATGGGGGACCGGGTCTTCCGCGGCCGACAGCGTCTCGCCGGACAGCACGCGGCGGTAAATCTCGCGCCGCTGTTCGGCGAGACCCGGGAAAAGCTCATAATGGCTGCGGCCGATAAGCGACTCCGGCCGACCGTCGCCGACGCGGTGGTCGAGCGCGAAGCGGCGGCTTGCGGCCAGGTAGCGCATTTCCGTGTCGAACATGGCGATGGAGGCGGGTGTGCGGTCGATGAACAGCCGCAGCATCGCATCGCTCTCGGCCTTTGCGGCGGCAAGTTCGCGCTCCGCCGTCACGTCGCGGAGAAACACCGTCAACCCGTCCGGCGACGGATAGGCATGCGCGTCAAAATGCGCCCGCGACGCAGCGAAGCAATCGTCCGCCCGCGTCGGCATCCCATCCGCCATCGCCGCGCGGCAGGCCATGCCGATGAGGCTGTCCTCCAGCCCGGGGAACACCTCCCAGATGATCTGCCCCATCAGCCCGCGCCCCTGTTCGAGCCGGGCGCTGGCGCGCTCGTTGAGGTAGGTAAACCGCCATTCCCGATCCAGGACGATAACGCTGTCCGTGGTGCTCTCGAGCGCGATGTGCAGGGCGCGGGCGTGCAGCGCGCGCTCCTCCAGGATCGCCTGCTGGTGGCGGCTTTCGGCCAGGGCCTTGTGCAGGGCCTTGTTGGCCGTCCGGTCGCGGACCGTGGCGATCGTCAGCACCTCGCCGTCGATCTCGATCGGACTGATATTGACGTCGACGACGAATTCCTCACCGTCGCCCCGCACCGCGAACAGGTCCAGCCCCGCCCCGACCTCGCGCGGCCGCGGATTGTGGCCGTAGGACGTCATTTGCGCCATGTGGTTATCCCGCAGCCGTCCCGGCAACAGGCTATCGACGTGAGCCCCGATGAGTTCGCCGCGGGGGACGCGGAACAAATCGACCATCCGCTGGTTGACGTTCGCGATGCGGCCCCGCCGATCGGCCAGCAGGATGGCGTCCGGGTAGGCTTCGAACATGGCGGCGAAGGTTCGGGTGTGGTGCCTGGCCCGGTCGATCGCCTTACGCATCGCCCCGGCAATGAACACCACCGCACTCGCCGTTGCCGCAAACAGCAGCAGCACCGAAGTCTGCCGGACACCTTCCAGCCGCAGCGAGAACACGTCCGGCAGCACGAACAGCCAGGCGCACAGCGTCGCCATGGCGATCGAGAAAAACCCGGCCGATGTGCCGCAAAACAGTGTTGTCGCAATCACCGCCGGAAACAGCGAAAGGAACTGGGCGCCGGGGACGGCGGAACCGAACGCCACCTGGATCGCCGTCGCCGCTGCAACCAGCATCGCCGCGAGTAGATAAGCGTTGAACGTGCCAGGCTGGAAGTGCCGGGGGCTGAAGTACAGCCGGCTGAAGTCGCGGTGACTGATCCTGCCCGTGACCACCGGGTTGGCGTCAAGACTGTTCAACATTCGGTTTGCCGCGTCGCCCATCGCCGCTGTCGCTTTCCGCGATAAATGTATACTTCTTTAGGAGCGATCCGCTTGTGGCATTAATTTGGATCGAAATCAACGTTTTTGCGTACATCTAACCGATATGCCGGAATCAGTATTGACTAACCCCCGGCTGAACCGGTTCAGCACCCGCAGCGTGTGGTTGCGCGACAAGCCGGTCCGCACAACGACATCGGCTCGCCGACGCTTCTCCCGGTCCGGCATCTGCCGGGCTATGACCGCTTCGATGTCCTGGCGGCTCATGTGCCGGCGCAGACCGACACGATAGATCTGTACCGGCAGCGGTGCCGACACGACAACCACCGTATCAACCCGAAGATGGCCGCCAGTTTCGAACAGCAGCGGAATATCGAGCACCACGGCGCGCTTCCCGGCGCGGCGGGCACGGGCGACGAAGGCGCGCTCCTCGGCTTCGACCATCGGATGCAGGATGTGCTCGAGCCGGGTCAGCGCCTCCGGCTTGCCCAGCACCGCCTGCCGCAGCGCCGGGCGGTCCACCGCGCCGTCGCGGATCGTCCCCGGGAACGCCGCCTCGATCGCGCCGATGGCCCGGCCGCCCTTTGCCTGCAGGCGATGGACCGCGGCATCGGCGTCGAACACGGGAATGTGCGCACGGCGAAACGCGGCGGCGGCGGTGGACTTGCCCATTCCCATGCCGCCGGTCAGGCCGATGATCCTCACGCCGGCAGCAGGTCCGCCGCCACGAACCGGCGCAGCGCCTCATCCACCGCCGGGTCGCCGCCGAACCACGCCCGGAACCCGGGCACCGCCTGGTACAACAGCATCCCGAGGCCATCGACGCAGCGCAGCCCGCGCGCCCGGGCGGCGGCGAGCAGCGGGGTTTCCAGCGGCACATAGACGATGTCCGCGACCGTCAGCCCCGGCGGCGCGCGGTCGAGATCGATCTCCAGCGGCGGGTTGCCCGCCATCCCGAGCGAGGTCGTGTGCACCAGCAGCGCATGGCCGGGCAGCGCGGCGCTGCGGTGTTCCCAGTCGATAACCTGCAACCCCGGCAGGTCCCGGGCCAGCGCATCGGCATGCGCGCGCGTCCGGTTGGCGAGCGTGACCGTGACGCCAAGCCCCAGCAGCGCCGCGCCGATAGCCCGCGCCGCGCCCCCGGCCCCCAGAATCAGCGCAGGTCCGGAAGCGGGATCCACCCCGTTGGCGCGGAGGTTTTCCAGGAACCCCCAGCAGTCGGTGTTGCTGCCGATGATGCGGCCGTCCTGAAAGACCAGCGTGTTGACCGCTCCGGCGCGGTGCGCAGTTTCGTCCACGGTATCGCAGACCGCGAACGCCGCCACCTTGTGCGGGATGGTGCAGTTGACCCCGGCGAACCCGGCCCGCACCAGGCCGCGTATCGCCTCCGGAAAGTGCCCCGGTTCAATCGGCAATGGCACATAGGCGCCGTCGATGCCGTAGCGGTCGAGCCAGAACCCGTGCAGCCGGGGCGAGCGGGAATGGCCGACGGGCCAGCCGGTGATGCCCGCGAGCCGGGCCTTGCCAGTCAGTATGGTCATCAGTTCAGAAACTTTTCCGTCCAGGTCCTGTAGTCGCCGTTGCGGGTAACACGCGCCATCAGTTCGGGCGAGGCGATTCCGGTCAGTGCTGAGGGTTTCGTCCCGTCGCGCAGCGCCTTCAGCGTGTCGTACGTCGCCTTCACAGCGGCGGCGAACGGCTGGTGGCCCTGCAGCGCCACCCGCACGCCGCGGCTGGCCAGATACGCCGTGTCCAGCAAATCGGCCGGGACGCCCCCGAGCATCAGCGGTATGGTTATCTCGGCCGCGATGGCGTCGAGTTCGGTCCGGGTCAGGCCGCCGGCGATGAACAGCGCGTCCACGCCGGTTTGTTCGTATGCCTTCAGGCGCCTGATCCCGTCGGCGAGGCCGGTGATCGACGGCGCGCTGGTGCGGCCGATAATGAACAGGGCGGGGTCCTCGCGCGCGGCCAGGGCGGCGCGCATCTTGCCGACGCCTTCCTCAAGCGAGAGCACGCCCGACTTTGTCTCGCCGAACGCGCGGGGCAGCAGCGTGTCCTCGATCATCAGCGCGGCGACGCCGGCGGTCTCCAGTTCCTGCACCGTGCGCATGACGTTTAGCGCGTTGCCGTAGCCATGGTCCGCGTCCACCATCAGCGGCAGCTTGCCGGCGCGGTTGATCCGGTAGGCCTGGGCGGCGAATTCGGTCAGCGTGAGGACGATCAGGTCGGGCGCGCCGAGCACGGTGAAGGACGCGATCGACCCGGCGAACATGCCGATTTCGAAGCCGAGTTCCTCGGCGATGCGCGCGGAAATGGCGTCGTAAACGGAGCCGGGGTGGATGCAGGCTTCACCGGCAATGGTCTCGCGGTACCGCTCGCGGCGATCGGTCCAGTGCATGGTGTCCCCCCGGTTGGTCGGGCTGCATTGTACGGTGCGTGGGGAGGATGGGGAAGGGAGGCGAGGCGCGTTCCGGATGGGCGCCGATCTTGATTTACGCAAGCTATGCGCATAAATCGGTTCAGGTTGAACCTGAGAGATGACGATGCATCGCAATGTCGAGGCGCCTGCCGGGTATGACCGCTCCGTGCGACGGAAGGCGGTGAACCTCTCGCTCAACACGGATCTGGTTACTCGCGCGAAGGGGCTGACCCGAAATCTTTCCGGAACGGTGGAGTATTTGTTGACAGGTTTCGTTGAACAGGAGGAAGCGCGGCAGCGGGCCTCGGACGAACGTCTTGACGCGGTTATCTCCGCGTTGGACGCGTTCCACGAACAGCACGGGTTGCTGTCGGACGACTTCCCAAGTCTTTGAGGCGCCTCCGCCGCGCCTAACGGTACAGGGTCAGTCCGTTTATGCCGATCCGCTGAATATCGCCTCGGTGCCGGTGAGGCGTCTGATAGGGTTGCTGGAAGTCCTGGCTGAAGCCGATCAGGATCGGATCATCAGGGCAATCGACGAGATGATAAGCCGGGCTTAACTGCGGTGGGGTGCGGCGTTCATTGCTTGGGACTGCGCTGGTTAGACGGCCGATGATTTCCGGCTCGTGGCGTTCTGCGTCGCGGCCGGGCGTTGAAACTCGGTCCATCCTGTGCTATCTGGCTAGCTAAAAAGGGCTAGGTGCACTAGCTGAAAAGGCTAGGTGCAATGGAAACGGTCACTCTGTTCGACGCGAAAAACCGGCTGAGCAGTCTTATCGATCGGGTCGAGGATGGGCAGGAAGTCACCATCACGCGCCGAGGCAAACCCGTTGCCCGACTCGTTCCCGTAATCCCGGAGGCCAATCGGGCGCGGGACGCTGTGGCGAAGCTGCATGCCCTTCGGGAAAGCATCGCCGCAGGCGGAGAAAGCTTCACCCGGGATGAACTTGATGCATACCGGGAGGAAGGCCGCCGATAGTGCTTTGCGTTCTGGATTGCTCGGCGGCCCTGGCATGGGTTCTCCCGGGGGAGGCAACCGACGCAACCAACACGTTGCTCACCAATGTCGCCGAGGCCAGTGCCGTCGTGCCCGGCCTTTGGCCGTTGGAAGTCGCCAATGTCCTCCGCGTCGCGAAACGTCGCGGACGCATCAGCCTGGCAAATCGGACGCAGGCAATGGCGATGCTGGGGGACCTCCCGATCCAGATCGACGAGCGCAGGTCCGCGCTGGCATTCGGCCCCATATCCGCGCTGGCGGCGGCGTGGGATCTGACGGTTTACGACGCGTGCTACCTGGAATGGGCGCTTCGTCTCGGTTTGCCTTTGGCTTCTCTGGACAAGCGTCTGTCCGCGGCTGCAACGGGCGCCGGCGTGAAGCTGGTCCTCACGCCGTAGCCTCCAGCACCAGGTCGAACGTAATGCAGACCGGGTTCTCGCCCCGCTCCAGCCATCCTTCGTGGACTTCGCCCTTCATATCCACCACCAGTAATTCCATCGCCGCCCGCCCATTCCGCACCCAGCCCTGACGCACCAGGACCTCCGTCGCATCGTCGTCGACCCGGCCGCCGTCGCTGAACCGGACGCCGATCAGACTGCCGAGGCTGCCGCGGAGGGTCGCCTCGGTGATTCCGTTGTCGCGGCAGATCGTCTCCACCGCCGTCAGGATGTCTTCGTTCGGCTTCACCCGTGCCAGAATCCCGTCGGCACCCGCGACCCGCGTCCCGAACGGCTGGAACAAGGTGAAATTCGTTTCTCCATCGGCTTCCGCCTGCAGCCGGATCGAGTCAAATCCCCGGGCGCGAGCCTCCGCCGGTTCGGCAATGATGGTTTCGTGCGGCAGGATGTGGCCGCCGCGGCGGCTGCCGTCGGGTTCGGTCCAGACGGCGTGGCAATGCACCGACGGCTTGCCATCCGCCCAGCCAAAGGTCGCGTTCGCCTGCTCGATCCGGCTGATCCACTCCGGCGCCCGCGGTGCCGAGAAATACGCGACATGATCGGCGCCGTCCGGCGGCCCCGGTATCACGTAGCGGAACGGGTTCACCGCCACGTCCCGGAGCACGACCGTCCCGGACTGGAAGCCGGCCTCGACCAACGGCCCCGTCAGAGCCTCATTCAGCGTCGCCCCCGCCCGCAGCGGAAACCGCAACGACCGCAGGCCGCTGCGAAACCAGTCGATGCGGCGCGGATGCACCGGCCCCGGCTGAACCAGCGTGCGCATCAGCGGCCCACCGCGTAGCCTTGCATCCCGCGCGGGTTGGCGCCCGCCAGCCGCTGCCCGTCCGGCTCCAGCCGCGCCGCCGACAGCCGCCCTTCGCTCCAGTCCTCGCCCTTGGAGGCGTCGTGGCCGCGCGCCAGCAGATCCTCAAGAACATCGTCGGAGAAACGGCCCTCCAGCACCAGCTTGCCCGGCCGCGCCGCGCGGGGCCAGAAACTGGACGGCCAGTGCTCGTTGTGAAACGACGGCGCGTCGATCGCCTGCTGGATGTTCATCGCGTGGTGCACCATGCGCAGGAAAAAGATGACGGACCACTGGTCCTGCTGCTCGCCGCCCGGCGTGCCGAACGCCATCCACGGCTTGCCGTCGCGCAGCGCGAAACTGGGCGACAGCGTCGTGCGAGGCCGTTTCTTCGGCGCAATGCTGTTCGGAAGCCCCGGCCGGGTCCAGAACATCTGCCCGCGCGTGCCCATCGGAAAGCCAAGCTCCGGGATCACCGGCGACGATTGCAGCCAGCCGGCCGAGGGCGTGGCGCTGACCATGTTGCCCCAGCGGTCGATCACATCGACATGGCAGGTATCGCCGCCCACGGCGCCAAGCCGAGCCACCGTCGGCTCCCCGCTGCCAGCGGTATCGGCGGTCAGCATAGCCACGCGCGCCGCCGCGCCATGATCGACAATCGGATCATAACCCGGAACGGCACCCGGCCGCAGCGCGAACGACGCGGTGTCCGCGATCAACCCGCGCCGCCGCCCATTGTAGTCATCCGACAACAAAAAATCCAGTGGCACATCTACAAAATCAGGATCTCCATAATACGCCTCCCGATCTGCATAGGCCAATTTCGCCGCCTCCATCACCGTGTGGACGAACAAAGCTCCAATCGGGTCCATGCCACCGATATCGAAACCTTTCAGCAGCGCGAGCTGCTGCAAAAACACCGGCCCCTGGCTCCAAGGCCCGCATTTCAGCACAGTGTAGCCATGGTAATCGTAGGCCAGCGGCGCCTCCACCGAAGCAGACCATTGCGCAAAATCATCAGCAGTCAGCAGTCCGCGGTGACGCCGGCCGCTGGTATCCAGCACATCAGATGCGCTGAAGAAACGGTCAACCGCTTCGGCGACAAAACCGCGATACCAGGCATCGCGGGCGGCGTCGATGCGCGCCTCGCGCGTCGCGCCGGCAGCCTCCCGCAATACGCGCTCATATGTATCCGCCAGCGCCGGATTGGCAAACAGACTGCCGGGAACGGGAACGTTGCCATGCGGCAGGAACACCGCGGCGGAACTGGTCCATGCCTGCTCGAACAACGGCTGCACCCCGGCGATCGTCGCGCTGATCCGCGGCACGACCGGGACGCCGTTGCGCGCGTAGCCGATGGCGAATTCCAGCACATCCGCGAGTTCCCAGGTGCCCCAATCGCGCAGCATCAGACACCACGCATCAAACGCCCCCGGAACAACCGCCGGCAGCAGGCCGGTGGCGGGAATGAATTCGATGCCGAGACGCGCAAACGCCTCCGGCGTAGCAGCGGCGGGGGACACGCCCTGGCCACAAATCACATGCTGCTTTCCGCTGGCCGCGCTGTGCAGGATGATCGGCACATCGCCGCCCGGGCCATTCAAATGCGGTTCCGCGACCTGCAAGGTGAAGCCGGCGGCCACTGCGGCATCGACGGCGTTGCCGCCGCGCTCCAGCACCGCCATGCCGCATTGGCTGGCGAGCCAATGCGTGCTGGCGACGACACCGAATGTGCCGGCGATTTCCGGCCGGGTGGTGAACATGGGCACCTGCTCCTGATGGCCGGAGAAGTATGCGGCGGGTTCGCCGCAGGGGGAAGCCGAGCGATCATTGCGCCGAATAAGACCGTCCACGCCAGGTAGCGGGAACGCCGCGTGCCGAACGGATCAGCGCCGACCACTGCACCACCAGCAACGCGGACACGCCCAACGGATGCAGCAAGGCACTGACGACGGGCTGCCGCAGCCGCCGCGCGAGCAGAAGCCGCAGGCCGAAGCTGGCGAAAACCGCACCGCCGCTCAGCAGTCCCGGCGCGATAACAAACATCGCGACGGGCAGAATCTGTCCGATCCCGAGAATCAACGTCCACACCGGCAACGCCTTCGCCGTCGCCATGCCTTCCGTTGCGTTCTTGGTCAGGCCCTCCCACAATTCGCCGGCATTCGTATACATCCGGCAGGCGGCGATATCCGTCGCGTCGAACAATCCGGTGGCGATACCGGCCGCACGGAACGCCCGCGGCAGCTTGATGCCGTCGTGTAATGAAGCCCGGATCGCAGCATGCCCCCCGGCACGCTGATACGCCGCGCGCCGCGCGATGAACAATTGTCCGCAGCCCGCCCCGAAGCCCGGGCTGACCGAGCGCCGCATCAGTGCCATCGGCAAATAGCCGAGCAGCAGGAAATGGATCAGCGGCAGCAGCAGCACTTCGGACCAGGTGCCCACGATCTGGCGGGGGAATCCGCTCGCCAGCCCGACATCGTTGCGCTGCATAAAGCCCGCCATCCGGGCAACCGCATCCGGCGCCAAACGCACATCGGCATCGACGAAGACCATCAGGTCGTGGCTGGCCAGCGTCGCCAGATGTGCGCAGGCATGCTGTTTGCCCGACCACCCGGGCGGCAGGTCCGGTGCGCCGGCAACAACCACGCGAGGATCGCCAATGGAGTCCAGGATCTCCCGCGTGCGATCGGTTGAATGATCGTCCAGGACGATCAATTCCAGCGTCACGCCTTCGCTCGCCAGCACCGCGGCGCAGGCGGCGCCGATGCCGGCTGCCTCATTGCGCGCCGGAATCAGCACCGACACGGCGGGCACACCAATCGGCCGCGGCGGCGCGACGTAGTAACGAAGATTCACCAGCGCCAGCAGCAACGGTCCCAGCGCCAGCACGAACGCCGCCGCGGCCAGCATCACGCCTCAGGCTCCTGCTCATGCGCGAGCTGCGGCCGCCGCCAACCCGCCACCGCCGTCAGCCGGCGCCAGATGTCATAGATCCCGCCAACGCCGACCCGCCCACGCAGCACCCGTTGGAACAGGGTAGGATTGCGGGTCATGGCGTCGAGCGCCAGCGCATCCATCGTCGCGCTCAGCCGTTCCTGTAACAAATCGTTCCATTCGGCCACGCTTCGACCGCGTCCCGCTTCCACAGGGGGACCGAAACGAAACAACACCTCCGGCTTCCGCTCGTTCCAGAACGGATATTCGACGGCGAGCGGCACAATCACCGCATCCGGCAAACGCCGCGCCAGATGCGCCAGCCCCGGCCGCAGCCGCACCGGACGCACCCGAGGATCGGTGAAATGCCCCTCGGACGTCACCCACAACGCGGTGCCCGGCCGCGACAGAATCCTTACGCTGACGGCCATGAAGCGCGCGGCGCCGCGTTGCGTGGCCGTGTCGATGCCGTAGACGCCGAACCGGCGGAACAGCTTGTAACGCTCCAGCGCCTCCGCTTCCATCGGGCCGAAGCTAATGCGATCGCGCAGAATCGTGTTCGACAGCAGCATGAACAGCGCCGGATCCCACCACGAGGGATGGTTGGCGTAGACCATCAGCGGCCGATGCGCCGGAACGTCCGGAATGCCCGCGCCGCTGATCCGCACCGCGTGAAAATTGCGCCAGAAGAACCAGTGCAGATACCAGCCGAACGCCCGGAACAACCGCGGCGCATGCAGCGAGAGCGGGTCGTCCGGTAGCGGAACGGTCTGGCGTGTCGGCATCGGTCACCCCGCGGCTGCGTGTCCGGGGACATGGGGAGAGGCGTTGCGGTTTTAAGATCCGGGCTACCGCGCCTCCCATGGCGTGATGCGGCCAGTGCGCTATGCTCATCGCCAAGCCGCCGGCATCGGCGCGAGACACGGGATCAGGAGGACAAGACCATGGGCGAATTCAACGCACTGGTGCTGCACGAGACGGCAGGCAAGGTCGAACCCCGCATCGAGCGGGTCGATGAGGCGGCGCTGCCCGCCGGCGAGGTGACCGTCGCGGTCGAATATTCCGGGCTGAACTACAAGGACGGGATGATCCTGAACGGCCTCGGCCGCCTCGTCCGCAAATACCCGCACATCCCCGGGATCGATTTCGCCGGCACTGTCGAACGGTCCGAGTCACCCGACTTCAAGCCCGGCGACAAGGTCGTGCTGACCGGCTGGCGTGTCGGCGAGACCCAGTGGGGCGGCTATGCCCAGAAAGCCAGGGTGAAGGCCTCGATGCCGGTCAAGCTGCCGGACGGACTGACGCCGCAGCGGGCGATGGCCATCGGCACCGCGGGCTTCACCGCCATGCTGGCCGTGCTCCAGCTTGAACGCCAAGGTCTGACTCCCGCGGCCGGCGAGGTCCTGGTCACCGGTGCCGCCGGCGGTGTCGGCAGCGTCGCCACGGCGATCCTGGCGAAGCTAGGGTATCAGGTGGTTGCCTCGACCGGCCGCAGCGCGACCCACGATTACCTGCGCGGGCTTGGCGCCCATGCGATCATCGACCGCGCTGAGCTGGCGAAAAAGCCGGAGCGTCCGCTCGACAGCGAGCGCTGGGCGGGCGCGGTCGATGCCGTCGGCGGCACGACTCTGGCGACGATCCTGACGCAGTTGAAGTATCTCGGCACCGTGGCGGCCTGCGGGCTTGCGGGGGGCACCGATCTGCCGGCCACGGTCATTCCGTTCCTTCTCCGCGGCGTCAAGCTGATCGGCATTGATTCAGTGATGTGTCCGGCGGCGGAGCGGCAGGAGGCCTGGCGGCGGCTGGTCAGCGACCTGCCGATGGACAAGCTCGATGCGATGACCGAGACGGTGCCGCTGGCAGCGCTGCCCGAGTTCGGCGGCAAGATTCTCAAGGGCGAGACGCGCGGCCGGGTCGTGGTGGATGTGAACGCGTAGCGGTTTAGCGGTTTCGTTTGAAGCCTGCCTCCCGCTGGCTGCGGACCGCCAGGACGAAGACAGTGTCGATGTCAGCGACGAAGCGGTAGAGCGCGACGTAGCCGCGGGCACCGCGCCCGATAACGAGTTCTCGCTTGCCGCGTTTGGCCGGCCGCCCGATGAGCGGGCTGTGGGTCAGGATTTGGATCGTCTGCACGATCTGGCCGAATATGGCGGGCGCGTCCTGGATCTCGAAGCTGGCCATATGCGCAAGGAGCGATCGAAGTCGTCAAAGACTTCGGGCGCCAGTTCGACGCGGGCCATGCCGCCGGTTCAGCCTCCGGCCTTGCGGGGCGCTGGCCTTGGAGGGTGTTCCCCGCGAGCGCGAGCCTCCAGCCAGGCTCTCGCTTTGTCCCACGCCACGGTTTCCCCGGTTTCCAGCACCCGTGCCCAGCGTTCGTCGGCGACGCGATGGAAGGCTTCGTCGGTTTCGTCCTGCTCGACCGTCGAGGTGATCGCGTCGAGCATGAATGCATGAGCGGTTTTCCCCGCGCGCTCCGCGGCGGCGGTAACCCGCGCCTTCAGGTCGTCATCGATGCGGATGGTGGTGGTTGCCAAGGGCGTCTCTCTCGATGTCAGGAAGCAATTTTGTGCTATGCTCGCGATCAATTGTCGACCTGTACGGGAGCCGATACCGCCGGCATAACGGTCCACGGTCGCGGGTGCTTTTGTGCTGTCGCCGACGAAGCCTGCGACACGCGATCAAAAAAAGCTACGGTTTCAGCATGCAGTGGAGAACCAAACAGGCTCGGCCATGAAGACAGCCAGCGATGTCTTGTCGCGTGAAGCGGCGGCGCGGCTTTCGGACTACAGGCGTGCCGTCCGGGATGCGCTTCCCGGGCTGGAGAAGATTATCCTGTTCGGGTCCCGCGCCCGCGGCGAGGCGCGTGACGACAGCGACTATGATATTGCGGTCGTCGTGCGCGATCTTTCGGACCGCCGGCAGGTTCGCCGGATACTCTCCGATCTGGCCTACGAGCATATTTTGAGCGGCTTCTTCATCAGGCCGGTTCCACTGCCCGCAGGATATCTGGATCGCCACAATCCGCGGCCAACCGAGTTGGCCGCCGAAATCGCCCGCGATGGCGTGGAGGTGGAGTGAGTTCCGATCCCGCCCGAGCCGCCGTATCCTGGCAAAAAGCCACCGCCCATTTGCTTGAAGCGGAAGCGCAGGACGCCGACGCCTCGCCGATGGCGGTCATCCACTCCAGCTACTACGCCATGTTTCACGCCGCGCGTGCCGTGCGGTTCAAGGCGACCGGCCAGGCGCCAAATCGGCACGATGCCGCGATCCAACGGTTTGGGCTGCTGGTTCGGGACCTCGACGATGCGGTCCGAGCCGCCGGCCGGGCGTTCAACAGGGTCAAGGACGATCGCACCGCCGCTGACTACGACGAACTGGTTGCGCCGACGCCCGAGGACGCGCGTGAGTCTGTCGCGGCAGCCAAAGACTTCCTCGCGATCAGCGGTGTGCGCTACGGATTCGGTCCGCCGGGCGCGTAACCTTTGACCTACTCCGCCGCCAGCAGCGGCGGGTCGATCATCTCCGTCGCCCGCGCCAGATCCACCGACAGCAGTCGCGACACCCCGCGTTCCTGCATCGTCACACCATACAGACGATCCATCCGCGCCATCGTCAGCGGATGGTGCGTCACCACCAGGAACCGCGTCCCGGTCTCCCGCACCATATCCTCCAGCAGCGTGCAGAACCGCTCGACATTCGCGTCGTCCAGCGGGGCATCCACCTCGTCCAGCACGCAGACCGGCGCCGGATTGCAGCGGAACACCGCGAAGATCAGCGACAGCGCGGTCAGCGCCTGCTCGCCGCCTGACAGCAGCGACAATGCCGATAATTTCTTTCCCGGCGGCTGGGCATAGATCTCCAGCCCCGCCTCCAGCGGATCGTCCGACCCGACCAGAGCCAGATGCGCGCGCCCGCCGCCGAACATCCGCGTGAACAATAGTTGAAAGTAACGATCGACCTCCTGGAACACCGCGGTCAGCCGCTCGCGGCCCTCGCGGTTCAGGTGGCCAATGGAGCCGCGCAGCTTGGCGATCGCCGTGGTCAGTTCCTCGCGCTCCGACTCGATCGTGCCGATTTGCTTTTCGATGTCGTCGGCTTCCTGTTCGGCGCGGAGGTTGACCGGCCCCATTTCCTCCCGCTCTTTCAGCAGCCGCTCCCACTTCTTGCGGCAGCGGTCCTCGCTCTCCTGGCCGATTTCGCTGGGCGGATCGGGCAGGGCAGGGTTGGCGCCAAGCCGCTCCAGAATGCGTTCGGCGACAACCCCCCAGGCGTGGCTGGCCTGCTCAGCCGCCCCCTCGGAGCGGACCGAGTCCTCTCGCCGCGCCCCCAAAGCCTGTTCAGCCGCACGCGCGGCACGATCCGCGTCCGAGGCAGCAGCCAGCGCGACCGACAGCGCTTCCGCCGCCCGCCGGTGGTCCGCCTCCGCACCTTGCAGCGCGTCCAAAGCCTCCGCCCGCCGCGCCGCGACCTCTGCCGGTTGCGCTTCCAGCGAGCGCAACGCCGCCTCGGCCTCGGCCTGCCGCGCCGCCAGGTCGGTTGCCCGGTCCCCGGCATCGCGCGCCCTCTCCGCCCATCCGGCGCGCTCGGCGATGATCACCCGCCGCCGGTTGACCCTGGTTTCATGTTCCCGCGCCAGCGAATCGCGTTCCGTCCGCGCCGCCGTCTCCCGCGACCGGGCCGCCGACAGGGCGGACCGCGCGGCCTCCACCGTGGCCCGCAACGCGGCGATGTCCGGCAGCGCGGTTTGCGCCTCACGCACCCGGGCCAAAGCTTCGGTGGCTTCATCCCGCTCACCGGTGATGCGGGCCAACTGGTCGTCCGCCGCCGCCAGCCGGGCGGTCGCGGTCGCCGCCTGGTTGCGCAACTGCGTCAGGCCGGCCCGCGCCCGTTCCAGCTTCTGTTCCCACTCGCGCCTGACGTTCCGCGCCTGCTGCTCCGCCGCCACCGTCGCCTGGGCGCCGGTCTCCGCGGTCGCGCGTTCGGCCCGGGCCGAAGCCGCCGCCTGTTCCGCCGCCGCCAGCCGAGCCCGCAGACCCGCCAGCCGATTGCGCTGCTGCAGCCGTACCGCCGCGGCCGTCGGCGTGCCGGCGCGGATCGTGTAGCCGTCCCACCGCCAGATCGCACCGGAGCGCGCCACCAGCGACTGCCCCGGTAGCAAGGCGGACTGATGATCCGACCCGTCCTGATCAGTTTCGACCAGACCAATCTGCGACAGCGCCCGCGCCAGCACCTCCGGTCCCCGCACGAACGCCGCCAGCGGCGAGGCGCCGCCCGGCAGCGCCGGCACCGGATCGAACGCCGGCAGCTCCCGCCAGTGCCGCGGCGCGCCAGGGTTCAGCGCGGATGTCAATTCCTCGCCCAGCACCGCGCCCAAAGCCGCTTCCAGCCCGTCCGCGACGGTCAGCGAATCGATCATCGGCGGCCAGCGTTCGCCGTCCTTCACCGCCAGCACCTCGGCCAGAGCCTGCGACTCAGCCGCCAGCCGGGATCGTGCCGAATCGGCCGTCGCTTGAGCGTCGCGCGCCGCGGCCAGTGCCATAGCTGCCGCCGCCCGGGCGTGTTCCGACTGTTCCACGGCAGCGCGCGCGGAGGTCAAAGCAGCCTCCGCCTCAGCCGCTTCGTCTGTGGCCCGGGACAGCAACGCCGGATCGACCTGCTGCGCGGCGATCCGCTGGCGGTCCTGCTGAAGCGACTCGAACTGCGCGTTCAGCTTGTTGGAGCGCAACTCCGCCTGCGCCAGAAGCTGAGTCGCCGCCTGCGCCTTGGCGTTCGCCTCGGCGGCGGCCTCGGTGGCGCGGTTGGCTTCCGCTTCCGCCACCCGCACCGCATCCGCTGCCTCGACCGCCCCGGCGACAGCCGCCTCGGCACGGTCTTCGTAACCCGCATCGGCTTCCGCCAGCGTGGTCTCTTCCAGCGCCAGCCGCTGATCCGCCGCCGCCGCGTCGCGCTGCAACTGTGCAGCGTGGCCGGTGTCCTGGCCGATCTGGGCGATGCGGCGTTGGGCTTCGGCGAGGGCGGCGCGGGCGCGCTGTTCCTCGCCGGCAATCTGTTCCTGCGAGACGCGATGCCGTTCCAGCACCGTGCGGGCATTGGCCTCAACCTCGCGCAGCGGGGGCAGGGCGGCGGTCGCCTCGGCGGCGTGCGCGGTCGCCGCGGTAGCCGCCTCGGTCGCCGCGGCCACCGCCAGTTCCGCCTCATGCAGCGCCGACGCGGCACGCGCGCGATCACGTTCGGCCCGCGCCCGCTGCACCGACAGCAACTCCGCCTCGGCCGAGCGGATGGTGCCGGAAATCGTCCGATACCGGCTGGCCTGCCGCGCCTGCCGCTTCAGGTTGCCGAGCTGGCTTTCGAGCTGGGCGCGCAGATCCTCGGCACGCGCCAGATTGGCCTCGGCCGCGCGCAATTTCAGTTCCGCCTCATGCCGGCGGGCATGCAGGCCGGTGATATTGGCGGCCTCCTCCAGCACCGCGCGGCGGTCTTCCGGCTTGGCGTTGACCAGCGTGCCGACCCGGCCCTGGCTGACCATCGCGGATGCGCGCGACCCGGAGGCCAAATCGGCGAACAGTGTCTGCACGTCCCGCGCGCGCACGTCCTTGCCGTTGATCTTGTAGGCGGAGCCGCTGCCGCGCTCGATGCGGCGAATGATTTCCAGCTCATTCTGTTCATGGAAAGGCGGCGGCGCGCGGCCGTTGGTCTCGTCCAGGAACAGCGTCACCTCGGCGATGTTGCGCGACGCCCGCCCGGCGGTGCCGGCGAAGATGACATCGTCCATCTCGCCGCCGCGCAGGTTGCGCGCGCTGCTCTCGCCCATCGCCCAGCGCAGCGCCTCCACCACATTGGATTTGCCGCAGCCGTTTGGTCCAACGACGCCGGTCAGTCCCGGAAGAATGTCCACGCTGGTGGGTTCAGCGAAACTCTTGAACCCGGCGATGCGAATACGACGGAAACTGACCGGCAAGGAGGACTCCTGTTTGAGTTACGAGGGAATCAGCTTGCGGAACGCGTCGTACGTCATCTCCCCGGCGTATTTCTGGCCGTTGACGACGAAGCTGGGGGTCGAGTCGATGTGCCACTTGTCCGAGTCGGCCTGCTGCTGCTGCAGAATCCAGTCCCGCAGGGCGGTGTCCTGCAGCGCCTTTTCAAAGGTCGGACGGCTCATGCCCGCCAGCGCCGCTGTCTTCCAAAGCTGGTCCGCGACATCGGCGCCGCGCTGGAACGCCCAGGTGTTCTGAGTGGCGAACAACGCGTTGATATACGGTTCATACCGCTCCACCGGCAGGTAGCGCGCAACCTGAGCGGCAGCGAGCGCCACCTGATCCAGCGGATAATCATGAAACACCCACTTCACCGTGCCGGTGTCGATCAGGTTCTTCTTGATTTCCGGCAGCGTGCCCAGGGCGAACGCGGCGCAATGGGTGCAGGTCAGGGAGAAGTATTCCCCGACCGTCACCTTGGCATCCGGCTTGCCGATGAAGCGCTCGGCCCGGGTCGGATCTTCCTGGGCGCGCGCGGGCGCCCCCAGCCCCGTCAGGGCCATTCCGGTCGGCACCACAGATAGTAGGAATCGGCGGGAAACGATCATGAAAACCTCTATATCTGGTATTACAACTTTTTCAGCCGGCGTGTCGAGTGTTTGCTTCTGCCCAATACCACACGGCCGAGCGACGCCAAGGCCGACCGCAGGTCACCCTCCGGGAAGTCGCCGACGGCGGCCTCGGCTTCCAGGATGGCTTCTGGCGGCAAAGCGAGCGCCGAGGCCGGTTTACGCGGCATGCCGGCCTGGGTGAAGCGCAGCGTGTGGACCGGCTGGCCGCCCATATGGGCGTTGATCCGGTTGATCAGTGCGATGCCCTCGTAGTGCAGGGTCATCGCCACCGGTCCGGCGCAGCCGATGGTCAGCACACCGCGGTCGAGTCGCCGCGGCGTCGTCATCGAGGCGACCTTCGGTCCGACGATAACCTCCCAATCCGCCAGGATCTGCGCCGAGGCTGCGTTGTGCTTGCGATAAGCCGGGCGGGTCACCGTCGGCAGCAACGCCGCGAGCGGTCTCGGCCCGTAGACGTGGCGGGCCGGTGCCGCCATACCGGATTTCGTGTCGTCCTCCGCCATCGCTCCCGCCGCTGTCCTGTTGAGTTGGTATGACCGCCATCGGCGACGGCTGCCCTGGCGGGCGGAGCCGGGCGAGGCCCCTCACCCCTATCGCGTCTGGCTCAGCGAAATCATGCTGCAGCAGACCACCGTCACCGCGGTCATACCCTACTACGAGCGGTTCGTAAGCCGCTTCCCGACTGTCGAGGCGCTGGCCGCCGCGCCGCTCGATACTGTGCTGTCGGCCTGGGCGGGGCTGGGTTACTACGCCCGCGCCCGCAACCTGCACGCCTGCGCGCAGGCGGTGGCGGCGTCGGGCGGGTTCCCGCGCGACCTTGTCGGGTTGCAGGCGCTGCCGGGCATCGGCGCCTACACTGCCGCCGCCATCGGCGCCATTGCGTTCGGGCTGCCGGCTGTACCGGTGGACGGGAATGTGGAACGGGTGGTGGCGCGGTTGTTCGCGATCGAGCAGCCGATGCCGGCGGCCAAGCCGGCGCTGAGGCTGGCGGCGGCGCAACTCGGCGAAGACCCGGCCGCGAGCGCCCGGCCGAGCGATTTCGCCCAGGCGCTGTTCGATCTCGGCGCGTCGGTCTGCACGCCCGCCGCGCCGGGCTGTGCGGTGTGCCCGTGGATCGCCGCGTGCGAGGCCAGGCGCATGGGCATCCAGGCCACCCTGCCGCGCAAGAGCCCGAAGAAGGCGCGCCCGGTTCGCTTCGGGGTGCATTTCTGGCTGACCGACGACCGCGGGACCGTGCTGCTGCGGACGCGGCCGTCGAAGGGATTGCTCGGGGGGATGACAGAGCTGCCGGGCACGGCGTGGCGCGACACGCCCTGGACAGTCGCCGAGGCCCTGGCCGATGCGCCCGCGCAAGCCGACTGGCGCGGCGCCGGGCAGGTGCGGCACGTTTTCACCCATTTCGAGCTCATTCTCGACGTCCTCGCCGCGCATGTGCCGGTGATCGCGGGGCAGGGGTTTGCTCATCCGCTGGACGCACTGGAGGACGCGGCGCTGCCGTCGGTGATGTGGAAATGCGTGCGGGTCGCCGGCGGCAGGCGGTGATCAGGACGAGCCGTGGGAGAAATCTGCATCTCTTGATTGTAGCTCAATTGAGACACATCCTCAGCCCGTGCCAGGAGGATCCCAACATGGCTGCTCATACCTCGATACTGCACGCGCGCGTAGACGATCAACTCAAAGCGCAGGCGACCGAAAAGCTCGCCGGCTTTGGCCTGACAATCTCGGACGCAGTGCGCATTCTGCTGACCCGCATCGCCAGGGAGGGCGCATTACCGGCTGAGCTCACCGCTGATCCGGAAGCGTATGACGCATGGTTTCGCGTCAAAGTGCAGGAGGCGCTCGAAGACAAGCGTCCGCCCGTCACTCATCAACAGGTTATGGATGAAGCGCAGCAACTGATCGACAGCAAGCGCCGTGCCCGCGCTGAGGCTTGAATGGCGGGAGACAGCCCGTTCTGATCTTTTGTCAATCGTTGACTACATATCCGATGATAATCCCGAGGCCGCCCAGCGCCTGAAAGACGAGGTCAAGGTATCCAAGCTCCCGGACCGACCTCTGATTTACAGGGCTGGCCGCGTCGCCGGCACAAGGGAATTGGTTGTCCGGCCGAACTACGTGGTGGTCTATTCCGTGACTGCCGACACCGTGGCCATCTTGCGCGTGTTGCACGCCGCTCGGCAATGGCCGCCGGGCGACGAGATGAAAGACCCTTTTGGGAAAGGTGCGGACGTTGCATTGCCGTTGACGGAGTCCCCTGATAAGCCGACGCGTATTCATTGGGAGAACATACATGAAAGTGCGCGCGGCGGTAGCTCGCCAGGCCGGCAAGACGCTAAGCCTGGAAACAGTCGATCTGGAAGGGCCGCGCGAAGGCGAGGTGCTGGTCGAGATCAAGGCCACCGGCATCTGCCACACCGACGAATACACGCTCTCCGGCCAGGACTCCGAGGGCATCTTTCCATCCATTCTCGGCCATGAGGGCGCCGGCATCGTCGTTGATGTCGGCAAGAACGTCACCAGCCTGAAGAAGGGCGACCACGTTATTCCATTGTACACGCCGGAGTGCCGGCAGTGCGAATACTGCCTGTCGCGCAAGACCAATCTGTGCGTGTCGATCCGCGCCACCCAGGGCAAGGGCGTGATGCCCGACGGCAGCAGCCGGTTCTCCTGCGAGGGCCAGCCGATTTACCACTACATGGGCACCTCGACTTTCGCGAATTTCACCGTCCTGCCGGAGATCGCGTTGGCGAAAATCCGCCCCGACGCCCCGTTCGACAAGGTTTGCTACATCGGCTGCGGCGTCACCACCGGCATCGGCGCCGTCATCAACACCGCCAAGGCCGAGGTCGGCTGTCGCGGCATCGTCTTCGGCCTAGGCGGCATCGGCCTGAACGTCATCCAGGGCCTGCGCATGGTCGGCGCCGAGCAGATCGTCGGCGTCGATCTCAACCCCGGCCGCAAGGCGATGGCGGAGAAGTTCGGCATGACCGACTTCGTCAACCCGACCGAGGTGCAGGGCGACCTGGTCCCCTATCTGGTGGACCTGACCAATGGCGGCGCCGACTACACCTTCGAGTGCATCGGCAACACCAAGGTGATGCGCCAGGCGCTGGAATGCGCGCATCGCGGCTGGGGCAAGTCGATCATCATCGGCGTCGCCGGGGCGGGGCAGGAGATCTCGACGCGCCCGTTCCAGCTCGTCACCGGCCGCACCTGGATGGGCACCGCGTTCGGCGGAGCGAGGGGCCGGACCGACGTGCCGCGGATCGTCGACTGGTACATGGACAAGAAGATCAACATCGATGACCTTATCACCCATGTATTGCCGTTCGAGCAGATCAATGAAGGCTTCGAGCTGATGCGGCGCGGCGAGTCGATCCGGTCGGTCGTGGTGTTCTGACCGCGGCCTTTAACCCGGTGTCAACCTGTCCGTGCTAGACGCAACCGGTCTGGCACGGATAGGCTGGAGTTCATGAACGCGGTTCCCTTCGACACCCTGAAGTTTGCCAGGAAGCTGGAAGCCTCCGGCATGACGCCCGGCACCGCCGCCGGCACGGCGGAGGCCCTGGCGGAGGCAATGACCGGCGCGGAACTGGCGACCAAGAGCGATGTCGCGGGAACAAACACAGCCATCGGCAACCTCCGCACCGAACTCAAAGCCGACATCTGCGGATTGCGCACCGAACTGAAATCGGACATCGAACTGCTTCGGCGTGATCCGGTCATCAAGCTCGGGAGCATCGTGGTCGTCGGCGTTGGCGTCTTGCTTGCAGCGATGCGCTATATGCCGGTTCATCCATAGACGACGGGCCGTGTTTCCCGGCGGCAGCTACTGCCCGCCGCCCGGTAGCTGCACCCGCACCGGCACCTCCTCCGGTCCCCCGGCAAACGTCACGGAGCAGGTAAACGTCTGTCCCGCCTGCAGCGGCTCCTTCAATTGTAGCAAAGCAACGTGCAATCCACCCGGCTCCAGCTTGACCGTCGCGTTCGGCGGAATTGCGATCGACTTCACCGCCCGGCTGCTCAGCCCGCCCTCGCCGCGGTCCGTTGTGCGCGGCTCGGAGGCCCAGGCCACCGGGCAGCGCACCCGTGTCAGCGCATCGGGTGCAGCTCCGCGGTTTGTCACGGTCATGTAAAGAAGTGCTTCGCCGCCGCCGACACCGCCGGCCGCGGTCCAGGCATCCGCCGCTTCGGTCTGAGGCGCAGCGGCGAACGCTGAACCGGCAAGCATTGCGAGCGGCGCGAGCAATGCGCACCGGCCGATGATACCATGCATCATGATGTCTCCTCCCGTCCGGCCGCAGCGTGGCACACCGTTCCGCCGCGCTGAAGGGAAATGGAGTTCAACACATTCGGCCGCAAGGCTACTCCGGATAGATCATCTTCCGCGTCACACCGCCGTCCACCACGAACTCCGCACCCGTGATAAACCCGCCCTCCGGCCCAGCCAGGAAGGCGGCCAACGCAGCGATGTCCTGCGGCTTGCCCGCCCGTCCCGCCGGATGGAATGCATGCTCCTCCGGCGCTGGCTCCGGTCCCTTCGTGACGATCCAGCCGGGGCTGATGCAGTTGACCCGCACGTCCGGCCCCAGGCTGATCGCCAGCGCATGGGTCAGCGCCACCAGGCCGCCCTTGGACGCCGAGTAGGATTCGGTATCCGCCTCCGACATCCGCGCCCGTGACGAGGCGATGGTAATCACCGCTCCTTTCGCAGTCCGCAGCAGCGCCTCCGCCGCCCGGACCAGCAGGAAGGTGCCGGTCAAATTCGTTGTCAGCACCGCATTCCATTCCGCCAGCGACAACTGGCCGATGGGCTTGCGGATCATGATCCCGGCGTTGCAGACCAGCGCATCCAGCCGCTGTTCCGTCGTTTCAACCGACCGCAGCAGCGCCGCGACCGATGCCTCGTCGCCGACATCGCCGGCGACATACCGTCCGCCCGCGGGAGCCGAACCGGCGGGATCGCGGTCCGCCACCACCACGCGCCAGCCGTCCTGCGACAGGCGCGTGGCGATGCCGGCCCCTATGCCGTGCGCGCCACCCGTGACCAGGGCGACGCGGGTCGTCATGCCTTCGCAGCGTCCAAAGCGTGCGACAGGTCGCCCAGGATGTCGTCGATGTGCTCCAAGCCGACGGACAGGCGCACATAGCCCGGGGTGACGCCGGTCGCGGCCTGCTCCTCCACGGTCAACTGCGAGTGCGTCGTGCTGGCCGGATGGATCGCCAGGCTGCGCGCATCGCCGATGTTCGCCACGTGGTAGAACAGCTCCAGCGCGTCGATGAAGCGGCGCCCGGCGTCCGCGCCGCCCGCGAGTTCAAAGCCGACCAGCCCGCCCTGCCCGCGGGTGAGGTATTTGGCGGTGCGTTCGGCGCCGATGCCGGTGTGGTAGGCGGGATGAATGACCCGCGTCACCTCCTTGCGCTCGGCCAGGAAGTTGGCGACGGCCAGGGCGTTGCGGCTGTGCTCGCGGATGCGCAGCGCCAGCGTCTCCAGCCCCTGCAGGAACAGGAACGCATTCAGCGGCGCCAGAGCCGCCCCAAGATCGCGCAACAGCGTCACCCGCGCCTTCAGCACATAGGCGATCGGCCCGAGTGGCTTGACCGCCTGCGACCAGACCGCGCCATGGTACGACGGGTCCGGTGTGTTCAACGCCGGCTGGCGCTCAGGAAAGGCTTCCCAGTCGAAATTCCCGCCATCGATGATCACGCCACCGATGGAGGTGCCATGGCCGCCGATATACTTGGTGGTCGAATACACCACCACGGCCGCGCCGTGATCGAACGGGCGCACCAATATCGGCGCGGCGGTGTTATCGACGATCAGCGGGATGCCCAAAGGCCGGCCGATGGCGGCGACTTCGGCAATCGGGAAGGGGATCAGCTTCGGGTTCGGCAGCGTCTCGGCGTAGTATGCCCGGGTGCGGCTATCGGTGGCGCGGGCAAACGCTTCCGGATCCGCTGGATCGACGAAGCGGACCTCGATGCCCTGGTCCTTCAGCGTGTTCGCGAACAGGTTCCAGGTGCCCCCATACAGATCGGTTGAGCTGACGACATTATCGCCGACGCGCGCCAGGTTCTGGATCGAGAACGCCGAGGCCGCCTGGCCGGAGGCCACCGCCAGCGCCGCGGCGCCGCCTTCGATCGCCGCCAGCCGCTTCTCCAGCACGTCGCTGGTCGGGTTCATGATGCGGGTGTAGATGTTGCCCAGCTCCTTCAGCCCGAACAGGTTGGCCGCATGCTCGGCGCTGTCGAACTGATACGACGTGGTCTGATAGATCGGCACCGCAACGGAATTGGTGGCGCTGTCGCGGCGCCAGCCGGCATGCAGGGCGAGCGTCTCGGGGTGTTTGCTGGTCACGAAAAAGGCCTCCTAAGTTCAGGTTCGGCTGCACTATAGGCAAAGCCGCACGGAGGTAAACTTTCGTTTTAGAAACAGACGATCCTTGTCCAATGGCGCGCCGGTATGGTTTGTTTCAGTCGTCATGATGCGCAAGTGAAGAAAATTCGGCTTCGGGCGCGTGCGGCAAATCATCGAATCACGCCCGTTCCCGCTCCCGCAGGGTCGCCCGCGCGTGGCGCAGCGCCCCGGCGATGGTCTCCGCCGGCATCGCGCCGGAGAACAGATTGTAGCCGTCCAGGAAGAAGGAGGGCACGCCGCTGACGCCGGCATCCCGCGCCGCCTGGTCCGCCGCCCGCATGTCCTCCTCCGCGAGCTCGCCGTCGAGGAAAACCCCGACGTCCCGCAACCCGGCCTCGGCGCCGCAGGCCGCCAGCACGGCAGGATCGCCGATGTCGCGCCCTTCGACGAAGTAGGCGCGGAACACCGCCTCCATTGCCGCATCCTGCACGCCATGTTCCCCGGCGAGCCAGATCAGCCGGTGCGCATCGATGGTGTTGGGCGTGCGCGTGATCAGATCGGTGCGAAACCCCAGGCCGACGGCCGCGCCCGCCTCGGTGATGCGCTGATCCAGTTCCGCCGACTTCTCCGCGCTGCCGAATTTGGCCGCGCGATAGGCGGCGCGGTCGCGGCCTTCCTTCGGCATGTCGGGATTGAGCTGGAACGGGTTCCAATGCACCGAGAACGTCATCCCCTCCGCCGCCAGGATGGCCAGAGCGCTCTCCAATTGCCGCTTGCCGATATAGCACCAGGGGCAGATGGCGTCGGAGACGATGTCGATGCGGGTTCCGGTGTCCATGGCAGTTCTCCTCTCCCGCCAACATGACCCGGACGTACTGGATTGTCACGCCGTGTCCACTTGGTTTTCGGCCCGGCATCGCGTAACGTGCCGCTGATGCACCGGTTTAGAAAAAAGGGAGCGAAACCATGGCTTATCCACCCAGGACGATGGCCGATTTCGGCGAGTTCGGCAAACTGTTCTCCGAATTGAAGCTGCCCGCTGTCCCTGACATGGAGGCGTTCGTCGCCGCCAGCCGGCGCAACATCGAAACCCTGACGGCGGCCAACCGCGTCGCGCTCGAAGGTGCCCAGGCGGTTGCCCGGCGGCACATGGAGATCGTGCAGCAGAGCATGGCGGAGCTGACCGAAGCGGTGCGCACCCTGTCCACCGTCGAGACGCCGCAGGCCAAAGCCGCCAAGCAGGCTGAATTGCTGAAGCACGCCTATGAGCACGCGGTCACCAACCTCAAGGAGATCAGCGACCTGATCCAAAGCTCGAACGCCGAGGCGGTCAGGCTGCTCAACAACCGCTTCGTCGAGGCTCTCGACGAGGTGAAGGCGCTGGCGGATAAGTCCAAGCACTGACGCGTTGCCAACGTCCTTCCGGTCCGGCGGGCTTGCCTCCGGAACCGGGAGGCAAGCAAC
Organism: uncultured Rhodopila sp.; assembly: GCF_903915725.1. GTDB lineage: Bacteria > Pseudomonadota > Alphaproteobacteria > Acetobacterales > Acetobacteraceae > Rhodopila. Next base: position 89,131 of record NZ_CAIWTY010000087.1, read on the forward strand.
ACGCTAAAACAACGAATACCCGCCGTCGATGACGAACGTGTCGCCGGTGTGATAGCGCGATGCCGAACTCATCAGGTAGACGGCAATGCCGCCGAAATCGTCGCCCTCGCCCCAGCGGCGCATCGGCACCCGCGGCAGTACCTTGGTCTTGAAACCGTCCGTGCAGACCGCGTTGGCGGTCATGTTCGTTTCAATCCAGCCTGGCAGGATGGCATGCGCCCGCACGTTGTAGCGTGCGAACTCCACCGCCATCGCCCGCACCATGGAGATCATTCCGCCCTTGGTCGCCGCATAGTGTTCGCTGCGCGGCGCGGCCTCGATCGCCGCCAGCGATGCGGTGCCGACGAGCACGCCGCCATCGCCGCGCTGCACCATGTGCCGGGCGGCGGCGCGGAACGTGTAGAAGGCGCCATCCAGGTTGACGCGGGTGACGCGATGCCACTCCGCGCTGGTCATTTCCAGGAAGCTGTGGCCGCCGCGGCCGGACACGCCGGCATTGGCGAAGCAGCCATCGACGTGGCCGAGGATCTCCACCGTGCGGGCAAACGCCGCATCTACCGCGGCTTCGTCGCCGACGTCGCATTCCAGCGCGAGCACGGTACGACCCGTGGCTTTCAGTGTCTCGGCCGCCGCCGCGTTTTTCGCCCCGTTGGTGCCCCAGATGGCTATGTCGGCGCCGGCCTGCGCCATCGCCAGGGCCATGCCGAGGCCGATGCCGCTGTTGCCGCCTGTCACCAGCGCGACCTTCCCGGTCAGATCGAATGGGCTGTAGGCCATGGTGCGTCCCCTTACCGTTTGTTGGCGCCTTGTCTAGCAGTGGGCGGCACGATGCGGAAACCTGGGCCGCCGCGCTATCGTTCCCTCGGCATGTGGTAGTCGAAAAGGAAATCTGTCATGGCGTTTGTCCGGTATCTGGCTGTGCTTCCCTTCCTCGGCATCCTGGTGGGTGTTCCGCTGGTCAATCGGGTCGAACCGCTGATCCTGGGCATGCCGCTGATCCTCGCCTGGATCGTCTTATGGATTGTCTTGACCTCCGTCATCATGGCGGTCGTCTACCTGTGCGACCCCGCCAACAAGGCGGCCGGCCAATGAGCGCCGCGCTGAATATCATCGCCGCCACCATCGTCGCGGTCTTGCTGCTGGGCCTGCGCGCCCGGCACGGCCGCGATATGGATCTGGAGCAATGGAGCGTCGGCGGGCGCGGCTTCGGCACGATCCTGGTGTTCGTGCTGATGGCTGGGGAGATCTATACCACCTTCACCTTCCTGGGCGGCAGCGGCTTCGCCTACGGGCACGGTGCGCCGGCTTTCTACATCCTGTGCTACGGCTGCTTGGCCTATGTCCTGTCTTATTGGCTGCTGCCGCCGATATGGCGCTACGCCAATGAGCACCGGCTGTTCGCGCAGCCGGACTTTTTCGCCCGCAAATATGACAGCCCCGCATTGGGCATTTTGGTTGCGGTCGTCGGGATCGTCGCCTTGGTTCCGTATCTTGTCTTGCAGCTCAAAGGGCTGGGCATCATCGTCGATGCCGCGGCCTATGGCGCCATCCCGCCCACCGGGGCGATCTGCATCGGCGCCGCTGTCGTTACGGCGTATGTGATGATCTCCGGCGTGCGAGGCTCCGCCTGGACGGCGGTCGTGAAGGACACCCTGATCCTGGCCGTGGTACTGTTCCTGGGGATCTATCTGCCGATTCATTACTATGGCGGCTACGGCGCAATGTTCCAGGCGATCCAGGCGGCGAAGCCCGGGTTCCTGGCGTTCCCGCGGCAGGGGGAAAGCCTGGCGTGGTTCGATTCCACCGTGCTGCTGACCGCGCTCGGTTTCTACATGTGGCCGCACACCTTCGGATCGTTGTATACCGCGAAGGAGGAACGCGCGTTCCGCCGCAATGCGGCGCTGCTGCCGCTGTACCAGTTGATCCTGCTGTTCGTGTTCTTCGTCGGATTCGCCGCTATTTTGCAGGTGCCGGGACTGAAAGGTCCCGATATCGATCTGTCGCTGCTGCGCCTGTCGATCCAGAGTTTCGATCCCTGGTTCGTCGGCGTCATCGGCGCGGCGGGTGTGCTGACCGCCCTGGTGCCTGGATCGATGATCCTGATGGCCTCGGCGACTCTGCTGGCGAATACCCTGTTCCGGGCCATCCGGCCGCAGTCCAGCGACGCCCTGATCGGCAACGTCGCGAAGGCGCTGGTTCCGGTGGTCGCCCTGGTGGCCGTGGTTTTCACCATCCAGGGCGGCACCACGATCGTGGCGCTGCTTCTGATGGGCTATGCGTTCGTGACGCAGCTCTTTCCGTCCCTGGTTGCCAGCCTGCTGCCGCATAATCCGGTCACGCGGGAAGGGGCGTTTGCCGGAATCTGTGTCGGCGTCGCGACGGTCGCGGCGACGAGCCTGACCCGCACCAGTATTGCCGGCTTGCTGCCGGGCCTGCCGGAGGCGTTGCGCGACCTGAATATCGGCATCGTTGCGTTACTGTTTAATCTTATCGCCATCGGGGTCGTCAGCGCCCTGACGCGACGGCGAGCGGCCTTCGCGTGAAGACCCTGCTGATTGTCGTCCACTCCCGGACCGGCGGCACGCAAGCGATGGCCGAGGCGGCGGCGCGCGGTGCATCGGACGAACCGGACGTCGCGGTGCGGCTTCTGCGGGCGGAGGATGCGCGGGCGGAGGATGTTCTGGCCGCCGGCGGGTATATCTTTGCGACACCGGAAAATCTGGCATCGATGGCCGGGCGGATGAAGGATTTCTTCGACCGCACGTATTATCCGGTTCTGGACCAGGTGAACGGGAGACCTTATGCGGCGCTGATCTGTGCCGGCAGCGACGGAACAAATGCGGCAAGGCAGCTTGCGCGCATCGTCACCGGCTGGCGGTTGCGGGCGGTCGCCGAACCGCTGATCGTCCGGGTGAATGCGCAGACGCCGGAGGCGATCCTGGCGCCGAAACGGATTGATCCGGCCGAACTCAACCGGTGCTTCGATCTCGGCGCGGCGATGGCGGGCGGTCTGGCGGCGGGGATTTTCTAGCCGGGCGCTTGTGTCATGGCCGGGCCCCGCTTGTGTCATGGCCGGGCTTGTCCCGGCCACCCACGACTTGCGATGTTTGGGGTAGCAAAGTCTTTGAAGGCCCGACTAATACCAGCCTGCCATCACATTCACCCTCCGGACGGCTCAAGCCCGTCATGCCGGCGCATGCCGGTATCCACGCCTTTTGCTTGCACAAACAAAGGCGTGGATGGTGGCCCTCCGGCCACCATGACGACGAGGGGCCGGTGCTGGAGGGTCGGCGTCAACGCGGGCTGGTATAAATCCGGACACAACACAAACGTAACGTCCGCGCTAACCTAGCCTGCGACGGCTTCGCGCGTGCGCGTCTTGACAAATCCTTCGTAACCCTTCTCCGCGATCTCCGTGCAAAGCTGCCGGTAGGTGCCCACCCCACCCGGATACGGCATGAACACCCGCGGCTTGCCGGGGATGTTCGCGCCCACATACCAGGAATCCGCCTGCGGGAACAAAGTCGCGGCGGCAATCTCGTTCACCTGCCTGACCCATGCCTCCTGGGCTTCCCGGTTCGCCTCGATCGTATCGAGATCGTGGCGCTGCAAATACCGGATGCAATCGGCAATCCATTCCACATGCTGCTCGATTGAAACCGGCATGTTGCTCAGCACCGAAGGACTCCCCGGCCCCGTAATGATAAACATATTGGGGAACCCCGCCGCCGCGATCCCGAGATAGGCATGCGGCCCGTGCGCCCATTCCCCCGCAAGCGAGACGCCGCACCGGCCGCGAATGCCGAGCTTGAACAACGTGCCGGTCATGGCATCGAAACCGGTGGCGAAGACGATCGAATCCAGATTGTAGTCCGCATCCTTCGTTCGCAGCCCGGTCCTGGTGATTTCCTCTATCGGCGACGACCTGATGTCCACCAGGGTAACATTGTCCCGATTGAACGTCTCATAGTAGTCGGTATCGATTGGCGGCCGTTTCGTCCCGATCGGATGGTTCCGTGGCGACAACAACTCCGCGGTTGCCGGGTCTTTGACAATCTCGCGGATCCTGGTGCGCACATACTCCGCGGCGGTTTCGTTCGCATCCTTGTTGAGGATCAGGTCGTTGTAGGTGGCCAGCATAAACCCGAAACCGCCGAAATCCCACCAGTGGTCGTAGGCGCGCTTGCGCTGTTCCGGCGTGACATCCAGGGCCGACAGCTCGGGGTGATCGAAAGGCATCCCGAACACGGACTGCCGCGTTTTTGCGTGATCTCGTCGTAGGTTTCCTTGACCTTGCGCTTGAAATCCGCCGCCATCGGACCATTCCGGGCGGGAACCGTGTAATTCGGTGTTCTCTGAAAAACGGTCAGATGCGCCGCCTGCGCTGCGATGACCGGGATGGCCTGGATCGCGCTCGATCCGGTGCCGATGATCCCGACCCGCTTGCCGGTGAAATCCACGCCTTCATGCGGCCATTTGCCGGTGTGGTACCAGCTGCCCTCGAAGCTGTCCAAACCCTTGATGTCAGGCACCTGCGCCGCCGAGAGGCAGCCGACAGCCGAAATGAAGAAGCGGGCGGATACAACCGCACCCTTGTCGGTCTCGATGTCCCATAGGCCGCTGCCCTCGTTGAAGTGCGCAGCGGTAACCCGGGTGTTGAACCGGATGTCCCGGCGCAGATCGAGCTTGTCCGCGACGAAATTCAGGTACCGCAGAATTTCCGGTTGTTCCGGATAGCGGCAGGTCCATTCCCATTCCTGCTGGATGTCCTTCGAGAATGAATAGGCGTAGTAGTAGCTTTCGGAGTCGCATCGGGCGCCCGGATAGCGGTTCCAGTACCAGGTTCCCCCGACACCGTCCGCCGCCTCAAAGACAACGGCCGAAAGCCTGAGCTCGCGCAGCTTATGCAGCATGTACAGGCCGGAGAATCCCGCTCCGACCACAACGGCATCCAGGGTCCGGGGTGATTTTGCATCACTCATGGCTATTCCTCCCGTTCAAGTCTCAGGCCGAGGCCTGCTTGCGCAATTCGTTGCCGATGTCCGCGGTCAATTCCCGTCCGGCATCCAGTGCCCCGGCCAGCCAGAAGAACCCGTGGATCAACCCCGCATAGTGCACCGCGTTCACCGAAACGCCGGCTTGCTGAAGACGTTTCGCATACGCAAGCCCCTCGTCGCGCAGCGGATCGAATTCCGCCGTGATGACCATGGCAGGCGGAAGGCGGCTCAGATCGGCTGCATGCAGCGGCGAGGCATAAGGATTCTTCCCCTCATCGGGGGACGCTAAATAATGGTCCCAGAACGACTCCATGCTGCCCTTGGTCAGCAGATAGCCTTCGGCGTTCTCCTGGTAGGACGCGGACTGCGTGGCCGCCGCCGGTGCGGTGACCGGATAGATCAGCACCTGACAGGACAAGGCCAGTCCGCCGCGATCCCGCGCCATCAGCGCGACCACCGCCGCCAGGTTGCCCCCTGCGCTGTCGCCCGCTACGGCCACGAAACGGCCATTCGCGCCGATCGCCTGTGCATGCTCGGCCAACCATTTTGTGGCGGTGTAACAATCCTCCGCCGGACCGGGGAATTTTGTCTCAGGGCTGACCCGGTAGTTCACCGATGCAACGATACAGCCGGACGCATTGGCGAGCGCGCGGCACGGTTTATCGACCACCTCCAGATCGCCGATGACCCAGCCGCCGCCATGGAAGTAAACCACCAGCGGCAATGCCTGTCCGGGAGCGGGATGATACAGCCGCACGGGCAATGCCCCCGCCGGACCGGGCACGAGAATGTCCCTGATCTCGCCGACATTTTCCGGTTCCCCCTGCAAGTCCCTGGAGCCAAGCGCGGCGACCCGGGGCCTGGGTGACGCTCATCTGGTCGAAGGGCGGCAAGCCCTGTCTTTCCAATTCATCGAGCAGGGCCTATACTTGCGGTTTCACCGGCATAATTACGCTTCCCTATGTCAAAAAGGCTCCGGCAGCGGGCAACGCCTCTTGCCACCAGGCGGTTGGTAACAGAAGACTACTAAAAATACACAATACGGCGAGCACGTCGCCGCTGCGTTACCTTACGGACCTCCCCATTTTGCTTGTAGCGAATATGAAAAACCGATCCGCGTCAAGCAGACCGCAAAGCGAAGCGGCGCGGCAGTTTCCCCTGCCGCGCCGCTTCCATCTTCAAAACCTGCGGTGAAACCTCACTCTTTCGGCTTCTCCACATGGCCGCCGAATTCGAACCGCAGGGCCGACAGCAGGCGATCGCCGTAATCCGCCTCACCGCGCGAACTGAAGCGTGCAAACAGTGCCGCCGAGATCACCGGCGCCGGCACGCTTTCATCCACCGCGGCCATCACCGTCCACCTGCCCTCACCGGAATCCGAGACCCGGCCGGCGAAGTTGCCCAGATCCGGGCTTTTCCGCAGCGCACTGGCGGTCAGGTCCAGCAGCCACGAGGCGACCACGCTGCCGCGCCGCCATACCTCCGCGACCTTGCCGACATCGATTTCGTACTTGTACAGTTCGGGTTGCCGCAGCGGAGTCGTTTCGGCGTCATGCACCTGGGTGTGCAGCCCCACATTGGCGTGCTTGATAATATTGAAGCCTTCCGCATAGGCCGCCATCAGGCCGTATTCGATGCCGTTGTGCACCATCTTCACGAAATGCCCGGCGCCGTTCGGGCCACAGTGGAGGTAGCCCAGTTCTGCCGGTTCCGGGTCGCCACTCGCACCCGGCGTGCGCGGCGCGGCCTCCACCCCTGGCGCCAGCGAGCGGAAGATCGGGTCCAGGTGTTTCACAACGTCGTCCTCGCCGCCGATCATGTGGCAGTAGCCGCGTTCGAGGCCCCAGACGCCGCCGCTGACGCCGACATCGACGTAGTGCAGGCCCAGTTTCCGCAGGTCGCCCGCACGGCGGATGTCGTCGTGATAGTAGGAATTGCCGCCGTCCACGACGATGTCGCCTGTCTCCAGCAGCGGGATCAGCGACTCAAGCACCGGATCGACGACGCCCGCCGGCACCATCAGCCAGACCAGCCTGGGCTTGGACAGTTGCTTGACGAAATCCGGCAGGCTGGTGGTGCCTTTGGCGCCCTTGTCCACCAGCGCCTGCACCGCCTCCGGGTGGTTGTCGAACACCAGGCAATCATGGCCCGCACGGGTCAGGCGGATCACCATGTTACCGCCCATCCGTCCAAGGCCGATCATTCCTAGCTGCATTGGGTTTGCTCCCTGAGAAATCAGCCGGCGGCCATCGCCTGCTTCGCGATTTCTACTACGCGATCCGGCGTGAAGCCGAAATGCTGCGCCACCGCTGAGATCGGTGCCGACATGCCGAAGCTGTGCATAGCGATGATTTTGCCCGTGCGTCCGGCATAGCGGTCCCAGCCGATGGGCGTGGCTTGCTCCACCGTGACACGCGCGGTGATTGACGGCGGCAATACGCTGTCCTGATAGGCCTGGTCCTGTTCGTCGAACAATTCCCACGACGGCATCGACACGACGCGCGCCGCGATGCCTTTCGCGGTCAGTTTCTCCCGCGCCGCCATGCACAGCGAGACCTCGCTGCCGGTGCCAATCAGGATGACCGAGGGCTTGCCGTCGGGCGCATCGGCCAGGACATAGGCACCTTTCGCCAGCCCGGACGCCGGAGCGAAGGCGTTGCGGTCGATCGTCGGCAGCGGCTGGCGGGAGCAGACGATCGCCGCCGGCCGGTGCTTCAGTTTCATCACCACCCGCCACGCCTCGCTGACCTCGTTGGCATCCGCCGGCCGGATCACCACCATCCCCGGGATCGCCCGCAGAGACATCAACTGTTCGATGGGCTGGTGCGTCGGGCCGTCCTCACCGACGCCGATGGAGTCGTGCGTCCAGATGTGGATCACGGACAGTTCCATGATCGCAGAAAGCCGGATAGAGCCGCGGGCGTAGTCGGTGAAGATCAGGAAGCCTGAGCCGAACGCTTTCAGCCCGGACAGCGTCATGCCGTTGACCGCGGCGCACATGGCGTGTTCGCGGACGCCGAAATGCATGTTGCGGCCGTGGTAGTCGCCGACGGTGCCGGGCGCCTCGAAGCTGCCGGCACCCTCGAAGGCCAGGTTGGTCTTGGTGCTGGGGGCGAGGTCCGCCGCGCCGCCGATGATCCAGGGTATGCGCTGCGCCAGCGCGTTTAGCACTTTGCCGGACGAGTCCCGCGTGGCGAGGCCTTTGGCGTCGGCCGGAAAGGAGGGCAGGGCGGACTCCCAATCCTCGGGCAGCGTACCGGCGTGGATGGCGTCGACCTGTTTGGCGAGGTCGGGGTGGGCCTGGCGGTATTCACCCAGTAGTTTGTTCCATGCGACATGGGCAGCCGCGCCGCGCGCGCCCATGTTGGCGGCGAAGTGCTTCGGCACGGCATCGGGAACCACGAAGCTCTTATCAGGGTCGAAGCCGAAAAATTCCTTGGCGCCGCGCAGTTCCTTATCGCCCAGCGGCTCCCCGTGCGCTTTCGGGCTGTCCTGCAGTGTCGGCGCGCCGTAGGCGATATGGCTGTGCACGACGATCAGGGTCGGGCGATCATTCGTCTTGAGGAAGACCTGGTAGGCGCGGTCAAGGGCAATGATGTCGTTGGCGTCGGCAACCGTGGTGACGTTCCAGCCATAGGCCAGGAACCGCGCGGCGACATCTTCCGAGTAGGCGATGTCGGTCATGCCCTCGATGGTCACGCGGTTGCTGTCGTAGATCCAGCACAGGTTCGGCAGGCTGAGATGCGCGGCCAATGACGCCGCCTCGCTGGCGACGCCCTCCATCATGTCGCCGTCGCCGCACAGCGCATAGACGTTATAGTCGAACAGCTTGAAGTCCGGCCGGTTATAGGTCGCGGCCAGCCACTTGCCGGCGACCGCCATGCCGACGCTGGTGGCCAGCCCCTGGCCGAGCGGCCCGGTTGTAGTCTCGACGCCGGAGGTCAGGCGGTATTCCGGATGGCCGGGACAGCGGCTTTCGAGCTGGCGGAAGTGCTCGATGTCATCCAGCGTGACGGCCTTGCGGTCGGAATCGCCGTAGACCTCGGGGCTACCCTCGATGCCGGCCAGATGGATCAGCGAATACAGCAGCATGGAGGCGTGGCCGACGGATAGCACAAAGCGGTCGCGGTTCATCCACTCCGGCGCGGCGGGATCGTATTTCAGATGGCGCTGCCAGAGCGTGTAGGCCGTCGGCGCGGCGCCCATCGGGGTGCCCGGATGGCCGGATTTGGCCTTCTGCACGGCGTCCGCGGCCAGCATGCGGATGGTGTTGATGCAAAGTTGGTCGATATCGGTGCTGTCGGACATCCAGGTCTCCCGGGGCTTTGGAGAGTAAGTGTGGCGGCGGCGTTAAGTTCCGTGCCGCCAGGGACATCACGTCCTGACGAACGCCAGGATATCGGCTGTGACCTTGTCCTTTTCCGTCGAACACATGCCGTGCGGCGCGCCCGGGTAGACCTTCAGCACCGCGCCCTTGACCAGTTGCGCCGACAACCGGCCGGAATCCTCGAACGGCACGATCTGGTCGTCATCGCCGTGCAGCACCAGGGTAGGGACGGTGATCGCCTTCAGGTCCTCGGTGAAGTCGGTTTCCGAGAAAGCCTTGATGCAGTCGTATTCGTTCTTCAGGCCGCCCATCATGCCCTGGAGCCAGAAACTGTCGCGCAATGCCTGGCTGACCTTCGATCCCGGCCGGTTGGCGCCGTAGAACGGCAGGCTCAGGTCCTTGAAGAATTGCGACCGATCCGCCGCCACGCCGGCGCGGATGCCGTCGAACACATCCATCGGCAGGCCGCCGGGGTTGGCCTCGGTCTTCAGCATGATCGGGGGCACCGCACCAATCAGCACCAGCCTGGCGACGCGACCCCTGCCGTGCCGGGCGACGTAGCGGGCGGCCTCCCCGCCGCCGGTGGAATGACCCACATGCACGGCGTCGTGCAAATCGAGCGCCGCGGTCAGTGCCGCCAAATCGGCCGCGTAGGTGTTCATGTCGTTGCCAAACCACGGTTGGCTGGAGCGGCCGTGCCCGCGGCGGTCATGCGCGATGCAGCGGTAGCCGTGCGAGGCGAGGGCCATCATCTGGTCCTCGAACGCGTCGCCCGACAGCGGCCAGCCATGGCTGAACACGATCGGCTGCCCGGTCCCCCAGTCCTTGAAGTAGATTTGCGTGCCGTCCTTGGTGGTGATGGTGGGCATGGCTGAAATCTCCCTGATGTTGGATCGGGTGATGACTTCGATGAGAAAACGCGGCTCCCCACGCAGCGAACGGTGGTTTGCCAGGAGAAATTGGGAGTGGTGGAAAACCTGCGTTGTTCAGGTTAACGAGAATGGGGCGCGTTACCACAATTGGGGAGTTGATATGACGGTGAGCAGCCATCCCGGCGGCCACGCCGTCGTCGCATGGGCGCGGCGCGATCCGCTGTTGAACGGCTACCGCCGCAACTGCCCCGGACCGAACACGCGCAACACCGTCACGTCGCCAGCGTCGGCATTTCTGCCCGTATCGGGATCCACGACATAGATAATCCGATGCCCCTCGGACGACACCTCTCGCGTGCCTGGCTGGTCGCCGCGCGCATAGAGGCATGGATGGTGGCGAAGCCGTCCGATGGTGTCCCGGATCGCCTGGAGACGGCGCCTCGCGGCAGCACCGGAGCCGGGCTGTAACTACCATCGGTAGATTGCGTCCAGGTCCACGGCAGCCTGATCGGACAGGCTTACCCGCCTCGCCACAGGTGCGGCTCAGCGGCCGGACTGCGGTACCGGCAATTCGTGATCAGTGCCGAGGCTATCGACCCAGGCCGACACCGCTTCGAGCGAAACCACGCGACCGGCCGCGACTGACGCGCGGGCTTCGGCGATCATCACGGCCTCACGGGCAATGCGCGCCGCCTTCTCCTCCGCAGTTTCGTCGCGAGGGGCGGGGAAATCGGCACCGGTCATGAAGTCGATGTCGGACATAACGATGATATAGGCGCAGTTGCCCCCGAGCGCCACAACAAGCACCGCCCTCACGCCAACCCGAAATAGGTCCGCCGCAGGCTGTCGTCCGCCTCCAGGTCCTTCACGCTGCCCTCAAACCTGATCCGCCCCCCGTCCAGCGTAAACACCCGATCGGCCAGGTCCAGGAACGCGATGTTCTGCTCCGCGATCAGCATCGCCAGCCCGGAGGCGCGGAAGCGGTTGAGCACCTCGATCACCTGGCCGACGAACAGCGGCGACAGGCCGGCCGAGGGTTCGTCCATCACCAGCAACCTCGGTGAGGACGCCAGCGCCTTGGCGATCCCCAGCATCTTGCGCTGCCCGCCCGACAGGCTGCCGGCGAGGGCGCCGCGGCGGTGGGCTAGGTCCGGGAAGTCGGCGTAGAGCTCCTCCATGCGGCGCTTCAACGCGGACTTCTCGATGAACTGGCCGCCGACGCTGAGGTTCTCGTCGATCGACAGGCCGGGGAAGACGCCGATCTCGGACATGTAGGCGAGGCCGCGGCGGACGCGGCGGTCGGTGCGCCAGGCGGTGACGTCGTCGGGGTCAAGGCGGACAGAGCCTTTCCAGGCCGGCAGCAGGCCGACGATGACCTTAAGCAGCGTGGTCTTTCCGGCGCCGTTGGCGCCGAGCAGCACGACGCTTTCCCGCGGACGCACGTCAAGGCCGGTGCCCCACAGGACCTGGACGCGGCCGTAGCCGGCCTCGATGGCGGAGGCCCGGAGGATGGGGGTGGGGTCAGGCATCGAAGTGGCACGCACGCGATCGGAGCCGGGGAACGCGCCTGACCGGTGTCATGGCCGGGCTTGGCCCGGCCATCCACGACTTGCGGTGCGGGTCGCGGCAAAGTCGTGGATGGCCGGACCAAGTCCGGCCATGACACAATTTACGAACCTCGCCGCCACCCATTCTGTGACCTTCGCTCTCACCCATGGTGCCCCCCGCCCAGGAACACCCGGATTACCTCGGGATCACGCGTCGCATCCGCCAGCGTGCCGCCGAAAAATTCGCGACCCGCCGCCATTACCACCACCCGGTCGGTGACCTTGTCGATGAACCCCATCAGGTGCTCCACCACCAGCAGCGCCATCCCCCCGTCCGCCAGCGCCCGCAGCCGCGCGGCCATGCGCGACAGTTCGGCCGGGTTCAGCCCGGCGGCGAGTTCGTCCACCAGCAGCAGCCGAGGTTCCGTCGCCATCGCGCGTGCCAAATCCAGCGTCTTCTGCTGTGCGCTGTTCAGTTCCGCCGCCGGCCGCTGCGCCACGCGTTCCAGTTCCAGCAGTGCCAGCAGCGCGTCGATGTCGAAGCCGGGCTTCGGGTCGCCGTAATGCGCCGCGACCTCCACGTTCTCCCGCACCGTCAGCGACAGGAACGGCCGAGGCGACTGGAACGTCCGGTTGATCCCCGCCTTCACCAGCCGGTGCGATTTCTCGCCGATGATCGACCGCCCCGCATACCGCACCGAGCCGCCATCCGCCGCGTACAATCCGCAGATGACGTTGATACAGGTGGTCTTGCCTGATCCGTTGGGGCCGACAAGGCCGAGCACCTCGCCCGGATGCAGATGGAAGCTGACGCCGTCCAGCGCCCGGAAGCCGCCGAACCGCTTGACCAGTCCGTCAACGGACAATAGCGGGTCAGGGGACACGGATGCCTCGGCTGGTCAGCAGGGACACCAGGCCGTTCGGCAGGAACAGCACCAGCAGGACGATCAGCGCGCCGTAAGTGAACTGGAAATACTGCGGCACGGCGATGCCGATGACATTGTAGATGCCATACAGGATGAACACGCCCAGCAGAGGGCCGCACAAGGTCGTCGCACCGCCGAACAGCAGGAAGACGGTGGCGAAGATCGACACGCTCAGGTCGAACGCGGTGTCCGGGTAGAAGACGGAGATGTGCCACGCGAACACGCCGCCGACCAACCCGGCGATCAGTGCCGACAGCAGCCAGGCGATGGTGCGGCCCCGGACAACCGAAACCCCCGCCATGGCGGCGCTGATCGAGTCGTCCCGAATTGCCTGCAGCGACATGCCGAAGCGCGAATTGCGCAGCCACACCACCAGCAGCAGCGTCGCCGCCAGGATCGCCAGCGCGGTGTAGTAGGAAAACGCCGGAGCGAACACGTCGGCGAGCGACACGCCATACGGGCCCTTGGTGATGTCCTCCAGATCCGGGTTGGCAACGATCTCGTACACTGCCTGGGCGGCGGCCATGCTGGCGATGGCGAAATACGCGCCGGATAATCGCAGCAGCGGCAGCAGAATCACCGCCAGCACCAGGGCAGCGACTCCGGCGGCGGCCATGCCGATAAGCGCCGGGGCGTGCAAGTGCATGACGACCAGCGCGAAGCCGTACGCGCCCGCGCCATAGAACCCGACATAGCCGAACGGCAAATAGCCGGTGAAGCCGTAGATGATGTTCAGCCCCTGCGCCAAGGCCAGGAAGATGATGAAGTTGAACAGCATCAGCTCGTTGGAATAGACGCCGCGCGCCACCCCCATCGCGATCACCACCGCGGCGGCGATGCCGGTGTCCAGGACGATGCGCCGGATGCGGGTGTTACGCACGCCGCACCCGCCTTCCGAGAATGCCCTCGGGACGCACCAGCAGCACGGCAATCAGCAGAAGATTTGGCAACAGATTGGCCCAGGAACTGAGGTAGGTCTGCATCAGCATCAGCGACACGCCATAAATGATCCCGCCCAATAACGTCCCGAGCGGATTGCCCAGCGTGCCGACGACGATGACGGCAAACGCGGTGATATTGATTGCGACTCCCATGTTGGGCGTGATGCTGCCCAGGATGAACGGCGCGAACACCCCCGCCACGCCGGCCAGCGCGATGGAGATGCCGAACGCCACGGCGGAGACGAAATTGACGTCGATGCCGGTGGCCAGCGCCTCATCCCGGCTGACCATCACCGCGCGGGTGAGGGTGCCGAGCCGGGTGCGATACAGATACAGATACACCAGCAGAACCGCGATGGCGCTGGCTACGGCGCTGAAGATCCACGCCTTCGGCAGCCGCGTCCCGAACAGGATGATCGGTCCGACCCCCAGCAGCCGCGGTGGCAAGGATCTTTCCGTTGCGCCGAGGCCGATGGTGGTGACCGCCTCGATCATCTGCGACAGACCGAAAAACAGGATCAGCGACAACATCTCGGAATCGCGGGAACGCAGCAGGCGCGGCACGACGAGGTAGTAGAGCGGCAGTCCGACCAGGACGAATACCACGATGACCAACCCCGCCGACGCCAGCGGATGCAGGCCGAGGGTGGTGAACAGCCACCACGCCGCGATGCCGCCCAGCATCAGGAAGTCGCCATGTGCCAGGTTGACGATGCGCATAACGCCGAAGACAAGGTTCAGGCCGAGGCCCACGAGGGTGTAGTACAGTCCGAAGACAATCCCGGCGATGATGGCGCCGATCAGCATGTCCGGGCCGTGGCGGGGGCTCGTTGCTTTCCGTCATGGCGGGCGAAGGCCCGCCATCCACGCCTTGCGGTGTGGCGGCGGAGGAAAGGCGTGGATGCCGGGCCTGCGCCCGCCATGACGGGGGAGGGTGCCGCCGCGTTGTTGCTTGTCAGGTCGCGGTCCATGACCGGCCGTCTGCCCGTCACTTCCCGATCACCGCCTTCCCGTTCGCCATATCCGGCGGATACACCGCGACCAGCGTCAGAGCATCCTTGCCCTCCGGCTGCAACTGCCCCAGCGGCGTCACCTCGCCGATCTGGGCGCCGTCCTTGCGCAGGATGAACGTCCCGTCCAGCGTCTTCAGCTTGCCCGACAGCGCGAACACCGCATCATGAATATCCATCTGGTCCAGGCTTTTCGCCGTCGCCAGCGCCCGCTCCACCACCAGTCCGGTCATGTAGCCATACACTGCGTTGGCGCCGAACGTGACGTTCGATCCCGGCGGATATTTCTTGTCCCACGCGGCATGGAATTCCTTCTGCGTCATGCCGACTTCCGGGACGTACTCGTAGTTCGACGGCGGCACGTAGGTGTAAATATGAGTCAGCGCCGACGCGCCGACGTTCTTCTCGATCTCCTCCTTCTCCACCCCGGCATAGATCGAGAACACAAAGCGGAACTGATTGCCGCTGTCCTGCAGGTTGCGCAGGAAGGCGATATCGTTGCCGACGTAGCCAAGCTCCAGCACCGCATCCGGATTGACCGCCGCAATATTGTTGATCAGAACCGTATAATTCGACGTAGTGGTCGGCACTCCCTGGTAATAAACGACCTTTACTTTGCCGTCCTTTTCAAAGAACCCCTTCAGCGCCGCCGCCTGGGTGCCGGTGAAATCATTCGTGGAAAACAGGATTGCCACCGTCTTGATCCCGGCCTTCGCCCCGTCATCCGCCAGGAAGTCGGAGATGTAGTGCGGCCAGATCGTCGAGACAGGGTCCGCCATCAGCGCGACATACGGATTGTCGTCGGTAAAGAACGCCGCGCCGGTCCCCGAAACATCAAACAAAAACTGCTTATGCTCCTTGGCAATCGGCACCCCCACCGAGGTCAGCACCGAGCCGGAATCGGCGATCAGCAGATCGACATGGTCCCGGGTGATCAACTGGTTATACAGCGTCGCCGCCGTTGCGGTGCTGCTCTGGTCGTCGTAGGCGATCAGCTTAAGCGGGATCTTCTTGCCGAACGCCTTGACCTCGGCCCCGCCATTGGCATTGGTCTGGTCCACCCACAGCCTGAACCCGGCCGACACCGGCATCGAGATGCTGGCATAGGGGCCGGAACTGGCATACAGCGCGCCGATTTTGATTTCGGCAGGCGCTGGTGGCTGCGCCCGTGCGGTTTGCGCGGCAACAGCACAGAGTAATCCCAACAGCAGGGCCTTGGACCGCATTGATGTTCCCCTCCGGCATCCTGCCGTAACGACCGTTTCCCGGCGTGCCATAACGGGCGCTTACCATAGTCCGCGCCGCCCGGCAGGATGATTGTCTATTGCAAATTGCAGTCCGACGCTCTCGCGCAGGCTGCCCCAGCATCTGATATGGGACTCCGTTGCCTGTCAATCTTGGCGGAAACGATGACAGCCATCAAGCTGAACCGCGCCGACCTGGACCTGTGGCAGCCTCCGGTTCGCGCTATCGCGGGATGGTGCTTCTCGGCCTCGGCGAACTTCACCGCGCGCACATGGCGCGATACAAGGCTGATGCCGGCCGATATGCGCCGCCGAGCGAACCACATCCGGGAAAGCACCAAATGCGTCGCAATCTGCAACTGAGACGATCGTAAGGGCGTACTGGAGCGGCACGACGATTGCGTCACTCCCACTCGCCGGGGTCTTCGCAAAAAGGCGTCGCCGGTATCGGTTTGCGGGAGGGATCGCCGTGACTCCGGATGTTTTGCGCAGCGGACGGCTCGGATCCGCACCATCCGGGAATCGGTTCTTCCCACCCGTCCCGGGGGCCGTATCGGCCGGACGCATTGCTCTCGCGCGTTTCGGTTTCCTTTTGTTTGCAGTCGTTCTGGGCGCCTATTATTGGGTGTTACTCACGAGCGGAAGCCGAAATCCGTTTCCGGTCGTTCCTTTGGGAATGGTTTTCAACAGTATGGCCGAGCACCTTGTGCACGGTTCTTTTGAGGTCAGTCCCTCGGCCATCGATTTTGAAGGCTTTGTCCGCGACGGCAGGACCTATGCGTATTGGGGAATTTTCTGCGCCGCCATTCGAATGCCATTGCTGCTCATTCCCGGCGGCAGCGGGACCGACGTCACGGCGCTCTCGTCGTTGACGGCGATCATGGCGGGCGTCTGGTTCAATCTGAGATCTCTTGCTCTGGTCGCCAGGATGGTTCCCGACGGCCGGGAAAAGGGTTTCCTGCTCGTCATTTGCACCGCCGCCGTCCTGATGTCGGGCGCGCCGACGGCTTTCATGCGACTTTCGATCTACCAGGAGATCTGCTTTTGGGCGGGCGCACTTGCTGCCGGCTTCGTCTATGGAGCATTGCGGTGCCTGCTCGAAAATCGCTACCCGAGCGGCCGTTTGACCTGGATGGCAATTCTGGCAGGCCTCGCGCTTAACGCCCGGGTTTCGACGGGCGTTGGCCTGTATGCGGCACTTGGTTTGCTGATGGTTTCCTTGTTGCTGACACGCGATCCGGCCTCGCGCGCAGCGTTGACCCGGAGGCTCCCGGGACTATCGGCGCCTCTTATCGTGCTGGCGGCCTTTGCCTTAGTCGCCGGGGTGATCAATTACGGGCGCTGGGGCAACCCGCTGGTCTTTGTCGACTTTCGCTACTATGGTATATACGCGGAAGCATCGCACGCGGATAATCCCATCCGCCTCCACACTTACGGGGCGTTCAACATTCAGCGTATTCCCTTTGGACTGCTTTACTATTTTCTGCCGATATGGATTCTGCCGCTCGGCGGCCAGGCGTTCATGTTTCACGACTGGCAGAACCGGCTGATCGAGGTAACAGAGCTGCCGCCATCAAGTTTTCTGCTGACTGATCCGCTGTTCATCATCCTGCTGGGCTGCCTGATGTGGCACCTCTTGAGCGCGCGGAGGCGGAGTCTTGTGCCTTTAGCCAATACAACATTGGTTATGGCCGGCCTGGCTGCTCCGGCGTTTCTCATGCTATGCGCAATCGCGATGTGCTATCGCTACCGGATCGAGTTCTATCCTTTACTCGAACTGGGCGGATTTCTTGGCCTCTATACCATCCTCAGGCAACAAGAAAGCATGAATCTGTCTCGTCTTTTGCGGTCTGGTCTCATCGCCGCCGCGATCATCGGCAT
This sequence comes from uncultured Rhodopila sp., assembly GCF_903915725.1. Classification (GTDB taxonomy): domain Bacteria; phylum Pseudomonadota; class Alphaproteobacteria; order Acetobacterales; family Acetobacteraceae; genus Rhodopila. The sequence goes on from NZ_CAIWTY010000087.1 coordinate 106,876, forward strand.
TCTCGGCTCCCATGCCGCCACCGCGGTATACAAGATTTCGCCGTTGGGTTCGGCATTGCGCACCATGCCCGATGGTGTGGTCGAAGGGTACAAAAGCATCGCGATGAGCCGTACAAGGGGAATGGGCGTTGGCGTCGTCACGCCGGGGAGGTAGTACGGGCGGACGCGCCGCCGCCGCCGGCATGATGCATGCGTCACGGAGACGTTTGATTGACACCATGTGGCTGACCGAGTCCGGTCGCACGTCCGCCGCGGCCTGCAGTGGGCGGGTGCCTTTGGTGATCGCCAGGGCAGCCGTCTCCTTCGGGCCGCAGGCGACACAAGTCACCATGTCCAGCAGGCCGTAGCCGGCGCGGATCAGCTTATCCCGGCCATTCTTTACCATTTCTTAAGGAAATTCGGTGATACCCGAGACACAGTGGTCTCGGAGGTCGCCGTGGGTGCATTGTTGGCTCGCTGCCGGGTAGGGTGTCAGATCGCCATACTCGGGCTGATAGGAATCACCGGCGTCCTCGCAATCGCCGGCATCAACGTGTGGGGATCCCGCCAGATCGATCTGACGAATGCAGCGATGACGGCCGCCCGGCAGGCCCGCGATCTGGAAACCACCGCGCAGATCGCGCTGCTGCAAGCGCGCCGGCAGGAGAAGAACTTCCTGCTGCGCCATGATGAAACCTCGGTGGCCCAGCAGGCTAATTCAACGGCCGCCGCGTTGAAGGCGCTTCATGCGCTCAGCCAACGGGTCGCGGAGCAGCCGGAACTTGCCGGCGCCGCCAGGCAGATGATCGAGGACACGCGGCAATACGCATCGCTGTTCGATGGCGTCGTCAGCCAGGGGCGGACTGCTGGACTGACGGAAAATCAGGGCCTGCTAGGCGCGTTGCGTGCCAATATTCACGACGTCGAAGACAAGCTGAAGCCCGTCGGGTCCGCCGCCGCTCAGATTGCCATGCTGACCATGCGGCGGTACGAGAAAGACTTCATCACCCGCCTCGATCCGAAATACGGGGAACAGCTGAAGGCGGCGCAACCGGAATTCGTCGCGGCAATCAACGCCGCCGCCATGCCGGAGACGGTCCGAAAAGACATTTTGGCCAGCATGGACGCCTATCAGGAGAGCTTTGCCCGATTTATGTCCGGAACGTTGGCACAGGCGCGATCTATAGACCGGCTCATTGACGTTTCCCGTGGGATCGAGCCGCATCTGGCGGCTGCGGACAGAAAATTCGCTGAACAGGCAGAAGCAGCGGAGGTCGAGGCGACGGCGATAGCTGCCAGAATACATCAGACGGTGGCCGTTTCGCTCGGCCTGATCACCGTCCTCGTCGTGGGACTGAGCTGGATCAGCGGGCGCAACATCGGCCGGCCGATCATCGCGGTGACCCGATCGATGGAATCGCTGGTGCGCGGCGATTTGACGACACCGGTACCCACCGATCAGCGGCGCGACGAAATCGGCACTATGATCCAGGTGGTCGGCGTCCTGAAGGACAGCCTCGTCGCCGCACAGCGCATGCGGCAGGAGCAGGACGCAGCGCGCGAGCGGGCGGAACTGGACAAGCGCGCCGCCCTGACGGCCATGGCCGATCGCATCGAGCGTGAAGCCGCCGCCGCCGTGCACCAGATCGGTGAGCGAACCGTTGCCATGACCGCGACCGCGGGCCAGATGCGGGACCTTGCCGGACGCACCGGCGTTGCGGCTGAAACGGCCGCCTCCGCGGCGGCGCTGGCGCTGGGCAACGCACAGGCGGTCGCCAGTGCGGCCGAGGAGCTGTCGGCGTCGATCCGGGAGATCAGCAGTCAGGTGGCCCAATCCACCACCGTCGTCGGCCAGGCCGTGCAGGCCGGGACCGAAACCCGGGCGGCAATCGAGGCCCTCAACGAGCAGGTCGGCCGTATCGGCCTGGTCGCCGACAGTATCGGCGCCATCGCCGCGAAGACCAACCTCCTGGCGCTGAACGCGACAATCGAGGCGGCACGCGCCGGGGAGGCTGGCAAGGGATTCGCCGTGGTCGCCGGCGAGGTGAAGCAACTGGCGACTCAGACCGCGCGATCGACCGAAGAAATCACCCGCCGCGTCAATGAAGTCCGGCTGGCCACTGGCGTGGCTGTCGGTGCCGTGCAGCGCATCGGCACGACGATCAACGACGTCAGTGATATAGCCGGTGCGATCGCGGCCGCGGTGGAGGAACAGGGGGCGGCGACCGCCGAGATCGCGCGCAACGTCGCCGAAACGGCGTCGGCGGTGAACGAAATGACCAGCCGCAACACGGACGTGTCCGGCGAAGCCGAGAAAGCCGGGCGATATGCCGGAGACGTCCTGGAGAGCACGAAAATTCTTGACGGCGCCGTTAGCGAGTTGCAGCGGGCGATCACCCGAACGGTCCGCACCTCCACCGAAGAGGCCGATCGGCGTCTTTTCAAGCGCCACGCGGTCGATCTCGGGTGCCGGATCGAGGGTGCCGGGGCCACGCAGTCCGCTCGCATCAGGGAGATTTCGGAGGGCGGGGCGCGCCTGACCGGCACGGCGGGTCTTTCAGCGGGCGGCCGCGCAACATTGCGTATCGACGGACTGAGCGCGCAAATCGGGTTGACCATAGTTGGCACCGAAGGCGATGACCTGAGGGTGTCGTTCGAACCAGACGAGGCGGCCAGGCTTGGTATTCGTGCCCTGGTGGAAAGGACCGCCTTTAAGTCCGCCGCCTGAATGCGGGCTTGAGGTTGCGGTCGTTGGTGGCCGGGGAGGATCTGAACCGTCCAACCTCGCGCTCATAAACCGTGTGCTCTGGCGCTGCGTGGGGGCAGGCCACGATCACGGCGCTACCGCATTAGCGCGGTCGTAGCCACAAGCATAGTGACCGGCTTTCGTTACCGCTGGTCCGAAGCGGTGGTCTTGTGCTGGGCAATGAGGTGCAGGTAGGCAACCAATGCCTCCAGATCAGCATCAGGCAGTGCGCCGGCTCCGAAACCGGGCATCTGCTGAAGCGGCCAGCTGCGAACCGATTTCGGGTCGCGCACCAGGGCGCGCAATCCTTGGTCGGTGAGATAGTCTGTCGCGTTCATCGGCCAGCCCAGATCCGGACCCTTTTCGCCTGCGCCGCCTCCGTTCAGGCGGTGGCAGGGCAGGCAATCGGCCGCGAACACCTGCTGCCCACGCCGGGCTGGGGCGTCGGGTGCGAGCGATGGATCGGCGGCCAGTTGCGGCCAGCGATGGGCCGGGCTCTCCAACGCTGTCAGGCTTGCCAGTTGATAGGGCCACTGCTCGGAGCCCACGCCGGACCGTTCGGGATGCTCCCAGACGAGATAAAACGGTCCCGCCCCGGTGTTTTTGCCCGGGAGGGTGGGCCACGGCTGGCCGGGCGGCTCAACCGCAATCCATGCGGTCGCACCGCCCTCGGTTCCCTGGCGAACCAGCAACAGCGGGATCTGTGCTACGAAGCCGTCGCCGGCACGCGCTTCGAGCGTGTCGAAGCGGTCCTGTGGCAGGTCTGCAAGCAAGGGCGCCAGCGGCACCGCACGATAACGGGCGGCGCGTCCGTAATCATGGTCATTTGGGATGTCTATTTCAGCCGCGTCCGGCCGGGCGAGAAGCTCGGACGCAGTGAAACGGCGGGTGATTCCGCCCAGGTCGATCGTCAGCGAAGGCTCGGCCGCTCCCGCCATCTTCACCGCAACGATCAGAATCATCAACAACGCCGGACACATGATCGGTCGCATGGAAGCCTCCCCGAGGACGGCGCTGTATCATGCCAGGGCCAGTCCCGCTGTCCCAACGGCAGCGTCAAGCGCCCGCGGCGACCGCAGTTCCACACCCGGCAACGCTTCGTTAAGCACCCGGGCGCGAATGGCCGCCCACGGCGGATTACGCGCCCCACCGCCAACCGTGAACACCCTTTTGACCAGTGGTGCCCCAAGATCCGCAAGGCGCCGGTACGCTGCCGCCTCGATCCGCGCGATGCTCTCCAGCAGTCCATGCAGAAACGCCGCATCGTCGGCCGGCCGCGGCGTCTCCCGCGGCGGCAGGGCGTCATCGGCTATGGGAAAGCGCTCGCCTGCGGACGGCAGCGGGTAGAAATCCAGTCCCGACACGACGGACGGATCGATCCGTGCGCTGAGTGCTGCAAGCTGTGCCGGCGAAAAGTATTTCGCCAGCGCGCCACCGCCGGTGTTCGACGCCCCGCCGGGCAGCCACAGCGAGCCGATCCGATGGCTGTAGATGCCATAGCCGGGCGCCAGAACCGGACGAGGCGACAGCAATTTCAGCGTCAATGTGGTGCCGAGCGACGTAACCCCGTCGCCCTCCTCAATTGCCCCGGTTGCCAGGAATGCCGCGCATCCATCCGTCGTGCCGGCAACGATCCTGACGGCGGCCGGAAGGCCGAGATCCCGTGCGTTCGGCCCGGAAATTCGGCCGATGGTTTGCCCGGGCGGCACCACCTCGGGCAGGAGTGCCGGATCCAGGTCCAGCCCCCCCAGCCACTCGGGCCAACCGGGGAGGGCGGGGTCGTAACCGGTCTTCAGGGCGTTGTTCCAGTCGCTGACGCCGAACCGGCCGCATAGACGGCCTGCAAGCCAGTCAGCCTCGTGCAGCAGATGCGCCCGGCCGTTCAGGTTCCGCCAGGCCAAGGCGCGGGCCAGTGGCGACGAGGCCCCTCGAGCGGCGCTGCCAGGCGGTGCGACCCGCGCCACGCACGCGACGTCGGCCGGGTCTGCCCGGTCGTTATAGAGGCTTGCGGGTGCGAGCGGACACCCGGCGGCATCGACCGGAAGGATTGTGCCACTGGTGCCGTCGACGGCGATGCTTTCAACATCGATCAGGCTGGCCTCGCGTGCCAGTGCACCGACAGCCTCCCGCAGGGCGCGCCACCAGGCGTCCGGGTTGCCCCGTTCCGCGGCGCCGATCGGCGTGCCGGTGATTGCCACGACGTCACGCCGCGCATCGACGAGCGCCGCCCGGATGCCGGATGTGCCAAGATCGATGCCGATCGCCACAGCTTTCATAGGCTGCGCCCCTTCCGCGGATGGTGTTTATGCCGCCGGCCAAGAACCGGCACCCGTGGCAACAGTAAAGGCCGCTGCGCCCCGCACCGCACGCAAGCGGCAACGGTCACAGGATCTCCGGCCGGAACTGTGACCGGCGACTGATAATCTTCCCCGCGACCATTCGTAACGTAGCAGGGGCAGGGACCAGCACAAATCTTGCCAAATAATCCCGCGGTAGGGCAAAAAATCAATCAAACCCGAACAAAAACGAACACTCCGCTGCGACTACGCAATATTATTGGTGGCGGCCGGTCGAACCGGGAAGGCAAACCATGAAGTGCATTCTTCACAATTTCGTTTTGAAGTAATGGCGATTGCTATCGATCCGGACCAGTCATACTCTGATTGCGCTGGAGCGGATCGTGACGGTCTTGCCTACAGAGCGGAGATTGAACCGCACATGAGCGTTTTTTCCGAGGTGGCCGCTGCGCTTGGTGTGCCCGGCTGGGGGGTGGCGATCAGTTCCGGTATCGTTCTCCTGGCGAAGCAGGTTGATGGCTCGATGCGCCCGGAGGCAAAGGCCGTGATCGGCGAGTTTCTCGATCAAGGCCGCATCCCAACCGAAGCGCCGAGCGTAACGAACGCGGTATGCGCTGCATTCCGGGCGACGTTCGGAGAGCGGCAGTGGAGCTGGCGGTGCACGCGGCGGACGTTGCTGCTGTCGATGTTTACCGTCTACTCGATTTGCCTGCTGATCTGGTCCAAACATGGCGGCGAAATCCGCGGCCGGATGCCGGGCCTGCCCTCCTTGCCGGCTATGATTGCCTCCTCGCTGATAGGGGTCGTGCTGTTCTCGCTGACTCTGACGCTGTACGTCGGTAAAACGCGGCTGATCTTGCGCGGCATGAGCAATTTGCGCGGATTTTATGGCCTGTTCGCCTTCATGCTGCTGGATCTTTTGCTGACCTATTCAATCAACATGGTGTTTTATTGGGGGCCGAATATGGCGCTCTTCGGACTTACCAATCTTTGCGATACCACGCGCTACTACCACCCGAACGCGGACTGCACCGCGTTCGACAACCCGGCCGGTGTCCTGGCCGGTATAGTCGGCATCTCAGCGGCGATGACGGAGCGGATTTGGTCGCAGGCCGGATCGCTCACGCCTGGCAATATCCTGAACTATGCTGAGGGTTGCACTACCCTGCTCACCTCGATTTGGACGGTCCTGATCGTTATCGCGATGGCGATGCTGCGCTTGCTGTCGCCACTTGCGCGGGTCAGGCGCTTTGTCCGCTGGGGATGGGACGTTCGCGAAAATGCAGTGATGGCCCTGGGATGGATGATGGCCGTGTTGGTGTTTCTGAGCTCGATAGTCTACGCCATCGTCTGATCCGGCAGCCGTGGGGAGTGCCGTTGCCGGCGGCGGACCGGCCAGCGGCATGGTCGCTAAAGCAGTAGCGGCATGCCGCTTGTCGCCGTTGCGTCCAACCCGGATTCAAACAGCCTTCAGAAAATCAGTCAGCTTGGTAATCGCGGTCAGCTTGTCGGTCTGGTCCAGCGCGCCCAGCTCGGCGGCGAGACGATCCATCGCCGACTCGTAGATTTGCCGCTCGGAAAAACTCTGGTCCGGCTGCCCGGAGTTGCGGTGCAGGTCACGCACCACCTCGGCTATCGCCAGCGGATCCCCGGAGTTGATTTTCGCTTCGTACTCCTGCGCTCGGCGGGACCACATCGTGCGCTTGACCCTGGCCTTGCCCTTCAGCACTGCCAGAGCCTCATCGAACTGCTTGCGGCTGGCCAGCTTGCGCAGCCCGGCGGTGCGTGCCTTGGCGACCGGCACCCGCAAGGTCATGCGGTTTTCTTCGAATGTGATATGAATCAGTTCGAGTTCGTGGCCCGCGATGCTCTCGACCGCGATTCGCTCGACGCGGCCGACTCCATGCGTCGGGTAGACCACATGGTCACCCTCGACGAAGATCTCCGCTTTCGCGATCGCCCGCGGCGTCAGGTTCGGCCCGTTATGCGGCGGGCGCGGCTGAACCCGAGGCTCCTGCGGCACCGGAGCACTGACTGCCGACTCTTCAGCCGCTGGATTCGACACGTCTTCCACTGCCTGCTGCTCACCCATCTTATTACCTGCCGGTCAACCGTACAAATGTGTCGGAACGATGGAGGCTACAAGCGGGTCCGGACAGCCGCGGAAGGCCCGATCCGATTCGATCCCACGGCTTTCTCGGGGATCGCAAAGCCACCAGCCCCATTCTTCCTGGCGATCCGGAAGTCGAGACGCGGTGCCTCAGACTCCAGGATACAAGCCACGCGTAGCTTACCACAAAAACCAGTCCGCGTCAGCGGCTAAAGGCGGATAGGCCCGCCGCTAAGCGGCAGCCGGTCCGGTGTCCGATCCGGGTTCCGGAGAGAAGAGCTCCGCCTTGTCCGGCTTGTCCTTCCAATCCTCCGCGTCAGCCGGAGGCTCGCCCTTCCGCGTGATGTTGGGCCATACCAGCGCATAGGTGCGGTTCTTCTCCAGCCACTCCTCGGTCCTGCCATCGCTGTCCGGCAGAATGGCTTCGGCCGGACATTCCGGTTCGCACACGCCACAATCGATGCATTCATCCGGATGGATCACAAGCATGTTGGCGCCGACATAGAAGCAATCGACCGGGCAGACCTCGACGCAGTCCATGAACTTACAACGAATACAATTCTCGGTGACCACATAGGTCATTGGGTAACCTCTAGACGTAGGAACAACAGGCGGCGCGGTGCCGGGCGATCAGGCGGAGCGATATGCCGACGTTTGCGCATCAACGCAAGATGTTGCTGGCACATCGCTGACATCCCTGTACAAAAGCCGTGCCTCGGACGCAGGTCCGCGCCGCTGCGCCAGCCCGGCGACCTGTAGAACCCGCACCGTTCCATGCACCGGGACGGTCAGCACATCCCCCACCCGCAGCCGGGCGTGCGGCTTGCATGTCGGCTGACGGTTGATGCGGATCGAGCCTTGCGTCACCAGCTCCGCGCAGTCCGAGCGCGCCCGCATGACCCTGGCGCACCACAGCCATTTGTCGAGCCGCTGCCAGTCCCGGTCTTCGATGTCAGGTATCGGTCCCCTCCGCGATCAAGGCACGCACCCTATCGCCGCAAAGCCGCGAGCGCCGCAAACGGGCCGCTGGCCGGCCGAGCCGGAGGCGGCGGCAGCTTGGCGGCCATCGTACGGTGGCGGCGCAACGGCGTCAGCATGTTTGGTGCCGGCGGTCCCTGCTGCTCCGGTCCCGGCCCCGCGGCCGGCAGTATCCGAAACCCAAGCCCGCGCAGCACCGCCGGCAAAAGGTCCGCCTTGATGGCGAGCCGCGAGGCCAGCCCGGGCGGTAGCGCCACCGGCGCGTGCCGCGAGCGATGCCCTAAATCCCCGGCCACCTTTTCCGCGATATCCAGCCGGACCAGGATCGGCCCTGCCTCAACCCAGCCGGCCGCCGCGGCAAAGCCCGAAGACCAGCCGGGCTGCTCCGCCGCGACCGAGACCAGCGCCGCATTCGGCAGGTCAGGCGTCGCGACCCCATGGTGCAACGACCAAAGCCGCGCCCGCATCGCGGCCGCCCGCGGTTTCATCAATGCCGGCATGAACAGCGCGAACCGGCCGGAACGCACGCCCAGCGCCCGCAACTGCGTCCGGATCGCCGGTGCGAAGGTTTCATCGTCGGCGCCGGGGATCAGCCCAAGCGACTCCATCAGCCGGTGCAGCGGCCCGCGCAACGCGGGATTGGCCTGAGCCATTGACTCAGCAGCGAACAACGGCGCGAGATCGGTGCGGATTTCGCCGTCCAACCAGGCCTGCAGCCGCGCCCGCACTCGCTCCCGCGACGCGCCGTCGAGGAACTCGCTGTCCAGCACCTGGATCAGCGGCCGCAGCGCAGTCTTGCCGCGGGTCAGGCGGGCGACCGCCACGCCCTGCCATTCCAACCGGTGTTCGGCGGTCAGCGCGAAGGCGCTGCCGGGCGCGGCTTCCAGCACAGCGACCCGGCGCGGCATTTCGTCGCGCAGGGCCCGGCGCGCCGCCCGCAGCACCAGCTTCTTCTCGTCGCCCACCGCGGCCGGGTCGGGGACGAAGCCGAAGCCTTCGATGCGGCCGACTTCGTGGCCCTCGACGACGACCTCGCCACGCAGCGTAACGGCGGAGAGCAGATCGTCGCCCTCCCCGGCCTCCAACCGGCGCATCAGGTGCGCGGCGCGGCGATCGACGAAGCGTGTGGTGAGACTTTCGTGCAGCGCGTCGGACAGCTTGTCCTCGACCTCGCGCGCCTTGGCCTGCCAGTGCAGGCTGTCCTTCACCCAGTCGGAACGGGCGGCGATATAGGACCAGACGCGCACCCCCGACAGGCGCTGCATCAGCGTGTCGATGTCGCCGTCCGAGCGGTCCAGGCCGGCGATCTGCGCCGCCAGCCAATCGGTGGGCAACGCGGTGTCGGTGGCGACGTGGGAGAACACCCGGGCACACAGGCGCGCATGCGTATCGTCGGCCAACTTCCGGAAATCAGGGATCTGGCAGGCGTTCCACAGCATGCGCATGCGCCGCCGCCCGCTCGCCAGCTTGCGGATGTCGGGGTCGCGGGACAAAGCGGTCAACGTCTCGACGTCCGACGCCTCGTTGCCGCGCACCAGCCCGGGCCCGGGGGGCGGGGCGTTCAGGCTGTCCAGCAGGCTATTCAAAGACGTGAAATCGAGATCGCTGTTGCGCCAGCACAGCATCTCCAGCGACTCGAACGTATGCGACTCGACGGCATGAACGACATCGTCGGGGATCGGCGGGCATTCGGTGGTGGTGCCGAAGGTGCCGTCCTTCATGCCGCGTCCGGCCCGGCCGGCGATCTGGCCGATTTCGGCGGCGGTCAGGCGACGGGGGCGGTGGCCGTCGAACTTGCCGAGGCCGGCGAAGGCGACGTGGTCCACGTTCATGTTCAGGCCCATGCCGATGGCGTCGGTGGCGACCAGGAAATCGACCTCGCGGTCCTGATACAGCGCCACCTGGGCGTTGCGGGTGCGCGGCGACAGGCGGCCCATCACGACGGCACAGCCGCCCTTGCGACGGCGGATCAGTTCCGCCAGGGCGTAGATCTCGCCCGCGCTGAACGCGACGACGGCGCTGCGCGGCGGCAGGCGGACCAGTTTGGCGGGTCCGGCGTAGCTGAGCTGCGACAGGCGCGGGCGGGTCTCGATCTGGGCGGACGGCACCAGGCGGCGGATCAGCGGGGCGATGGTCTCGGCGCCGAGGAACATCGTCTCCACCATGCCGCGCGCGTGCAGCAGACGATCGGTGAAAACGTGGCCGCGATCGGCGTCGGCACAGAGCTGGATTTCGTCCACGGCGACGAACTCGGCGCGGCGGTCGAGCGGCATGGCTTCGACGGTGCAGGCGAACCAGCGCGCTTCCGGGGGGATGATTTTTTCCTCGCCCGTGATCAGTGCGACATAGCGGGCGCCTTTTTGCGCCACCATGCGGTCGTAGTTCTCGCGTGCCAACAGGCGCAGAGGGAAGCCGATGATGCCCGAGGAATGGGCGAGCAGACGCTCGATCGCGAGATGCGTCTTGCCGGTGTTCGTCGGGCCGAGGACGGCCTTGACGCGAGCCGCGAAACCGGAGTCGGAGCCGAGCATGGGAGGAATGTTTGGTGGTTACGGCGCGGAATGCAAGCGGCGATGTCGTGACGGGTTGGCCTGCGTGATCATGGCCATGGCATCGTTGCCGCGGCCTTGATCCTGTTTTCTACGGTTGTTGCAGTTGGTCCTCCGTGGCGCTCGATTTTGGGTCTGTGTCAAGACACGCGGATCATTTCCTTGTTGTCCGGTTCCGGGCTACGATACAACCTGCGGATATTGTTGATAGATAAAATTCAACGCCAAGACGCAAAGGCGCCGAGATGGTTGAACCTTCTCCCGAGCACGCCCGGTTGGCGCAGCAGATCGTTGATGCTGCGTTCGCTGTGCATTCTGCGCTCGGGCCAGGACTGCTGGAGTCCGTTTATGAGCGCTGTGTCGGCTATGAATTGGAGGCCCGCAAAATCCCGTACGAGAGGCAAGTCGCGCTTCCAGTCCGATACCGGGACGTGCGGATCGATGCCGGGTATCGGATGGACCTTCTTGTCGGCGGCTTGGTCGTCCTGGAAATCAAGGCGATTGAAAAAATCCTGCCGGTTCATGAGGCCTAACTGACGACATATCTAAAGCCCTCCGGCCACGAACTCGGGCTGTTGATCAATTTCAATGTTGTTCTGATCAAACACGGCATCAAACGGCGCGCTAACACACGGTGACCTGGCGTCTTGGCGTTTCATGTCAGCAGACATGCCCGGGATGGACAAAGCGGAGGACTTCGAACCTTCAGCCGCCCGAACACTCGTTCAGCGTCATCGATCACGTCGAAGGCGCTTGACTTCAATGGCGCCTCGGCAGCGATGTCCGCCGCCCCGCCATCCGTGCTTGACTCGCCCAACCGGCACGGGCTTGTGTCCCGCCCCTGACAGGGCTGTCCCCCAAGCCGCCGATTCCGCAGGATATCGAACCATGCACGCCTATCGTACCCATACCTGTGGCGCCCTTCGCGCCGCCGACGCCGGCAATCAGGCCCGCCTTTCCGGCTGGGTGCATGCCAAGCGCGACCACGGCGGCCTGCTGTTCATCGATCTGCGCGACCACTACGGCATCACCCAGATCGTCTTCGCCGCCGGCTCGCCCGCCTTCGCCGCCGCCGATTCGGTGCGGCCGGAAAGCGTGATCACCGTGACCGGCGAGGTGGTGATGCGCGAGGCCGGCACGGTGAACCCCAAGCTGCCGACCGGCGACATCGAGCTGCGCGCCGCCGAGCTGGTGGTGCAGTCGGCTGCGGAAGTGCTGCCGATGCAGGTCTCGGGCGACGAGAAATTCCCCGAGGACATCCGCCTCAAATACCGCTTCATCGACCTGCGGCGCGAGAAGCTGCACCGCAACATGATCCTGCGGTCGAACGTCATCACCTCGGTGCGCCGCCGCATGATCGAGGCCGGGTTCCTGGAGTACCAGACGCCGATACTGACGGCGTCCTCGCCCGAGGGCGCGCGCGACTTCCTGGTGCCGGCGCGGCTGCATCCCGGCAAGTTCTACGCCCTGCCGCAGGCGCCGCAGCAGTTCAAGCAGTTGCTGATGGTCGCCGGCTTCGACCGCTACTTCCAGATCGCGCCGTGCTTCCGCGACGAAGCCTCGCGAGCCGATCGCTCGCCGGGCGAGTTCTACCAGCTCGATTTCGAGATGAGCTACGTCACCCAGGAAGACGTGTTCGCCACCATCGAGCCGGTGATCGCCGGGGTGTTCGAGGAATTCGCCGACGGCCGGACAGTCACGAAACCGCCCTTCCCGCGCATCCCCTACGACCAGGCGATGCTGGAATTTGGCACCGACAAGCCCGACCTGCGCAACCCGATCCGCATCGCCGACGTGACCGAGCAGTATGCCGGCTCCGGCTTCGGCCTGTTCGCCCGCATCGCGGCCTCCGGCGGCGTGGTCCGCGCGATCCCCGCCCCCGGTGCCGGCTCGCGGCCGCGCGGCTTCTTCGACAAGCTGAACGAGTGGGCGCGGGCCGAGGGCGCGGGCGGACTCGGCTACATAACCTTTGATGCGGAGGGTCCCAAGGGACCGATCGCGAAAAACCTGGAACCCGACCGGGCGGAGGCGATTCGCGCGGCGTGCGGGCTGCGGGCCGGCGACGCCGTGTTCTTCGTCGGCGGCAAGAAGGACACCGCCCCCAAGTTTGCCGGCACGGTGCGGACCCGGCTGGCCGACGAACTCGGGCTGGCGGAGAAGGGCACGTTCAAGTTCTGCTGGGTCACCGACTTCCCGATGTTCGAGCTGAACGAGGAAACCGGCCTGGTCGATTTCAGCCACAACCCGTTCAGCATGCCGCAGGGCGAGCTGGAGGCGCTGAACACGCAGGATCCGCTGACCATCAAGGCCTACCAGTACGACATCATCTGCAACGGCATCGAGCTGTCCTCCGGCGCGATCCGCAACCATCGCCCGGACATCATGATCCGCGCCTTCGAGATCGCCGGCTACACCGCCGCCGACGTGGAAGCCCGCTTCGGCGGCATGCTCAACGCCTTCCGCTACGGCGCGCCGCCGCATGGCGGTTCGGCCCCCGGCATCGACCGCATGGTCATGCTGCTGGCCGACGAGCCGAACATCCGCGAGGTGATTCTGTTCCCGCTGAACCAGCAGGGCGAGGACCTGATGATGGGCGCTCCCGCCGAGATCCCGCCCGCCCGGCTGAAGGAATTGTCGTTGAAGCTGGATATCCCGCCGCCCAAGCCGCGGGTCACGGGTAGCTGAGGCGGCGGCAAAACGACACGCGGGGGTGGCGGAATCGGCGCGCCGTCCTTATTCTCAAGGGTCGGATCGCGGCGACCCTGTCCAGTGGAGTCTTTGAATGCGCCTTCCCGCCGCGCTCGCAGCGCTGATTGTGTCTGCCGGATTGACGGTTCAGCCGGCATTGGCCGCCAGCAGCGCCCCGTCGCCCGGCCCGGCTTCCGGCACCGGCGCGCTGATCGCTCATCGCGCGCTTTACAACCTGACCATGGCCTCGGCGAAAGGTGGCGACGTCATCGCGGCGCGCGGGACGATGGGGTATGAAGTGACCGATGCCTGCGACGGGTGGGCAGTTCGCCAGCGGCTGCGCATGACGATTACCAACTCCGAGGGCCAGGATATCGAGATGGCGTCGGACTACACCACGTGGGAGTCCAAGGACGGCCTGAGATTCCGCTACCACATGCGGCAGACCACCGACACCGCGGTGACCAGCCAGACCGACGGCGAAGCGACGCTTCAGAAGACGGGCGGACCGGGAGAGGCGCGATACACCTCCCCGCATGACAGCACCAGCGCCCTGCCCGGCGGGACCGTGTTCCCGATGGCGCATACCGCGGCGATCATTGCCGCCGCGCGTGACAAGAAACACTTCGTCAGCCTGCCGCTGTTCGACGGCACCGACGAAAACGGAGTGGAGGACAGCTTTATCGTCGTGCTTGACTGGAAGCAGCCCGCGCCGACGAAGTGGCCGGTGTTGTCGTCGTTGCCAAGCACACGGGTGCACCTGTCGTTCTTCGACCATGGCGTCGGCGGGGTAACACCGACTTACGAGGTGGCCATGCGCTATTGGGAGAACGGCGTCGCGGACGACATGAAGATGGATTTCGGCGACTTCGTCATGGACGCCAAGATGAAGGAAATGACTCCTCAGCCGCATAAGTGCTGATTGCCGGGCGGGGAGGCCAGGTCGCTGGCGTCCCCGATTTGCTCCGGTTATCTAATCGCCGGCAGGAACTACTCGCCGTTCGGTTTTTCCTGATGCTCCCTTTGATGCGCTGTTTCGGCGGCATGGCGGTCCGACGTCGGCATTCCGGTCGGACGTTCCTCGATGGCGCGCTCGTGCGGCGGCCTGGCCGGCGGCTCAGTCCCCGTCACCCCTGAGTTCGCCGGCGGATCGCTGGCTGGAAAGCTGTCCTTCAGGGTCCTGTCGTGATCGCGTTCCGACCGCTCGACATGGGTATCAATCGGCATGGCAGTCCTTTCTTCCGGCGCGAATGCCGGCTACGGCTGCAACGCCCCGGGGCAGCCAAAGTTCGGCTACCCCGGATTTGCGCCGGCGATGCGCTAGGCAAGCCGCTCCGCCCGAGCCGTAAGCAGCAGGACAAACTGGCCGAGGAGGGCGGAACCCAGCAAGACCGCGACAACGGGGTAGACCGCACCCGGACTCCAGGCTTCCACCACCACGGTGCATAGCATTCCGTAGCCCATCTGAATGAATCCGTACAAGCCCGATGCGGCGCCGATAGCACCCGGGTTCACACTAACGGCACCGGCAAGGGCGAACGGACTCGCCATGCCGACACCGACCATGAACAGGGTCACCGGGGCTACCACGGTGCCGACAGTCAGCGTGTCGGTGGCATCGGCGAGGGCGAACAGAGCCGCTCCGGCGATGCCAAGCGCGTTGGCGATTCGCAACGCCAACAACAAGGACATCCTGCTGGCCATGCGGCTCGCCAGGACACTGCCCAGCGCCACGCCGCCCATCAAGAAAACATAGAAAATGCCGATGCTCTGTGTCGGTTGATGCAGGTGCCGCTCGAAGATGAATGGCGAGGCCGACATGAACCCGTAGAAGGCGGTGGTCGAGCAGGCGCCTCCGACGGAATAGCCAACGAATGCGGGAGACCGCAGCAGCCGGGCATAGGAGGCCGTCATGGACAGGCTGCGCGTTCCCGCCGGCGGCGCCAGTGTCTCCGGCAAGAGCGCAACGCAGGCCAGGAGCGTAAAAGCGCCGAAAATGGCGAGCATCGCATAGGCGCCGCGCCAACTGACATAGGCGGTGACGTAGCCGCCGATGGCCGGTGCGATCGCCGGGATCAGCGCCAACACCAGGCCCAACAGGGCAAGCTGCCCGGCCGCCTTGTCCGGGGTGGCGGAATCCCGCACCGCCGCTCGCCCCAGCACCAGACCCGCGCAACCGCCGATGGATTGGAGGATACGCGCGCCGATAAGCACGCCGCCGCTCGGCGCCAATGCGGTCGCCACGCTGGCGGCGGTGAACAGCGTCAGGCCGGCCAGCAGGACCGGCCTGCGTCCGTATCGGTCAGAGAGCGGTCCATACAGCAACTGCCCGGCGGCCAGGCCCACCAGATACAGGGTGATGGCAAGTTGGGCGGTGCTGATCGACATGTCCAATGCCCGAGCCGTTGCGGGGAGCGCCGGAACAATAACGTGCATGCCGAGCGTCCCGCAGGCAGCCATGGCGACGAGGAGGGAAAACGGCGCCCTGGCGGACGCGCGAAGTGGATGAGTCTTCAGAGGGGGCACGATCTGTCCGATGGTCGGACATCACCATGCCTTGAACACCGTAGCGGGGGCAACCCGAACGTGAACTTCAACCCCCGGATTTTGGATCAGTCGGTCGTGTAACAGAATAAGACCGAATTCAATGATTTGTCGCCGCCCGATCTAATGAATCGTCACGCCGATGTATTCTGAGCGGCAACAAAATTCCAACTGGCGCCGAATCGCAACCAAAACGTCCGTCAGGGACGAATACAATCCGATTTCGGTCATGACATCCCACCGCACCCGGTCAAGCTTGAAGCCATAACTCTCCCGGCTGACCGAGAAGCTGGGCCCGGTCAGATCTTCGCCACTCTCCGGCACGACGATCAGGCTCGCCTCGTCCGTGCAGATGCCATGCAGTTCGACGACCCAATCGGGCGCGACGATACTGACCACGCTCCGGAAGATGGCGGCCTCCGCGGCACCGAGCGGAGGCGGGGCGTTGGGCGCCATGGCCGATTTTCGGCTGGTCTGATCGCTGGACCGCTTGTAAGCCATTGCAACCTCCTGGTGTGGGGGCCGAGTCGGAATGTTGCCCTCAAAACCTGCAGAGCATTTTTGGCACAAGGCTGCATTAAAGCAAAGTGTCATTTGTCGAGTTTAAGATCAAAATTAGTACATACGATCGGCGATAGCCCGGTGACGTCATGCCGGGGGACGGGACCACAGGCTCGATATCGAGCGGCGCGCGCGGCAGGCCGACCGGACAAGCCGGGCCATGCTCATCAATCGGAAAAGACTTCTTCAGCGACGCGCCGGCCGGGCGGCCGCGGCAGCCCGCCGCGCCAAGGTCAGCACGGCGTTGCGCGACAGCGCCTGGTCTGGCCAGCCGGTGCGCTTGCAGCCCCGCTCCGCCTCGGCCATCGCCGCCATCGCCGCCACCAGCGTCGCGCCCGGCCAGAGCCCCAGCGATCGGCTGAACGCGCCGACTTTCTGGTAAAATACCGGCGGCCGGACCGTCCTGGTCGCATCCCCTGCGGTCATGCCCTGCTCGTCCATCGCCAGCCTCGCCCGGTGCAGCTTCTGGAGATGCCCCAAGGCCACGCGCAAGATCTGCACCGGTGCGGCGCCCTCGGCGATCGCCAGCTCCAGCGCCCGATCCGCCGTGGCGACATCCCCGGTGGTTGCGGCGAACAGCGCGTCGTCCAGCGACAATCCGGCGAGGTCGCCAACGCAGGTCATCGCCGACTCCAGGTCGACGGTCGCCCCCTGACCCGCATACAGCGCCAGCTTCTCCAGCTCACCCCGGGTCGAAAGCCGATCGGCGCCGAGATGCTGGGAAAGCCAGGACAGGGCGTCGGGCGCGATGCCCGCTCCCGCCGCCCGCAACGTGGCGCGAATCGTCTCCTCCAGCGCACGGCCCTCTTCCGGGTAGCAGCCGATGGTGGCGCCATCCGGCGCGGCATCCAGCAGAACCCGCAGCTTGGACCGCGTCGGCAAGGCACCGGCTTCCAGCACCACCAGCGCCGGCGCCGCGCTTTTCAGCAGCACTGCCACCGGGTCCGCGGATCCATCCGTGGCATCCCGCACGCGGACGACGCGCCGGCCGCCCATCAGCGACAGTCCCGCGGCCTCGTCCGGCAGACGGCGAACGTCCTCGCGCGCCAGCTCGGTAACCAGGAACGGATCGTCCAGCGAGCCGGCAACCGCTCGCACGAGTGTCTCGGCCCGCTCCCGGATCATGCCGGCATCGTCGCCGTACAGCAGAACCACCCGGGTCGACCCGGGATCGGCAAGGAACGCCGCCACCCGCGCCGGAGCAAGCTTCACCCGGCCTGCTGCCCGGCTTGCTTGCGGAACCAGATCGCAAGCTGAGTGGTGATCTGCTGGGCGATCTCCTCGGCGATGCGGCGCTGCACAGCCTCGCTTTCCAAATCCGCGGCGAAATATTCGGCATCAAACACATTTAGGCCGTCGATATAGCGTGCGCTTCCCGAAGTCAGCACGGTGCGTTTGGCGTCGTGCGCATGCAGCAGCCAGGTGGCATTGCCAGTCATCCGGATTCGGGTGGCTATGGCGTTATTCTCGATCGCGATACCCTCGCCGGCGATGCCGAAGCTGACCTGGAGCTCGTAGGCGGACGGCGTGCCCGAGTCGCTGCCGAACCGCTCCTGCAACGCCTCCCGCAGTTCCTGGCCTGGCCGCTCCGGGATGATCGCGACAAACACCGACTGCAGGCCGCGCGGTGCCGCCCCGGTCTTGTGCGATGCCGTCGGCATGTAGACCGGCTGGAAGCCGCAGCCGCCAAGCGCGGCTACGGC
This sequence comes from uncultured Rhodopila sp., assembly GCF_903915725.1. GTDB lineage: Bacteria > Pseudomonadota > Alphaproteobacteria > Acetobacterales > Acetobacteraceae > Rhodopila. The sequence goes on from NZ_CAIWTY010000087.1 coordinate 125,031, forward strand.
GCCGAGGCAAAGCCGGCGGCGGCCGATCGGCGGCATCAGCCGGCGACCACGAAGTTGACGATGCGGTTCGGCACATGCACCCGCTTGACGATGCGCTTGCCCTCCAGCGCCTTGGCAACATTGGGGTCCGCTTCCGCCGCGGCGATCACCGTATCAGCTGGCGCATCGGGCGCGGCTTCGATGGTGCCGCGCAGCTTGCCCATCACCTGCACCGCGATGGTGACGCTTTCCGCGACCAGCAGGGCCGGGTCCGCCTCCGGCCACGGCAGTTCGGCGATCAGGCGGACGCCGCCGGGGAACAGGCGGGCATGAATCTCCTCAGCCAGATGCGGCATCATCGGGCTGGCGAGGCGGGCCATCGCCTCCACGGCTTCGCGGCGCGCCCATCCCAGCCCGGGTTCGGCGGCGGCGCGTTCGGCGTCGGTGATGGCATTGGCGAGTTCATACAGCCTGGCGACGGCGACGTTGAAGGCGAAGCCCTCCAGTGCGTCGGTGACCGCGGCGATGCAGCGATGGGTGGCACGGCGCAATGCGCGGCCAGCCGGTCCAAAGCTGTCGGGTTGCGCTTCAACGGCCAGGCCATCCAGGGCCTCGGCCAGGCGGAACACCCGCTGGGTGAAGCGGAACGCTCCGGCGGCGCCGGATTCGGTCCACTCCATGTCGCGTTCCGGCGGATTGTCGGACAGGATGAACCAGCGCGCGGTGTCGGCGCCGTAGCGGGCGATGATGGCGCCGGGGTCGATGGTGTTGCGCTTGGACTTGCTCATCGCCTCGACGCGGCCGACGGTCACCGGTTCGCCGGTGGCGCGGTTGATGGCGGAGCCGTCGGGGCGCTTCTCGATTTCCTCCGGGTAGAGCCAGTGGTTGTCGGCGCTCTTGTAGGACTCGTGGTTGACCATGCCCTGGGTGAACAGCCCGGCGAAGGGTTCATCCACCGAGACGTGACCGGTGTCCTTCATGGCGCGGGTGAAGAAGCGGGAATACAGCAGGTGCAGGATCGCGTGCTCGATGCCGCCGATATACTGGTCCACCGGCATCCAATGATCGACCGCCGCCTTCACCAGCGGAATATCTGCGTGCGGGCTGCAATAGCGGGCGAAATACCAGGAGCTGTCGACGAAGGTGTCGAACGTGTCGGTCTCCCGCCGCGCGGGGGCACCGCAGACCGGGCAGTGGACGTGCTTCCAGGTCGGGTGGTGGTCGAGCGGGTTTCCGGGACGGTCGAAGGTAACGTCGTCCGGCAGGCGGACCGGCAATTGATTGTCCGGCACCGGCACCACGCCGCATGAGTCGCAGTGGATGATCGGGATCGGGCAGCCCCAGTAGCGCTGGCGGGATACGCCCCAGTCGCGCAGGCGCCAGTTGGTCAGGCCCTTGCCGACGCCCAGTTCCTCCAGCTTCGCGATCGCGGCGCGCTTGGCGGCGTCGGTGTCCAGGCCGTCGAGGAAGCCCGAGTTGTAGGCGGTGCCGGGTCCGGTATACGCCTCTTTCCCAAGGGCGAATGTCGCCGGATTGGCGCCGGGTGGCAGCACGACGGGCGTGACGATCAGTCCATATTTGCGGGCGAAGTCCATATCGCGCTGGTCGTGGCCGGGGCAGCCGAAGATGGCGCCGGTGCCGTATTCCATCAGCACGAAATTCGCGATCCAGACCGGGTAGGTGGCGCCGGCAATGAACGGGTGCTTCACCCGCAGGCCGGTGTCGAAGCCGAGCTTCTCGCCGGCCTCGATGGTGACCTCCGACGTGCCGCGGCTGCGGCATTCCGCCACGAAGTCGGCGGCGGCGGGGTTCAGTGCGGCGACCGCGGCGGCAATCGGATGTTCCGGGGCGAGGGCCAGGAACGACATGCCGAACAGCGTGTCGGGGCGGGTGGTGTAGACCTCCACCGTCTCGTTGCCGCCGTCCAGGCTGAAGATCACCCGCGCGCCCTCGGAGCGGCCGATCCAGTTGGCTTGCATGAGGCGGACGCGTTCGGGCCAGCGGTCGAGGGTCGACAGTGCGTCCAGCAGGTCCGGCGCATATTTGGTGATACTCAGGAACCACTGGCTGAGCTGCTTCTTCTCCACCGGCGCGCCGGAGCGCCAGCCCTTGCCGTCGATCACCTGCTCATTGGCCAGGACTGTACCGTCCACCGGGTCCCAGTTGACCCAGCTTTCCTTGCGCTCGACCAGGCCGGCCTTGAGGAAATCGAGGAACAGCTTCTGCTGATGGCGGTAGTATTCCGGCTGGCAGGTGGCGAACTCGCGCTCCCATTCCAGCGACAGGCCCATGCGCTTGAGCTCGGCGCGCATGTTGGCGATGTTCTCGAAGGTCCATTTGGCGGGGTGGACGCCACGTTCCCGCGCGGCGTTCTCGGCGGGCAGGCCAAAGGCGTCCCAGCCCATCGGGTGCAGCACGGAGAAGCCGCGGGCGCGTTTGTAGCGGGCGACGACGTCGCCGAGGGTGTAGTTGCGGACATGCCCCATGTGGATCTTGCCGCTGGGGTAGGGGAACATCTCCAGCACGTAGTATTTGGGCTTGCCGTCCGTCGGGACGTCCGCCACCCGGAAGCAGGCGCGATCGGCCCAGGCCTGCTGCCAGCGCGGTTCGGCGGCGGCGAAGTCGTAGCGCGGGGCGGAGTCCGGGACGGGCGTGGGCGTATCATTCATGGGCGGATGTATCGGGCGGGGCGCGGCGGCTTGCAAGTACGTATCATTGAGGCGGGGCAGCCGTTCCGGGGTAGCTGCTTAGCGAGTGTGACGGTTGAGCCAGCGCCCGCCGCCTCCGATGATAATGGCGACGATGATCGGCCAGATGACTGTTATATCGATGTGGTTCCAGTCCATCACGTTATGCTCCCGAGCGATGTCCGGCCGACAGGCCGCTCCGGGCAGTCTGAGGTCCGGGATCAGGCCCGAGAGTCCGCTTCAGGAGGCGCGAAGCGGCTCACGAGACTCTTCACGTCGCCAACTCGAACGTCGTCCAGGCTGAATGGATTCTCCGTCGGCAACCGGAGCTCGGGGTCGCCGGCGCGCAACTGGTCGAGCGCATCGGTATACAACTCCCCGAGGTCAATCCTTTGTCTCATGGAGGGGGCAAATTGCCGCTTCAGGTTCTTTTGGAAGCCGACGATCTCAACCCGCCAATGGCGGCAGGCTTCGCTGTCGGGCCAGACATGAAGCTTGAGAAGGTGCAGCAGGATCAGGTTCAGGTAGCTTTCGACCGCGTGCAGTTCGGACAGCCCCACGCCCTCGATCTCCTCCGCGACGTTCGCCCAATCGACGTCGTTTACCCGCTCCCCGCGTCCAAAGCGGCGGAGAAGTTCGGCCTGATGCTCCGACCAGGCAAGAACGTCGTGTTCGTAGAGGCTGTCCGGCATGAAACGTCTCTTAGCATGGGAAGACGCGCGAGTCAGCGGGCGGGCGCTCGCCGCGGCAACGCGCCGGGCGAACGTATTACACCGCCGGATCGGGGCGGTTTGCGTCCGAGAGTTGCCGCAGCAGATCGTCCGGGTCGGCGTTCAGCAGGTCGTCCAGGGTGAACGGGTTCGCCTCCGGCCAGGGGCGAGGTTCGGGACCGTGCGGGGTCACGTCACGCCGATCGGCTCTCCGCATTTGCCGGAGGGAGCGAGCGTACAACGCGCCGATGTCGAGCTTCTGCCGCATGGACGGAGTGAATCGCTCTTGCGCCTCTGTCTGGAAGGCATCGATTTCCCACAGCCAGTGGTTGCGGGCGTCGCTATCGGGTGATGCCAGAAGCTTGAGCAGATGGATAATGATCTGGTTCAGATAGCTTTTGACCGAGTGCAGTTCGGACAGCCCCACGCCCTCTATCTCCTCCGCGAGGTTCGCCCAATCGACATCGTTCACCCTTTCCCCGCGGCCGAGGCGGCGGAGCAGTTCGGCCTGATGCTCTGACCAGGCCAGGACGTCACGTTCATACAGACCATCCGGCATGCCATGTCTCTTAGCACGAGAGAAAGCGCAAGTCAGCAGCCGCGTAATGTCGTGTTCGACCCCCGGCAGCAGCCGAATTGGTGCAGCAAGCCGGCGAATCTATTCCGGAATGATCTTGCGGGCGCGCCCCGGACGTGCGAACCACAGGCGACAGGAATCGGGAACAACCGCCGGATGGGACCGCACCCTGACTTTCCACTCTCACCGTACGAGATATTGCCGCCGAACGTGCAATGGTTCCCGGTGGCGGAAGAGTTGCGCACGACGATCTATCGAAAACTTCTGCCGCCTCTGGTCGCCCATATCCGAGACGTCGTGGCGCAATGGCGGGACGCCGACTATGCCGGAGCGTCGCCAACCTCACGGGCGCTGCTTACATGGTGGTTCAAGACCGATCACCTGATCGAACAAGCGGACGGCGCCCTGAGCCAATTCCGCTACTATACCCCGTTCACGCGATAACGCGGAACTCCGTTGGGTTTATGATACGGAAATTGTCAGTAACCTGGTCACAGTAGGTGTGCCAGTTCTTTGGCACGTCGTCGCGTAGAAAGCTCAGCATGGCCGTGCTGAAGTCCCTGA
>NZ_CAIWTY010000088.1 GCF_903915725.1 uncultured Rhodopila sp.
CGCCTTCCGGCCGCCGGACAAGCTGATAGCCTTGCTCCGGGATACCGCGGTAATGGAGAGCAAAACCGTCCGGGAGAAACATCAAAACGGGGAGGACCGCCCGTGACTCCCCATTACTGATTTTGCCCATAAGGCAGCTATTGTACGCCACGCGCTGATGCCCGCAGTCCTCGCAGGCATCAACGTGGCCGCCAAGCGCCGCCGTGCGGCAGGTCTCGATCGCCGACATGACCTTGAGCTGGGGCAGGCTCAGGTGACCGGCCTGAGCGGCACGATAGCCGGCTCCCTCAGCTTGGAAGATATCGGCGACCTCGAGCGCGGTGCGCAAGCCGCTTCAGCCGCCGGGTTCCTCGCCCTGCATCAGTACCGCCAAATGCTCAAGAGGACTGGTCACCGAGCGGATCGTCTTGGTTGCAACGCGCGCGTAGAGCGCGGTCGTATCGAGCTTGCTGTGCCCCAACAGGACCTGGATCACCCGGATATCGACATCCTGTTCCAGCAGGTGAGTCGCGAAGCTGTGGCGCAATGTATGGGGCGAAACGTGCTTCCTGATCCCGGCCGCTTCGGCGGCTTCATGGACCGCGCGGTTGATCTGCCGGGTGGAGACCGGATCGGTGCAACTGCGCCCCGGGAACAGCCAGCCATGCCGTAGCATGACGCCGCGCCGTTTGCCTTCCTCCCACCACAGCCGCAGCAGCGTGAGGAGCTGGGGTGACAGCATGGCGTTGCGGTCCTTGCGTCCCTTGCCCTGTTCGACCCGGATCAGCATGCGCTTGCTGTCGATATCATCGACCCTGAGGCTGGCCACTTCCGACACGCGCAGGCCAGCGCCATAGGCGGTGCCGAGTATCGCCTTGTATTTGATGCCCGGCGCCGCCTCGAGCAGTTGGCCGACTTCCTCGACACTCAGCACCGCCGGCAGTTTGCGCGGAAAGCGGGCCAGGACCAGGCGGCGCGACAGGTCCGGCCGGTCGAGCGTTACAGTAAAGAAGAAGCGCAGTGCCGAAACCGAGCTGTTGATCGTGGGCGGTTGTGCCCCGCTCTCGCGCTGGTGCACCTGAAACCGCCGTACATCTTCAGCCGTTGCCTGATCGGGCGACCGCCCGAGGAAGGCTGCGAAGCTGCGCACAAAACGAATGTAGTCGTGCTGCGTATGTGATCGTAGGCCGCGCATCGCCATATCTTCGAGCATGCGCTGGCGCAGGGGGCTGACGGGGCGTTCGATAGTTGAGACAGGCATCAGAAGTTCCTCTCAGGTTGAAGGGAACTCCATGCTCGCGAGACGACCTTGCCCTGCTCAAGACAACGCGCCGATACCAACGGCCGACCAAGTATTGAGGTCCAGGGGCTCGGCCCCTGGCGGGGTTTGGGGCAGCGCCCCAACCTTACTTTGCTTCAGCGGCACGATGGTTCGGGCGCCGGGTATAACTCACCCGCGGCACCAATCCCGCGAAGCGGGTTCGTGCATGGGCGCAAAGCCGCTGGCGACAGACCGGGCGGTCCATGTCCGGTTTCCAGCCAAAACGGGGGCCCGTCAGCCTTCTGCCCCCTACCCCGCCGCCGCCACAGCCTTCCCCCCCGACAGCCTGAATATCCGGTCCAGCCGCTCCACCCCCGTCAGCCGGTGCGTAATCAGCACAACCGTCCTTCCCGCCGCCGTCTCATTCAGCGTCTCCAGAAACGACCGCTCCGTCTCCGCATCCAGCCCCGCGCACGGCTCATCCAAAATCAGTATCGGCGCCGGAGACAACAAAGCCCGCGCCAAAGCCAGCCGCCGCCCCTGCCCCCCGGAGAACCGCGTGCCGCCCTCACCCACCCACGTCTCCAACTGATCCGGCAACCCCCGCACCAGGTCCCCGATCCGCGCCGCATCCAGCGCCGCCCACAGCGACACCTCATCCGCCTCCGGCCGAGCCAGCAGCAAATTCGCCCGGATCGTGTCATCGAACAGATGCGTCGCCTGCCCCAGCCAGCCGATCCGCGCCCGCACCAGCGCCGCCGGCAGGAACGCGATATCCGTCCCGCCCAGCAAAATCTGCCCCGACCGAGGCGCCACCACCTTCAAAGCCAGCGCCGCCAAGGTCGACTTCCCCGCCCCCGAGGGACCCAGCAACGCCACCCGCGCCCCCTCCGGCACCTCCAACGTCAACCCGTCAAACACCGGCGGCCGATCGGCCGACCAGCGGAACTGCACGGCCTCGAAGCGCAACCCGCACCCCAGCGGCATCGCCGCCGGATCGGCCGGATCGGGCACCGGCACCGGCGCATCCGCCGCCTCCAGCACCCGCCGCGCCGCCGCCGACGCATGCCCGGCCAGCGCCCCCGCCCGAGGCAGCCCGCTGATCGCCTCGAACGCCGCCAGCACCAGGAACGCCGCCGCCACCGCCGCCGCCGGATGCGCCCCGGAATCGACCAGCACCGCCAGCACCGCGAGCTGGGCGCACAGGAACGCCCCCGCCGCCGCCAACGCCGTTCGCCCCGACATCGCCTGCTGCGCGGCAAACAGCCCCGCCTCCTTCGCCTGCACATTGGCCAGCATGCGGCCCTCGGCGGCGAACGCCCGCACCTCCCGCAGCCCGGTCAGCGCGTCCAGCGCCGCGACACGCAACGCCCCGGCCTCCGCGGCCAACCCGGAGCCGGTGCGCACCGAGGCGCGCATCGCGACCCACGGCAGCACGAACGCCGCGACCGCGAACAGCACGCCGATTTCCGTCGCCAGCGCGGCGGAGCGGTGCGCGATCAGCAACACAATCGCCGGCAACAGCATCACCGCCCCGGCCAGCGGCAGCACCATGCGCAGATAGATCCCGTCCAGCGCCTCGACATCCCCCACGAGACGCGACAGCACGTCGCCGGCCTGGCGGAAGCCCAGCCCGCCCGCGCCGGTCCGTGCCAGCGACTTGAAGAACCACACCCGCACATCCGCCAGCGCGCGGAACGTCGCTGTATGGGTGGTGACCCGCTCCAGATAGCGCAGCAGCACCCGGCTGACGCCGAACGCCCGCAGCAGCACCGGCAGGGTCAGCACGCCCGCCACCGCCGCGCCAATGGCATAGCCCGACATCGCCATCAGCGCGACGCCGGCCTCCAGCGCCGCCAGCGACAGGATCACCCCAGCCGCCAGCCACAGGAACTGCGGTGTCCAGAGAAGAAGTATCCGGCTCAACGGTCCCATCACGCGGCTCCCTTCGCCGCGTCGCGCGCGGACACTGCCTTGCCGTCCCGCATATCCAGCCGCCGCCCGCCGAAGCCGTGCGCGGCCGAAGAGTGGCTGGCCAGGATCACCGTCCGCCCGATCGCCAGGCGGGCAAGACTCTCCAGCACTTCTTTCTCCGTCGCCGGGTCCAGATGCGCCGTCGGCTCATCCAGCAGCAGCAGCGGGGCGTTCTTCAGATAGGCCCGCGCGATGGCAACGCGCTGCGCCTGGCCGCCGGACAGCCCGTAGCCGCTTTCGCCAATCGGCGTGTCGAGGCCCTGCGGCAACCCTTCAGTGAACTGGTCCAGCCGGGCGGAATGGGCGGCCGCGGCGACTTCCTCGGCGGTGGCTTCCGGCCGCGCGAACAGGATGTTGTCGCGGATCGACCCGGCGAAGAGCACCGGCCGCTGGCCGATCCAGGCGGTCAGGCGGGACAGGGCTTGAGGCACCAGGTCGGTGATGTCGGCGCCGTTGATCGTCACCTTGCCGCCTGTGGGACGCACGAAGCCGAGCAGGATCTCGATCACCGACGACTTGCCCGCCCCGGACGGGCCGGCCAGCACCAAAGTCTCCCCGGCGGCGGCCTTGAACGACAACCCGTCCAATGCAGGACCGCGCGTCGGGTCCCAGATCAAATCCACGCCGTCGAACAGAACCGTAACGCCACGGGCGGCGACGGTGCGGATCTCCGCCGCCGGCACGACCGGCTGCGGCAGCGGCGGCAGGTCGATCAGCGATTCCGCCGCGCCGGTCGCATGCAGCTTGTCCTGATACGCCGCGGAATAGGTCCGCAGCGGCGCGAAGAACTCCGGCGCCAGCAGCAGCACCGCCAGGGCCGGCCAAAGCTCGGCCGAGAACGCCGCATCGCTGGCGACCCGCAGGTCGGAGAAATAGTGAATAGCCAGGACGATCATCGCCAGCGCCGCGGCGATATCGAGCACGGCTGAGGACAGGAACGCCACCCGCAGCACCCGCATGGTGCGAACGCGCAGGTCCTTGGCGGCGCGCGCCATGGCCCGCGCCTCGTCCTGCGCCCGTCCATACAGCACGATGGTGGCGATGCCGCGCACCCGGTCGAGGAACCGCGCCTGCAGCCGCGCCAGTGCGAGGAATTGCCGGCGCGAGGCCGCCGCCGCGCCGATACCGGCGACCGCCATGCCCACCGGCACCACCATGCCGCAGCCCAGCAGCAACAACGCCGCCCATGGGTCCGCATACAGAACTGCCAGCAGCACGACGATCGGCCCGGCAACCGCGTAGGCCGCGGCGGGGACGTAGTGCGAGAACAGGCCCTCCAGCGCCTCGATCCGGTCCACGACGATGGTCGCGAGATCGCCGGAGTGGTGCGTGCGCAGCAAGGACGGGCCGGCATGCAGCAGACGCGTCATGGCGTCGCTGCGCAACCGCCGCCGTGCCGCCGCCCCGGAGGCGAAAGCGGCCTGCTCGGTCAGGTAGGACAGCCCCGCGCGGACCAGCGCCAGCCCGCCGAACACCGCCAGGGCGATGATCGGCAATGACGCTCCCTCGAACGCCGCGGCCAGGACCGTGGCGGCGGCGAACGCCTGGCCGATCGCCAGCACCGTCCCGAGGACGTGCAGTATGAGAACGGGCTTGGCCGCGCGCCTGCCGGCACGCTGCTCTTGCCGCAACCACGACCTCGCGGCGGTCTTTTTGGAATCCGCCCGGTTGGAGTCTGCCCGGTTGGAGTCTGCCCGGTCGGATTCTGCCCGGTTGGAATGTGCCCGGTTGGAATGTGTCTGTGCCATGCCGGGCGCCTTAGCCCAAGCCCGCTGCGATGCCCAGCCTGACGGCGGGCGGTTGGCGGTTAAAATTTCCGAACTGGCCCGGATGCCACGCTACCGCCCGGTCGGGTAAAATCACTTTCATGACAAGCCAATCACTATACTGGGTTGATACGGAGACAAGTCATGCTAGCGCTATCACACGCTATTGAGGCCAGCATGGATACAAATCGATTACTATATTGTCTCACGATTGTTATTAAAACATGACCCATACAAACACATCTCCCGCGCAAGCCTCCACAAGCTCTCCGGCAGACGATCCCATGCCGCGGCAGGACCGCGACCGGCAGACGATCGACGCGCTGCGCCAGGCGAACGCGGCGCTGGAGGCCCGGCTGGCAACGCTGACCGCCGACTGCCAGAGCTGCCGCGCCGCCCGCGCCGCGGCGCAGCGGCTCGAAACGCTGGGCCACCTCGCGGGCGGCATGGCGCATGATTTCAGCAACGTGCTGCAGGCGGTGCTGGCCGTCGCCTCGCTGCTCAAGCGCAACCCGCACGACCCCGAGCGCGTGCTGCGCCAGGTCGAAATGCTGGAAAGAGCCAGCGCCCGCGGCTCCGCCGTCACCGGCCGGCTGCTCGCCTACGGTCGCACGCGGGAGGCCACGATCGAAACGGTCAAGCCGAACCTCCTGTTGACGCATCTGCGCGAATCCCTCCAGCCGACGATGCCCGACGTCACCATTACGGTTCATGTCACCCCCGGCGTGCCGCACCTGACGACGGATCGCAGCCAGTTGGAAATGATGCTGATCAATCTCTCCAATAACGCCCGCGACGCAATGTTCGGCCGCACCGCCCGGTTGACGCTGTCGGCGGCGTGGGCCCCGGCCGTCCCGGGGCATGACGATATCCGGTCCGCCGGCGGTTTCGTCTGCCTGTCCGTGCGCGACACCGGCTGCGGCATGGATGCGGAAACCGTGGCCCGCGCGTCGGAGCCGTTTTTCACCACCAAGCCGCCCGGCAAGGGCACCGGGTTGGGTCTGGCTCTGGCGCAACGCTTCTGCCGCCAGTCCGGCGGCACGCTGACGATCGACAGCACCGCCGGCATCGGCACCACCATCCGCATCTATCTGCCCGCAGGCGACTCCGCTCACACAGCGCCCGACACCGCCGCGGTTGCGTGCTTCGCCATCCCCGGTCCGGTGGCGATCCTGGTGCAGAATGAACCCGTGCTGCGGGACGGGCTGCGCACCGGCCTGCTCGCCCGCGGCTTTCGCGTGATCGATGCGGCCCGCGCGGATACCGAAGTTGATCCGGTGCCGGACCTGTTGGTCGTGGACCTGTCGAACGATCAACCGCGCGGCGGGCCAAGCGGGGCGCCAAATGGGGCGCCAAATGGGGCGCCAAATGGGGCGCCAAATGGGGCCGAGGTGCTGCTTGCGTGGCGGCAGCTTATCCCCGGGCTGCCGGCGGTCGTCCTGGTGGACCGGACCGCAAGGCCGGACATCGCCGCGTTCGCCGGGGCGGTGACATTGCTCAAGCCGCTCTCGCCGGACGAGTTGGCGGATGCAGCGGTGCGCCTGATGCACGATGGCGGCCGGCGCAATGCATCGCCGCCGGTAGCCGGCGCGTGAAGACGCGGTGCCGCACCGGCAGCTTTTTTTTGCCGCCCCCTGTTGCCCGCGGCTTCGGTCTGAACCAAGGTCCGCCGCATGTTGATCGCCCGCACCCTCCCCGACCTGCGCGCCGCCTGCACCCGGCTGCGCCGCCATGCCGAAACCCTGGCGCTGGTGCCGACGATGGGGGCCTTGCATGCCGGCCACCGCAGCCTGGTCGCCCGGGCCGTGTCGTCCGGCGCGGCGACGGTGGCGTCGATTTTCGTCAACCCGCTGCAGTTCGGGCCGAACGAAGACCTGACCCGCTACCCGCGCGATGAACCCGGCGACCTCGCGGCGCTGAAGGCGGAGGGCTGCGCCCTGGCCTGGCTGCCAAGCGTCGCAACGATGTATCCAATCGGGGAGGCGACCGCGGTCATGGTCCGCGGCCCGGCGGAGCGCTGGGAGGGCGAGGTGCGTCCCGGCCATTTCCTCGGCGTCGCGACCGTGTGCGCCAAGCTGTTCGGCCAGGTCCGGCCAGACCGCGCCTATTTCGGCGAGAAGGACTGGCAGCAAGTGCAGGTGGTCAAGCGGATGGTCGCGGACCTGCTGCTGCCGCTGGAGATTGTCGGCGTCGAGACGGTGCGCGAGGAAGACGGGCTGGCCTTGTCGTCGCGCAACCGCTTCCTCTCCGCCGAGGAACGCGCGGTGGCTCCCGGACTGGTCCGCGCGCTGCGCAGCGTGGCGGAACGCGTCGGGTTCGGCGAACCGGCGCAAGCGCCGCTGGCGGAGGCCCGGGCCGCGCTGGAAGCCGCGGGGTTTGCCGTCGATTATGTCGCGCTGGTGGAGGGGACGACGCTGCTGCCGCTTGATCGGGACGCGCCGGGTGCCCGGTTGATTGCTGCGGCGAAGCTGGGAAGCGTCCGCTTGATCGACAATATCGGTATCGGCTGAACCCGGGCGCGATTTGGGTTTTCCGGGGCTTCCAGGCTATGCTGCGGGACAATAACCGAACCGCCGGATGCGTTAATGACCTATCCCCTCATAACCTCCGGTTATGCAGCCCTGCTGGCACTGGTATTCCTGGGACTTTCGGCCTGGGTCGTCGCCGGCCGCGTCACGTTCAAGGTCAACCACGGCGACGGCGGCAATGCTCGCCTCAACCGGCGCATCCGGGCGCACGCCAACTTCGCCGAGTATGTCCCGTTTATTCTGTTTCTGGCGGCGTTGCTTGAGGCGCGGGCGACCAGCCGGTTCACCATCCATGCGCTGCTGCTGCCGCTGCTGATCGCACGCATCGCCCACCCGTTCGGCATGCTGGCGCCGGAAAACACTGTCCAGCAGTTTACCTTCCGCGGCGCCAGCGTGGTCGTCACGTGGATCGTCCTGGCCGCCGCGGCGCTGCTGTTGTTGCTGGACGTGACGTAGCCGCTACGCTTCGACCATCACCATCCACATCAGCCCAAACCGATCCGTCAGCATGCCGAATTGCGGCGAGAAGAATGTCTTCGTCAGCGGCATGAACGGCTGGCCGCCCTCCACCAGCGCCGCAAACACGCGTTGCGCCTCGGCTTCATCCGAGACAGCCAGGGCCAGCGAGACGCCGTTGAACGCCGGCTTGCCGGAGCACTGCCCGTCCGACATCATCACCGTCGATCCGCCGATTTTCACCGTCGCGTGCATGATTTTCTCCGGATCGGCGTGCGCCGGTGCGGAGTCCTGCTCGGGAGAGTCCTTGTAGCGCATCTGCATCTGGACCTCCGCGCCGACGGCGCGGCGGTAGAAAGCGATCGCCTCCTCGCACTGACCTTCGAAAAACAGGTAGGGCTGGACGTGCATGGTGCTTCTCCTTGTTCAATCGAAACCGAGAAATCCCTCCATAGAACTGATCGCCGGGGCGGCCTTCAGCGCCGCGATGTCCGGCACGGGGCGGGCCGTCCTGGCATCAACTCCCAGCGACGCCTCCAGTTCCGCGGCTACCCGCAGCACCAGAGCATCGCCGCCCCTCGGGCCGACAATTTGCAGCCCGAACGGCATCCCGTTGCGGTCCAGCCCAACCGGCAGCGACACCGCCGGATGGCCGGCGACTGTGACCGCATAGGCCAACGCCAGCCACTGGTAGTAGGATCCCGTCGGCTGACCGTCAATTTGCGCCGGATAAAGTTCCCGCCACGATCGGGGGCTGATCGTAATGGAAGGGGTCAGGATGACGTCGAACCGCTCAAAGAATGTCTGCCAACGCCGGTAGATCGCGGTCTGTTCGGTCATCGCCCGCGCGACATCGGCGGCGGAGTAGCGCAATCCCTCGGCCACGTTCGCCCGCACATTGGGGCCGACGCGTTCCGGCGTGTCCCGCACCTTCTGCGCATGCTTGCCGAGGAAAACCACCGCACGCAGGACGGCGAACACCTCGTCAGCACCAGAACAATCCGGCGACGCGGCCTCGGCGCACGCGAAAACATCCCGGAACAGGCCGAGCTTCTCGGCAAACCCGTCGCGCACGATCCGTTCCGTCGGGGCAAACCCGAAATCCGGCGTCACCGCCACCCGCAGCCGCGACAGATCCACCGCCTGCGGCGGATAGACATCCCCCGCGCGGCGCACCGTCCGGCCGTGCACCGTCGTCGCCAGCGGATCGTAGCCGTCGTCCGAGGCCATCGACCCCAGCAGCAGGCACGTATCGGCCACCGTTCGCGCCATCGGTCCGAGCACCGACAATGCGCTCCAGCCGATTTCACTGGCCGCGGCAGGCACCATGCCGGGGGTCGGACGAAACCCGACGATACCGCAGAACGCCGCCGGGTTACGCAACGAACCGCCCATGTCCGAGCCTTCGCACAGCGGCGCCATTCCGGTGGCCAGCGCAACGGCCGCACCGCCGGATGACCCGGCGCAGGATTTCTCGGGATCGAACGGATTGCCGGTCGCGCCGTAGACCGCGTTGCGGGTGTTCGCACCGGCCCCGAACTCCGGCGTGTTGGTCTTGCCGATAATGTTGCCGCCCGCCCGGCGCAGCCTCGCCGCCAACGGATCATCGGCAGCCGGAACGTGATCGCGAAACAACGCGCTGCCGTAGGTGGTCCGCAGCCCCCCGGTCGCCAGCAGATCCTTGATCCCTATCGGCAGTCCGTGCAGCGGCGGCAGGTCGTCCCCGTGCGCCACCGCGTCATCCGCCAGGCGTGCCGTCGCCCGCGCCCGCTCGAAATCGCGCGCCACCATGGCATTGACCGCATGGTCCACCGCCCCGATGCGGGCGATGCAGCTTGCCAGCAGCTCCGTCGGAGCCAGCCGCTTCGCGCCAATCAGCCGCCGCGCCTCAACCGCGCTCAGGTCGCAGGGTTCGGTCATGGTCAATACCCCAGCGCCAGGCCGTCTTTGCGCGGCTCCGATCCGGCAACAAGACAGCCGCGGTCATGATCGATCCAGATCGCCTGGCCGCCGCCATGCGGCAGCTCGGTGACCTCCGGCACATGCCCCATCGCCGCCAGCTCGCGCACCACCGCATCAGGCACCGTGCGTTCCACCTCCACCTTGCCGGCGTACGGAAACACCCGGAACAGATCGATCGATTCCTGGATATCCAGCCCGTATTCGAGAAAATTCGTCAGGAACCAGGATTGTCCCACCGGCTGGTAATGCCCGCCCATGACGCCGAACGGCAGCACCGCACGGCCGCCCTTCATCACCATGCCCGGAATGATCGTGTGCATCGGCCGCTTGCGCGGCGCGATGCAGTTGGGATGCCCGCGCTCCAGCCGGAAGCCGAAGCCGCGGTTTTGCAGCATCACGCCGGACCGAGGCGCCAGGATGCCGCTGCCAAACGACTGGAACAGCGAGTTAATGAAACTGCACGCATTGCCGTCCTGATCGACAACGCACAGATACACCGTGTCCTTGTGGCTAGGCAGTAACGACTCCCCCGCCGCCGGCAGATCGCGCAATGCCGCAACGTCGCTGATCAACGCCCGCTGCGACGCCAGATACGCCTCGCTCAGCAGCTTCCCCACCGGCACATCCACCGCCCCCGGATCTGCCAGGAACGCATCGCGGTCGCGATACACCAGCCGAGCCGCCTCGATATGCCGGTGCGCCCGGATCGCCCCCGCAACGCCATCGGGCGCGGACGGCATCCCGCCCAGAATCCCCAGCATCATCAGCACCAGCAACCCCTGCCCGTTCGGCGGACACTCGTAGACATCGTAGCCTTTCCAGTTCAGCGTGACGGGATCGACGAAATCCGCTCCATCAACGGCCGCCGCGAAATCCTCTTCGGTATGCAGACCGCCACGCTGCCGCAACGTCGCCACCATGTCCGCGGCGACCGCCCCCTCGTAAAACGCCCTGGCGCCATGCCGTGCGATCAAGCGCATTGTCTCGGCCAGCGCCGGATTGGCGAACCGGTCGCCGGCGCGCGGCGCGGCGCCGTTCGGCAAAAACGCAAGCGATCCGCCCTGGCGCAGTTTCGCCTCGTTGCGCGCCCAGTCGAATGCAACCCTGGGAGCCACCGGCCAACCATCGGCGGCAATCCGGATCGCCGGTTGCAGCAATTCGTCCAGCCCCTTGCGGCCATGCGCCTTCACCAAAGTCTCCCAAGCGCTGACCGCGCCCGGCACGGTCACCGCATGGGCAGAGGTGTTCTCCAGCGCGCCGATGCCCCGGCTCTCATACCAGTCGATCGACGCGGCGCCCGGCGCGCGGCCGGAGCCGTTCAGCGCCACCACCTTCCCCGTCCCGGCAGGCGCATACAGGCAGAAGCAGTCGCCGCCGATGCCGGTCGATTGCGGCTCGATCACGCACAGCACCGCCACCGCCGCCACCGCCGCATCCAACGCATTGCCGCCGGCCCGCAACACTTCCAGCGCCGTGAGCGTCGCCGCCGGCATGGACGTTGCCGCCATCCCGTGAGTGGCATAGACCGGGCTGCGGCCGGGAAGCTGGAAATCGCGCATCGGGACTCCTGGGTCTCTGGAAGTCCACACGCTATCGCAGCAGGATGCCTTGGCCAAACGCGGGGAGGCTCACATGGCAGATCAGATCGTCTACGCGGACTTCGAAGCGGTCGATATCCGCGTCGGCACCATCAAGACCGCGCAACCGTTCCCGGAGGCGCAGAAGCCCGCGATCAAGCTGACGATCGATTTCGGCCCCGAGATCGGCGTCAAGAAATCCAGTGCGCAGTTGACGGTGCACTACAAGCCCGACCAGCTCATCGGCCGCCAGGTCTGCGCCGTCGTCAATTTTCCCCCGCGCCAGATCGGCCCCTTCATCAGCGAGGTCCTGACCTTGGGCATGCCGGACGATGACGGCGCGGTGGTGCTGGTGCGGCCGGACCTGCGGGTGCCGAACGGCGGGAAGCTGTTCTAAGAAAGGTTTGCGCGGGATCGTAAGCCGGCGGCGGCGGCCGCCAGCCGCAACGCCGTCAGCAGCGTGGCCCCCGGGAAACCCGGCGGCTCGTAGCGTGTCACGTCGATCTCGCCGGAACGGCGGCGCATCGCCTGCGCATCGTACCAAGCCTGCATGCGTAACAGCGTCTCCATATCCATGCCGAACGCCTTCTCGATCCTGAGCGCCATCTCAGCGGATAGCGCGGCCTTGCCGTTCACCAGGTCGGAGAGCGTCACCGGGCGAATATCGGGAATACGCGCCGCCTCGGCCACGCCCAGGCCCAGGCCCAGTTCGTCCAGAATTTCCTCGCGCATGAACGTTCCGGGATGCGGCGGCGTCATGCCGATTTTCGATAGAGTGGTGTTCATCAGTGATGATTCTCCAGGTTGAGATCGGTGATCTCTCCCGCTTCGATACCGAACGTGATCCGCCAATTTCCGCTGACGGAAATGCTCCAGGTCCCGGCGCGGTCGCCCCGAAGCTGATGGATACGCCAGCCCGGCGGCCGCATGGGCGCGCCCCGTCATGGCGAGCGAAGGCCCGCCATCCACGCCTTCGGTCGCGTGGGCCCCGCAAGACGCGGATGGTCCGCCTTCCAGGCTGTGTGAAAACTCGGCTTTGTAACAGAGGTGTAGAATGCTTTTCTGCACCGCGGGGATAACGCGTGTCACGGTCCAGCTGCCGTTGAGTCCGATTCTCAGGGGCCGCCACCTCGTCATGCCGACGGAGGTCGGTATCCACGCCTTTTCCCTGTATAAACAGAGGCGTGGATGGCGGGCCTTCGCCCGCCATGACGGAAGCGGCGACGGTGCCACCCGAATCAAACCTCGCCCGAACGGCAACCTCCGAATGCTTGGAGAAGGATCTTCTACAAACCAAATCCGGCGCTGAGTTTTCGCACAGCCTGCTGCGCGGACCAGGGCGGTGACGGGACAGCGCGCCGACACCGAACGACGGGATCAGCGCCAAACCACTCTCACCCCACCAGATGAAACCCCAGCTCCTCCGGCGGGTCCGCCATTTCTTCGTCGATACTGCTGACCTCGGCATGGCGCGGGCCGCGGCGGCAGGCGCGGGACAGTTCCTCGACCGCGGCCATGTCACCCGCAATCAGCGCCTCGACCTTGCCGTCGGCGCGGTTGCGCACCCAGCCGGACAGGCCGAGCGCCGTCGCCTTCTGCATCATCCACACGCGGTAGCCGACACCCTGGACCCGGCCGGCGATCACAAGCCGCTTGGCATTCACCCGTCTCTCCGTGTCAGCACGATATACCGCTCCGCCAGCAGAATATCCGATCGTATCCCCGCACGCCGATGCACGGCTTCGTCATCTTCGCCCCATTGCTCGGCCTGGAACAACTCGTCCAGCGCGCCCAGCGTAAACGCAGTCTCACCGTCCATCTCGCCGGCGGCAAGAGCCAATCCCAGCACAAGGCTGCCGAGTGCCGGGACCGCGATACCCAGCGCGGCCAGCACGTCGGGCGTCTGCGATGCCACCGCGCGGCGCAAGGCGACGACAGTGTCATGATGCTGCTTCGCATACCCAATCCCGGTCGTCACGCGAAGCGGCGCATCCAGCGTCACCGCGGCCCAGTCGAGCCAGGGGCCCCACAGCAGATGCTGCCGCTGCACCAGCGCATCCGGCGTCTCCGCGCGGTAGCACAGCAGGTCGGTTTCGCCATAGCGGGCAATGGCGTCGATCGTCTGCGCCGGATCCGGGGCGATCCGCTCGATCGCGGTGCCGCCGAGCCGCGTGAGCGGCGTGTCGGCAAAGGTCATATTGCCGCCCTTGCCGCCGCCGGCCGCCTGCCATTCGCCGGCAATCGCCATGGCCAGGCGCGGGGCGGAGACGACCAGTTTGGCTCCGCTCGGCAGCCGCATCGGCTTGCCGTCGAGCAGGATTTCATACCCGGCTTCGGTCGGATGGACCGTCGCGTCATCCCAGAAACGTTTCACGCTTTGCTACTCACTCATAACTCACTTGAACAAACTCTTCAGCAATGCGCCAGGGTCCGCAAGGTTCGGCTGTTTGGCGGGCGCTTCCGCGGCCGGGGCGACCTGACCCCGCGCCTCCGCCAGCGCGGCGGGACACACGTCAGCCGATCCGCCCGTCAGCTTGTTCCCCCCGATAAGACCCCCAAGCGCACCCAGCGGCGTGGCGCCGCCGAGCACCGCACTGGCGACCGTGCCGGCGTTCGACTCCGCGGCGCCGAGCCTGTTGATTCCGGCGCGGGGGTTGCGGATCGGGCCGGTAACGCTGACCGGGATCACCACCGCGGTGCCGCCGAGCCGCGCCTGCGGCCGCAGCTCCAGGGCAAGGGTTTCGCCGCCGAGATTCACCGTCCCGCTGCCGGTTGTGGTCAGCAGCGACGAACTCAGCGCCAGCGGCTGAATCGTTGCAATGCCGCGCCTGGCCTGCATCAGCGCGGCGAAGCATTTCAGCTCGCTCGATCCGCCCTTGCCGACGAGGTCCAGGGCGTTCAGCGAATCCATCACCTTGCCAAGCAGGCTGCCGAGCAGGCGGTTGTCGATGACGCCACCGGCCATGGCGATTCCGACATAGCCGTCCAGCGACGCCGCGATGGCGTGCGGGGTGTCTCCGGCACCGCTGATATCGGCTCTCACCTCCATGTTGCCGGAGGCGATGGACGGCTCGTGGAACAGCACCAGCAGCGACTTCAGCGAAAGCCCGGGAGCCCGCAGCACCAGATGCACCGGTGGCGCCGGCTGGCTGGCATCGATCGAGAGCAACCCTGTCAGCCGGCCGCCGGGCGTATCGGCGGAGAACGGGCTGACCTCCAGCTTGCCGTTCGCCAGCACCCCGTGCGTGTCGATCGCCCTGTAGTCGGCGCCGCCGGAGCGGAGCAAGCCGATATCCAGCTTGATGTCGGCATCGGCGGTGCGCAGCAGGCTCAACGGCAACGGCTGGTCGGAAAACAGCCGATCGGCGCGCTTTGAGGGCGGCGGCGGGGCCGTCGCCGGGGCGCCCGGCGCGGGCGGCGGTGCGGTGGCCGTTGGCGCGGCGTCGAAAGCGGCCTCGATCGCGTCCAGGTCGATGCGGTTCGATTTCAGCGCGGCCACCAGCGACCGCCGGGCGCCGAGGCCGGCGGACGCGTCCCCTGTGAGATCGCCGGCAGGACTGGTCAGCGTCAGGCCATGCAGCGCGGCGCCGTTGCGGAACCCGCCGGCAGCGTCGGTCAGGGTGCCCTTGAACGCGACCGTCTTCAGCGCCGGCAGCGGCCGTCGCGCCAGCGGCGACAGCGCCGCGAGGTCCGGGATCTGCGCCGCCAGGGCCAGATTAGCACCCGTCAGCGCCCGGGCGTCAGCCAGCGTCCCCTTGGCGGCGATCGTCGCTCCCGCGGCCAGGAGTGTCACGTCCACCGGAAAAGCAGCCGGCGGGGCGCCGGGCAACAGCGACGCCAGCGGCCCGACGGTCGCCGCGAAGGTCAACGGCGCTCCGTTGAAGGTCCCGGCTGCCTCGGCCGTCGCCGGCTGGTTTGCCGCGGCGGCGGCGGCGATGTCCAGCTTGTCGAGGGTCAGGCCCGCAACCTGCGCGCTCAGGTCTGAGGGCCCGGCGTGGACGGCCAGGCTGGAGACGTCCGGCCACCTGCCTCCGCGGTCCGCGACCTTGGCGGCGAAGCTGATGTCGTGCAGAGCCGGCGGAACAAAACCTTGCAGCAGCGGCGTCAGCGCGGACAGGTCGGGGATGCTGCCGCTGACCGCCAGATCATAGCCCGTGCCCCGAAGAGGCTGCGTCACCGCGCCCTCGGCCGCCAGCTTGGCCCCGGCAACGCTCAGCCCGAGCTTCACCGGCCAGGGCGACGTCGCGGCGGGGTCCTGCAACCGGGTCAGCGGCCCGGTGTCGGCGGTCAGCGTGAACGCCGTGCCGTTGTAGCTGGCATCGGCATCGATATGCAGCGGCGCATCCGGCGAGGCGGCCGTCGCCTCCAGATCCGAGAGGCCGAGCGTGGTCAGCTTGCCGGTGCGGCCGTCGCGATAGGCCAGCACGCCGTCCCTGAGGCTGACGGTATCGATGCTGACCACCGCCCTGGTCTTTGGACCGGGCGCGGCTTGCGCCTGCGCTCCGGCCGGCGCGGCAGGCGACGCCTCCGGCGTCATGCGCCAGTTCGGCTGCCCGGCGCCGTCGGTTTCCAGCAGGATGTCGGGGTGGATCAGCACCAGCCGGTTGATCTCATAGCGGCCCGACAGCAGCGGCAGCAGCCCGAGTTGCAGCTCCAGGCCCTGAACGGCCGCCATCTGCGGGCGGGAAAATCCGGGCGGGTTGGCGAAGGCAACGTCCGCCACCTGGATCGTCGGCGACAGCGAGAGCTTCAACCCGATCTTGCCGTTCAACGCGAGGTCACGGCCGGTGGCGCGCCTGACCGCCTCCTCGATGCGCGGCTTCAGGCTGTCCGGGTCGAAGCGCGCAATCGCGACCGCTCCAGCAACCGCCGCGATCACCACGACAACCCCCGGGCCAATCAAGCCGAAGCGCAAGGGTCGAGGCAGGTTCATCGGCGTCTCTCCGGCGGTTTCGGGGCGGGGGCGTGAAAGCCCAGAGTCTTGAACGTGTCCTTCATATGGGGCGGCAATTCGGCTTCCACAGTCAGCGTGCCGCCCGCCGGATGCGGCAGCACCAGCCGTCTGGCGTGCAAGTGAAGATCGCTCGACAGGCCCTCGATCAGCGCCGCGAAGGCCCGGTTCTGGTCGGGTTCCTCGTACTTTTCATCGCCCAGTATCGGCGCCCGGATCGCCACGCAATGCACGCGAAGCTGATGCGTGCGGCCTGTCAGCGGCTTCAGTTCCAGCCAGGCCAGCTTCTGCGCGGCATTGTCGAGCGTCAGGTAGTCGGTGACCGCCCGCGCGCCTTCCGGATCATCGCGCGCGGCCGGGCCGACACGCTCCCCGCGGGCGCCGCCGATACGTTTCAGCGGCATGTCGATGCGGCCTTCCACCGGCACCGGGCGGCCGGCCACCACGGCCCAGTAGGTTTTCTCCATGTCGCGCCCGCGGAAGGCGGCGGCGAGCTTGCCGGCGGTGCCGAGGGTGCGCGCCAGTAGCAGCACGCCGGTGGTGTCGCGGTCGAGCCGGTGGACCAGCCGGGGCCGGTGCTCCGAGCCGAAGCGCAGCGCGTCCAGCATGCCGTCGAGGTGGCGGGTGATCCCGGGGCCGCCCTGCACCGGCAGGCCATACGGCTTGTTCAGCACCAGCACGTAGTCGTCCTGGTAGAGCACCGCGCGTTGCAGGTCCTTGGCGTCGTTGGGATCGACGCGGCTGACGGGCTTGGGTTCCGCCGGGGCGTCCATCGGCGGGACGCGAATGGACTGACCGGGGGCGAGGCGGGTGTTGGTGTCAACCCGCGCGCCATCGACACGGATCTGGCCGGTGCGGCAGAATTTCTGGATCAGGCTTTGCTGCGTCCCCGGGAAATGGCGGCGGACCCAGCGGTCCAGGCGGATGTCGGCCTCATCCTCCGAGACGATCTGCGATTGGGTGTTCATGCGCGCGGTTTGGAGTGGGGCGGGGTGCGGGTCAAGGCGCATCGGCTCTGACGCGGCCAGTCGTGTCCCGGTTTCAGCGGGTTATTCGATATGAGATACTGGTTTTGCTACAGGGGCCATAAGGATTGGGAGATTGCCATGCAAGAGCCGCAGCCTGTCCCGACTGTCAGGACATTCGATCCGGCCCCTGCCGCGGCGGCGCTGTTGCGCGCCAGGCTCGATCGGGTATTGGTTTTCCCCCTGCCTGCCGGCATCGCTCCGGCAACCGAGCACGAAGGCGCGGCGGTCCAATTTGCCCTGGCGCAATTGGTTTCAGCCGGCTGCCCCTCCGGGTTCAAGATTGGCGCCACCGGCCGCCGCATGCAGGCCTATCTGGGCGTGGATACGCCCATCGGCGGGTTCATGCGGGATGCCGACGTGTATCGCGGGCATGCTGAACTGCCGTTCACCGGCTTCGTCCGGCCGGGCGTCGAATGCGAAGTGGCGGTGCGGCTGGCGGCCGATTTGCCGCCCGGGCCGTGCTCCTTCGGTCAGGCGCTGGCGGCCGTGGCGGAGTTCGTCGCGGGGATCGAGATCGTCGAAAACCGCTACGGCGATGTCACGGCGCTCGGGACGCCGATGCTGGTGGCGGACCAGATGTATCACGCCGCGGCGGTGGTCGGGGACCAGGGCGGGGTCGATTGGCGAACGCTGGATATCGGCGCGCTGCGCGGGCGGATCAGCCTGGACAATGGTTTTTCGGATGAGGGGGTGACCAGCGACCTGCTCGGCCACCCGCTCAACGGACTGGCGCTGCTGGCGGCATCGCCCGTGGCGGCGGCGTTCGGCGGGCTGAAAGCGGGTCAGGTGGTGATGCTGGGCAGCGTGACGCCGCCGGTCTGGCTGAGCAGCCCGGCGGTCGTCACGGTGGAGTTTCCGCCGCTGCCGGCGGTGACGCTGCGGCTGCGTTAAGGCGGATGCGTCTGCGTCGCGCTACCCCGGCATCTTCGGGAAACTCTGCAGCTCTTCTCGCAGAGTGGCCCAGGGCAGCGCGCTGTCGCAATAAAGCTGCATCACCGGCTTGACCCCAGCCGGATCGTTCAGCGTTCCAGCCGTAACCATGATGATCCCCGGCATCGCGTCCACCCATTGGGTGATCGTCGACCCGCATTCCGGGCAGAACGCGCGGTGTGTCGGCTTGCCGCTGTCGGCGATGTCGTCGAACTGCTTCAGGGTTCCACTGACTGAAAGGCTGTCGGCGGGTACTCCGACCACCGTGGCGAACGCACTGCCGGTGCTGTTCTGGCAGGTGCGGCAATGGCAAATGCCGACAAAGGCGGGTTCGGCGGAGGAACGGTAGGAGACCTTGCCGCAGCGGCAGTGTCCGGCGATTTCCGGCATGGCAGAATTTCCTCCCTGATTGATTTATCGGAGAAGAGTGTCACGCCGCTCCGGCGATTGCCAGGACAGGATGCTCGCTCACACGAACTTGGCTTCGAATGGCGGCAGCAGGTCCGGCGCCTCGAACTCGATCACCCACAGGTCCGGATCGAACTTCACCTGCCGCGCGATATAAGCGTCAGCGGCGTCCTGATCGATCGGCGCAGCGCCGGTGGCGCGCATCCAGGCCAGGTCGCCCTCGACCGAGCGCACCTGCGACAGCACGCAGATTTCCTTGTCGCGGCGGAGCACGACCAGCACGCCGCCGGCATCCGCGTCGCCCTTGCGCAGCACCGCACCGAACCGCCCATCCGCGTTACCCATGCGCAGCGCCATACTGACCCAGATCCCCGCCTTGATGCGCGGGTCCGTCATTTGCCGATAATCCGCCGGGCGATCGCCATGCGGTGGACCTCGGAGGGGCCTTCATAGACCCGCATCGTGCGCACCTTCTGTGCCATCAGTTGCAGCGGCAGCTCCTTGGCCACGCCCATCGCTCCGAAGGACTGCATGGCGTGGTCGATGATTTCCGTCGCCATTTCGGTGCCGAACAGCTTGACCATGGAGGCTTCGGTGCGCACGTCCCTGCCCGCATCGGCTTTCGTTGCCGCATCGTACACCATCAGCCGGCACGCATGGATCTTGATCGCCGCATCCGCCACCCACCACTGGATCGCCTGCCGATCGGCCAGGCGCTGGCCGAAGGTGACGCGCTGCTTGATGTGCTCGACCATCATGTCGAGGGCGCGGCGCGACATGCCGATGCACCAGGCGCCCATCTGCAAGCGGCGCACCGTCAGGCGAAGCTGCATCGGCGCGTAGCCCTTGCCCTCTACGCCTAGAAGCTGTGCCGCCGGGATGCGGCAGTCCTCAAACACCAGCTCGTAGGTGCGCTGGCCGCCGAGCATGGGGATTTCGCGCTCGATGATAAAGCCCTTGGTGCCGCGCTCAACGATGAAGGCGGTGACGCCGTCGGCGCGCTTGCCCTCGCCCGTGCGGGCCATGACGATGACGAAATCAGCCTGCGGCACGCGGCTGACCCAGATCTTGCGGCCGTTGATGACCCAGTCGGTGCCGTCCTTCACGGCACGGGTGGTCATCCCGGCCGGGTCGCCGCCTGCCCCGGGTTCGGAGATCGCAATGGCCGACTGCGCTTCGCCGCGGGCGTAGGGTTCGAGGTATTTCTTTCGCTGCTCTTCGTTGGCAACAGCGATGAGCATGTGCAGGTTCGGGCTGTCGGGCGGGAAGGTGAACGGGACGCAGGTGCGGCCTTGTTCTTCGTAGACGCCGACAAGCGCGGCGTATGGCAGGTTGGCGCCGCCGTATTCCTCCGGAACGTCCAGGCCCCACAGGCCGAGTTCCTTGCAGGTCGCGAGCAGGCGCTGTTCGTCTTCCGGCGGCAGGCCGGATTTCTGGCCGGAGGTTTCGCGGGCGAGGACGGCTTTTTCGAGCGGCATCACGTCGCGGTCGATGAATTTCGCGACGAGATCCTGCAGCATGCGGTGTTCTTCGGGCAGTTCGAACATTCAGTGTTGTCCCGGGTGGTTTATAGAGGGGCCCGGCCGCCTCGCTTCTCGTGTCATGGCCGGCCTTGTGCCGGCCATCCACGACTTGCGGTGCCGGATCAATCAAAGTCGTGGATGGCCGGGCCAAGCCCGGCCATGACACAAAAGGAGCGCCGATACCGCAACGAAGCGGCGCGGCAGGGGACGCTTTCACCGTCCCGTAAACCGCGGCGGCCTCTTTTCCATGAAGGCGGTGCGGCCTTCCTTGTAGTCCGCGCTGTTGAAACAAATCTCCCCGATCCGCTTCACCGCGTCCATGTCGCGCCGGCTTTCGTCCTTGACCATTTCATTGATCGTCAGTTTCGAAGCCGCGATGGACAGCGGGGCATTGTCGGCGATGGTGCGGGCGATATCCAGCACCACGTCGTTCAGCGCTTCCTCCGACGTCATCTTGTTGATCAGGCCGATGCGCTGCGCCTCGGCGGCGTCGATGCGTTTGGCAGTATACAGGATCATGCGCGCATGCGCCGGGCCGACAAGGTCGATCAGTCGCTTCACCGCATCCGGCGCATAGGCGATCGACAGCCGCGCCGCCGGTATAGCGAACTCGCTGTCGGCCGAGGCGATGCGCAGATCCGCTGCCATCGCGATGGCCAACCCGCCGCCCATGCAGAAACCGCGGATGCGGGCGATCACCGGTTTCTTGAAGTCATGGAACTTCTGCCGCCCGACACCGGTGGCGCGGTCATACTCCGCCTGGGCATCGGCGCTGTTACGGTTCTTTTCAAACTGGCTGATGTCCGCACCCGAAACGAACGCCTTGTTGCCGGCGCCGGTCAGGATCACCACGCTGACGCTGCTGTCCTCGGAGAATTCGTCCAGGATCTCACCGAAGCCGTTCCACATCTCCATCGACATGGCGTTGCGCTTTTCCGGCTGGTTGAAGGTGATCAGCCCGACGCCGTCATCCTTCGCCGCCAACATTTTTCCGCCGGCGAAAGCGGTCGTTTCCGCATGATCGGGCAGCATTCAGATAACTCCCTTGTGTCGCATGTCGTCGAGTTCCGCATTGGTGTAGCCGACGCCTTTCAGTATCTCCGCGGTGTGCTCCCCGGCCTCCGGCGTATGGCTGCGGATCGCCTTGGAGAAGCCGGAAATGTTCAGCGCCGAAGCAACGACCTGCTTGTCGCCGATATGCGGGCTGTGCATATCCGTTGCCATACCGAGATGCCTCACCTGAGGATCCGCAAAGACCTGGTCGATGGAGTTAATCGGTCCGCATGGAATCCCATTGGCTTCGAACAAGTCTATCCAGTGCGCCGACGGTCGCGTCGCCGTAATTTCAGCGATCGCCGCGTTGATCGCGCGGCGGTTCTGGCTCCGGCCGGCTTGCGTTCTCCACTCGGCATTGTCCAGCCACTCCGGGCGTCCTATTGTTTCGCAGAAACGAGCGAACACCCGCGACGAACTCGCGGCGATATTGATATGGCCGTCGCTGGTGGGAAAAACGCCGGTCGGGATGCCGGTCGGGTGGTCGTTGCCCGCCTGCCCGGCCACCTCGCCTTCCATCAGCCAGCGGCTGGCCTGGAAATCCAGCATGAACACCTGCGACTCCAGCAGTGAGGTGGTGACCCAGCGGCCAACCCCCGTCCGTTGCCGATCGAACAGCGCCATCATGCAGCCGAGGGCGAGCAGGTTGCCGGCGGTCAGGTCGTCCACGGGGATACCGACGCGCATCGGGCCGCGGCCAGGCTCGCCGGTGATCGACATCAGGCCGCCCATGCCCTGGGCGATCTGGTCCACCCCGGCGCGCGCGCCATACGGTCCGTCCTGCCCGAAGCCGGAGATGCTGCCGTAGACGATGCCCGGGTTGACCGCACGGATGTCCTCATACGCCACTTTCAGGCGGTGCTTGACGGCGGCGCGCATGTTTTCCAGCACCACGTCGGCGGATTTCGCCAGGCGCATGAACGCCTCATGCCCCTGCGGCGACTTCAGGTTCAGCGTGATGGCGCGCTTGTTGCGGTGCAGGTTCTGGAAGTCGAAGCCATGGCGGCGGCCGGCGAGGTCCTCGCCCTCCGTTGGCGGAGGTTCGATCCGGATGACGTCCGCACCCCAGTCGGCGAAATGCCGCACCGCCGTCGGGCCGGCGCGGGCATGGGTAAGGTCGAGCACGGTAATGCCGTTCAGTGGCAGGCGGGCTTCGGGCATGCGGCGGCGGCTCCCGTGGCGGTTGCGGCGGCGATCATCCGCCGGTCTTGCCGATTGCTCAAGGGCCGGGCGACAAGTGCTGGCGCAAACGGAGGGGCGGATGGGGACGCGTTACAACCTGATCGCGGGGCAGAGCGTCGAGCGCCTGGCGGCACTAAGCGACGGATTGTTCGCCGTGGCGATGACGCTGCTGGTGCTCGACCTGAAGGTGCCGGTGGCGCAGGGAATCGAAACCGACACCGCACTGCTGGCGGCATTGCGCGACCTCGCACCGCGGCTGGTAGTCTATCTCATGAGCTTCCTCACCTTGGGCATCTTCTGGGTCGGCCAGCAAACCCAGCACACTCATTACGCCCGCAGTGATCGGCATTTGACCTGGATACATCTGGGCTTTTTGTTTGCGGTGTCGCTAATGCCGTTCTCGACTTCGCTGATGGCGGAGTTCATTACGCTGCGCACGGCGCTGGTGCTTTACTGGCTGAATATCGTCGCGCTCGGTGCGCTGCTGTGGGTGAGCTGGCGATACGCGGTACGGTCCGGGCTGGTAGAGCCCGGAGTTGCGGAGGCGGTGGACCGGTCGGTGCGGCGCCGGATCTACATTGCCCAGGGGCTATACGCGGCCGGCGCAGCGCTATGTTTGTTCAGTACGTATTGGAGCATCGGGTTCATCATGCTGGTGCAGATGATCTACGTGGTCGGGCCAAGGACCGGGATCTTGTCGCGGATTTAGTCCGGATATTGCAGCCGGCGGCACATGGATATTCAAAGGGGATATCCAACGGAGCCAACCCGATGACCCGCACCACCTTGTTCCACTCCAATCGCACCCAGGCCGTTCGCCTCCCCAAGGACGTCGCGTTTCCGGAGGGCGTCAAGGAGGTCACGATCCTCCGGGATGGTGCCCGCCGGATCATCGTGCCCTCGGAGTCGGTTTGGGACGACTTCTTCGACTCCCCCGGGATCGACATCGGCGATCGAGAACAGCCGCCGATGCAGCAACGTGAAGCCTTTTGATGCTGCGATACATGCTGGACACGAACCTCTGCATTCGTGTCCTGCGCGATCGGCCCGCCGGACTGCGCGAGCGCTTCAGCCGCGAAACCGGGTCGCTGTGCATCTCTACGATCATGCTGACCGAATCGCTCGTTGGCGCGGCGAAGTCCAACAAGCCGACGGAGAACCGGCGGGAAGTCGATCGTTTCGCCCCGCGTCTGGAGGTGCTGGCGTTCGATGACGATGCCGCGGCCCACGCCGCGGATATACGCGCGGTGCTGGAGCGGCGCGGCCACCCCATTGGCGGCTACGACACGCTGATCGCCGGGCACGCGCGCAGCCGCGGATTGATCGTGGTGACGGGGAACCTGCGGGAGTTCAACCGGGTCGAGGGGTTGCGGACAGAGGATTGGTTGGGAGGTAGGTGAGGCGTGTTAGCCTGCGCTGCGTGGGCGGCATTTGTTTCAACGGCCGATACAAATACTGCTACCGACAAATAGTTTGGATTAATTTGTTGAGATTTAGCAGTATTTTGCTGACATTACCACAGAAAAACCCCTTTACTGTTGGCGGTCTTCTATTTGATTCCAGATACCGCAAATCATTATTCCAAAACAGTTGGGTTTCTGCTAAGCACCCACCATGCCTACCATCCTTCGCATCGGCGGCTTGCGGGTCACAATCTACCCCAACGACCACCCGCCTCCGCGTGTGCATGTGATCGGCGCGAAAGGTGAAGCTTTGTTCTTGCTGAACTGCCCCACCGGGCCGGTTGACCTCCGGGAGAGCTACGGCTTCAACGGACCTGACATACGGCAGATGGCCGCCGACCTCTTGGCCCATATTCCAACTCTTTGCAGCGACTGGAGGACGATCCGTGGAGATCTCTGATACTGCGATCCAACAGGCCGAACAGCGCATGCAGGACCGCCTGGCCTCCGGTCCCCATGCTGTCGCCGCACGCTATGATCGTCGCGTGTCGCGCATCATGGTGAGCCTGAGCAACGGCCTTGAACTCGCCTTTCCTCCGCATCTGGCGGAGGGTCTGGCCAACGCCAAACCGGCCGATCTGGCAATCATCGAGATCACGCCGGCTGGCCTCGGGCTCCATTGGCCGAGGCTGAATGCCGACCTGTATCTGCCGGCGCTGCTAGAGGGGGTCTTCGGTTCACCGCGATGGATGGCCGGACTTCTCGGCCGCAGCGGCGGCACGGCTCGTTCGGCCGCCAAGGTTGCCGCCGCCCGCGAAAATGGCAGAAAAGGCGGCCGGCCCCGGAAGGCAGCGGTGGTCTAGCTTGGCAAGATATTGCTGGTTCACACCATCGCGCATGATCACGCCCGCTGCTTTTCCGATGCAGCGACGTGCTGCCGCAGCACTCGGTTGATCTCGGACTGTTAGCCCCTGCCCCTGTCGGCGTCGCTCCTGAACCAAGCGAGCAAATCGGCGTCCAGACTTTCAAGCATTCGCGGACACCCAGCGGCTAACCCGCCACCGGCAACCCGACGCCCCCTTTGCCATCCACCCAATTCCCGACCATCCTGCCCCCACCCACCACGGAGCCTCCCCCATGCGCATAGCCGTCATCGGCGCCGGAGGCGTCGGCGGCGCCTTCGGAGCCGCCCTCGCCCACGCCGGAGCAGACGTCACCTTCGTCGCCCGCGGCGCCCACCTGAACGCCATCCGCGCCAACGGCCTGCGCATCGAGGGCGGCCGCGGCGACACCATCCTCAAACCCGCCGGCGCCACCGACGACCCCGCCACCATCGGCCCCGTCGATTTCGTCCTGTTCTGCGTCAAGCTGTGGGACGTCGAGACCGCCGGCGCCGCCATCAAGCCGCTTATCGGCTCCTCCACCGCGGTCATCCCGTTGCAGAACGGCATCGACGCCGCGGACCGCCTGATCCCCATCCTCGGCGCCCGGGCCGTGATGGGCGGGGTCGCCCAGATCAGCGCCAACATCGCCGCGCCCGGGGTCATCCGCCAGACCGGCAGTTTCATGCGCCTGATCTTCGGCGAACTGGGCGGCGGCCGCAGCGCCCGCGGCGATACCTTCCTGTCCGTGTGCGAGAAAGCCGGCTTCGACGCGACCCACAGCGACCATATCCAGACCGATCTGTGGATGAAGTTCATCCTGCTGGCGACCAACAGCGCGATCACCGCCGCCACCCGCACGCCGCTGGGGAAACTGCGCGACGACCCCGACATCGCCCCGCTGTTCACCCGCGCCGCCGCCGAGGTGGTCGCCGTCGGCCGCGCCAAGGGCATCGCCCTGCCGGACGATGCGGCCGAAAAGACCTTCGGCTTCACGCTCAACGCCCCGCCCGGAATGATGGCCTCGATGGCGCACGACCTGATCAAGGGCAGCCGGATCGAGCTACCCTGGCTGTCCGGCAAAGTCGTCGCCCTCGGCCGCGAACTCAACGTCCCGACCCCGGTACACGAGGTGCTGTATGCGGTGCTGAAGCCGTTCGTGAACGGGGCGGCGGGGTAACCCTACCCTACCCCCCGCCCCGGCTGATCGCGTGCCAACGCATCATCCGCAGCCGCCCATCCTTCACCAGCCTCCAGCGCAGCAGCCACCGCTCCGCCTCCGCGACGAGCTGCGCGGCGTTGGCGGGGTCCGGCCGCGTGCCGCGCAGATCGCGCACCACTTTTCGCCACCCCTGCACCACCTGGCCGATATGGCGCTCCGAGATGTCCTCAGCGACGCGAACATCCATCCCGACACGCGCCAGCATGCGGGTGACCGCCGCCGATGGCTGAAACCCCGCCGGATCGCGCCGCTCCAGCGCCGCCCAGCGCGCCAGCCCCGGATGGGCCGTATCCAGCTTCTCCTCGGCCACCAGATCCGTCAGCACCAATTGCCCGGACGGCTTCAGCGCCCGCGCCAACCCATCCAATATCGGCTCGGCCTGCACGCCGATCAAAGGCTCCATCGCGACGCAGTGGTGGTACTTGCGGGTTTCGAACGCCGGCTTGTCCGGCTGCCAGGACGCGATGCTGACCTTGCGTCCCAATTGCGAGCGGGCGATGAACGCGTGCGCCGCGTCCACCAGTTCCGGCTCGTTCTCCAGCGCAGCGACCCAGGCGCCAAATTCGCGGGTGATGGCACATGCGGCCCCGCCCGGCCCCCCGCCGACCAGCAGCAGACTATGTGCCGGGGATGGGCCGAGCGTCCGGGTCAGCCGCAACGCCTCCACCTCGCCCCCCGGCACGCCGAACCCCTCGCCCCAAAGCGCATCGGCCAAGGCGATCCGCTCGCGCGGCCAGGGCGTGCGGGGACGAACCTCGGCCGCCGGCGTCACCGGCGCAGGCGCGGCCGTTGCGACGACAAGGGGCGCCGCGTGCGATCGTCCGAACCAACTTGCAAACGCCGACGCCAGCATCCATCCGGTCTCCCGGCGCGGAGCCTAACCCGGGAACCTTACCAAAACCTTTACGGGACGCCCCGAAGCGCCCCTTGCCTCCCCGCCGCCAGCCGTTATTTTGCCACCCGGACGAAACGCCCCAAGGATTCAGTCAATGATCTCCCTCGACCGCCGCAGCCTGCTCGCCGGGGCCGCGCTGCCTCTGTTCGCCATCCGCACCCGCCCCGCCCGCGCCGCGGAGTTCAGCCTGAAGCTGGCCAACAACTCCCCCGCCACGCATCCGCAAAGCGTGCGCCAGCAGGAGGCCGCGGACCGCATCAAGGCAGCGACCAACGGCGCGGTGGAAATCCAGGTGTTCCCGAACAACCAGTTGGGGTCCGATACCGATACGCTGTCGCAGTTGCGGTCCGGCGCGGTCGATTTCTTCACCCTGTCCGGGCTGATCCTGGCCACGCTGGTGCCCCCCGCCTCGATCAACGGCGTCGGTTTCGCCTTCAAGGACTACGACACGGTTTGGAAAGCCATGGACGGCCGCCTCGGCGCCTATGTCCGCCAGGAGATCGGCAAGCGCGGCCTGATCGCCATGGAGAAGATGTGGGACAACGGGTTCCGCCAGATCACCAGCTCCACCCATCCGATCGAGAAGCCAGCGGACCTGAAGGGGTTCAAGATCCGCGTGCCGGTCTCGCCGCTGTGGACCAGCATGTTCCAGGCGCTGGGCGCGTCACCCATCAGCATCAACTTCTCCGAGGTGTATTCGGCATTGCAGACCAAGATCGCCGAGGGCCAGGAAAACCCGCTAACCTTGATCCAGATTGCCAAGCTGTACGAAGTGCAGAAATATTGCTCGATGACCAGCCATATGTGGGACGGCTTCTGGATGCTGGCGAACAAGAACAATTTCGCCGGGCTGCCGCCCGACGCCCAGGCGATCGTCACGCGGGAACTGAACCGCTCCGCGCTGGACGAACGCGCCGACATTGCGAAGCTGAACGGATCGGTCGCCGACGATCTAAAGTCCAAGGGGCTGGTTTTCGTGGAGGTGGACAAACCCGCCTTCCGCCAGGCCCTGAAATCCGCCGGCTTCTACGCCGACTGGAAGAAGAAATATGGCGACGAGGCGTGGGGCATCCTGGAGTCCGAAGTCGGCACCCTGTCCTGATGGCGCGCGCCGACGCGGTGCTGCGGCTGATCGCCGAAGTGCCGGCGGCGCTGCTGGTGCTGACCGAAATCGGCGTGCTGTTTGCCGGTGTCACCGCCCGCTATGTGTTCCATGCGCCACTGGTGTGGACGGATGAACTGGCCTCGATCCTGTTCCTCTGGCTGGCGATGCTGGGCAGCGTGATTGCCCTGCAACGTTCGGAGCATATGCGGCTGACCGCGGTGGTCGCCGGGATGTCGGCCGCCGGGCGGGCGCGGACGGATGCGCTGGCCTCCGCCGCCGTCGCGGTGTTCCTGCTGATGATCGTGCCGTCGGCCTGGGACTACGCCTCCGACGAATGGTTCATCGAGACCCCGGCGCTGGGCATCCACAATACGTTCCGGGCGATGGCGATCCCGGTGGGCGCGGTGCTGATGGTGGTGACCGCGCTGACCCGGCTGCTGCGCCTGTCCTGGCAAGACGCGCTGTTCGGCGTCGTCGCGGTGCTGGCGCTGGCCGTGGCGCTGCATTTCGCCGGGCCGTGGCTGAAGGGCTTCGGCAACTGGAACCTCGTGCTGTTCTTCGTTGTCCTGCTCGGCGCGGGTGTGCTTCTCTCCGTCCCCATCGGGTTTGCCTTCGGGTTGGCCACCCTGGCCTATCTGGCGACCCTGACCCGCACCCCGCTGACCGTCGTCGTATCCCGCATGGATGAGGGCATGAGTTCGCTGATCCTGCTGGCGGTGCCGCTGTTCGTCTTCCTCGGGCTGCTGATCGAGATGACCGGGATGGCGCGGGCGATGGTGGCGTTCCTGTCGTCGCTGCTCGGGCATGTGCGCGGCGGGCTGTCCTATGTGCTGCTCGGGGCGATGTATCTGGTCTCCGGCATTTCCGGCTCCAAGGCGGCCGATATGGCGGCGGTGGCGCCGGTGCTGTTCCCGGAGATGAAGCGGCGCGGCTTCCAGGAGGGCGAGTTGGTGTCGCTGCTGTCCGCCTCCGGCGCGATGAGCGAGACGATCCCGCCGTCGCTGGTGCTGATCACCATTGGCTCGGTCACCGGGGTTTCCATTGCGGCGCTGTTCACCGGCGGGCTGATGCCGGCTTTGGTGCTGGCGGCGGGGCTGGCGCTGGTCGCGCGCTGGCGCGGGCGGAACGAGGACCTCAGCGGCGTTGTCCGCCCGTCCCGGGCGGTTATCGGCCGCGCCTTCATCGTCGCCCTGCCCGCCCTGGTGCTGCCGTTCGTCATCCGCACCGCGGTGATCGAGGGTGTCGCCACCGCGACCGAGGTCTCCACCATCGGCATCGTCTACGCGGCGATCGTCGGCATCCTGGTGTATCGCCAGTTCCCGCTGCGGCGGCTGTATCCGATGCTGGTGGAGACGGCGGCGCTGTCGGGTGCGATCCTGCTGATCATCGGCACCGCCACCGGGATGGCGTGGGCGCTGACGCAGTCGGGGTTCTCCCGCCAACTCGCCGCGGCGATGACGTCGATGCCCGGCGGGGCGGCGGGATTCCTGGCGGTTTCCATCGTGGCATTCGTCGTGCTCGGCAGCGTGCTGGAGGGCATCCCCGCCATCGTCCTGTTCGGGCCGCTGCTGTTCCCGTCCGCCCGGCTGGTCGGGATTCACGAGGTCCACTATGCGATGGTGGTGATCCTGGCGATGGGCATCGGGCTGTTCGCGCCGCCCTTCGGGGTGGGGTACTACGCCGCCTGCGCCATCGGCCGGGTGTCGCCGGACGCCGCGATGCGGCGGATCTGGCCGTATCTGCTGGCCGTGCTGGCGGGTCTGGTGGTGGTGGCAGCGGTGCCCTGGTTCAGCATCGGGTTCCTATAGCGGTTTGCCGTCCGTGTTCAGCGAGGCGCGCGCCGATCGGACCGCGCGGCCGAGCAGCACGCCTGCGACCTGACCGGCGGATGGCCGGAATCCCGGCTGGGCGATGGCGTCCGCCAGGTCTCGGATCATGTCCCATTCTTCTTGCGTCAGGGTCACCTTGCGCGGTTCGGCGCCCGGCAGCCCCGGCCGCCCGCCGGTGGAGCGCAGCCGATCGGCGACTTCCGCGCGGATAGCATACCAGGAGACGGGGGAACCGCCCTGTGCAGGGGCGTCGGCAACCTCCGCCGCGCCAAGCGCGTTGGCGATAACCGCGCTGCCGGCGCGAGGCTTCGGCGCATCGGCGAGGACAACACGCGGTTTGGTCGCATCCGTCAGAACAACCCGGCTGGTCATAGGTTTCTCCGTCATACGCAGTCAAAGTGCCTGATCTTGTACAGGCGGCCGGCAAACTCGAGAACGACTTCGCCTTGCCCGGTCTCCCGGCCCAAACGGTGCATGAAGCCCCGGATGCGGCCGAGCAAAGCGCCGAAGCGGTAGGGATCTACATACGTATAGATGAGCACGACATGCTCCCGGATCAGTGTCCCCGTTTCGGGATTGAGCCACGCCCCTTCGGCAGGCGGCAAGACTGTTGCCCCGCCGCCAATTTGCGACAACAGCGCGAGCGCTTCGGCAATCCAAGGTGTCTGGTCGAAGTCATTGCCGGCTTTGTCCTTGCTTGGTATGTAGACTGTCAGGCATTCGATCGAGGCACTTTCCGCGGCGCCAAGCGCGCCGGCAAGATTGATTGGTTGAAGATCACGCACGCGATCCACCGTTGGCATCAGGTTGCGACTTTCAGGCCCGAAAGTCAAGAGGATGCCGCGCTTGTGATCCCGGTCACTCGGGACGCTGCGCGGCACGCAACCGATCCTGACGGAAAGAGGTTGCCGAATGGTTAATCGGCCGCCGATTTATCCCGGAATTTTACAGCGTGCTACGCCGGAGGCTGGAGCGCTACGATGCTGAGTTTCGCGGCTCCACCCGCATGCCAATTTTACGTGGCCTGACCGGTATCAAGCCGTTTCAGCTCCTCACGCCAATTGTGCCGTTCCTTGAAGCCAAGGACCTCGCGCGCTTTGCGGTTGGAAAGCGGCGCCTCATCGCCAACCAGCTTCCGGGTTACCGGAACCCCCG
This sequence comes from uncultured Rhodopila sp., assembly GCF_903915725.1. Lineage (GTDB taxonomy): Bacteria > Pseudomonadota > Alphaproteobacteria > Acetobacterales > Acetobacteraceae > Rhodopila. The sequence goes on from NZ_CAIWTY010000088.1 coordinate 31,069, forward strand.
GACAGCACCGGGCCAGGAACTCGGCCGTCGGCTGGTCCGCAGTGATCGTATCGTTGGCGGCGTTGAAGACCTGGAAACCCAAACCGTCCTTTTGCAGACACAGATGGACGATCTGACCGAGATCGCGCGCATCGATATAGCTCCAGGCGTTGCGCTTGCGTGACGGCGGATCCGCAACGAAGCCGGGGAAGCGGCCGTATTCGTGCGGCTCGATCACGTTGCCGATGCGCAGGGCGTAGATATCGCGCCCGAAGCGGGCGGCGAAGGCCCGGGCGGTCTGCTCGTTTACCACCTTCGACAGTCCATAGCTGTCCATCGGATCGGTTGCGTAATCCTCCTCCAGCGGAAAACTGTGGAAGTCCTTGTCGCCCTCGGCGAAGCAGACGCCGTACGTCGTTTCGCTGGACGCGATCACCACCTTGCGGATGCCGAGTTTCATCGCCGCTTCGATAACGGCGTAGGTGCCCATCACGTTCACCCGGAATGTTTCGTTATCCGGGGCGATCAGGATGCGAGGGATCGCCGCGAAGTGAACCACGGCATCGACGGGTCCCGGCGCGGCGCCCGACTTCAGCCCCTCGCGGCTGAAATGCGTGGTCATGGCGTTGAACACCTGCGCGCCGTCGGTGACATCGCCGATCAGCGTCGGGATTGCGGGGTGGGCGAAGGGGTGAAGGTCGAAGTTCAGGATTTGGTAGCCCGCGTCATGCAGCCAGGGCATGACGTGGCGTCCGGCCTTTCCCGTTCCGCCTGTGAACAGAATCCGCTGTGGCAAATCGGTCTCCTTGTCCGCGATGCTCAGCTCAGGTCGAGCCGAAGGGCCAGCCTACGGTGCTGATGAAACCCCATGCGGTCAAGGAAGCTCAGGAGCCCGAACCGGTTCCAGCCAACCTCGGTGCGCAACGTTTCCGCGCGCAGCGCGCCGAGATTGCCGATGAGTTGCCGCAGCAATGCGGTCGCAACGCCTTCGCGCGGATGCCGCGGATCGACCCCGATGGTGTCCATCACCGCCTCGGGGTCGGTGTGGCCGAACTCGCCGAAATCGACGCGCGCCATGATGAATCCGGCGGGGTGGTTGTCGATCTCGGCCACCAGCGACACCCGAATCGCGGATTCACTGAAGATTTCCTCCAGCTTGCGGGCGTAGTAGCCGGAACGATCCTGTCCGGTGGTGCGGCGATCGATCGCGATCATTGCGGAAAGATCATCGCGCGTCATCGAGCGCACCCGAACCTTGTCGTCCGCCGGCTCGTCTTCTTCCGTCGCCGCGGGCAGTTCCTCCGTGCCGCGCTCCAGCACGATGCGCGGCGCCAGGACGAAGCCGGTGCTGGAGAAGAAGCCGATAAGCCGGTTGTCCGTCCAATCGACCTGGGTCGCCAGTTCGGCGATACCCCGACCGCGCAGTGTCGTGGCCAGGTGGTCGAGCAATTCGCGGCCCACGCCGAGCCTGCCGGCGAGTGCCAGATCGACGCCGATGGCATCGAGCGAGGCTTGCGGCGCGGTGGCGCCGAATTCGCCTTCTTCGATGCGGGCGAAAACGAAACCGGCGAAGCGGCCATCGTGTTCGGCAGCCAGCGCTGCGAACGCTGCCGGCTCGCGGGCTGCATGATCGAGCCGGCGGGTCAGGAATCCGCGCCGGCTGCGCCCAGACAGTGCCTGGTCGATGGCGACGACAGCCTCAAGGTCGTTGCGGTCCAGTTGACGGATACGCAGCCGATCGGCGGTGGTTGCGGTGTCGGTCATTTTTTCCCCCGTTTCTGGCATTTATCAATGCGCCGCGCTTGATCGTGCGGATTGTGGTGGCTTACCGCAAAAGGCGTTTCATTTCACGCCCCCGATTGGCGGAGGTATTATTCCGCGCCGGCCTTGGCGCGCGATCCGAATTCGCCGCAACGCTGAGATTACCAGCCAGGCCAGTATCCGGACCGCCACGATCGCGAGCGTAATCTGGACCCACAGGCCGAAATTCCCGAGTGTCGCTTCGACACGATCGCCCCAGGGATAGGGCAGCAGGCCGCAGCCGCGCTCGATCATCGACGTAGTCGCGCGCTTCCACCAGGTGAGTATTTCCGGAAAATACAGCCAGCCATAGGCGTAGGCGGCGAGCACGGCCGCTGCGGTCCACAGCCTGAAGAATTGGCTGCGCAACCAGTCCCTGGTGCTGTTCCATGACGTTCCCAAGGCTAGCACCCCTTCCTGTCGGCCGCCCCGCGGCCAGGAAGGTTATACCGGGCCTCCACCCCCGGGCAAACACGTTGCGGTGCCCGTCAGACAGCGGTCTCGCAAGCCGGGGTCATGGGCAGGAACGCCTCCGCGGCCGGTATCGACCCCACCGGCTGCAAATAATCCCAGGGACCGTGGCTTTCCCCGGGACTCTTCACCCGGTACAGCGTCAGGTCGTAGATCACCCGCCCATCCGCCCGCACCGTCGTCGGGCGTCCGAAATTCGCGACCGGCAGAGAGCGCATCGCCCGGTTGACCGCAATCGGATCGCGCGTCGCCGCCTTCTGCATCGACTTCAGAAAATGCAGGCACGACGCATAGACCGAGGACTGCGTCTTCGTCGGCATCGCCTTGCGCTCGGCGCGGAAGCGTTTCGCAAACGCGCGCGAGTCGTCGCTCTGGTCCCAGTAGAACCCGGAGCCGAAGGTGATCCCCTGCGAAATCGGCAACCCGAGCGCGTTGATGTCGGTAATGAACACCAGGAACCCGGCCAACGTCTGCTTGCCGCCGAGACTCAGCCCGAATTCGGCTGCCTGCTTGATCAGGTTCACCTGGTCGTTGCCGACGGCCGCCAGCCCGATGACGCGGGCGCCGGAACTGCGCGCAGAAACGATCTGCGAGGAAAAGTCGGTGGCACCGAGAGGGAAGTTGGCGGAGCCGATGACGCTGCCGCCGGCCGCCTCGATGACGATGGTCGCCTCGGCCTGCAAAGCGTGACCGAACGAATAATCGACAGTGATGAAGAACCAGGTCTCTTTGCCCCCGGTCACCGCCGCTTTCGCCGTCGCACTGACCATCGCATGGGTGTTGTCCGCCCAATGCGTGCTTATCGGCGCGCAGCTCTTGCTGGTAAAATCGTTGACCACGGCCGCGTCGATCATGACCGATCGGCCTTTCTCCCGGGCAATCTGTTGCACCGCCGCGGCGATCGGCGTTACCGGCAGGTCGAGGATGACGTCGACGCCGGAATCATACCACTCGCGGGCGATGGAGGCGGCGATATCGGGCTTGTTGCGGGTATCGGCATTGACGATCTCGATACGTTTCCCGAGCACCGAACTACCGAAATCCTTTACCGCCAGTTGCGCCGACAGAACCGAGCCGGCCCCCCCGGAATCCGCATACGGACCGGTCTGGTCGGTTAAAACGCCGATGGTGATCGCGTCCGCCTGCGCAGCGCGTCCGAGCCGCGGCAGACCGGCGGCCGCTATACCGGCCGCCAACGCTCCACGCCGACCGAGCATAGGTATTGTCATGTGTTTCCCTCCGTTTTTTTGTTTCGCGTTAGCGCCGCAGCGGATCTCCGCCGCTGCCGCGCACCGGAATGACAGGCACCGCCACGGGCCGGGTGAAGGCCGCGCGGGTGATCAGCAACGCTTTGAGGCCCCATCCCGCGAGAGCCGCCAGCGCCCCGCCTGTGCAGGCCAGCAGCAGCGAGATCCCCGGGAAACCTTCGAGTAGCGCCGCGAGCGCGATCACCACCAGCGCAACCAGTTGAGCGCCCCGGGCCAACCGCCCCGCCGGCGTATCGAAGATGCCGAGGCTGCGCGCCGAACCGGGTGTCCCGGCGAGGCCGGCACGATAGGCGAGCCACGCGCCTTCCCGCAGCAGCCCGGCAAAAAGCGCGAGCGCCAGCCACGGGAGTGTTTGCTCCCCGGCAAGCAGGTAGATCCCGCTGCCTTCGGCCAGGCCGGTGGCGAGGACAAAGGGCACGATTTCCTTTTGCCGCCAGGCCGGGATGCCGCGCGCGGCGCGCAGGATGTGCGCCTGGCAGAACAGAAAGCCGCAGGCCGGCAGCGCGGCGGCCAGCACAGCCGCGGGACTTGCCAGCGCCACGGCGATCAGGCCGACGGGTATCAGTGCGCCCGCGACGATCGACTCCCGCGTCATCCAGGAGGTGTGCGGGTGAAAGAAAACATTCAGTGCGCGCCAGGGTTTGCCGATTTCCAGCCAGACCAGGGACAGGCCGAGCATTACGGATAGCAGACCGATGGCGAGGGCTGGGCGGAACGGGGCGCCGGAGGCGGCGGCCAGCGCCGCAGTAACGATAAGCCCCGCCCCGGTGCCCCCGAAGACGAAATTACCCGCCGCCCGCAGGTCCCAGTTGCGTTGGTGCGGCGATGCGAGAGAGCGGTTCATGCGGGCACGTCGCCGTTGTCCCTCGTGTCACGCGCCCTGCCGCCTTCACAACCGTCAGCCGTCATAGCGTCCCCTTGTCCCAGATGTAGTAAAACCCGGGTTCCGTGCCCTCGCTTTGATGCATCCGGAACGACTTGTTTTCCGCCAGCAAACTCGCCACCGGCCCGAACGCATCCTCGATATCGCCGAAACTCAGCGCGCCGGAGATGCAGTTGTTGACACAGAGCGGCGTCGCTTCCGGGTCCTGCCCCGGCACCAGGCCGCGTGCCGTGCCCGCATCGATTCGGCCGGCGCAGAAGGTGCACTTCGTGGCGACCCCGAGCGACTTGCCCTCGGCCCGCGCCGCCTCCGCCTCTGTCGGCTGTTGGCCGAAGGCGAAACCCGCTTCGCCGCCCACCAGGCTGCGGGCGTCATACGGACAGGCCATGATGCAATAGCTGCAGCCGATGCACAGGGAATAATCAACGGTAACGATCCCGTCCGCCCGCTGCCGGGTCGCCGTGGACGGGCACACTTCCAGGCAGGGCGGATGCGCGCAGTGCTGACAGCCAACCGGCACGAACACCCGGTTGACGTTCGGATAGGTCCCCGTCTCCAGATCCAGCACCCGCCGCCACTGCACCCCTGGCGGCGTGCCATTGCCCTCCTTGCACGCCGCGGTGCAGGTCTGGCACCCGACGCAGCGCCTGAGGTCAGCCACCATGACATACCGGGTCATCGTGCACCCGCCTTGCGCACCGAGACGCGCACCACATCGGAGCCGGAGCCGGTGGCATCGGTCAGCGGCAGCGACATCGGTATGACGGTGTTCAACGACGGGAACGCCAGATCCTTGGCATACGGCGTCTTCCAGTGATCCCACTGCCCGGGCAGGACGACCGTGTCCGGCCGGCAGCCCTGCACCGGCTCCGCCCGTCCGGTCGTTACGCTGAGATGCGAACGAACCTCCACCCGGTCGCCGGCCTTGATGCCGAGCCGCGCCGCGGTCGCCGCGTTCATGATGACAGCACCGTGCCCGCGCATATTCCCGGCCACCTCGTTCATCAGCGGAATGCCGGCGTTGTTGCCGGTGGTATACTGCATCGACTTGGTGGTGATGCCCCACAGCGGATAGTCGTCCGGATCGCCGCCCTGGTCGCGCACCGATTGCGCCCAGCGCTCCGGCACATCGTGCCATTGCGGGATCGCGACATACTCGTCGAGCTGGCTGTCCCACCAATGGATGTCATGTTCATGTAGCCGCCGCCCGAGTTCCTCCCCGGTGCGCAGCAGACGTTCCTGATAGGGCAGCTCAAAGCGCAGCCCGAGCCGCACCATCGTCGGATACAGATACCAGTCCTCGCGCTTGAACGGCACGACGTAATGGCCATGCTGCTTGAACCAGTCTAGGTCGCGAACCTCCGCCCCGCTGCTGAGTTCCGCCGTTGCCGCCTTGCAGACCGCGTTCCAGATCGTATCGACATCATGCACTTCGTCCGTGGCGAGGCTGAAATCGTAGCCCTCACCCTTCAGCGGGGCCCAGGCCGCGCCCTTGTTGAGCGCTGCGTTGTAACGCTCCAGCAACCCGGCGCGGCGAGCGAGTTCGGTGGAGATCCAGGTGAAATCCCGCGCCTCGCCGCGCGGCGGGATCGCCGGCGCGCGCAGCGCCACGCCGCTGTGCTCCCAGTGCTGCTCGACGAACTTCGTGCCGCCGATACGGATCAATTGGGTGCTCTCCAGATCAGTCGCATCCGGCAGCAAAATGTCAGCCATGTGGTTCGTTTCGTCGTGTGTATAGGCGAAGGCGACGATAAACGGCATGCGCGCCATCGCCTGCGACAGTTCCGCGGTATTCCAGAACGAAATCGCCGGGTTGGTGCGGAAGGCAAACCAGATCTCCGGCAAGGGCGGCTGCGGCCATTCCTTCGGCGCATCCTTGGCAAACATCCACGCCAGATGAGTCGGCCCCAATGCCTGCGCCCACGGCCCGTTCCCGACGATTGGCACCAGGGTGCGATGCGCATTGCGGCCGCCCGGCTTCGACAGCCAGGAGTTCCGCCCGGTCGGGTTGAAATTCGCATTCATAAAACCGTCTTCGCCCGGCTTGACGCTCATCAGGCGGTTTTCATGCGGCCGGTTGATTCGCACCGTCGTGCCCAGCGTGCCGCCCGGCACCTCCAGCGCGCCCACCAGCGTGGCGAGCATGGTGCGTGCCCAGCAGCATTCGTAAGCGCCCCAGCCGTTATTGACGGTCTTGCCGAGCGTCACCGCCACCGGACGGAACGGCAAAGTCTCACCGTCAATCTCGATCGTCTCACCGACGCAGGCGGCGTCCAGGTATTCGCGCGCGATGCGGCGGATGGTCTCTGCCGGAATGTCGCAGATCTTTGCCGCCCATTCGGGGGTGTACCCGCTGACGGCATCCGCCATCGCGGTAAAGGCCGTACGAGCCTCGACGTTATGGTAAGGGCGGCGCTCCTCGTCCGGACCCCGGGTCATTGCTTCAGCAACGATCGCGCGGCCTTCCAGGATAGGACGCACGCCATCCGTATCGAACGGAACCGGCGCGCCCGAAGCCTCATCCCAAACCAGCGGAGTCCCGGAGTCCGCATCACGCAAGTAATAACCATCGGGGCCAACCAGGTAAGGCGAGGCGGTGCGGTCGCGCAGGAACGGCAGATCAAGCGCACTGCGCGGATGTTCGAACAAAATCGTATGAACCAGCGACAACAAAAAAGCCGGATCCGTCTTCGGCCTGATCGGCAGCCACTCCGCCGAGCAAGCCCCCGTCGCCGACAAATGCGGCTCCACCTGAACTCGTTTCACCCCGCGAATCCGTGCATCGGCATGCCGCCGGACGGCGCAGACACCGCCCGAAACTTCGCCATTGAAGCCGCAGGAAATGATGTAACGGGTGTGCACGGTATCAGCGCAGACAGTAAATCCGCGATGCCAGAACTCACCGTAGAGATGTTCTGAATGCGTACACTTCACCCCCTGTCCCGAACCGAAACTATAGTCGATTGGCCCCCAGGCGGCCAGAAACGCCGGAAACGATCCCATGTAGCTCTGCGGCGTGCCGCCATGCCCGAACGTTGCGGCGACACGCGGCAACCCGGCCTCATCCAGCAACCCGCGCGCGCGGATATCGTTCAGCCGCGCAACGACGCTGTCGAGCGCCTCGTCCCACGAAATCGGCACGAACCCCGGGTCCTCGCCGCGCCCCTTGCGCGGATTGGTTCGTTTCATCGGCGTCAGCACGCGGTGCGGATTGTAGGTCTTCTGCACCAGCCCGAACGCCTTGACGCAGACGCGGCCGAGGCCTGGATGGATCGTTTCGGCAGCGTGGCAGGGATCGATGCGGGTGGCGACACCGTTCTCCACCCGCACCGTCATCAGGTCGGGCCCGGCGACGCAATTGTAGCAGAAGCTGGGAACTTCCTTGACGGTGTCTGCCGCTGCCATGACCGTGCTCCCTATTGGTGCGGGCTAGCGAATCCCGCCAAACACACCCCTCACGCCTTCCGCCGCAGATCGCGGACGCGGATCGCTTTACCCAGCGACCGCGGCAACGCGCCGAACTCCCGCACCAACACCCCCGCGGTGATGCCAATCAGCGACTTGATGCGGTGGCCGATCTCCGCTTCGAGGTCGGGGTAGAGGGATGGATCGATGACCGGGTCCGCCTCCACCTCGACCGTCATGCGGTCCATCGTGCCCTGCGTCTCCAGCACCAACTGGTAATGCGGGCTGACCCCCGGCACATCGACCAGCGCCGCCTCCACCTGCGTCGGGTAAACGTTCACCCCGCGCAGGATGATCATGTCGTCGCTGCGCCCGGTGATCCGCATGATCCGCACATGGCTGCGCCCGCAGGCGCAGGGCGCGCGCTCCAGACGCGAGATGTCGCGCGTCCGGTAACGGATCATCGGCAGCGCTTCCTTGGTCAGCGTGGTAATGACCAGTTCCCCGGCCGAACCGTCCAGCAGCCGCGCACCGGTCTCGGCATCCACGGTCTCGAAGACGAAATGATCCTCCCAGCCGTGCAGCCCGGCATTCGCCTCGCATTCGACCGCAACGCCCGGCCCGAGCACTTCGGACAGGCCGTAGGTATCGCGCGCAACGATTCCGAGGCGGGACTGAAGCTCCGCCCGCATCCCATCCGACCAGGGTTCGGCGCCGAACATGCCCAGCCGCAACGGTCCACCGCGCAGATCGACGCCCTCCCGCTCGGCCACCTCGGCGATGTTCAGCGCGTAGGACGGCGTAGCGCACAGCACGTTGGCGCCGAAATCGCGCAGCAGGACGATCTGCCGCTCGGTGCCGCCGCCGGAGGCGGGCACGACCGTGGCGCCGAGGCGCTCGACCCCGTCGTGGAAACCCAGGCCGCCGGTGAACAGGCCATAGCCGTAAGCGTTATGAATCAGGTCGTCCGGCCGCGCCCCGCCGGTGGCGAGGCAGCGGGCCACTAGGTCCGCCCAGGTGTCGAGGTCGCCGCGGGTGTAGCCGACGACAGTGGGCTGGCCGGTGGTGCCCGACGACGCGTGCAGGCGCAGGATCTGCGTGCGCGGCACAGCGAACAGGCCGAACGGATAGAAGTCGCGCAGATCGGATTTCAGGCTGAACGGGAAGATGGCGAGATCGTCGAGCGAGCGCAGGTCCTCCGGTCGCACCCCGGCCGCATCGCATTTCGCCCGGTAAGGGGCGACGTTGTCGTAGGTGCGGCGGACGATCGCACGCAGACGTTCGAGTTGCAGCGCCGACAGCGCGTCGCGCGACATGGTCTCGATGTCGGGCTGGAATCGGTAGGGGGGTGTGATGATGGCGGCCGCCGGCATCGTTTCCTCCACGTCATGGGTCTGCTTGTTCGAAGCGCCTTCGGCAGCACCTTCTGCCACCGTGTCATGGCCGGGCTTGGGCCGGCCACCCACGACTTGCGGTGTATCAGGCGGCAAAGTCGTGGATGGCCGGGCCAAGCCCGGCCATGACACAGCAGGGGACACCCCCGCATAACGCGTCAACGCAACCAGCCGTTCATCCACATGCGTTTGAATCGTCACGATTTCCTCCGCCGACAGATGCCGATACTTGCCAATTCCCGACAAATAGTCCGTCACCGGCCGGGGACGATCGACCGGACGCGTGAAGCGGATGCCGTCGCCCGGGAAGAATTCCCACAACGGATGAAAATTCGTCTCGACGCCTAACCGCGCGACCTCCGTCGTCATCGCCGTCGGGAACCGCCAGCCGGACGGGCATGGTGCATACACATGCAGATACGCGAACCCGCTCCGCGACACCTCGATCGCCTTCTCCAGCTTGGCGTAGTAATCCTCAAGAAACGCTGTCGAGGCCGTGGCGACATAGGCCGGATTGTGCATCATCATCACCAGCGGCAGGTTCTTCGCCTCCTCCTGCTTGCCATGCAGCGCGGGGCCGACGGGCGTGGTGGAAGTCCAGGACCCGAGCGGCGTGCTGCCGGAGGCCTGCATGCCGGTGTTCATGTAGCCTTCGTTGTCAACGCAGATGAACAGGATCGGATCATTGCGCGACGCCGCGCCGGACAGCGACTGAAACCCCGCATCCGCGGTGCCGCCGTCGCCCGCCAGCGCCAGGGCGGTCACCTGCCGCCCCTGCCGGCGGAACTGCCGCTGCATACCCGCCAGCATCGACGCCGTATTGGTCAGCAACGGATGAAATATTGGCACCTTCGCCCCGGTGCGGCCGTTATAGCCGACGGTACCCATGCCGGGGATGCAGCCGGGCGGCGCCGCGACCACCACCTCGGGGCCGACTTTGCGCAACGTGTGGCGGATCAGCAGTTCGGAGTGACAGCCCTGGCAGGCGGCGAGCCCGGGGACGAACAAATCCTCCCGCGCGCCGTGGGTGTTGTAGAGGTCGCCGGCGGTGCGCCAGCCGAGCGCCCCGGTCGGGCAGGCCCGCACGCAGGCCGGATCACCATCGCAGGTGTCGCACTTGGCGACGTGTCCCGCCGCAGCCTCATAGGTGATGCCGCCATAGGCGCAGCCGGCGGTACACAGCAGGCAGTCGACGCAGCGCTGGTCGTCCCATTCCACCACGCCGGAAGCCGGGTTTTTCGAAAGCGCCCCAGCCGGGCAAACCGTTGCGCACTCGGGCGATCCGCATTGCCGGCACAGCGCCAGTTCCGCGACCGAACCGTCCGGCAGAGCCGGCAGGATGCGCAGCCGGGGCTGCGATTTCGCTTCGGCGCAGACAGACACGCAGTCGCCGCAGCCATCGCAGAGAGCGCCGCGGAAGGAGATGGTATTGAAGCCGAAGCCCATCGGCGTGTCTCCCCTTTGCGTCTATTTAGCGGCGGTGGCGGGGGGCTGCGCCCCCAAGTGCCGGCCCTGGTGGCGACCTACCTGTCGCCCGGGGTGTCGCCCCCGTGTCATGGCCGGCCTCGGCCCGGCCATCCACGATTTGCGGTGCTGGTCGTGGCAAAGTCGTGGATGGCCGGGCCAAGCCCGGCCATGACACATGGGAAATGCCGGTGCCGTGCATGGGTGCTCCCCCTACCGCCAAAGCCGCGACATCAGCATCCGCGCGGTCTCGCAGGGCTGCTCGACAAATCGTTGCTTGACCGCGCCGAGATCGACCTGGCGCACGATCAGTTCGCACAAGATCCCCGCGTCGACCGTCAGGTTCACCGCGGCCAACCCAAGCAACCGGCCATCCTTTAGCGCGATGCGACAGTAGCTGCCGGCGGCGGGATCGCGCCGCGTGACGACCTCCGCCGCTTCAGGCGATTCGCCGGCAACACCGCTGCCAACCGAAATCGCCGATTGGCCGAAGAAACAATACGTGTTCCTCGGCACGCTGCCGCGATACGGCGTCAACGCCGCGTCGCCCGCCATCGCCATCCCGGCCGTGCGGCCCTGTGCGACGGCCTCCGGCAAGATCCCGGCAACCGCAGTGCCGGGACCCGGGAAGCACGGCGCCTCCGCGACGTCGCCGGCCGCCCAGACCGAATCAGCGCTGGTGCGCATCGTCGCATCGACCAGGATGCCGCGGCCGGTGGCGATGCCGGAGCCGGCGAGGTAGCCGAACGCCGCCCGCACCCCCGTCGCAACCAGCAGCAAATCGGCGTCCAATTCTGCCCCGTCGTCGAGCGTCAGCCCGCAGCCCGCGCCGTCCGGGGTGACCGAGACCGCCGTGCGGCCGCAACGGAACGCGACGCCATGCGCCATGAAACTGCGTTCGATGTGCCCGGCCGCCTCGGGATCAAAATAGCTCGGCAGCACTTGGTGACACGGCTCAATAACGGTCACCGCGACTCCCGCCGCGGCGAGGTTTTCCGCCGCGTGCATGCCAATCAGGCCGGCGCCGAGCACCACGGCGCGGCGAGCGGTGCCGATGGCGTCGCGCAGTGCCAGGCTGTCGTCCAGGGAGCGCAACCGATAGGACCGCACCGTATCCAGACCGGCGATAGGCGGCACCGACGGCGAAGCGCCGGTCGCCAGCAGCAGCTTGCCGTATTGCCAGCGCGTGCCGTCGTCTAACGCAACGGTTTTGGCCTCGGGCTGCACCGACGCCACCGTCGCCTCCCGCTGCAACCGCACGCGCTGCTCCGCGAAGAAAGCCTCGTTGCGTAGCGTCACCTTACCCGCAGCCGATCGGCCTGAAACCACATAAGGCAGCAGCGTCGGCGAATACGGCAAATGCCGTTCGGCTGTGAGCACCGTCAGCGAAGAGTCGGGATCTTGCAGGCGAATGGCGGAGATCGCCTCCAACGCCGCGTGCGAACTGCCGACGATCAAATAGTCGGTCGCGTTCATCGCCCTGCCCCTTCCGCACGCGCATTGAGCCAGTTCGTTTCCGGTGTTGCCGGACTTGGCCCGGCTTCCAGCGCCCGCAGCGTGCCATCTATAACTTGGTCAAAATGTTCTTCTGTCAGATCGGCTCCCGCCAGGCCGCCGATGAACGACAACACAGGGATCGTCCGGCCGGTGCGGTACAGCGCGCCAAGAACCTCCTGGGCGACCGGCCCGCAGTTCCAGCCGAACGACACCGAGCGATCGACCACGCCGAGCGCCCGCACCTTGGCCGCCGCATGTACAAATGCCTCGACCGGGAACGGGCGGAAGGTCTTGATGCGGATGACCCCGGCTACAATGCCTCGCTCGCGCGCTGCGTCCACCGCGTCCTTGGCGGCGCCGCTCATGCTGCCGATGGTGACGATGGCGATGTCGGCGCCGTCCAGCCGGTATTCCTCCACCAGCGGCGCATACCGCCGGCCGAACGCCGCCGCCCATTCCGCATGCACATCGGCAATCACGCGCAGCGCCGCCTGCATGCCGCGGCACTGGCTCTGCCGGTACGCGGCGAACACCGCCGCGCCCTCGGCATCGGCGCCGCCGGTCAGCGGATCGACCGCCATCGGCCGATCGGGGTCGAGCGGGGTGTGCCAGTTGACGTTCTTCGGCCCGAGGAAGGCGTCCACCGCCGGCTGCTCCGGTATCTCCACCCGGGTAACGCCATAGGACAAATAATTGCCGTCGTGGTTGACGTTGACCGGCAGCATCACCTCGGGGTGCTCGGCGATGCGGTAGGCCATGATGACGGTATCCAGCACCTCCTGCGCGGATTCGCAGAACATGTGGATCCAGCCGGCGTCACGCACCGTCATGACGTCCTGCTGGCCGCCCCAGACGCATTGCGGGCTGAGCATGTCGCGGTTGACCAGCGAGGCGACCATCGGCAACCGCAGCCCGGGGGTGCGGATATAAGGCTCGAACATGAAAGCGAGGCCGGGGCCGCAGGTCGCGGTGTAGGTGCGCGCTCCCGCCAGGCAGGCGCCCTGTAGCGCCGACAGCACGCTGTGCTCGCCTTCCAGGTTCATCAGTTCGGCGTCGAGCGTGCCCTCGGCGATGAACTTCGACAAGTATTCAACCAACGACGACTGCGGCGTGATCGGGTAAACCGCCACCACATCGGGACGGGACAACTTAACGCCGATGGCGGCAGCCTCGTTGCCATCGCAAACGGCAATCCGCGACATGTTGTTCATGCCGCCGCCTCCTCGACCATGCTGATCGCGCGGTGCGGGCATTCCTGCGCGCAGATGCCGCAGCCCTTGCAGGCGGCGAGGTCGATGTCGAACCAGGCGGCTTTTTCGACCACGCACTGCACCGGACAGTACAGCCAGCAGACCGCGCATTTGACGCAGCGGTCGCGCGCCACCACCGGGCGCATCGCCCGCCAGTCGCCCGCCAGCATTTCGCTTAAGACCGTCGCGACCGGGCTGAGATCAGCCGGCACGGAGGACATGTCGGGGCGCGGGCGGCTCATGCGACGGCCTCCGGCGCGAGCACTTCGGTTTCCGCGTAGCCGCGCTGCATGGCGCGGCGGTTCTGCGCCAGCCCGGCATCGCGGAAGTCCGCGCGTTCCAGCGCGTCCATCAGCGAGTCCAGCGACACCAGGCCGGTGCTGCGGGCGAAGGCGCCGAGCATGATGGAGTTGGTTATCGGCTTGCCGAAGATCTCCAGCGCGATGCCGACGGCGTCGCACAGGCCGAACGTTGCGACCGTCGCCGGGCGGGCGATGGCGTCCGGCCGCAAGCTGCTGGCCTGCACCAGCGTGCCGCCCGGCTTGAGACCGGCGAAAATGTCGACCATGCGCGGCAGGGTCGGATCGATGCAGATCACGCAGTCCGGCCGGTAGATGTTGGTCAGCGCGCGGATGTCCCGGTCATCGACGCGCAGGCAGGCGGAGACCGGGGCGCCGCGGCGCTCGAAGCCGAAACTGGGGATGGCAACGACGTATTTGCCTTCATCGACGAAAGCCTGCGCCAGGATCGAGGAGGCCAGGACCGCGCCCTGCCCGCCCCTTCCATGGATGCGGATTTCGCGGCTCATCCCGCCGCCTTCGCCGCCTTTGCCGCGGCGCGCTGCTTGGCCTTGGCGATATCGACGATGAAACGGGTATGCTGGCCGCGGGCGATTTCCTCGACCGCGTCGTGCGAGACGACGTCGAGGACGACGCGGCGGCCCTCGACCTTGGCGACGGTAACGGTGACGGTGACCTGCATGCCGAGCGGGGTGGCGGCGGAGTGGTCGAACTCGGCCCGCACGCCGACGGAGTCCTCGCCGGGATCGCAATGCTCGAACAGCAGGTTGCGGCAGGTGAATTCGATGTCGCGGAGGACTTCGGGCGTGGCGTAGATGCGCAGGTCGTCGCCCATGAAATCGATGGTGCGGGGACGATCGACGGTGATCGTTTCCGTACGCGTGATTCCGGGAAGCAGTGTCTGCTTCATGTTCGTTTCCTATCCCCCGAGCCGGGCACGCGCGGTGTGACGCGAGTCCGGTTTATTCATTATGTCAGCGTCTACAGGCGCTGATTGGCAGAAAGGCGCACCGCTTTACCGATTTCGGTGAACGGATATGTCGAGCATCCTCTGAGGCGAAATCCCGGTGCATTGATCTAAATCAAGCGCTGCCGATAAATTCCGGCCGCCGTCGGACGCGGTTCAGTGAGTAAGAATCCGGAACAGCACGCCGGCGGTCAGCGCGATGTTGGTGGCGGTCATCCAACGCAGCAGGTTGATGTCACCACGCACTTTGGCGAACTTCTGATCCACCAGGGCGAAACCCTGCCGCATTTCACTGCGAACCTGGGCAAATTCTCGGTCCACCCGGGCAAAGCCCTGCTGCATTTCGCTGCGCACCTGGACGAACTCCCGGTCAACCCGGGCGAATCCTTGCTGCATCTCCTCACGCAAGCCGGAGAACTGGCTCTGGTAGCTGGCCAATTCCTCACTGGCAGCGGCAGCTTTGTCTTCCGGCACACCGGCGGCGATAAAGGCCGCCCTGGTGGCACCAAGTTGCAACGCCATTCACGTCTCCGCACATGAAGTCATTGCTTTATATAGGGTTACCGGGAGACAAAGCAATCTTTTTGCTCGCGCTACCGGAGCGGCGCTCAGGCACAGGGTGCCCCGCCCGTGCCGAATGGCTTATAGACCGAGGCCATGGCCCCTCCCCTGCTCACCCTCCAGGATATTTCCCTCACCTTCGGCACCGCCCCGCTGCTGGCGGGCGCCGGCATTGCCGTCTCGGCCGGAGATCGCGTCTGCCTCGTCGGCCGCAACGGCTCCGGCAAGTCCACCCTGCTGCGCATCGCCGCCGGGCTGATCCAGCCCGATGCCGGCCGCCGCTTCGCCCAGCCCGGCGCCACCATCCGCTACCTCCCGCAGGAACCCGATTTTTCCGGATTTGCCACGACCCTGGAGTATGTCGAGGCCGGCCTGCCGGACGCCGCCGCGGCGGACCACTATCGCGCCACCTACCTGCTGGAACAGCTCGGCCTGACCGGCCACGAGGACCCGTCGCGCCTGTCCGGTGGCGAGGCCCGGCGCACCGCTTTGGCGCGGGTGCTGGCCCCGGAACCGGACATCCTGCTGCTCGACGAACCGACGAACCACCTGGATCTGCCGGGGATCGAGTGGCTGGAACGGGAACTCGCGAATTTACGCTCCGGCATCGTCGTGATCTCGCACGATCGGCGGCTGCTGGAACGGCTGTCGCGCTCTACCGTCTGGCTGGATCGCGGCGTCACCCGGGTGCTGGACCAGGGGTTTGCGCAGTTCGAAGCCTGGCGCGACCAGGTGCTGGAGCAGGAGGAAACCGACCGCCACAAGCTCGGCCGCAAGATCGTCATGGAGGAGGACTGGCTGCGCTACGGCGTCACGGCGCGGCGCAAGCGCAACCAGAAGCGGCTCGGCGACCTGCATGCGCTGCGCAAGAAGCACAAGGAACAGCGCGCCGCCGTCGGCAAGGTGACGCTGAACGCGGCCGAGGCGGACCTGTCCGGGCGGCTGGTCGCGGTGGCGGAGGGCGTCACCAAGGCGTATGGCGACCGGGCCGTGGTGCGGGATTTCTCCACGCGCATCATCCGCGGCGACCGCGTCGGCATTGTCGGGCGCAACGGCGCCGGCAAGACCACGCTGCTGAACTTGCTGACCGGCAAGCAGGTGCCGGATAGCGGCGAGGTGAAGCTGGGGACCAATCTGTTCGAGGTGGAACTGGACCAGCGGCGGGAGACTCTCGATCCGGCGCAGACGCTGTCTCAGACCTTGACCGGCGGGGCGGGCGATACGGTGACGGTGAACGGGGTCAACCGCCACGTGGTCAGCTACATGAAGGACTTCCTGTTCGGGCCGGAGCAGGCGAACACGCCGGTGGGCGTGCTGTCGGGCGGGGAGCGCGGGCGGCTGACCCTGGCGCGGGCCTTCGCCACGCCGTCGAACCTGATGGTGCTGGATGAGCCGACGAACGACCTGGACCTGGAGACGCTGGAACTGCTGCAGGAGCGGCTCGCGGAATATTCCGGCACGGTGCTCCTGGTCAGCCATGACCGAGATTTTCTCGATCGCGTGGTGACCTCGGTGATCGCGACGGAGGGCGACGGGCGCTGGATCGAGTATGCCGGCGGGTATTCCGACATGCTGGCGCAGCGGGGTTCTACTGCCAGGCCGGCGTCGGAGGCTGGTTCGCCTCGGGCGCGGGGGACGCGGGACGGTGATCCGGCGGCGCGGCAGCCGAACCGGAAGATGAGCTTCAAGGACAAGCACGCGCTGGAGACGCTGCCGGGGCGGATCACAGACATGGAGAAGGAGATCGGGCGGCTGAACCGGGTGCTGTCGGATGGGGATTTGTATGCGCGCCAGCCGGCGAAGTTTGCCGAGGCGAGCAAGGCGCTGGAGGCTCTGCACGCGGATCTGGCGAAGGCGGAGGAGCAGTGGCTGGCATTGGAGATGATGCGGGAGGCGTTGGACGCGGGCTAAGGCGGGTTGGATACCAACCGCCGTAAGAATACCGGTGGGCACGGACGGCTACACGTCTTGGCCGGCGCAGGCCGGATAGTCATCAAATTAAGCTGCTTTCGGGCAGGCTGCCGCAGCATAGTCATGGTGCGCGAAGGCGCACCATGCACGCCTTACGATGCATGAACCGGCCAAAGGCGTGGATGGCGACCTTCATCGGCAAGACGAGGCGCGGCCGCCGAAGTGCCGATCTCAATGCCGGTTGGTATTAGTCAGGCCTATCCACCAACCAGCACTTCATAGCTGAACACTTTTACTTCTTTGCCGCCGAACGGGATATTCGCAGCGCCAAATGCGCCGCGAACCTTTCCCGGATGCAAGTCGCCATTCAAAACGGCACGGCAAACAAATAAGGCTTCGCCGTTTGCCTCGTGCCCCCACGCGACAGGCCCTTCGGGCACTGCTCCCGCTGGCGCTGGAACCTATGTGCCGGCATCCATCAATACTTCGTAGGGACTGACTTTTACATCATTTCCTCCAAACGGATATTAGCCGCTCCGAACTCGCCTCGGATTTTGCCCGGATGAAGTCCTCGATTGAGTTTGCACGACAAACAAACAAAGACTCTCCATTGGCTTCATGGTCATGAGCGGCCGCGCCGTTCGGAATAACGCCACCGCTCGCACGTACCCACCTGTACATAGCTCTCCTCCGTTGTAATACTTTCTCCGGATTTTGAAGCAAGTTCGGGACAGCTTTCCGCATCCGCTTTTTAGGCGCAATGCAGTTAGTCCATCCAAACGTGCTCAATTTAGAACGTAGTTCGGGAAATGGCTTCACGCTGTGAAGCCCCTCACACCGTGTTCTGGCCTATGCGGCTGAGAGTAACAGAAAGCGGTCAGAAGTACGACGCGGAAATTTGCCTTCCAAGCGAGCCGGCGCATGGGACTATGACCGATTTGTTATGCATGGTTGCTGAAACCTTGCCAGCAGCATCGCTTTCCTTACGCCTGGACTGGATCGTTAGGATTCACGGCCCCGGATTCCCGGGGCCATTTCCTCTAAATAGAGATCCGGATCGCATTGGCGATCAAATGGTGCCAATCGGCTGACCGGCAAATACCATCTTCGGGACGGGGGGCACCGTCTATCTGCCGCGCCGATCCCAGCCCTCAACCCACCACTCGACGGGTTTCTGATTATCGAGGTTCCGCGCCTTCGGCTGCCCTACGGATGTCTTACGGCCGCTGCCCTTGGGTGATATCTCCTCGGCCGGCGGCATCCATGCCTTCGCGGGCTGCACCGGCACCTGCACAGGCGGCACCAACGGCGTTTTCCTTGGCCGGCCGACCGGCCGCTTGACCGGCGCAGCCGGCGCATCAGCCGGGTCTGCCGGCGTATAGCTCACCCGCGCTGCCAGCGCCTCGCGCAGTGCCGTTTCGGCTTTGCGTCGGGCATGACGCTCGGACTCGAGTTCAGCGGTTGCCGTTTCAACACCGTGCGCCGCCGCGGCAGATGCCGCCTGAAGATGATTGACGGTAGCCTGAGCTTCGCGAAGCGCTCGTTCCGCGCGATCACGGGCCGCCTTTTCCGTTGTCAAGGCAGCCTCTGTCACCATCAACGTGCGCTGGATCGTCTGCTTGGCCGCCGTGGCGAATCGTGCCGCTTCAACGGCCGAATCTTTTTCCTGGCGGGCGTGATGCAGCTTGCCGCGGAGGTCTTGAATCGTCGACTCGGCGTGCATGAGTTGACGCTCAACATATTCCCGCGCCGCCGCCTGAGATCGGATGGCCTGGCGAGCGCCCTTCAGCGGATCGGCTGAAACCGGCGCCGGAGCGGCTGAATTGGGTGCGGTGCCGAGGCCGAGGCTAAGTCGCATCCTGGCTTCCGCATCGGTAGCCGGTGACCCGGGCGAGGACGTAGGTCTGTCAGATTCCACAGCAGGTCTGCTTTCATGCATGGATCATGCTGATACGAGAGCTAAAGACGGTTTTCAAGCGTATTTGACTAATCGGTCTTGGAATCGGATGCCATGAACTTTCCAGGACCAATTCGCCGTAGCGGTTTCCAGCGCCGGCAGTCAACCCGTAAAAATGTATCAAAGCCGCATCGGGCCGGAACGCGTTGCCCAAGCCGCCAGGCCGGACACGCCGCGGCCGCTCATGCTGCATTATTCACATCTAACCAGACAGGGAACATGCCGTCACCTCCCCGGGGGTACACCGGCCGGGTCACCCGAACAGCGTGAGTATCGCCGTCGCAGCGAGGTCCCGGTTTCCGCAGGTCGACCATGCCAGTAATACCGGATATTTTCGTTTCCAACGCGACGACATTCGGCATAGTGCAGCACATTCCGCACCCGCGGTGCCTACGGATCATGGAAACCGCTTCGTCAACCGGCGCGGGGGGCGCGATAATTACGTCGGCGCCCCCGTGGCGGATCGCATGTGCCGCGGCATTGGCTGTCGAACCGGCATGCAACCAATCCGGGCATGCGTTTCCAGGGCCGCTGCCGGTGGCGAAACCCGGCTGCGCAACACCGGAAGAATTTCTCGTGTATTCGGATTGACTGCGACATATAAGAAACGATATCGCGGCGGGCGCCACATGCCTGCAACACGGCTCTTGGAAACATGGTGCAGACCGGCAGCACCGGCAGGCATCCCGATCGCAGGCGCGCCGCCGCGCCATCCGATGCGGCAGTGACCAAAACAGCAGTTCTGCGACAGCGGCATCGCCGATTCGCCACCCGACCGGTCAATCAGCCTGCATCCAACAGCCGCGAAGCCGCCTCGCGCACGCGCAGGGCGACGCCCTCCGGGCCGATGGCGCGCGTCAATGCCTGCATCGGCACCTCCAGCGCCAGCGGAATGCCCGGCGGCACGTGGCACAGGATACCCTTGATATCGAGGCCGCCTTCCCCCGGCGGCAGGCGCTCTGCGCGAGCGTTGTGCAGCAAGCCTTCCGTCGTCGTCGGGCGTTCGGCCGAAACATCGCAAACATGCACGAACGGCAGCCGGGCGGCAGGCACACGGTCGAGTTCGTCCAGCGTGCTGCCGGAACGATCGAAATGCAGCGTATCCACCAGAATCCCGCCATTCGGCCGATCGGCGGCCGCGACGATGGCAGCGGCGGCGGTGACCCCGGGGACCACCGTCCAGGGGAAGAACTCCAGCACAACCCCCAGCCCGTGCCGCCCGGCGAGGTCGCACAAGGCGCCGAAACGATCCGCCAGCCGCACCAGATCCGGATCATACGGCGCCGCGATGGCATAACGCGCGCCCAGTTCCGCCCCCGCCGCCAGGAACGGTTCAAGCGCGGCGATATCGGTCTCCGGCGTAATCCTGACGAACTCGATGTCCCACACGCCGATTCCGGTTTCCGCCATGGCCCGCCGCGTGTCCCGGAGCATCGCCGCGTCGGACATCAGCGGATAGCCCGGGCTTTCCGGAGTCACCTGGATCAGCCGCAACCCGACGGTGCGGTAACCCGTGCGGGCTGCAACCCGGATCAGCTCCGGCGGCGGCAGCGACAGGGCAGTGAGGTGTGCGAGGGAGAAATCAGGCATGGCAGCGACTCCAATTGGTCTGCGGCAAATGCATAGCGGCAATCCGGTCACGGCATGGCAGGCCCCGGCGTTCAGCGTTGGCGAGCCGTGGAACGCCACGTTTCCATCGCCGCCTCTATCCGATATAAGCCCGCGCGACAGGGGCGGTGACGCTCCTGCAACGCAACAACGGGGACCATGCGTGCGATGAAAGCCGTGTCAATCATAGCCGTGTTGCTGCTGCTCGCAGCAAACGCGTTCGCGTTGCTGCTGGCGCTGAACCAGTTCGTGCTGCCGCCAGCGGCGGAAGCCTATGTGCTGGGGCCAAAGGTGAATGTGTTCAAGCTGCCGCCCTCGGCACTGTCGGTGCTGCCGTACGTAGCGGCGGGCAGCCTCGCGCTTGGCGTCATCGCGCTGATCGCCATCCTCGCCACACGCAGCCGCTCCGGCGGCGCCCGCGCCGCGCGGCCGCTATCCGCTTCGGTGCTGGCGAACCAGGCGGAAGCCGAGATCGTCAGCTTCCTGGCGACCTTGCAGGCGAAAGGCCGCTTCGTCGATTTCGTCATGGACGACATAAACGCCTTCAGCGACGCCCAGGTCGGCGCCGCGGCGCGAGTCGTGCATGCCGGCTGCAAGTCGGTGCTGGACGAGCACTTCAAGATCCGTCCGATCCGCGAGGGCAGCGAGGGATCGAAAGTCGAGGTCCCGGCCGGGTATCCGGCGGACGAATACCGCCTGCTCGGCAAGATCAGCGGGCAGGCACCGTTCAGCGGCACGCTCGTGCATCACGGCTGGAAGACCGACTCGGTCAAGCTGCCCACCATTCTGCGCAGCTCCGCCGATCGGCTGCCGGCGATTGCACCGGCGGAAGTGGAATTGAAACAAGCGGCCCGGGCCTGAGCGAGTCTCCGGCTCGCCGGCCATTCGCCGCGGACTATCGGCGCGGCGCAACCAGGACATCAGCCCCATGACAGCCCGTTTCAGCCTCGGTATCGACCTCGGCACCAGCAACAGCGCGATCGCCATCGCCGATCTGGAGAGCGATCACACACAGATTGTGGAGGTCGCGCAGCTTGTCGGACAGAGCCAGCTTGGCCAGCGTCCGACATTGGCTTCGTCTTTGTATCTTCCCCATCCCGACGAGTTCCCCGGCGGGTTCGCCCTGCCCTGGAGCGGCATGGCGGAAACCGCCATCATCGGCCAGTTCGCCCGTGATCACGGCGCGCTGGTGCCGGATCGTCTGGTTTCATCAGCAAAATCGTGGCTCTCCAACCCGCATATCGATCCGCGCCAGGCGCTGCTGCCCTGGGCGTCCGAGATCAAGGAGAAGCTGTCGCCGCTGGAGGTCTCGCGGCGCTACCTGGAGCACCTGAAGAACGCCTTCCTGTTCGCCGAAAAGGCCGAAGGCAAGGATTGGGATATTGCCGACGGCCAGATCGTCCTGACGGTCCCGGCGTCGTTCGACGAAGTGGCCCGCAGCCTGACCGCGGAGGCCGCCAAGGCTGCCGGACTGGGCGACGTGACGCTGCTGGAAGAACCGCAGGCGGCGTTCTATGCGTGGACGGAACAGACCGGCAAGGCCTGGCATGACCTGGTCGAACCCGGCGACATCATCTTCGTCTGCGATGTCGGCGGCGGCACGGCAGATTTCAGCCTGATCGCCGTCACCGATGTCGATGGCAACCTGGAACTGGAGCGTATCAGTGTCGGCGAGCATATCCTGCTCGGCGGCGACAACATGGATCTGGCGCTGGCCTATGCGGTGCGGGCGAAGCTGGAGGCCGAGGGTAAGACGCTCGATGCCTGGCAGTTCCTGGCCCTGGTGCATGGCGTGGCGAAGGCGAAGATCCTGCTGTTCGAGGATGACTCGCTGAAGGAGGCGCCGCTGGCGGTGCCGTCGCGCGGGTCCAGCCTGATGGCCTCGACGGTGTCGACGTCGCTGGACCGGGCGACGCTGGAGCAGATCGTGCTCGACGGGTTCTTCGCCAAGACGGCGATCGACGATGTCCCGCGTGAGGGCCGCCGCGGCGGCTTGCAGGAGTTCGGCCTGCCGTATGCAGCCGATCCGGTGGTCAGCAAGCACATTGCGCGGTTCCTGGGGCGCAGCCTGCAGAATGTGAAGGCGAGCGACAAGCTGAGCGCTTTGGTCGGGGAGCGAGCCGGCAAGGTCGCGCTGATGCCGACGGCGGTGCTGTTCAATGGCGGCGTGTTCAAGGCCGCCGCGATCCGCGCGCGGATATTGGATTTGTTGACGTCGTGGAATGAGGGCGCGCCGATACGGGCGTTGCAGGGGTTCGAGCCGGACCTGGCGGTGGCGCGCGGTGCCGCGATTTACGGGCGGCATCGCGTGACCGGCAAGGGCATGCGGATCAAGGCCGGTGCGGCGCGGTCGTATTACATCGGCCTGGAGACCTCCATGCCGGCGATCCCCGGCTACAACCCGCCGGTGAAGGCGCTGTGCGTGGTGCCTCAGGGCATGCAGGAGGGCACGGATCTGGTGATCGAGGGCCGCGACTTCGGCCTGGTCACCGGGCGGACGGCGGATTTCCGGTTCTTCTCCTCGCCCGTGCGCAGCGGTGACAGCAAGGGCGAAGTGCTGCCGGACGCGGAACGGGAGCTGGAGGAGACCAGCCTGCTGGAGATCGAGATTCCGGCGCTGGACGATTTCCCGGCCGGGCAGGTGGTGCCGGTGCGGATCAACGCTGTGGTGACGGAGCTCGGCACTTTGGAACTCTGGATGCAGCACGTGAATTCCGATCGGCGGTGGAAGGTGGAGTTCCAGGTTCGAACGGAGTAGGCGCTGAACGCCTGAAGAACCGGCGGGCGGACGTGTGTTCGTTCGCCGGTTCGTGGCTATGCCGGGAGGTGCTCCGGATTCATGTCCGGTTCCGTTCAAATAGTTTGGAAAAGTGTAACTCCCTGATTTGCTTGGCTGCACGCACTCCCCGGAAATCTTGACTTCGGCATCACAATCAGCGAACGATTTGGCTTCAGCAAGACTTTGCTGCAACGCCGTCTGATCGCTCATCGATGCGACCCGGGACACATCGTGACCGGATCGTTCGTTCATTCTTCCGCAACCTGACCGGGCGGCGCGCAGCAAGGATTACCGAGAGATACAGGGGAGTTCGACAATGATCAGGAAGCGCGACCTGCTCGCGGCGACGGCCGCCACTGCGTTCGGCACCGTTGCAGCAAGCTATCGGTCCGCCCGCGCGCAGGCAGACCGTCCCGGTATTGTTGGCGCGTTCGAGACCGCGGAGGCCGCCTTTGTTTTCGGGCTGCCGATCGTCATGAACTACGCCGTGATGTACGAGTACGTCATCGACCGGAAAAGTTCGCAGTTCAAGGCGCCGTTCAACACCATATGGAATGATGCGCAGGTCTTCACCTGGCGCGACACCGCAATCCCGACACCGAATAGCGACACACCGTATTCGTTGGCCTGGCTGGACCTGCGCGCCGAGCCGATTGTGCTCTCCGTGCCCGACGTTCCGGCGGGCCGCTATTTCTCCGTCATGATCTGCGACGGCAATACCTACAATGTCGGCTATATCGGCAGCCGCGCCACGGGACAGGGCGCGGGCTCCTGGCTGGTTGTCGGTCCGGTCTGGCAGGGGCCGACCCCGCCCGGGATCAAGGGCGTGATTCGCTCCACGACCTGGTTCGCGCTGGCGGCCTACCGCACGCAGCTCTTTGGCCCGGATGACATTGCGAATGTCGCCGCGGTGCAGCGCGGCTACACGGTGGAGCCGCTCTCGGCCTTCCTGCACCAGCCAGCGCCGCCGCCGGCGCCCGATATCCACTGGCCGCGCATCGACGCGGAGCTCGCCAAGCGCCACTTCTTCGATTACCTGGCCTTCGCCCTGCAGTTCAACGCACCGCAGCCGAACGAGGCCGCGATCCGCGCGCAGTTGGCGACGATCGGCATTACCGGCACCGGGGCCGCTCTGCCGGCCTCGCTCGTCGACCGGCTCGAACTGACGGCCGGCGCTGTTGAGGGCGAGCGCAAGGTGGAGGCCGCGGTCGCCGCTGCCGGCGTGGCGATGAACGGCTGGCGCGTGACGCCCATCCCCGGCTCACCCGAGGCCTATAACGGCGACTGGACGCTGCGCGCGGTCGCCGCCAAGGCCGGCATCTACGGCAACTCTACCGAGGAGGCGACCTATCCCTTCACCCGCCACGACGTGACGGGAGGGGAACTCGACGGCAGCAAGGGCCGCTACACGCTGACGTTCGGCCCGAACCAGCTCCCGCCGGTCAACGCCTTCTGGTCGGTCACCATGTACCATGGCGGGAACCAACTGCTCGTGCAGAACCCGATCGACCGTTACCTGATCAACGCACCGATGCTGCCGCAGATGAAGCGCAACGCGGATGGCGGGGTGACCATCTATATCCAGAAGGACGACCCCGGCGAGGCGCAGCGTTCGAATTGGCTGCCGGCTCCGAATGGTCCCATCTATCTTGTCATGCGCCTCTACTGGCCAAGGACCGAGCCGCCGTCGCTGCTGCCGATTGGCCAGGGCGCGTGGCAGCCGCCCGGGGTGGTCCGCGTTTCGTGACGGTATGGGAGAGCGGTGCCGGATTGCCTCGCACCGCCCACCGGGTGATTCGCTGGTCGCGATAAAGTACGACGAAGCGACGCGCGTATGATAAAGGTCTGGTTTCCGCTCAGGGGACAGCGAATATAGCAACAGACGTCGGAGATGGGAGCACAGTCCACCTGCAAATCTGTTCCCGCTACCGTCACCCCCACCCATTCAGGCAATTGTCCGGTCGCCACGGTGGCCGTGCCATTCCGCGGTTGAAGTTGCTGCGCATCGCACGGCATGTGTATTATCAGCCCCGTTCGGTACACATAGGCGCATACGGTGCGGACAAACATCGAGATTGACGACAGGCTGATGGCCGAGGCGATGGCCGCGAGCGGCCTGCCGACCAAGCGTGAGACTGTCGAGGCCGGGTTACGGCTGCTCGCTGGCCGCAAACGCCAGGCCAGTGCACGCGACCTGTTTGGCCGGGTAGAGTGGGAGGGCGACCTCGACGCCGAGCGTCTCGATGATCCCGCCGGCTTGTCTGCGCGGTGACGGCGGCGGTCTTTGTCGACAGTTCGGTCTGGATCGACCATCTCCGCGGCACCGCCACGCCGGGAACGCGGACGCTGCGCAGGCTGCTCGACGCGCTCGACCCCGATGCGGGCGAGGACGATTCGGCCGTAGAAGACGGTCCGCTATAGGCGGCGGAGTTGCCAGAATGGACATTCGTTCCGGATATCTGCACCGGGTACACATGATTATTTTTAGCGCGTCACACCGCCCAATGACCGAACCTACTATTCCGCCGCCGCGGCCGTTGTCTGCACCTCGGCCGAGCGGGCACGCACGTCAAGCACTTCCAGGCTGATCGCATTGCCGGCCGCGTCGAAGTCAAGCATCACCCCCGGTGCCACTTCCTCCGTGCGCACTGACATAACCCCATCCGCGGCAAACCGGACGAACAAGGCATCCGCCTCGGGGTCATAACTGGTCCTGATCATCGCTTCGCACCTCGATCAAAGAAGGTCGTGATCACCATAACACCGTCATCGGCCGGACGATGAACAACTCGTAGCACGCGCCCGCCGAAAGCCGCGATGGCTTTGATGGAGCGGGTCCGCCCCGGCCGCGAGTCAGGTTGCGTCCAGTCGGGGGCACTTATCGTTGCCTCAACCCACGCGAGGTCAATCCCGCGCGACGCCATTGCCTCGGCCGCGTGCACCGACAGGATGATCTTCAAAGGGCCGGCGCCGGACATGCCGCTGGCATAGGCCACCGCCCCAGCCTCGCGCAACGTTTCGCGCATCTACGCACCCGATCACAACCCAACCCCCACATTGAGACCCCGCCCCCAATGTGCCACTCTCCCGCAACCCCAATGAGTCCCCCGGATGGCCCGCGCCCGCTTTTCCATCGGTATCGACCTCGGCACCACCAACTCCGCGCTCGCCTTCGCGCCGCTCACCGGCGAGGCCACGCCCGAAATCCTCCCCATCCCCCAATGGGACAGCCTGTCCGGCCTGACCCAATCGCCGACGCTGCCGTCCTTCCTGTACTACCCGGACGACGCCGTCGCCGCCCAGCTGCTCGGCCGCGACTCCAGATCCGAAAAATGGATCGCCGGCCGCTTCGCCCGCACCAAAGCCGGGGAAACACCCGGCCGCGTCGTCCACTCCGCCAAATCCTGGCTCTGCCACCATGCCGCCGATCGGCTGGCGCCGTTTTTGCCGTGGGGGTCCACGGACCTGCCGGGCGGCACGAAAATCTCCCCGGTTCATGCCTCCGCGCTGATCCTGAACTACCTGCGCGGCGCCTGGGACGACCGCTTCGCCGCCGCCGGCACCGCCTTCGACGACCAGCAGATCACCGTCACCGTCCCCGCCTCCTTCGACGCCGCCGCGCAAAAACTGACCATCGCCGCCGCCGAGGATGCCGGCTTTCCCGCCGGCGTCCGCCTGCTGGAGGAACCGCAAGCCGCCTTCTACTGCTGGCTCGAACAGCACGGCCCAACCCACGGCGTATGGACCCGTCTGGCCGAAGGCGAGCCCGGCCCGAAGCACGTGCTGGTCGTCGATATCGGCGGCGGCACCTCCGATTTCAGCCTGTTCGAGCTGCGCCTCAACCCCGCGGCCCCGCTGCCGGACATCCGCCGCGTCGCAGTCAGCGAGCACATCCTGCTCGGCGGCGACAACATCGACCTCGCCCTCGCCCACTTGGTCGAACGGCAGATCACCGGCGGCGGCCAGGGGCATTTCTCCGGCGCGCAATGGGACCAACTGGTCGCCGCCTGCCGCAACCTCAAGGAGCAGGTGCTGTCCGCCGAAGGTCCCCCCGAAGAACGCTTCACCGTCGCGGTGGCCGCCCGAGGCTCCGGCCTGATCTCCGGCGCGCAGACCGCGGCGATCACCCGCGGCGAGATCGAGGGCGTGCTGCTGAACGGCTTTTTCCCCGACTGCGACAAGGCGGCGCGTCCCTACCAGACCCAGGGCGGCCTGCGCGAATGGGGCCTGCCCTACGCCACCGACAGCGCCGTCACCCGCCACCTCGCCGAGTTCCTGGCCGACCGCCCGCGCGTCGATGCCGTGCTGTTCAACGGCGGCGCCGTCACCCCCGCGCTGCTCCGCCAGCGCATCACCGCGCAAATCGGCCAATGGCAGGACGGCCACACCCCGCTGGTGCTGGAAAACACCGAACCGGCGCTGGCGGTGGCGCGCGGCGCCGCCCGCTATGGCGCCCTGCTGCACCGGCAGTCCGGCCAGATCGCCGCCGGCGCCGCCCGCGCGGTTTTCCTGGAAGTGCAGGGCACCGCCGCCGAATCCGCCCTGGTCTGCGTCCTGCCCCGCGAGGCGGCTCCTGAACAGCCGTTCGAGATCGCCGTACCCGGCCTCGCCGTGCGGACGGACCAGCCGGTGCGCTTCCGCGCCTATTCCTCCACCCGGCATCGCGGCAGCCAGGCCGGCGACATCCTGGAATGGCGCAAGAACGATTTTCATGCCCTGCCGCCGCTGCAGACGATCGTAAAAACCGCGGATGCCTCGCAGGCCGGCACAGTCCCGGTCCGGCTGGTCGCCAAAATGAATGCGCTCGGCCTGTTGCAGATCGACTGCGTCAGCACGGACCCGGCGCAGTCCTGGCCGCTGGAATTCAACCTCCGCCCGCAGGACC
This sequence comes from uncultured Rhodopila sp., assembly GCF_903915725.1. Lineage (GTDB taxonomy): Bacteria > Pseudomonadota > Alphaproteobacteria > Acetobacterales > Acetobacteraceae > Rhodopila. Next base: position 59,447 of record NZ_CAIWTY010000088.1, read on the forward strand.
AGGCCGCCGTCAGCGCACCGCCCGGCGAAGCGGCTGCCGCCTCGGCCGAACCGAACGCCACGCCGGAGGTGCTGGACACCGCGCAGAAGCGCATCGCGGCGATGTTCGCCCGCCCGCCATCCGCCACCACCAAGTTCGCGGCCGGCCCGGTCTTCAAGAGCCTGGAGGGAATCCTCGGACTGCCGAGGGGCGGCTGGAACGGCCCCCTGCTGCGCGCCCTCTGGCGTCCCCTCGCCGATAGCTTCGATCAGCGGCGGAGATCGGTGGAGCATGAGGAGGCCTGGCTGGTGACGGCGGGCTACCTGCTCCGCCCCGGTTTCGGCGTTGCCGGCGACGACCTGCGCATCGAAAGCCTGTGGCGCGTCCACGAAACCGGTTCCGGCTTTCCCGGTCGGCGGATCAAGCTACAGGAATACCTGCTCTGGCGCCGGGTCGCCGGCGGCCTGGCTCGCGACCACCAAACCAGGCTTGTCGCCGCCGAACTCAATCGCCTGCGCGACGGCAAGGCACCGGACGAGTTCGTGCGCCTGACCGGGGCGCTCGAACTGCTCCCGGTCGAAACCAAGATCGCGCTGATCACCGGCTATATCGAGACCGCGTTGTCGATGATCTACGACAAGCGGCATTGCGCGCCCTATCTGGCCGCGCTCGGCCGTTTGCTGAACCGGGCGCCGTTGCGGGCCGGACCGGAGACGGTGGTCTCACCCGATCTGGTGGAACAGGCCTGGAACGCGTTCCGCATCTTCGACTGGTCGGAGCAGGAGTTGCTGGAAGTGCAGACGATGTTCATGCGGGCGGCACGGGTTGTCGGGGACCGCAGCCTGGACGTGTCCGGGTCCGTGCGCACCGCCATAGCCGCCAAGCTGGAACAGGCCGGGGTGTCGCCACGTCGAACCGCGAGGATCAAAGGATTCGTCCCGGTCGGACGCTCGGATCGCGCCAGTCTCTACGACGAATCCCTGCCGCCGGGGCTGATCCTCGGCGCGGACGGCGACGACGAGTAATCGCGGCTTCCCCACCCGACGGATAACCGATCCCTGCCCAGCCGCCGCACATCCCCTGGACCGCGGGTCCAAGCCGCTGTAGGGAAACGGTCATCATGGACCGCACCGCGACCGTCAACCGCACGACCTCGGAAACCGACATTTCCCTGACCCTGAACCTCGACGGGACGGGGGTCGCGGACATCGCCACCGGCATCGGCTTTCTCGACCACATGCTGACGTCGCTGGCCCGCCACGGCCTGTTCGACCTGACCATCCGCGCCCGCGGCGACCTGCATATCGACTTCCACCACACCACCGAGGATGTCGGCATTGTCCTGGGGGCCGCGTTCGTGCAGGCGTTGGGCGACAAGCGCGGCATCCGCCGCTTCGGCCATGCGTTGATCCCGATGGACGAAACCCTGGCGGAGGCCGCGGTCGACATCTCCGGCCGCCCCTTCCTGGCCTGGAACGTCGACTTCGAACGCCCGAAAATCGGCGAGATGGACACCGAGTTGTTCGAGGAATTTTTCCGCGCCCTGGCGTTCAACGCGCTGATCACCCTGCACGTCACGCGCCGCGCCGGCCGCAACGCGCACCACGTGGCGGAGGCCGCGTTCAAGGCCACCGCCCGCGCCCTGCGCATGGCCGTCGAACCCGACCCTCGTATCGGCAACGCCATTCCATCCACCAAGGGGGCGCTGTGAAGCTCTACAGCGCGCATCTCAAGGCCGATGCCGAACCGGTGCTGGTGCCGGAAGGCTTTTCCTGCGGCGCGCTGATCTTCGGCCCGCTCTGGCTCGCCGTTCACCGCGCCTGGGTCGCCGCCGGGCTGAGTTTCGCCGCCTTCGTCTTTATTGTCATGCTGGTGCCGGAGCCCGCCGCGACGATCCTGTCCGCCGGCCTCGCCATCATCCTCGGGCTCATCGGCAACGACCTGCGGTCCGCCGCCCTGGAGCATCGCGGCTACACCCTGCTGCACGTCCTCGCCGCGCGCGGCCGGGATGAAGCGTGGATGCGGCTGATCGCCAGCCGCCCCGATCTGAAGGCGCGCTACCGGCCGGAGGTGACATGATGAAGATCGCCGTCGTCGACTACGGCAGCGGCAATCTCGCCTCGGCCTCGCGTGCCTTGGCTTTGGCGGCGGAACGGGCGGGCATCGAGGCCAGCGTCGAGGTGACGGCGGATCCGGCCAACGTCGCCGCTGCGGATCGGATCGTCCTGCCCGGGCAGGGTGCCTTCGCGGACTGCGCCAGCGGCCTGGACGCAGTGCCCGGCATGCGCCAGGCGATCGAAGACGCCACGGCGCGCGGCGCACCGTTCCTCGGCATCTGCGTCGGCATGCAACTGATGGCCGAGCGCGGGTTGGAGCATACCGTCACGCCCGGCTTCGGCTGGATCAAGGGCGACGTGGCGGAGATGGAAGCCGCGGGCCTGCGCCTGCCGCAGATGGGCTGGAACGGCCTCGATTTCGCGCCCGGCTCGCATCCGCTGCTCGATGGGCTGCAGCCGGACGACCATGTCTACTTTGTGCATAGCTATGCGCTGACCGGCGGCCTGGCGTCCGAGACCATCGCCACCACCGAGTATGGGGGAAAGGTTGCCGCCATCGTGGTGTCGGGCAACCGCGCCGGCACCCAGTTTCACGTCGAGAAAAGCCAGGACATCGGCATCCGCCTGTTGAGCAATTTCCTCCGTTGGACACCGTAGACCATGTCCATGTCCATACCCGCCGGCTCCGCGCCGGATCTGTATGTCGAACGGCTGAAACAGATCCACGACCACGACATGCCGTCGCTGTGCGAGGCCACCGACGCCGCCATCATCGACGGCGGCGGATTCGGCTGGGTCACGCCGCCGGGGCGCAGGGCGCTGGAATCGTATTTCCGCGGTGTCCTGCTGGTGCCGGAGCGCGAACTGTTCGTAGCACGGCTGAACGGCGACATTGTCGGCTCCGCCATCCTCGCCCGGCCGTCGCGCAATAACGAGGCGCAGGCCTTCGCTGCCACGCTGATGCATTCCTACATCGCCCCCTATGCCCGCGGCCACGGGCTGGCGCGGCTGCTGACCGAGGGGGTCGAGGAACGCGCCCGTGAACTCGGCTACCACGTCCTGAACCTCGATGTGCGCGATAGCCAGACGGCGGCGATCCGCTTGTATGAATCGATGGGCTATATCCGCTGGGGCGAGCATCCCGAATACGCCCAAGTGCGAGGCAAATCGATGGCTGGCTACTTCTATTTCAAACGTCTGCGCCCGCGGAAAGCCGGTAACGGCGAATGACCGGCCTGACCATCTATCCGGCGATCGACCTCAAAGACGGTCAATGCGTGCGGCTGCGCCGCGGCGACATGGACCAGGCGACCGTGTATGCCGATGATCCGGGCGCGCAGGCGAAACTCTGGCAGGACTCCGGCTTCGCCTGGCTGCATGTGGTGGACCTGAACGGCGCCTTCGCCGGCAAGCCGGTGAACGCCACGGCGGTGCGCTCGATCCTGGCCAGCGTCACCGTGCCGGTCCAACTCGGCGGTGGCATCCGTGACCTGCCGGGCATCGCGGCCTGGCTCGAAGCCGGCATCACCCGGGTCATCCTGGGCAGCGCCGCGGCGAAGAACCCGCCCTTCGTGCTGGAGGCGTGCAAAGCCTTCCCCGGCCGCATCGCCGTCGGCATCGACGCGCGCGACGGCTTCGTCGCCACCGAGGGCTGGGCGGAAACCTCCAGCATGGCAGCGGCGGAGCTCGGGCTGCGCTTCGAGGATGCCGGCGTGTCGGCCATCATCTACACCGATATCGGCCGCGACGGCATGCTGAGCGGGCTGAACCTCGACCAGACCGTCGCCCTGTCCGCCCGGCTGACCACGCCGGTGATCGCCTCCGGCGGCGTCGGCTCCCCCGGCGACCTTGCGGCGTTGAAGCAGGTGGCCGCGGGCACGCGAATCGAGGGCGTGATCGTCGGCCGCGCGCTGTATGACGGGCGGGTCGATCCGGCCGGGGCCTTGGCGCTGTTCGCGGCGTGATGGCCGGATAACCTGGCAAGTGATCCGGTTCGCCGAACCTTAACACGCCGCGCGGCTGCATATCTGCTTGCATCCACGTCCCGCGCGCCTAGTAAAGCCCGACCATGCTGAAACTTCGAGTCATTCCCTGCCTGGACGTGAAAGACGGCCGCGTCGTCAAGGGCGTGAACTTCGTCTCCCTGCGCGACGCCGGCGACCCGGTCGAGCAGGCGGCCGTCTATGACGCTGCCGGCGCGGACGAGCTGACATTTCTGGACATCACCGCCAGCCACGAGAACCGCGACACCATCCTCGACGTGGTGTCACGCACCGCGGCGCGGGTGTTCCTGCCGCTGACCGTCGGCGGCGGCATCCGCTCGGTCGAGGATATGCGCCGCCTGCTGCTGGCGGGTACCGACAAGTGCAGCGTCAACTCCGCCGCCGTGGCACGGCCGGAGCTGGTGCGCGAGGCGGCGACCAAGTTCGGCAGCCAGTGCGTCGTGGTGGCGGTGGACGCCAAGCAGACCGCGCCCGGCAAATGGGAGGTGTTCACCCATGGCGGACGCCGCAACACCGGCATCGACGCCATCGGCTGGTGCCAGCAGGTGGTGTCGCTTGGCGCCGGGGAGATCCTGCTTACAAGCATGGACCGTGACGGTACCGGCGCGGGCTTTGACCTCGATCTGCTGCGCGCGGCCTGCGGCGCCGTTCGCGTGCCGGTGGTGGCCTCGGGCGGCGTCGGCACTTTGGAACACTTTGTTGAAGGCGCGCGCGCCGGAGCCACGGGATTGTTGGCGGCCAGCGTCTTCCATTTTGGCACGTTTACAATATCTGAGGTCAAACAGGCCTTGGCGGATGCCGGGCTACCGGTTCGTTTCACCCGCAAGGCTGCGTAACGCATGGCGAAATCCGAGAAGAAGAAGGTCGCGGCGCACCCGCGCAAGCCGTCCGGCAAGCTCTCGGGCAAGCCGTCCGCGAAGGCGGTGCGCAAGCCGTCGAAGGGCAAGAAGCTGCCGCTGTTTGTTGGCGCCCCTGAATCCGACATCGGCGTGCTCGATCGGCTGTTCGCCATTATCGAGAGCCGCCGCGATGCCGATGTCGAAACCAGCCACTCGGCCCGGCTGCTGTCGCGCGGTCCGGCCAAGGTGGCGCAAAAGTTCGGCGAAGAAGCGGTGGAGTGCCTGATCGAGGCGGTCGCCGGCAACCATGACGCCCTGGTCGCCGAAAGCGCCGACGTGCTGTATCATTTGCTGGTCCTATGGGTGTCCAGCGGTGTCACCTCGCGGGAGGTGTGGTCGGAACTGGTTCGCCGTGAAGGCATCAGCGGTATCGCCGAGAAGGCGGCGCGCGCCCGGCCGGCGGTGGTGGCGGGAAAGTTCGGGACCTCCAAAATACCATAGCGGGCGTGACTGCCGCCCGCGAGGAGGCGGCGGCCTTGCGCCGGGATGCGCGCCCGTGCAGCCTGCCCGGCACATGGCAAAGGAGAGCATGCCGGTGCTGACCCGCCCCGATGGTGAAATCTACTACGAAACCTTTGGCGAGGGCTTCCCCGTCCTGCTGTTCGCGCCCGGCGGCCTGCGCTCCCGCATCGAGATGTGGCCTGCTGCGCCCGTCGGGCCGCCTCGCCCCTGGGTCGACTGGACCCGGGCCCTGCCGGCGGCCGGGTTTACCGCGGTTGCCATGGATCAGCGCAACGCCGGGCGATCCCGCACCGAGATACGGGCGGATCACGGCTGGCACAGCTATGCGGCGGATCATCTGGCGCTGATGGACCATCTCGGGTTCGACAAATTCCACGTCCTGGGTGCCTGTATCGGCGGCAGCTTCTGCCTGAAGGCGATCGAGGCCGCACCGGATCGGGTTACCGCCGCCGTGTTGCAGAACCCCATCGGCCTGCATCCGGAACACCCGGAGTATTTCCCCAACAGCCACGCCGAGTGGAGCCGCGAACAGCGCGCCGCGCGGCCGGACCTCGATGAGGACGCGCTCGCCGCGTTCGGCCGGAACATGTGGGGTGGTGAGTTCGTGTTCTGCGTCGATCGCGGCTTTGTCCGCAACTGCCCGGCGCCCACGCTGCTGCTGCCCGGGACGGATATCCCGCATCCGGCGGCGACCAGCGCGGAACTCGCGGCGCTGCTGCCGGGGGTGGAGGTGGTGTCCGATTGGCGCGGCCCGGAAAATCTCGGTCCGCAGGAGACTCGGGTGGTGACGTTCCTGAAGGGTCACACCCCGCTGTAACCGCCACTGGCGATGAAGACCGCGCGACCGGCGGCGGGACCGCCGCTGCCGATGCAAACCCTTCACTTGCGTTCGCGTTGAGGGCGAACAACAAACGGAGGAAAGCAGATGATCATGCGGTTTGGCCTGGCGGCGGCGGTGCTGTCGCTGGCAGTCTATTGCGCTCCAGTAGCGATTGCCGCGCAGGGCGAAACGTCCGGCCCGGCTGCCGGCAAGACGACGACTCCCGGCGCCGCGGCGCAGAAGGAGGCATCTAAGCAGAGCGGCTCAGCGGCGGGCGCCCCGGGCGTCGAGGGCAAGCAGGGAGCGGAATCCGGAAGTGCTCCGAATACTTCCGGCATGAAAAGCCAGTCGAAGTCCCAGCAGTAAACGGCGCGACCAGGACGCCGGCCAGTCGCTGCGATGCCTGCAGCGACTGGTTCGGCCGATCCGGGCACGTTCACGGCGTATTTCGGATTCAAACCCGTCTTCGCAGGCCCGGGATACATTGATTCCGAGTTCGCGGGCTTAAGATGCCAGCGCCTCGCTCGATGACACATTCGAGGGCCGCCCCGGGCCGTCGGCGCGCGAATCGCACGGCCGGCGTGATAGTCAGACGGCGCCTATGGCCATTGCGATCTGCCGGCGAATTTGCGCCAACTGCATTGGCGTCACGTTCGACGTGGTCGCATGAATCCGGGCCTTGGAGGTTGCCGCTACCAAATGCGATACGGCCAGACATGGCCTGCGGCAGCCATTCTCCGCAGTCGGCTCCACCGGAACCGCAAGATCGGCAATCGCCAACGTTGCGTCTTCAGTGAGCGGCACGAGGATGACGTTCGGGTAGTTCGGGGCAAACAAACCGTCGTCTTCTACGACCACGGCCGGCCGCAGCTTGTTTGGCTCCTTCGGCAGGGCGTCGCCGCGCCAGTCCGCGAGGACGATCTGCCCGGCGTGTAGCGGCATCGGGTTCGGGTTAGCCGGCATTGGTGGTCGGGGTGCCGATTTCCTCGTAAAACGCGCGTGCTTCGGCGTCGCTGGCAACGCGATGGCCGATGGCCTCGCTGGCCTGCCGGATGCGCGCCCGCTGCGCGTCTCGGGCTGCCCGTGTGGCGATGTCGCGCAGCAGCGTGGCCAGCCCGATGCCGTGCGCCCGGGCCTGCGTTTCAAGCTCGGCGCGGACGTCGTCGTCCAGGCGGATAGAGATGGGCACACCCATGCGCGTCCTCCGTAGTTGGATTGGTAACTACGAAGATGTAGCGCATGATTCGACTTTTTGCAAGTATCGCGCCGTCGGGATGTGTCGCACGTCCCCTTCTGCTCATCGCAAGCCGGCGGCATCAAGAGCCGACAGCGTACATGTTGCAAGTCTTCCAATGAGCTTCCACAAACCGAAATTAGTTTTGTGCTAATTCCCTTTGATTTTGCTCAGCCGTTGTCTTGGTCACAGATCAATAGCCTGCCGGATGGTTGAATGACGTTGCACAAAACGTCACTGCTGACCGTTGGCCTGCCTGACCTCAAAGGCACGGACCATGACACCGCGGCACCAGGTCTCGGCCTGCCACCATTCGATGGCGGCCTGCAACGCCTCGACGATCGAGTTGAACCGCCCCTCCCCGGCAGGATAGGTCTCGCCGCGATGCGTCAGATTGCGCAAATACCAGCACCCGCCTCGGGTGCCGGCGCGGACCGGCTCGATGATTTCCAAGCCCTCGTCAGCGTTGAGTTGCTGAACCTTGGCGAGATCCCCTGCCCCGGCTATCGCCGCTTCCAGGCGCGCGCGGAATGCCGGGCTTGACGGTCCGCGAATAGTGTAAAACTGATCGGTGGTCAGGATGGTGGTGTTTTGCAGGAACGGATCGTTCCTGGCCTCTTCGAGGATGCCTTCGAGTGTCACCATGGATCATTCTCTCCGCCGGAACCGCTTCGCGATCGTTTGCGGCCGAACGACACCCGGACCGTCTTGCCGCCTAGCCGGCCGAACCGCCGGCCTCCGGCTGCCGCGAAAGCCGCTCCGCCTTGTCTTCGGCGAACACCCACAGCAGTTCCAGATGGCCCGTTTTGTTGTTGTCCTTCAGCCACTTGTCGAACTCGCCGGGGGATACCCCGATCTCGGCAAAACCGTTCCTGGAGCGCCGGTAGGCGATCGATTTGGTATGGTCTTCATGCCATTCCTCATAGGTCGTCTGACGAAGTTCCCCAATCATCTGCTGGAATACCGGGTAGTCTTGCTCTGATATTAGAGGCAGGGCACTCGGGGACATGAAAAACTCCGAACATCGCGAGAACGTGAGCTTAGCGATACCATCGGCGGGGGTCGAGAAAAAACCGAGGCCGGAGCAAGGGCGAGGCGGAAACCGGGGACGGCGATGAGATCACGGCGCCGCGGTCCCAAGATCACCTCATGCGATGGCCGCGCGTTTCGGCTCGTCGCCGCGCCGAGCGCCAGCCGGGCGCGCGGTCACCGATACCGAGGTTACAACAAGGTCGGGCGCGTGCTGCGCCGGCGCCAAAGCTTCCAGCCGGCGGAAATACCGATGGCAAACTCGCTCAGGTGAATATTGGCCTCGCCAACGCCGAAGCTGGCCGGAATCGATCCCGTACCGTTGACCGTTGGGTCCGGCGCATACACGCCGAAGACGCTGATTTCCGGTCCTATCGCGCTACAGTCTTTGGCTGGAACGGTATCTCGGGTGCTCCCGGGCGCATTGACGGTTTCACCGATACAGCAGGCGAACCCCGGCGAACAGCAGGATGGCGGCGAGCACCTGGCGTGTGCGTTGCTCCGACATGCGGCGATGACCCAGGGCTGTCCCGCAAACCGCACCGGCCAGGGCGCCGATGCCATAGAGCCAGGTTCCCGGAGCGGGTATCTGTCCGGCCAGCAGGACTCCGCCCAATCCCAGCACGGAGTTGCACAGAATGAACGGAGGCGACAGCCGGGCCGCTACCCTGGGTGACGCCCAGCCAAATGCGATCAGCAGCGGCGTCAGGAACACGCCGCCGCCGACGCCGGTCAAACCCGAAACGAGGCCGGCGCCTCCCCCCACCAAGATGGCGGGAAATAGCCGGATGCTTGTCGTTTCAACGGTATCGGCCGAGCGCTTGAAGATCATCAGCACCGCGGCGGCGACCAGCAGGACTCCGGTCAGGACGAAGTAAAGCTGCCCGGACAGCACCACCAGGCCTCCGAGAAACGCGGTTGCCAGCGACGGGACGGTTACTTTCAACAGCAACGGCCAATCGATGGCTGCATTGCGGTGTAGGCGCCACGTGGCGTACCCGGCCGCGACAACGTTCAGCAGCAGCGCGGTCGGGCGCATCAGCGCAGCCGGGAAAGCCGCAAAGGCCATGACGGCGAGGAAGGCGGTTCCACCGGCCTGTCCCGCCGTGGCGTAAAGCAGCGAAACGCCACCGATCAGAACTGCGATGAGCAGGTCGTGCACGAAATCGATCTCCTACCGGTCGCCGTCACAGCACGAATCTGCCGTCGTCCGTCTGTGCAAGAGATATTCTCCCGCCATCCGGGCATTATAGCAGAGATGTCCCCGCCATTTGCGGCAATCCATCCGCCGCCCCCGGCAGACCCGATGCGACACCAGAGGACAGCGAAAAACCCTCTGGAAACACGGTTGATCCGCTCGAAGGACAGTATCACACCATGCGTATCGATCGCGCGGACAGACGGCGCGACCACATCAGGAGAGAGAGAGAGCATGAACGCGATGCCCACCATGATGCCCATGCCATGATGAGCGGCATAATGCCCATGAGGAATGCCATGATGCCGATGATGATGTGCTCGATGGAAACGAAGTAGCCGGCCCCGGCCGGGCAGGCGGCTGACGCTCGCCGCCTGTTCAGCCGATGCGTTCCACGTAAGTCATGACGAGGTATACGATCGCGTCACCGGCTTCGGCATTGCGGTATGAATGCGTAACGTCGGCGTCGAAGATGATCGCATCGCCTTCCCGCAGCAGCACCGGACGGTCCGAGCCCACGGTGATCTCGACGCTTCCGGAATGGACAACAAGGTTTTCCCGTGTGCCGCCGGCATGCGCCTCGGCTTGTTCCAGGTGAAAGGGGGCAATCCGCAGTTCGTAGAATTCGACATTCCGCTCCCCGTCGAAGGGGAACAGGGCACGGGACGTGAACCGCCCACAGGACGAACTGAGCAACTTCTCGTGGCTTTTGCGCAGGACCACGGTGCCGGTTTCGTCCCGGGCGGCGATCAGGGTCGCGAAAGGAACGCCCAGCGCCGTTGCAACCTTCCACAGCAGCGCTATTGTCGGCGTGCTTTTCCCGGTTTCGATCTGCCCGAGCATCGCGCGGCTAACCCCTGACGCCTTGGCGAGGCGTTCCAGGGAAAAACCCTGCCGTGTGCGGATACGCCGGAGGTTCCGGCCGACAGCTATCGCTAGTTCACTCGCATGATGGGTATCACTGTTCGGCCCATCGGCGCTGTCGTCCGATTGCGGCATTTCACCTCGCCTTGGATCACGGGCCGGCAAAGTAGGATAGAGATCCGTGCGGTGCAACGGTCCGCGTGGTTTAGTCTCAAGCATGAAATTCGCTGCTCACCATCATCGGCATCAACACCGGCAGGTTAAACCATCCTGAACCGCAGAACTCCGGCATCAACGCCGGCACGGCGGCCGCGCTGGCCGGCGGTTTCGTCTTCGGTTTCGGCCTGCGGTAGTCAGCCGAGTTGAATATGCGCGCGCCCGCGGTATTCCCCTGCATTGCGGCACCCCTGTCAGAAAAATCCCAGGCCCGGCAAGCGCGTGCCGTGCAGTTCGTAGGCTCCCAAGGGCTGCGCCTTGTAGGCCGCCGAATTAAGCGACGACAGGGTGCGCACATTGCGCCGATGCCGGTCGGGCTTCTTCCGCTGGCGCATCAGGATCAGGTCCGCATACAGGCTGCCGAAGCGGTAGTGTTTCGTGCCGCGCAGGCGAAAGCCGTCGCCGTCCGGCAACGGCGTCGTCTTCAGCGGATAGGTTCCGCCGTTCTGCAGCCGATCGAGTTCGGTTGTCGCCAGACTGACGATGCCGCCATCCGGGACGGTGCGGCGCCGGCCCTGGCGGCGCTCGTCGGTCGAGCCAACCATGAAGCGTTCGACGAAGGTAAAGTGGTTGCGGAAGATATGGGCGACGTTGGTGTCGGCCTCGGCGAGGTCGATCGCCTCCTCGATCACGTCGCGCAGCGAACCGCCGCTCTCGGCCGCCGGCAGCAGGCCGCCGAAGCGGGCGCCGCGCAGCAGGGGCAGCGCCTCGAACGGGTGAACGCAATCGGCGTCACCGGCGGAAGCGAGCTCGGCGATGACGTCGCAGACCTGCCGCAGTGCGGAAGGGCGGGCTGCGGCGGGGGCCAGGACCGTGTCGTTCATCACGCACTCCAACATAGCGGATGTCGCGTGATACCATCATAGGGGGGCGTTGAATACCCATAATACGTGGCATTGCCGTGTTACGCCGCCACCCGGTGCGCGTGCTTTCGCGATGCATACGATCTCGGTGCCCACGATCATCAGACCGCTTTCGCTGCCGCCAGGCTCCCTGGCGGCCCGTTCGATCAATATCGAACACCACCGCGGGAACCCCACCAGTTGCCCGGGGAGCGCGCGCTTTCTCCGATGTACGGATTGCAGATCCAAAGCTCATCCGGGCTTTGCCCTCGCGGCCATATGCCGCGCTGGAGTTCGGATCAGGTGTACCGGGCGCGGGCGGCCGCGGTTCGGGCTGGCTGCCGAGACCCTTCGAGAAGACTTGGTTGTGTTGGACGCTGATAGCTCTCAGCCAGAGCCGGCGGTGCCAACCTTTTCGGCTGGCACCGCGTGGCCGTGACGGTCCGTGAGATGGGTCTTTTACCGAAACCTCCGGCTTGTGCGCTTGCCTTAGGTCTTGGGCGGTGTGGGAGCATCGATCTTCTTATTGACCGTGTCCTTGTACCTCGGCAGATACCGGTAGCTCCTGTCGAAAGGCCGGACGCCGAAATACCAGAGAACGCCTGCAAGAGCGGCCACGGGAACGATAATTTGCAGCATGATGGTGAGTCTCCTTGCTTGATAGTCCGGACTGTTTACTTCCGGATTGCGTCCTTGATGCCACCAATGGCGTTCTGAGACTTGCCTTCGACTTTCTCGCTCTTGCCGCCGGCGACAAGATACCCGTAATCGCCGCTCTCTCTGGAGGCAGGAAAGGTATAGCAACGACAAAATCGTTGACGCAGCTCCCTCCGGGATAACATCGGGGCCACTGGCCCTCCCCGGTATATCAGCTCGCAACGGCGGTTCCGCCAGCCTCGGAATCTACCTACATCAATGCGCCAAGGTGCGCCAGCTGCGCGCAGGTCTGTTCCGCACAGGCCATTTCAGCCTCTCGGATCGATGCAACTACTTCCGCCGATGCCCTGAATAACGCCCGGGCCCCTGATGCCAATGCAGCCGGCGCGGCATACGGATCGTCCGGTGGCACGGCGCGGGTCGTGTTCAGCGGCGATTATGGCCGGTTCCCGGGCGTTACATGCGTTCGAATCAGTCGGCGGCCTCCATCAGCGCGGAATGATGGGCACCGGCCCCGGAAGCGATTTTGCGGTAGACCGCAAGGTAGTCCTGAGCCATCCGCGTGGCGGTAAAGCGGGCGGCGAATCCGGCCCGCACCCGCTTGCGCGAAAGCCGGCCCAATCGGGACACCGCGGCGATGGCGGCCGACTCGTTTTCAACGATAATGCCCGTCACGCCGTCATCGATGATCTCGGGCACCGAGCCCCGATTGAAAGCGATCACCGGCGTGCCGCATGCCATCGCTTCTATCATCACGAGGCCGAACGGTTCCGGCCAGGCGATCGGCATCAGCAGCGCGATGGCACCCGACAGAAAGCCAGGCTTCCGCGCGTCGGAGATCTCGCCCACCATCTCCACCCCGCCATCCGCCAACATCGGCCGAATAACCGTTTCGAAATAGCTCCGGTCAGCCATGTCCACCTTTGCCGCGATCTTCAGCGGAATCCCGCAGGCGCGCGCGATGCGGATCGCGGCGTCCGGCCCCTTTTCCGGCGCGATGCGGCCGAGGAAAGCGAGATACCGCGGCTTGATGCCGTCAACCGGCGTCAGCAGTCCGGCGGGCAAACCATGATAGACCGTCGCAACATAGTTTGCGTCAGGCATCGGCCGGCGCTGATTGTCGGAGATGCTGACCAGAGGCACCTCCGGAAACGCCGTGAACATCGGCTTCAGTTCCGGCAGATCGAGCCGCCCATGTAACGTCGTCAGAAACGGCGTCTGCTGCCGGCTAAACAGGCTGAATGGCAGGTAGTCCATATGGAAATGCATGACGTCGAACTCGTCCGCGCGCCTGCGAACAGCCTCAAGCATCAGCAGGTTCGGCACCAGTTGATCGCGAATAAACGGATCCAGCCGCAAGGCATGCGGCCATACCGGGTCAAGCTCCGCCCGGGTCACGGAATCGCCGCTCGCGAACAGCGTGACATCATGGCCAAGTGCCACGAGTTCCTCGGTGAGAAACGAGACGACGCGTTCGGTGCCGCCATAAAGCTTGGGGGGAACGGCTTCGTACAACGGTGCGATCTGGGCGATGCGCATGATCAGGAGCTCCGGTAAGGGCTTCCATGTCCGCCCGTCCTGACGGGATCGAAAATCATGGTATGAATCTCCTGCCTCATATCTGCTGAATAATGCCGCCCCGTCAGGCTCGGAAAATACCTAGACCGCCCTGCTTCGGACGGCGCCCTTCCCTGGCGACAAAGCCATGATCGCCGCTGGAAGCCGGCCTCGATTGGGGTTGGAACGCCGCGGCCATCTTCCGCATGATGGAACCCGGTGCGGGATGGTTGGCGATACCGGTCCGACGTGGCGCACCGTAGCGGGCCCGGCATTCGGCGGATGTCATCGGCTTGTCTGCCTTCGCCTCGGGCGCCCCGCTCCATACACGGCCTGAAAGGTGCTGTCCTGTTCACCAAGCGTTGCCCCGTGCGTGGATAGCACTATCGAAAATAAACGTTTGTGTGTCGTCATTTTTGTGTTGCACGCTAATGTCGCGTTGTATAACCTGCCCGGATGTCTCGACCACCCATCATCCCGGGCGCTCAGGCCGCGGGGGAGACCAGGCGCGGCCACGCGACGCCCCGGTCTGTCATTTTCGGAGTTCTAACATGACTGCTGTCGATTCCCGTCTGGCCGAAAAGCCTCGCCACGCCGATTATCCGATCGACCCGCTGTTTCTCGAACGCTGGTCGCCACGCGCCTTCACCGATGAGACGATCCCGGAAGCCGGGTTGCTCGCCCTGTTCGAAGCTGCGCGCTGGGCGCCGTCCGCTTACAATGCCCAACCCTGGCGCTTCCTGTATGCGCGCCGCAACACCGCGCATTGGGAAACGTTCCTTGGTCTGTTGGTTCCGTTCAACCAGACCTGGGCGAGTCGGGCGGCTGCGCTGATCGTCCTGGTCTCCGATCCGAACTTTCTGCCGCCCGGCGCCGAAAAGCCGGTGACGTTGCGCAGCCATTCACTCGATGCCGGCGCCGCCTGGGCGAACCTGGCGTTGCAGGCCACGCGCGCCGGCTGGCGGGCGCACGGCATGGGCGGCTTCGACGCCGAACGCGCCGCGACCGAGCTGCGCGTGCCGCAGGGCCACACGGTTGAGCTTGCCATTGCCATCGGGCGACCGGGAGAGCGGTCGAGCCTGCCTGAAGCGTATCAGGGACGCGAATTTCCGAGCGGACGCAAGCCAGTGGCGGAGTTTGCGTTTGAAGGAGGTTTTGCGGCCGACGCCGGCCGGAATCGGTAGCTCTTGGCCGCTGTGCTGTCCGACGGCCGGCCTGCGCGCCTGCGTTCCGGATTGTCCGGGTAGTCGATACGAAGGACCCGCCCCCGAAGCGGAGGGGGCGGGAGGAACCACCCGGGGAATCCGGCGTGCGGACCTGGCCTCGGATTTTGCGCTTGGTGCGGTAGCGCCTGCCGAGATCGACAGTCAGGCAGGGCGCCGCTTCGGCAACGCCTAAACCTCCAGCCGCTCGAACGCCGCCCGCAACGTCTCCGCGCTGCGTTCCAGCGCAGCCCGCTCCTCATCCGACATCACCGGTTTTAAAATCCGCACGACCCCCTTGCGCGCCAGAACCGTCGGCACCGACAGCGTCGTGCCGTATTCCGGCACATGGCAGCCGAGCGGGAACACGGCGAACTCATTACGGATCATCGCCTCCACCAGCCGCCCGCAGGCCATCCCGATGCCGTACTGGCTGGCCCCCGTCCCTTCGATGATCGTTATATTGGCGTTACGCACCTGCGCCTCCACCTTTGCCCGAAACGCCCCAACCTCGCCGATAGGAACCATATCGAGCACCGAGGCGCCGGCCACCCGGGCCGAGGACCAAAGCAGCACGCGCGAATTGCCGTGCTCACCCACCACCTGCGCATCGACCTGGTCGGGGTGCACGCCCAACTGCCGGGCGATATAGAAACGAAACCGCAGAGTATCGATATAGGTGCCCGAACTGATCACCCGGTCGTGCCCGGCGATCCGCCGTGCCAGCTCGGTCAACGGCTCCGGCGGATTGGTAATGACCATGATCGTCGCATCGCCCGCCGCGCGCACGATCTTCGGCACGATATCGGCGATGATACGCGCATTGGTATCAAGCAGCCGCAGCCGCCCCCTGGGATCGTTGCGGTCCATCGCGCCGCCGGCCATTTCATTGATGCCGACGGCGACAAGGACAAGTTCCGCCCCCGCAAGATCCGGGTAGTCCCCGGCGATCAGGCGCACCGGCGGGCAGAGCGGCGTGCCGTACTGCATGTCGGTGACCACGCCGCGCACCCGCGCCTCATTCGAATCAAGCACGACGATCTCATGCGCGGCGCCACGCCCGAGAATAGCCATGATACAAGCCGTGCCGACCGCGCCGGCGCCGATGACTCCGATTTTCACTGCCGTCTCCGCTATGCTGACGCGCGGACATTACCTGATCGGCATGGTGTAGAGTCACGACAATTCCGGTTTCGTGTTGCAACGGGACGGCACCGACCGCCAACCCTTCCCGTTATGCCAACCCAGGTGGGCATCCAAGGCTCTCGCTGCGCCATGCACCGCAAGGCGTGGAGGGTGTGCCTGCGCGCACCATGACGATAGGGCGCATGCGCGCACCATGCCGATGCGGCGGCTCCCCGATCCGCCCCGCTTACTGCGCGAAGAACATCTCCGTCAGCACATAATCGAACGCCAGGATCAGGATCGACGCGCTCACCACGGCCGAGGTCGTCGCCGCGCCGACGCCCTGCGCGCCGCCCTTGCTGTTGTAGCCCTGGTAGCAGCCCATCAGTGCGATGATGAAGCCGAACACCGCCGCCTTCACCAGGCCGGACACCACGTCCCCGGTCTGCACGAAATTCACCGTGTTGGTCACGTAACTGTCCACGTTGAAGCCCAGCTTCAACGTCGAAACGATGAACCCGCCCAGCACGCCCAGGATGTCCGCCACCACCACCAGGAGCGGCAGCGCGATGATCCCGGCCAGCAGCCGGGGGGCCACCAGATATTTCATCGGATTGGTGGACAGCGTGCTCAAAGCATCGATCTGGTCGGTCACCCGCATGGTGCCGATCTCGGCGGCCATGGCGGCGCCGATGCGGCCGGCGACCATCAGGCCGGCCAGCACCGGTCCCAATTCGCGAGTCACTGACAGCACCACCAGGTTGGCGACCGCGCCCTGCGCGGAAAACCGGGCGAACCCGGTATACGATTGCAACGCCAGCACCATGCCGGTGAACACCGCCGTCAGTGCCACCACCGGCAGGCTGAAATATCCGATCTCCAGCAGGGCACGGGCAAACAGGCGGCCGTAGAACGGCGGGCGAAAGAGGTGCGACAGCCCCTCCAACGCAAACAGCGCAAGCGCGCCGGCCGCGCGGCACAGGCCGATGACCGGGCGGCCGAGGGCGGCCAGGAAGTCCAGGATTGCAGTCACGCTGTGCGATACACCCGTTGAAAGCGGCGGCCGAGGGAGGTCAGCACCTCATACCCGTTCGTGCCGGCCGCGGCGGCGAGGTCGTCGGGGGACAGATGCGGGCCGAGAACTTCCAGCCAGCCTCCAGGTTGCACGCCGGGATGATCGGTCACGTCGAATGTGGTCAGGTCCATGGAGACGCGGCCTACCAGCGGAACGGGGGTCCCGTCAAAGCAGGCCGATGCGCGATTGGACAGACTCCGGTGGTAGCCGTCGGCGTAACCCAGTGCCGCGGTGGCAATTCGTGTCGGCCGCGCAGCTTTCCAGGTGGCGTTATAGCCGACGGTCGCCCCCGCCGGGATGTCGCGCACGGTCAGCACCCGGACCATCAGTCGCACGACACCGTGCATCGGGTTGGGCTGTCCGGGGGTCGGGTTGAGTCCGTACAGCGCCGCTCCCGGCCGGGCGAGGTCGGAGGCGAAGTCCGGACCAAGAAAGATCCCCGAGGAGTTCGCCAGGCTGAACTTCCAGGGCGGCAGCATCGCCCGGGCCGCGGCGACACGCTGGCGTTGAAGCTGGTTGATCGGGTCGCCGGGCACTTCCGACGCCACCAGGTGCGACATCGCATAGCGGATCGCCATCCCATCCAGCCGCTTGCGATCTGCCGCCAGAGCCGCCAGTTCGCTGGGGGGCAGCCCGAGGCGCGACATCCCGGTGTCGATGTGCAGGATAGCCTCGCCGCGGTTTTGCCACCGGTCGATCTCGTCCAGCGAGCACAAAACCGGGGTCAGCCCGTGCACCCCAAAGGCGGTCTCTGTGCCCGGAATCAGGCCGCCGAGCACGGCGATCATCGCGCCGGGCAAGGCGTCGCGGATGGCGAGCGCCTCCTCCAGCCAGGCCACGACGAAGCTCCGGCAACCGGCGTTGTGCAGGGCGGCGGCGACGGGGCGCGCGCCCAGGCCGTAAGCGTCGGCCTTGACCACGGCGGCGACGTCGCCGGATGGATGCCGCGCCTTCAGGGTCCGCCAGTTGGCGACGATCGCCGCCAGGTCGACGGTCAGGACGGCGTGGGCGGTTTCAGGCTCCATGATCCGTCCCACTACTCGTCATGGCCCGGATTGTCCGGGCCACCTATTCCAGCACCCTGCCGCGACAGGTGGCCCGGACAAGCCGGGCCATGACGGAGGGGGGCGAACGCCGCGCCTGCCTTTCGCCCAGCGCCCACCACCTCACACGGCATAGTCGGAATGAACCAAATCGATGTCGCCGAACCGGGTGAACTCGCCCTCGAACAGCAGCGGGATCGTCCCGGTGGGGCCGTGGCGCTGCTTGGCGATGATCAGGTCCGCCCGGTTGTGCGCCTTGGACATGCGCTGCTGCCAGTCATCCATCGCGGCGTTGAACTTGTCCGCGCTGCCCTCGAAGCCGACCTCCTTGGGCATCTTCTGCTCGAGGTAGTATTCGTCCCGGTAGACAAACATCACCGCGTCGGCGTCCTGCTCGATCGACCCCGACTCTCGCAGATCCGACAGTTGCGGGCGCTTGTCCTCGCGGTTCTCGACCTGGCGGGAGAGCTGCGACAGCGCCAGCACCGGCACCTCCATCTCCTTGGCCAGCGCTTTCAGGCCCTGGGTGATCATGCTGATTTCCAGCACCCGGTTCTCCGGCTTGGTCCCCGCCGCCGGGCGCATCAGTTGCAGATAGTCCACCACCACCAGCGCCAGCCCCTTGGTCCGCTTCAATCGCCGGCACCGCGTGCGCAGCGCCGACATGGTGATCGCCGGCGTATCGTCGATCTGTATCGGCAGGGAGGCGATCTCCCGCGAGACCTGCACAAACTTGTCGAAATCCTTCTGCCCGATATCGCCGCGGCGGATGCGGTCGCCGGAGATCCGCGCCTCCTCGCTCAACAGGCGGGTGGCGAGCTGTTCGGAACTCATTTCCAGCGAGAAGATCGCCACCGCCGCCTTGGCGACCCCGTTCGGATCGTCGCGCCGCGCCTCGGCCTGTAGCGCCTTGGCCGCGCCGAAGGCGATCTTGGTGGCCAGCGCCGTCTTGCCCATGCCCGGGCGGCCGGCCAGGATCAGCAGATCCGAGGGATGCATGCCGCCCATCTTGCTGTCCACGTCGCGCAGCCCGGTGGTCAGGCCGGAGACGGTGCCGGACTGGCGGAACGCGCGTTCCGCTCCCAGGATGGCGTCGGTCAGGGCGCGCTCGAACGAGACGAAGCCGCCCTTGGCGCCGCCGCCCTCGGCGGCGAGCTGAAACAGCGTCTGTTCGGCGAACTCGATCTGCTGCGGCGCGTCCAGCTCGGCGTCGGCGCCGAAGGCGTTGTTGACGACCTGCTCCCCCACATCGATCAACTGCCGCCGCAGCCAGGTGTCGTGCACCGCGCGGCCGTAGTCGCCCGCGTTGATGATGCCGACCATGGCGGTGATGAGTTGCGTCAGGTAGGCGGTGCCGCCGACTTCCTCCAGGATGCCGGCATGCTCGAATTCCGCCTTCAGGGTGACGGCGTCGGCAAGCTGCCCGGCCTCCACCCGCCGCGAGATCGCCTGGTAGATCCGGCCGTGGATCGGATCGGCGAAGTGCTCCGGGGCGAGGAATTCCGAAACGCGCTCATACGCCTTGTTGTTGGCCAGCAGCGCGCCGAGCAGCGCCTGCTCCGCCTGCAGGTTGGAGGGGGGAAGGCGTTGGGAGAGGCCGAACAGGGGCGAGTCGATGGTGTTCACGCGGGCATCTTAGCGCGGCACGCAACTGCGCGCATCGGTCGTGGCTGTGGACGGCTGTGGATAGCGTGTGCAAGTCGGCGATGGGCGCGGTCGTACTGGCGCGGTGTCCTCAAAAATGTCCTGGCCCGGCTCGTCCGCGCCCTGACGATCGCTTAAAGATCCCCCGACCTGAACGCGTCGGCGATACGCCGCACCCGGCTGGCCGCATCCACCACCAGAATATCGAATCGCACGCCGTTCGCGCCCCACTCCGGATGCTCGCCCAGGATGATCTCGCACGCCGCCACCAGCCGCGCCCGCTGCCGCGCGCTCAGCGCCACCGCCGCCTCGGCCAGGGTCGGGCGGGACTTGACCTCGATGATCGCGAGCACGCCCGCCTTCTCCGCCACCACGTCCACCTCGCCCGCCTTGGTGCGCAGCCGGCGTCGCAAAATCGTCCAGCCGTCTGTCTCTACAGCGGCACAGGCGGCATCCTCGGCGGCGATGCCGCAGGCGTGGGCGGTGCGGCCGATGAGGCTACGTATCTGCATCATTGCAGCATGCACCCGCAGACGTTAAGATTTCGTTAATCGAGTCGCCAGGTGTACGTTGCGCGCATGAATTTTCTCCCGCTCAGGGCTTGTGCTAGCTGGACGCAACGCCGGCTCCGCCCGTTCGTTGTCAATCCGACCGTCACCGAGAGGCCCCATGGCACCTAAGTCCGCGACCACAACCAACCCGCTGGAACACAGCCCGCACCGCGACGAGCGCATCCGCGAAGTTGCCTATCAGCTCTGGGAAGCCGATGGCGGCCCGCACGGACGCGACGTCGAATACTGGGAGCGCGCCCGCGAGCTGGTGGGCATCGAGGAAAGCGCCGGCGCCGGCCAGCTGCCGAACCCGGAAACCCACCCGAACTCGGCCCGCGAAACCGGCATCGAGGAAGCCTCCATCCAGCAAAACCTCGGCGAGTTCCCTGACCGCTTGGCAGATCAGGGTGAGGTGCAGCCGACTCCGGCAGCCAAGCCGAAGGCGAAAGCAGCGGCAAAGGCGCCCGCCAAGCCGAGGGCCCCGGCGAAGCCGAAAAAACCAGCCTGAGCCTGTTCACGAAAAGCGGCGTGAAAGCTTTTTCACGCCGCTTGCCCCTTTCTGGCCACACCCGTCCCCCATCGTAGCGCTCATCAAAGTCGAAGACCGAACGTCTTCTCGGGGATGGGTTGAAATGAGATTTTTCCGTGTTTATGGCCGGGTTCTCGGCCTGCTTGGCCGCGACCTCCGACTCGCCGGCTTTCTTGCATTCGCCAATCTGATCGTTGCAGGGTTGCAGTTCCTTGATCCGGTGCTGTTCGGCCGCGTCGTGAATATGCTGTCCGGATCGGATAAGATGACATCCGGCGTACTGTGGCATCAGGCCACGTGGCTGCTGGGCATCTGGGTCGCCGTCGGCATCGGCGGTATAGTGTGCAACATATTCGTTGCGTTGCAGACCGAGCGCCTGTCGCACAAGCATCGTATCAATTCCATGGGCAAGTACTTCCAGCACGTGCTGGCCTTGCCACTCTCCTTTCATGGCGACACCCACTCCGGACGCCTGATGAAGCAGATGCTGACCGGCACCGACGGGTTGTTCGCAACCTGGCTGGTGTTTTTCCGCGACCAGCTCTCCACCATCCTGTCGGCCGCTATCCTGCTGCCGCTGACGCTGTTCCTGAACTGGCGGCTGGCGCTGGTGCTGATCGCACTGGTCGCGATCTTCCTGACCTTCACCATGCTGGTCGTGAAGAAGACCGAGATGGCGCAGCGCCGGGTCGAGGGGCTGAACTCCTCGCTGGCCGGCACCGCGCAGGACGCGCTGGCCAACGTCATGGTGGTGCAGTCCTTCACCCGCCTGTCGGCCGAAGGCAAGCTGTTCGGCGACATCGCGCAGCAGGTCATCCGCAACCAGTTCCCGGTGCTGAACTGGTGGGCGCTGGTCAACGTCATGACCCGCGCATCGAGCACGCTCGCAGTGATCACAATCGTGGTTGTCGGCACTTGGCTGCACGTCAACGGCATGGCCAGCGTGGGCGAGATCGTCAGCTTCATGGGCATCGCCATGCTGCTGATCGGGCGGCTGGAAACCGCGGCCTCCTTCGTGTCCTCGCTGTTCTTCAAGCTGCCGGCGCTGGAGGACTACTTCGCCATCCTCGACGCCCGCAGCAGCGTGCCGGAGAAAGAAAACGCCCGCACCCTGTGGGCGCCGCGCGGCGAGGTCCGCTTCGAGGATGTCAGCTTCGAATACCCGAACGGCGGCGGCCCGGTGCTGAGCGATGTCAGCTTCGACGCCAGGCCCGGCACCAGCGTCGCGCTTGTCGGCCACACCGGCGCCGGCAAGTCCACCGCGATGTCCATGCTGCAACGCCTGTGGGACCCGACCTCCGGCCGCGTCACCATCGACGGCCAGGATCTGCGCGACATCACGCTGGACAGCCTGCGGTCGAACATCGGCATGGTGTTCCAGGAAAGCCTTCTCTTCAACCGCACCATCCGGGAAAACCTGATGGTCGGCCGCCCCGACGCGACCGAGGACGAAATGGAGCGAGCCTGCCGCATGGCCGACGCGCATGAGTTCATCATCCGCCAGCCGCACGGCTACGACACGATGATCGGCGAGCGCGGCACCAGCCTGTCCGGTGGTCAGCGCCAGCGTCTGGCGATCGCCCGGGCGTTGCTGAAGGACCCGCCGATACTGATCCTCGACGAGGCGACCAGTGCGCTGGACGCGGCGACCGAGGCCCGGGTAGGCCGTGCGCTGAAGGCGCTGATGGCCGGGCGGACGACATTCATCATCGCCCACCGCCTGTCCACGGTGCGCGACGCTGATGAAATCCTCGTGTTCGAGGAGGGCCGCATTGTCGAGCAGGGCAATTTCGACGAGTTGCTGGCGCGCGAGGGACGGTTTGCCGATCTGGTGCAGACGCAGCTTTCCCCGTCGGTGCCGCATTTGGTGGCGGCGGAGTAATGCGGGGCTAATCCGACCTGTTTAATGAGCTGGACGTGACAACAACCCATACCTTGGTATGGGTTGTTGCGTTTGGCCATGTTATCGGGATCATTTGATGCTGCGCCTGGCCTTGCTATGCCTTGTTATTTCCATCCTGGCGGCGGTTTTCGGCTTCGGCGGCGTCGCGACAGAACTGGATGATATCGCTCGCATCCTTTTCTTTATTGCGGTCGCGCTATTCGTGTTTCTTCTGGTTGCGGGCCTGACCGCCGGGAAGAAGCTTTGGTAAAAGGCTTGCTGCACTGCACACCCAGAATTTGCATGTTTGTTCATGCATGGCGCATACTTCTTTTGCTAGGGGTGCAGACGCGCGGTCCGGCGTGAAGACTTCCCTGAGAAAGACGGTCGAGGAAACGGCACCCGGACCCAACGTCCGCCCGAACCAGAAGGGGCAGGATGACATGACGACGATTGCGGCGATTCTGAAGCACAAGGGCCATGCGATCACCACGGTTGAACCGACGGCACATATCTCCGCCGTCGCCCGGACTCTGACGGATCACCATATCGGCGCGGTGCTGGTGATGGATCGGGCCGAACAGATGCTTGGCATCGTCAGTGAGCGCGACATCGTCATCTCGCTCGCCGAGCACGGCAACCGCACGATGGACATGACGGCGGCGCAGCTGATGACCAGCGAAGTGCACGTGGTTCACCCTGAAACCAGCGTGAATGAGGCGATGCAGACCATGACCGCCGGGCGTTTCCGGCACCTTCCGGTGATTGACCGAGGCAGGCTGGTGGGACTGATCAGCATCGGCGACGTGGTGAAGGCGCGGATCGTCGATGCGGATACCGCGGTGGACAGCCTGACGGCCTATGTGGCGGGCTCGGTTTAGAGCATCCGGTTTGACGTCGGGACCGGGCATCGCCGCCCGGTCGTTCCGCCAATACGACGGCGAATACGGCACACCATCCATTCCTGTTTAGCTGCGAGCACCAGGTATTCAGGTCGGAGGGGGCCTTGTGGATGACCGAGCCAACTAAATCCGTCCCTCGTACGGGGCGGTTGGCCGCGACTTTGCTTTAACAGCTTTGAGGCTGCCAGCAACATCGGCATGACCAGGCGGCGCTGCCAAAGAGGCACCGCCACCGCGGTCTGGCAAGCCAATGTGAAACGATCGTTTTCGATTGATTTTCTGCAACCACCCCGCATAGATATCGCTTTGGATTGACGGGGTTGTGTTCAGGCCATGTCCAGACTGATATCGACTTCAAGACGAAATTCCGGCCATGGCGATCCGCGGGTCGCAGCGTCATGAGGCGCCGCGCCGCCCTTGAACGGAAGTTCCTGAACCTGTGCCGGACGAAAGGTCCCGGCTGGATCGAATCCGTGCTGCGTCCGCTGCGTCTGCCCGGCACGCGCGTCAGCGTGCGCGACGTCCCGATGACCGCGCTGGAGGCGGCTGTCAGGGTATTCGGGCGGAAGTGGTATCAAATTTAACTGTGAATCTGAAGCTGCTGGCTCGCTCCAAACGCTACCGTTACTGCATATTTACTAGCGTTCGATTTTGCCCTTACCGCCTTCCTCTTGGCGGCGAGCGCCAATAGACCGGCGGCCATACCCTTGAGGACCGGAAGGTCGCCATGCACGGTACGCCAGACGAGGTCCCAATCGACATCGAAGTACTTCTGTATCACTTTGTTGCGCATGCCGCGCATCTCGACCCGGGGCATTTCCGCATTGGCAGCGACGAACACCGGCGCGATTTTCTGTATCCTTTCGGCGGCTTCGCCGATGATTTCGATCGTTCGAACGACAGCATCCTGTGTTTTCTCGTCTTCCCGCAGCGTGGCCGCGTCCTTCAATGATTGGACATAGCGGGTGGCTCGGTCGATCGCCTGCACGCTTGTTCCAGATAGTCCTCGACACGCTCAGGATGGATCACAGCGGCTCCGCCTGCCGCAGCACACGGTCGCGAAACTTCACCGACAGGAAGACCGGTGTCAGAACCGAAACGCGAACACCCAGCAAAGCCTCGGCCTGATGTTCCAGGCGGGCCAGCGTGAACAGGGTTGTCGAGTCCGACGGCTCCACCAGCAAGTCCAGATCGCTGTCCTCGGTATCGGTTCCGTTAAGAACCGATCCGAAGATTCGCGGGCACGACAGACTGTGACGCCCGACAAGCTGGCGCAATGCGGACCGATGGGTTGCGAGGGCCTCGGACGGTTTCATGCTCCTGTTTTAGCCCAACACCTTGCGCCAACTCAACAACCGCCGCGCATCACTCCGGCAGCGCCAACCCCCGTGTCTCCCGCGCGAACGGGATCACCACCAGCCCGACCCCGAACGCCACCGCGGTCCACGCAATCGGCGTCCCCAGCGTGCCCATCGACGCCACCGCCCCGGCCAGGGCGAAATTCACCCCTGCCCCGATGAACCGCCCCACCGAGGTGCAGAACGCGAACGCCGTCGCCCGCGCCTCGGTGCCGAACAGCTCCGGCAGCCACAGGCTGAAAATCGCGAAATTGCCGCCGAACAAGCCCAGGAAGAACAGCACGGTCATGAACGATGGCAGCGCGGAGCCTACCGGCAAATAGAACGCCCAGCCGAACGCCAGCACAATCGTTGCCATCATGCCGAGGAAATAACCCGCCAAAGTCGTGCGCCGTCCGATGCGCTCGGCCAGCCAGGGGGCGGCGAGGCAACCCAGGATGGTGCCCAGCGACAGCAGGGCCGTGCCGTACGACGCCATCTTCGCCGCCTCCGGCTGGGTCATGCCCGCCTGCTTGGCGAGGAACACGATCGCCGTCGGCTCATACACCGCGCCGGCCCACAACCCGACGATGGCGATGGTCAGCAGCGCTGACATGACGATCGTCCGCCGGCGGTAGGACGGCGAGAAAATCACTGCCAGCGGGCTCTTTGCCTGCGCCGCCCGCTTCTCCCACCGCTCCGGCTCCTTCACCTTCAGCAGCGTGGCGATAGCGACCACCACCGGCGCCAACCCGCACAGGAACATCGCGCGCCAGCCGAACGAGGCGCCAATCGTGTAGTTCAGCGTGGCGGCAACGAAGAAGCCGAAATAATACCCGGTCTGCAGATAGCCGGCGCCCATCTTGCGGCGGTCCTCCGGCCAGGCCTCGGCAACATAGGTGCCAGCCATCGCCCACTCCCCGCCCACGCCGATGCCGGCGAGGAAGCGGAACAGAGCCAGCGTCCAGACATTCGGCGCGAAGGCGGCGGCACCGGTGAACACCGCATACACCACCACCGTCGCCGCCAGCGCCCGCGTCCGTCCAAACCGGTCGGAGATTGGCCCCCAGATGAACGACAGGCCCCAGCCAATCAGAAACAGGGCGAACATCAGCGATCCGGCATAGCCAATATTGGCCGGCGTGGCCTGCACGCCGGATTTCGGCAGCAACTCGGTCAGCGCCGGCCCCATCACCAGGGCGTAAATGACGGAGTCCATGCCATCCAGCATCCAGCCGAACCAGGCGGCCCAGAAGCCGGCGATCTGCTGCCGATTCAGCGGCGTGGGCGGGCGTTTGAGCCGTCGTGGCGCCGCGAGGAGGCCGCCGTTGAAGCCGAAGGTCATGATGTTTGTTTGCCTTGGAGCGTTTCGCTGCGCACAGCGCATACCGGTGCGTAGCCCGTCTGTCGAGAGGTGCGCGCGGCAGACGCGATCCGGCTGATCAAACGGGCATTCGGTAACCGTCCCGGCCCGATTGCAGAGCCCCCGATTGCCGAGCCGAAGCCTGCAATCATCGTCCGGCACGTTATCTCGGGCGGCCAACACAGCCTCGTGCATTGTGAACCGGGTCACAGTGCAACCCGTCAAGACCCGCAAACATGGGGCATCAGACAACGGAGAGCGCAAAAAATGTCACACGCCGTTTTGGCTGCCGTCCAAGCAACACCCGGGCATTCGCCGTCTGTAGATCATTCAATCAGCGCAGTTGACGCCGCCCTGCTGCTGTTCAATGCTTCCCCGGCCCACGCCAACAACTTCGCTTTGTCCAGGCACGAACGAGCCGCCTGGGGCTATGACACCACGTTGATCGAGTATTGGGCCGACGTGGTGACGGAACTCTCTCGGCTGGGCCGGACGCTGCGATTCGCCTGTTGAACCGTGTCCGCAGGAGCAGGAGACGATCCCGCGCCGGGCGCGCCTCCTTTTGCTCGAGAACGCTGACGTAGGAGGCTCCATTGAAAAAAGAAGCCTTGATGGCGCTACTTGCCGATCTGCCCGACGGATCGGAGATACGCATTCCTGCGCCGGTTTTTGTCGGAGCCTTCGACGAAGAAAAAACCACCCTGCGCTGGCAGCATCGTCTCCCTGGTGGTTTGGCAGGCCTCTTTCCGGCCGTTGCCACCACAGCACTCATGCTGATCATGATTGGCTTTACTATCCTGGGTGCTCGCTGGCTGGCGTCGGGTGGCAATTTGGATCAAGCCGGCCACGGCAGCGTTCTTGCTGGTCACCAGAAGGTGCAGGCCGGTCGCCTCGTCTGAGACCCGGGGTGTCGCAGAACCCGATTTGATTACGCCGCTACCTGGCCGCTTCGGCCGCCAGCAACCGGACCTTGGCCTCCGCGGTATCGTCTCCAAGCGATGCCGCCTTGCGATACCAGGCAGCAGCCAATGCCAGGTCAGGCTTGGGGCCGATGGCGCCGAGGCGCCGGAGGAAGTCGGGATCGTAGGTTTCGGCAAGTGCCCTCGCCCCTCGGGCACTTCCCGCATTGGCGGCATACTCGTAGAGTGCGCGGGCGGCGGAGATGTCCTTCATCGCCAGCATTGCGTCGCCGCGGCTGACCGCGGCCCCGGCCTGACCCGGGCCGCCGGGGGGCGGGACGGGACGCCCGGGCGTTGCCGGTTGGGTGCCGGAGGGCGACGGAACCTTTGGCGCATCTCGCGATGCCAACGTGACGCGACCACCGATCGGCGCCGGATCCACGGGCAGCGCGGCGTCGCTCGGATGGATCTCCGCGAACGGGTCCGGTTCCGGGCGGTTGGCTGTAATCGTCGCCGGTGGCGGTTCCGCCCGCTCGCCTTGCAGAATGTCGCTCGCCTCCGACGCAAAGAGAGTGAGTTGCATGGCCGTCATCGCCCGCCCGGCCGCCTGCTCCTCCGCGGCGCGGCGCTGCGCCTCCCGCACGAAATTGCTCATCGCCCTGGCCGCACCCGGCGTCGGCGGAATCACCACGTTCAGCAGGATCTTCCAGGTGGCCATCGCATTGTCACCGTCGGGTGTCGCCGTCCGGCCGTCCGCAAGCTGGCGCAAAAGCTGGTTCAACAGCGATTCGACGTCCTGGTCCGGCCGCGCCGCGGCGTTGACAGCCGGTTGCGCCAACCGGCCGTCTTCGGTCAGGGCAAGCGTCGCGACGGGAGCATAGTCGGTGGCCAAAGCCGTCCCGATGCCCGGGCCGGCCAGCGCGACGACGATTATCGAGCGGCAAACCCGCAGGGGCGGAATGAGGTTGCGATTTCGCTGCCCTGCGCCGTGGTGTGGAATGACGTGTTTCATATCGCCCTCCCGCTGCGCCGTTTCGCCTGCCGGCAGGCGGTCATGCGTTACGGTGCCGAATATTGTAAATCTGTTTCAACGACAGCGCTCGCTGCGCTGCCAGAGCGTTCACGGCCGTACATAGGTCCAGCCCTGCTCCTGGAGTTCCACGATACGCGCGATGCCGGTGGTGACGATGTGCGCCTCGGGAATCAGTTTGATGTCCTTGTTTTCCTGTTTCGACTGTGCGGTCAGGGTTTTGCCGCACCCGTCGAAGGTGACGTTCTTCATCCCTCCGGCAATCGCCGCCAGACGGTCCTTGACCGGCGAGGTGTCGTCACGAACCATGTTCAGCCCGGCGCCATAGGCGACCAGTTCCACCTGCAACGGCTCACCCTTGTCCTTGTAGTACTTCACCAGGTTCTCGGTATTGTTGAGCGCCATGTTCATCACCGCCGGGTCGTTCTGCGTGACCTGAATGACCACCCGATGCGTCGCTTTCCACGCCGAATGCGGCGCCGAAGCAGGCTGCGACCGGGTTAACGCCGGCAGCGCAACCACGGCGGCCAGTGCCAATGCGGCAATACCGGCGGCCTTGAAAACAGAGTGCATATTGGTCTCCCGAAAGTCGATCGCTACGCCGCCAGCCGCACGCCGTCACTTGCCGTGCACGCGCTGCCATTCCAGAAACTCCTGAAAAAGCTTCTGCTTGTCCAAATTGGCCGGAACGGCAGCGGCATCCGGTGGAGCGGAGCCCGCGTTGTCGCGGCCGGACGCCGCGACCTGTCGCGCGGCGGTTCTGCCGTCGAGCCACTCCTGCGCCGCCGGCAGACGCTCCAGCCCCGGAACCTTGGCGTTGAGAGCCACGTCCTTCCATTTCGGATGGAAACCCGGCCCCTGGAGCGTGTCGAGGCGATCGAACAGATACTCGGTCAGCCGGGCGACCCGTTTGTTGCGATCCGTTCCATTCGGCCAGTTGAACGCCGCAAGTATGGTCGGAATGGCAATGGTGCGCACGTCCTCGCCCTGCGGAATGAGCTGCGGATAGTCGCCCGCTGTCAGCGTGGCGGGCAGATACAGCCCGGCCGGATCGAAAGGTATTGGCAGAAACTTGAATCCGCCCTCCCACTTTCCGTGCGAGAACGCATCGATCGGCTTGGACGTGATGAACACGACCGCTTCCATATCGCCCTGGCCGCTGCGCATCTGCTCCAGCGCGACCTGATGCGGAATGAAAGTCTTCTCGACGTCCAGCCCCAGGTGAGCGAAGATCAGCGGACCGGAATACGCCGCCGTCGTTCCCGGCGTATTGAAATTCACCTTCCTCCCATTGAGATCGGCCAGCGACCTGATCTCGGGGCGGACGAAGACATGCAGTTCGGACGGAAACAGACTTAGGATAAAGGTGATCCGTTTCTGGATGTCCGGCACCACGGTCTTGAACTGCTCCAGTGCGTCTGAATTGATGATAGCGACGTCCACGCCTTTCAGGTAAAGCAGCGCTTCCAAATTCTCGGTTGGACCGCGCGTAACGATTGGCAGGACGTGCAGGTTGTCGCCATCGTCAACGACACGCGCTATGTCTGAGGCGAAACGGATGGGCGCACCTTCAAGCTGTCCACCGGCCAGCCCCACAGTCCAGGCGTTGAGTTTTTCAACCGCCCGCGTATCGTCGGATGACCTGCGCGGCCGCGGAAGCGGCCGGGGCGCGGCTGCCGGGGCGTTGGATTGATTACTTGCTGCCTGCGCTCCCGTGGTTTGATCAGCCGGATTCTGAGCCTGGACTATCCCCTGCGAGAACGACATGAAAACGGCAACCGCGAGGACCGATCTAACAATAATTGGAGTTGTGTTCAATTTGCCATCCCCCCTCCGGGTGCCTGTATGGCACGGCGGTTGCCAAGTCCAAAGAGAACACATTGTGATCGACCAGCCGGATGAAAGCAGCGGCCCGGACGGTATCCGTCGCCCCTCTTCATAACGGCGGAGGTTGCCATCCATGCTGTCTTGCTGCGCCACACCGCAGCCCGTCAGCGTCCTATGCCTGTGCCGGCAAATCCCACGGGCGAGAAAGCCGTTACGGTTCGCCGTCCGCCCCGACCAGCCCGCGGGCGAACTCCGCCGCATCGAACGGCCGCAAGTCGCCAACCTTCTCGCCGACGCCAACGGCGTGCACCGGCAACCCGAATTCCTCGGCCAGAGCCACCACGATTCCGCCGCGCGCGCTGCCGTCCAACTTGGTGACGACCAGACCGGTCACCGCAACCATCTCGCGGAACACCTTGACCTGCTGCACCGCGTTCTGCCCCGTCGTCGCGTCCAGCACCAGCAGCACCGAATGCGGCGCCGTCGGGTCCTGCTTGCGCAGCACGCGGATCATCTTCGCCAGTTCGTCCATCAGCGCCGCCTTGTTGTGCAGCCGCCCGGCGGTGTCGATCAGCAGGACGTCCGCGCCGATGGTCTTCGCCTTCGTCAGCGCATCGAATGCCAGCCCGGCGGAATCGGCGTCGCGCCCGCCCGATACTACCGGCGTGCCGGTCCGCTCGCCCCAGATCTGCAACTGCTCCACCGCCGCGGCGCGGAACGTGTCGCCGGCCGCCATCACCACGCGCTTGCCCTGGTCATGGAATACCTGCGCCAGCTTGCCGATGGTGGTGGTCTTGCCGGTGCCGTTGACGCCGACGAACAGCACGACATGCGGTTTCTGTGCCGGATCGAGTTCGAATGGCTGCGCCACCGGCGCCAGGATCTCGGCGATTTCCGCGGCCAGC
Organism: uncultured Rhodopila sp.; assembly: GCF_903915725.1. GTDB lineage: Bacteria > Pseudomonadota > Alphaproteobacteria > Acetobacterales > Acetobacteraceae > Rhodopila. The sequence continues at coordinate 90,578 of NZ_CAIWTY010000088.1, forward strand.
GTGGTGCGCACTTCCTCATCGGTGACCTCGCTGCCGAACCGGGTGCGCCGGAACCCGGCGATCACCCGCTTCGCCGCTTCGGTGCCCATATCCGATGTGATCAGCAGGTCTTCGAGTTCTTCCAACGCCTCGCTGTCCAGCTTGCGCTTGGTGAATACCGCGCTGATGCCGCCGGAGAGTTTCTGCGAACTGCGCGAAAGGCCATCCTTCAGGCGTGTAACGAAACCGAGCGCCATCAGGCTGCCTCCGCCAATAATTGTTCTTGAGTCGAACCCGTGACAAGCGCGCGCAACAACCGGCCGGGGGCCGATGGTTGCGCCAGCCGCACGGGAGCAAAATGCTCGCTGTGGCCGGAATCGTCCGCCTCGGTCAGCAGGGATACCACCGAGCCGACATGGCCGAGGAAGAAACGATGGGCTTCGGACCGTCCCGCCTCGCGCAGCCGGGCGGCGCGTTCCTTGCGGATCGGCTTCGAAACGGCGGGCATGCGGGCGGCGGGGGTGCCGGGCCGCTCGCTATAGGGGAACACGTGCAGATAGGGGATCGCGGTCTCCTGCACAAAGCCCAACGTCTCCTCGAACAGCGCGTCCGTTTCGGTCGGGAAGCCGGCGATCAGGTCCGCGCCGATGGCGATCCCGGGGCGCAGGTCGCGGGCCCGGCGGATCACCGCCAGAGCGTCGGCACGCAGATGGCGGCGGCGCATCCGCTTCAGGATCAGGTCGCTGCCCGCCTGTAGCGACAAATGCAGATGCGGCATCAGCCGAGGTTCCTCCGCGATCAGCCGCCACAAATCGGCGTCGATCGCCGCCGGGTCGATCGAGGACAGCCGCAGCCGCGGCAGCTCCGGCACCGCCGCCAGCACCCGGCGGATCATCTGGCCGAGCGATGGCGCCCCCGGCAAATCCGGGCCGTAGGACGCGATATCGACGCCCGTCAGCACGACTTCCCGGAACCCGCCCGCCATCAGGGTCCGCACCTGCTCGGCGATCACGCCGATGGGGACCGACCGGTTGGGGCCGCGGCCGAACGGGATGATGCAGAAGGTGCAGCGGTGGTCGCAGCCCTGCTGCACCTGCACGAACGCCCGCGCCCGGCTGGCGAACTCCGTCACCAGATGCGCGGCGGTCTCGCGCGCGACCATGATGTCGGAGACAGCGGAGCCGGCATCGGGCAGCCAGCTTTCCGGCTTCAGCTTGTCGTCGTTGCCCAGCACGCGGTGCACGTTCGGCAGCGCGGCCCAGGCGGCAGGGTCGATCTGCGCGGCGCAACCGGTGACGACGATGCGCGCGCCGGGCCGTTCGCGCGCGAGTTTGCGGATCGCCTGGCGCGCCTGTCGCTCCGCCTCGGCGGTCACGGCGCAGGTGTTGACGATCACGGTATCCGGCCCGGAGGCCGACAGGCCGCGCATGACCTCGGATTCGTAGGCGTTGAGGCGGCAGCCGAAGGTCACGATTTCGCTGGTCATGGCAGATCGATCTCGCCGCGGAAGGCGGTAACGGCGGGGCCGATCATCAGCACATGGTTGTCTTCGCGCCATGCGATGGTCAGGCTGCCGCCGTCGAGGATGACGCGGGCGCGGCGGTGCGTCAGGCCGCGGCGATGCGCGTTCACCAGGGTGGCGCAGGCGCCGGAGCCGCAGGCCAGGGTCAGCCCGGCGCCGCGTTCCCAGACTTTCAGCCGGATCGTCTCGGGGTCGATGATCTGCGCGAAGCCAATATTGGCCCGCTGCGGGAACAGCGTGTCGGTTTCGAACCGCGGCCCGACATCGGCGATGCGAACGGCGTCGAGGTCCGGGACGAAAAACGTGGCGTGCGGATTGCCCATGCTGGCGGCGGCCGGTCCTCCCGGCAGGTCGAGCCGCAGCGTGTCGACCGGATGCGCGAGCGGGATGTCCGCCCAGTCCAGCCGCGGCGGCCCCATATCGACGGTGATCAGGCCGTCTGCGCCGCGCGACGCCGGCAGCTCGCCGGAGACGGTGCGGATGGTGACGGCGTTGGTTCCGGTCTCCCGCATCAGGGTGTCGGCGACGCAGCGGGTGGCGTTGCCGCAGGCGCCGGCCTCGGAGCCGTCGGGGTTCCAGATGCGCATGAAGGCGTCCGCCCCGGAGACCGGTTGGATCGCGATGACCTGGTCGCAGCCGATGCCGGTGCGCCGGTTGGCGAGGAAGGCGGCCTGGTCAGGGGTAAGGCCGAGCGGACGGGCGCGTTCGTCGAGGATGACGAAATCGTTGCCGCAGCCATGCATCTTGACGAAGGCCGTCTTCATGCCGGCGGATATAGAGAACCGCGCGGTGTTACGCCATGGGGAGGAAGGGAGACGCCGCGAGGCACTGGCGTTCAAGCGCGGCAGGCAGCAGGTTGCAGAAGGGCACGCCACTATACGATCCATCTCGCGGAACACCCCCAACCATCGGCTCATCCGTGAAACTGGACGTCCGCATCGCTGCCTCCAACAAGGCGCCGGTCTCTCACGCCTTTGCCCTGCCAGCTTTGAAGCGAACTACGCTCGCCGATGCCGGGCTGAGGCCCATAGCTATCAGGACAAGGGTCGACAGGAGCAACGGCTTCTCCCTCACCGTCATGGCCGGGCGTGTCCCGGCCATGACGGTGAGAGCGGGGCGGTCCGGCAAAACGCTTCTCCGCGCAACTGCCTATCCTGATACACATGGGGCTGAGGCCCGCGTTCCTTCGTCCCCCGGGATCGCGTTGAGCGGCGGCTTCCGGGCAATCGCCCGGCCGAGCCGATGGACCGGCCCGGGTCGATAGGACTGGCCGGCTTACGGCTCTCGGGTGACGCGCGACACCGGAATCGTGGCATCAGGAAACGCCAACGGGGCCAGGATTCCATCCCGACCGACATCCGCCTTCGACAGGTACCCATCCGGCGACGGCTCTCGATAGACGGTCACCAGAAGCTGCTCCAGGTCGATCAGCCACACCTCGGGGATGCCGGCCCGGGCGTAGCGCGGGATCTTGCGCCGTTTGTCGTCACGCAGGGTGCTGTCCGCCACTTCGGCGATAAGGCGGATATCCGGCGGGACGGGATGGCGGTCCCAATAGCCGCCCTGGCGCGGCAGGACGACTGCCACGTCCGGCAGCGGGTCATTCCTGTCGTCGAGACGCACCGGGTTCTGAGCGCGAACACGCGCCCGGCCGACAAGGGCGACACGCAGGGCGTCCGCCAGCTCTTCGACCGCTTCGGCATGCCTCGGGTTGATTGGAGCCATCTGATAAATCACGCCGTCCACAAGTTCGACGCGCTCATCAGGCCGGAATACACCGGCCTCAGCCATGCGGTAGAACTCCATGACCGTGAACAGCCGCTGACCATCCTCAAGGCGGCGGCCGGGCGCCGAAGCCACACCGCCATCTGCCATGGTCCCCTCCTTTGCCCAATGTGGAATCGCTAGCACATCCCGGGCCAATCGACCCCTCAAAATCCGATACAGCCTGCACCTGCCGGCAGCGGTACCCTGTCCACCTCTGCCAGCACCCTGCGGCGACAGGTGACCCGGACATGACATTGACGCGCTAATGCCCGTACACCACCCCCGGCAGCCACATCGTCAGCGCCGGCACGTACGTGATGATCCCCAGCACAATCAGCAGCAGGATCAGGAACGGCAATACCCCGCGGATCACCTCGCCGATCGGCGCATCCGAGATCGTCGCCAGCACATACAAATTCAGCCCGACCGGCGGGTGGATCAGCGCAATCTCCATGTTATGCGTGAAGATGATCGAGAAATGCACCGGATCGACACCCAATGGGATCAGCGCCGGAGCCAGGATCGGGATCACCAGCAGCAGCGCTGCCACCACCTCCAGGAAGCAGCCCAAAATCAGCAGCAGCAGGTTGATCGACAGCAGGAACGCCCATGTCGGCAGGTTATGCGCCAGCACCCAGGTCACCAGCCTCGCCGGCACCCCGGATTCCGTCATCCAGTGGCCGAACGCCAGCGCCGTCGCGACGATCAGCATGATCGTCCCGGCGCTGCGCAGCGCATCGGCGATCACCGACAGGGTCTGGGTGAAACGGAACCCGCGATAGAACACCAGGCTGACCAGCAGCGCCGCCGCCGCTGCCAGGGCGGACGCCTCCGTCACAGTGACAATGCCGCCGTAAATCCCGACCAGCACCACAACCGGCACCGCCAGCGCCGGCAGCGCCCTTACCGTCACCCGCAGCCGATCGGCCAGGGGCAGCGAGGGTTCGCGGGGGAAGTTGCGGCGGCGGGCGTCGTACCAGACCCAGGCGAAGAATGCGGCCGCCTGGAGCAGCCCGGGCAGGATGCCGGCCAGGAACAGCCGCGGCACCGACTGCTCCGCGACGATCCCGTACAGGATCAGCGCCAGGCTTGGCGGGATGACGATGCCGATGGTGCCCGATGCGCCGATGACTCCCAGCGCGAAGGATCGCGGATAGCCCTTCTCGATCATCGCCGGCAGCAGGATCGTGCCCATCGCCAGCGCCGTCGCCACGGATGATCCGCAGATCGCCGCGAACAAGGTGCAGGCCACCACCGTCACCAGCCCGAGCGAGCCGCGGATCCCTCCCAGCCACGCCGCCGAGACGTCCACCAGCGCCTTCGCCACGCCGCCCTGGCGCATGAACGCCGCCGCCATCACGAACAGCGGCAGCGACATCAGCGTCGGCGAGTTCAGATGGTCGATGATCACCTGCGCCACGCCAATCATCGGCTCGCCGGAGACCGCGTAGAGGACGGCGGCGCAGGCGCCGAGCACCAGGAAAATCGGCATGCCCGCCGACAGCAGGCCGAAAAACATCAGCACGAACAGCAACGGTCCCACCGCTCAGCGGTCCTGCACCGGACCGAGGCCCAGCGGCACCTCGTGCGCGGCGATGGCGTGCCCGACCGCCATCGTCGCCGGGTCGAAGCGGAACAGATAGCGGTAGAGGCGGATGAGGTAGCGCACCGTGATCAGCGCCCCGCCCGCCGGCAGCGACGCGTAGTAGATCCACATCGGGAACTGCAGCCGCCCGGAACTGGTCTCGTCCAGCATCAGCGAGGTATCGACGATCTCCCACCCGTACCAGACCATGCCGAAGCAGAACACCAGCGCGACGACGCAGTTGAACGCCTCCAGCCAGCGCTGCCCGGCGGGAGGCACCAAACGCAGGATCAGGTCCGGCCGGACATGCCCGTCAGTGCGGACCAGTTGGCTGGAGATGATCATCACCGCCCAGACGATCAGGTAGACGATGACTTCCTCAGCCCAGGAGATCGCCACCGCCGGGAAGAAATACCGGCCGACGACCTGCACCAGGCCGACGATCATGGCCAGCGCGCCGAGGATGCCGACCAGCGTGCGCTCGATTCTGTCCCAGATCGTGTCCGGGCGCCCCGCCACGATCAGGCGGTCCCGGCGACGGACTCCTCGGACAGCCGGACGATTTCAGGCGACAGCTTGGCGTCCTTGATCAGCGAGCCGGCATCCGCCTGGAGCCGCTTGCGATCCGCCGCCAGCACCTCCTCCGACGGATCGGTGAACGTAACGCCGTTGTCTTCCATCAGCTTGCGCGCCCGTAGCTGGGAGGCAAAGGCATTAGCGCGATACGTCGAGATGTTGGAAAACCAGAGCTGGCTCATGAGGGTCTGCACGTCGGGCGTCAGCTTCGACCAGAAGGATTGGCTGATCATCGGGATGTATTGCGCGACGTATTGATGATCCTGGTACGAATACCGCACCCCGGCTTCCCATAGCTTGGCGGTGGCACAGCTCTCATCCGAAGAGATGAACCCGTCGAAGGTGCCCTGGGACAGCGCCAGCGGCACGTTCGGCCAGGCCGTGGTGTTGGGGATGCCGCCGAAAAAGCTGATGCGCCAGCTGATGCCGGCGCCGCCCGGGCTGCGGATTTTTAAGCCCTTGACGTCCTCGATGGTATTCAGCGGCTTCTTCGTGGTGTACCAATTTTGGAAACCGAGGTCGAGCCAGGGGCCGAGGACCTTGACCCGCAGCTTGGTTTCAAGCTGCCGGGCGACGAGCTCGCCGGGCTTGCCGTCCGAGGCGCGCTCGGTGACGCCGATAACGTGCCCGTAGAAGGCGGGAAGCTGGCAGAAATCGGCGTCCGGCACGATGCCGGTCTGCGTCCAGTCGCCCGGCGCCGCCATATCCACCTGCCCTTGCAGCAGCGCCTTCGCCACATTGAGATCGGCATACAACTGTCCGGAGTGGAACACCTCGCTGGTGACCTGGCCGCCGGTGGCGTCCTCGACCTTGCGCAGGTAATCGACGATCGACACGTTGCGCACATGCGATGGCGCGGTGTCGAGAGAGCAACGCAGTTTCAGCGGCTGCTCGCCGCGAGCGTGACGCAGAATGCCGAACGATCCGGTCAACGCAACAGCCGAGCGTACGAACGCCCGGCGAGACAAGCCTTGCCGCATGGGTGTGCCTTTCCCGCCGCTTCGTTGATCGAAGCCTTCGGACTGTTGGCTTGTCGGTCCGTATGCGTCAAGAGGATTGGGATTCCGGGAGCCTGGACATGCGAAGGGCGCCCGCAGGCGCCCTTGGAAGTTTCGACCAGCATCCGCTCGGCTTACGCCTTGGCCACCGTTTTCGGGGCACGAAACTGATGTTCCGCCGGGAGGTGCTGTTACAGCCGGTGTCACCTCGTTGGAACGACCATAACACGTTTGCAGCGATGCGCAAGGGGGGCGCCGAGGTGCTGACGAATCGGAGCCGCCCGGGCGATCGAATTGGCCCCGAACCGCGTGTACCAACGTATTTCGTCCGGCCAACCGCTCTCGAATCGCCAGGGTGCGGCAGCAGCGGGCGCCGCGCCCCTATCGCCGCGGCGAGATGGCGCTAAGCTACCTACCGGCATCATGAAAAACAGGAGGAACGTCATGGGCAGTCCCTATGCAGGAGCATGCTTTTGCGGCGCGGTCGAAATTCGGGTGACCGGCAAGCCGAACGCCATGGGCTATTGCCATTGCCGGTCATGCCGATCGTGGTCGGGCGGCCCGGTCAACGCGTTCAGCCTGTGGCCGCCGGAAGCGGTGGAGGTGGTGAAAGGCGCGGAGCACATTGCCACCTGCGACAAGACGGAGATGAGCCACCGGCAATTCTGCCGCCTTTGCGGCGGCCACCTGATGACGCGGCATCCGCCGCTGAACATGATCGACGTGTTCTCGGCCACGATACCGAGCCTGGTCTTCGTGCCGGAGGTGCACGTCAATTACGCCGAAACCGTGCTGCCGATGCGCGACGGGTTGCCAAAGCTGAAGGACTTCCCCGCCGAATTCGGCGGCTCCGGGGAGGTTGTTCCGGAATAGCCCCGGCGGCAGTCCGCGCCGTGGCGCGTATGACGGGACAGCCTTATAGCCCGGCAGGGGGCGCGAAGCACTGCACCAGGCCCTTATACAGCCACAGGATCGGACTGCCGGTCGGATTGGCACCGGGCACGATCTTCTCGTCCGGCACCACGACCCAGTGATCCGGCTGGTCCGGGAAGTGGCTCGGGGTGACGTGCGCCCGCCAGTGGGTGCGCCGGACATCGTCATCATCGATCATCGTCACGATGTCGGCCTCCACCGGGCGGCCATCGCCGATATCGCAGCAGGCGTTGTTGTGCCGATCGCTGCGGGAGGAAATCCAGTTCTGGTAGGGCGCCATGATCTGGCCGTCCTCGCTGCCGGGCACGGGCGGCGAACCGGCCGCCCCATGCGCCAGGAAGGCCGCCGCCGCCGCCAGAACCAGACGCAAGCGGTGCCTCATGCCGGTCGGGATTTCATGCAATCGGCCTCCGTCCTTCGATGCCGCAATACGCTGTTTTGTGTCGCCGGCGCGCAGCGATGGATATGCTGGCGGGGGACCGACGCCGCCCGGTCCCGGCCAGTACGATAGCGCCGACGATCGGCATTGGTACCCCGTATCCGCCGGTCGCATCGTGCAACAACCCCGTGATCTGTGGCGGCGCATACCCATTGAGGGGGCACCACCGCATCGCCAATACCGGTGTTCAACGGGCCGTGGCCGATGCTGAGGAACAGGATCGGTCTGGCTGGGTGCGTTACTGCCCCGGCGCAGTGTTTTGTCTTTTCGTCCGCGATTCGACGCAGCGTGGGGAAAAACCGGTTCGCGTTACTATTGAGCCCGCGCCATGTCGCCGTCACCACCACCGTCCGATAGCAATGTCCGGCCTGCGCCCATATCCCTTGACATAGCAGCCTCGCGACCAAAGGCGGCGACATCATCATAATGCGCGTAGCGGTGCCGATTGAGCCAGAGGCGGGGATACCGATCTGCGCCGGCATTACGGCAAACGCTCCCGCCGGAGCGGTATTCAAACGCCCCATGGATCACCTGCTCGCCATAACGAAACACAAACGAGCCGCCATGGAGCCTATGGCGCCATGACAATGGCGCCCTGAGTCCCCTCAACACGACCAGATGGCGCGCCCCGCGAATCGCGCCGGCTGCCGTTTGAAATAATACAGTGAACGATTGATCCTATTTAGCATCAAGTCACCTCTGCGCGCTCTGCGCCCCGCTCTGCAAAGTCTGCGTCGAAACGCGGAATATGTGCGCACACCCGCGGTGCCTGCAGGGCACCCGCCCCAGCCAGCCAGTCACCCCGCGCGCGGCGTCCCCGGCTCGTCCAATCCTTCCGCGATCTCCTCCGCCCGTTTCGCAATCTTCTCGATCTTGCGAACCAGCCCGGGAACTGCCTTCACGTCACCGTTACCACCCTCCTGGGCCTGCAGCTTCGTGCGCAGCTCGAAAATGTCGTCGGCCATCAGCAGCGCCGCCATCACCAGCATCCGCGACTCGCCGCTCGGTCCCGCGGAGGCACGGACAACATCGATGCGGCGCCCGACTTCGGCGCCCATCGCCTCCAGGTGCTTTTCCTCGCCGTCCTTGCAGCCGATGGTGTAGGCGTATCCGTTGATCCGTAGCGTCACCTGCGCCATTGCGCCGCCCTTTCCTGGCTGTTTCCGGCCTGCCTGCCGCCGGAGCGGATGTCTCCCGCCGGGCCCGGGCGGCAAAGGGTCGCCGATAGGGGCTTTTCCATCATTGCCTCAAGCCGCCTGGTCAACCCGGGCGATGGTTGGATTGATCATGCGGAAAACCTCGGTCATGCGAGTCGCTGGAAAGCCGGTTATATCACCCTGTTTGTGAATGATGGCTGCGTCCTTTGCAAGATATGCACGGAACGTCTTGCCGCCGCTCGAAGCCGGCGAATCGCCTGCCGGATTGCCGGCAGCGTGGGCCGCACGCCGACGCGCATCAAGGAAGTCCTCACTGATGACCGTTGCGCGAAGCGGGCGGACGCGGCGACAATTGTGCACCGGTCATGTTGCAATGCCGAAGCCGCCATACACATCGCCACACCAGGCTACAGGAGCAGCCATTCATGCCAAAGTCCGTCCCCGTCGCCATCTTCGACTGCGTCGTGTTCGGCGCCACCGGCGACCTGACGCTGCGAAAGCTGCTGCCGGCACTGTATTACCGCTTTCGCGACGGGCAGATCCAAAGCCAGTCGCGCATCATCGGCGCCGCCCGCTCCAGCCTGACCGACGAAGAGTTCCGTGATCGCGCCTGCAAAGCCCTGGAAAAGCACGTCGCCCCGGAAGACCAGGACCCGCATACCATGCGCAGCTTCCTGGGACAGTTGTTCTACGTCTCGATCGACGCCTCCCGGTCGGACGCCGACTGGAGCCTGTTCGAGCGCGTGCTGGACGATGCCGTCGTCCGGGTCTTCTACCTGGCGACCTCGCCGGACCTGTACGGTCCGATCTGCCAGGCGCTGGGCACCGCCGGGCTGGTGACGGAGAAGTCCCGGGTGGTCCTGGAGAAACCCATCGGCCACGATCTGCACTCGGCACTGAAGATCATCGAAAATGTCGGAAAAGTGTTCTCGGAGGCGCAAACCTTCCGCATCGATCATTACCTTGGCAAGGAGACGGTGCAGAACCTGATGGCGCTGCGCTTCGCCAACACGATCTTTGAACGGCTCTGGACCGCCGACGTGATCGACCACGTGCAGATCACCGTGTCGGAAACCGTCGGGCTGGAGGGCCGCGGCGGCTACTATGACAGGTCGGGCGCCATGCGCGACATGATCCAGAACCACATGCTGCAGTTGCTCTGCCTGATCGCCATGGACCCGCCGGTGTCGCTGGAGGCGGACCGCGTGCGCGACGAAAAGCTGAAAGTGCTGCGGGCGCTGAAGCCGCTCGACCCGCACGACGTCGCCACCCAGACGGTGCGCGGCCAGTACACGGCGGGTGCGATCGACGGCAAGCCGGTGCCGGGCTACATGGCGGACCTGGGCGCGGACGAACCTTCCCGCACCGAGAGCTTCGTCGCGCTGAAGGCGGAGGTGCGGACCTGGCGCTGGGCCAACGTGCCGTTCTATCTGCGCACCGGCAAGCGGCTGCCGGCGAAGATGTCGGAGATCGTCATCCAGTTCCGCGCCCTGCCCTTCTCCATCTTCCCGGAAGAATCGGCGGAGTGGCGGCCGAACAGCCTGATCATCCGGTTGCAGCCGGAGGAGGGCATGCGGCTGGAGATGATGACCAAGGACCCCGGGCCGGGGAGGCTGCGGCTCTCACCCACCGGCCTGGACATCCGCTTCGAGAAGACCTTCGGGCGGCGCTTCCCGGATGCCTATGAGCGGCTGCTGATGGACACGGTGCGCGGCGACCCGACCCTGTTCATGCGCCGCGACGAGGTCGAGGCGGCGTGGAACTGGGTGGAGCCGATTCTGGAGGCCTGGGCGGGGCGGCCGGACCATCCGCGGCCGTATCCGGCGGGAAGCTGGGGTCCGACCGCGGCGATCGCGCTGATCGAACGGGACGGGCGGACCTGGCACGAGGATGTGGAATAGGAGCTGCATTCATTTGACGACGGTGCCGAACAGGAAACCGAGGCCCGTCGTCGCCGCCATGGCAAGCGTCCCCCAGAAGGTAACCCTGATGGTTCCACGCACGATCCCCGCTCCGCCGGCCCTGGCGCCAACAAAACCCAACACCGCCAGGAAGACCAATGATCCGGCGGCGACAACGGGTACCAGGACGGGAGGCGGCGAAACCAGCACGAGCGCCAGCGGCGCCGCCGCACCGATGGAAAATGTTGCCGCCGAGGCGAGAGCCGCCTGAATCGGCCGGGCGGTCGTGATCTCCGAAATGCCCAGCTCGTCGCGGGCATGGGCAGCCAGGGCGTCTTTCGCCATCAACTGCTGCGCCACCTGCCGGGCAAGGTGGCGGTGGACGCCACGGGCCACATAGATCGCCGCAAGCTCGTCCGTCTCCCGCGCCGGGCTCGCCGCCAGCTCACGCCTCTCCCGTCCGAGATCGGCCCTCTCAGTATCGGCCTGCGAACTGACGGAAACATATTCGCCGGCCGCCATCGACATCGCTCCGGCAACCAGCCCGGCGACGCCGGCCAGAAGCGCCTCGTCGCGGGAAGACGCTGCGGACGCCACGCCGAGAATCAGGCTCGCGGTCGATATTATACCGTCATTCGCACCCAGCACCGCGGCGCGCAGCCAGCCGATGCGCCCGACAAGGTGGATCTCCTTGTCAGGCAGCTTCTTCTCATGAGCTCGTTTCATCGTCACGGACGCTCCGGTGATTCAGCGGCGCAGTCCGTGGCCGCGCCTGCGGCCGCCCACGCCGCAGCATGAAGATCGAAACCACCGTGACCAGGGTCAGGCCGCCGAGCACGGTGCGTTCGAGCATGGTGGCACGAAACATGATCTCGCGCTCTACGGTCCATGCCACATCATGAGCAGCCTCGGCGGATTGCAGCGTGATCACCAGCATGCGGCGGACCGAGGCGATCAGCGCAACGACCAGGAACGGTTCGCAGGTCAGCGTGCGCGACTGCACGGAGGCCCGCACCGTGTGCAAAATCTCGATCAGCATGAACACCAGCAGCAGCCGCTCGATGACAGCCAGTATGGTGGTTGAGGTGTTCCAGTCGCGCAGCGCGTTAAACAGATGCGTGCCGGCGCTGCCGAGAGCAACGAGTGCGGTGACCGAGAGTAACACGCCGAGCACGGCGTACACGGCTTTTTCGACGTAGCTGAAGGCATCCGCCGTGATGTCGCCTGCGATGGCACCGGCGCCGGTTTCGCTGTCCATATCCTGGTTCGTTTGGTGTCCCGCGGCGATTGCTGAGGTCAGGCGCCGCGATGTGGCAGGGACTTTCGGCCGGCACAGCTGTCCGGCTACTGTTGATCCATGTCAGCGATTTGACAGGCGCCGGCTCCGATACCGCGCGGATGTGTCCCCCCACCCGGCGTGCCCTAATCGGCCTGGGCCTTGTCGCCGCCAGTCTGCGTTTCGCATCGCCGGCCCGCTCGGATCAGGACGATGACCGGGCGAACCACGGCCACAGCCGGGACCACGACAGTGCCCGGCACGCGGTCGAAAACGGCGAGGCCCTGCCGCTGGCGGATATCCTCGCCCGGGTGCGGCCGGAGCTTGGCGGCGAAGTCGTGGGAGTCGCCTTCCGGCGGAAGGCGGATCGCTGGATCTATGAGTTCCGTGTCATCGCCGCCAACGGCCGGCTCGACGAAGTCCATGTGGATGCCGCCACGGCGCAGATCATCGAGCGGGAGCGCCATTGATGCGCATCCTGGTGGTGGAGGACGACCCGCGCATCGCCCGCAAGGTACAGGCGTCGCTGGAAGCCGCCGGATACGCCGTCGATCCCGTCGGCGACGGTGAGGAAGCCTGGTTTCGCGGCGACACCGAGGACTACGACATGGCCGTGCTCGACCTCGGCTTGCCAAAGCTCGACGGGTTGGCCGTGCTGAAGAAGTGGCGGGCGGCGGGGCGCGACTTGCCGGTGCTGGTGCTCACCGCGCGCGGCGCCTGGACCGAGCGTGTGGAGGGGCCGCGCCCTGGTCCGGCTGGGTCAACCTGGTATCGGCCGGCGCCCTGCTCGGCCTGCTCGGCACCGGAAGTTTCACATGGACCCGCCGCCGGCTCGCGGCGCGGCGCGGCGACGCCGATGCGGGCGCCGACGTCCTGATCGCGCATGCCAGCCAGACGGGCACCGCCGCGCGCTATGCCGAAGCGACGGCTGACGCGCTCCGGCGCGGCGGCGGGCGGATCGCCACGGCGTCGCTGGCTGCCTTGCGGCCAGCCGATTTGCGACGCTACCGCGCCGTGCTGCTGATCGTTTCCACAACCGGCGAGGGACAGGTGCCGGAGCCGGGCCGAGGGTTCGTACAAGACCTGCCGCGCGCCGGTATGAAAGCTGTGGAGTTTGCCCTGCTCGCCCTCGGCGACAGTCGATACAATCGGTTCTGCGGTGGCGGCGAGGCGGTCCGGGCGGCCTTGCTCGGCGCCGGAGCGAAGGAAGTGTTGCCGATGGCGCGGGGCGATCGGGATCCCGCCGCAGCCTGGCAGGGCTGGCTGCGGGACGTGACGGCGCATCTGGGCATCCGCGCCACGGTTGCCGCCGGGCCCGAAGCGGATCTGCCGGTGACGCTGACATTTGTGGACCGGGCGCGCCTGGACGATCCGGCGCATGGCGGGACGAATCCGGTTTGGTCCGTGACGCTGGAAAGCGAGACCGCCCTCGACTACCGGGCCGGCGACCTGTTGCTGATCGCACCCGGCGATGGGTCGCCGGAGCGGTGCTATTCCATTGGCAGCGCAGCATCGGCCGATGGCAGGCAGCTCAGCCTGACAGTCTCGCTGAACACCTGGATTGGCGATGACGGGCAGGAGCACCACGGCGCCACATCCGGCCTGCTGTGCCGGACATGGCGCAAGAATGAGCGGGCCGCGGCCTGGCTTCGGCGCCATCCGTCGTTCAACCTGCCGGCGGACCCGAACCGGCCGATCATCATGGTCGCGGCCGGCTGCGGCATCGCACCGTTCATCGGCTTCCTGGCCGAGCGGGAGGCCCGGGGCAGCCGCGGCGTTTCCTGGCTGATCTTCGGCAACCGCCACCGCCGCGCCGATTTTCTGCATGGTCCGCGTCTGCGGGCATGGCTTCAGGCCGGCGTTCTGGCGCGGCTGGACACCGCGTTCTCGCGTGATCCCGATGACGGCGGGCATGTGCAGGATCGCCTCGTGGAACAGGCTGCCGAGGTGTGGGAGTGGCTCACAACGCGGGATGCCATCCTTTATGCGTGCGGCAGGCTTTCAACACTGGGCCGAGGCCTGGACGATGCGCTCATTGAGATCGCCCGCTCAGAGGGCGGCCTCGGGCCGGACGCCACGGACGCCCTGCTGGTGCAATGGCGCGCGGATGGACGCATCCGGCGCGACCTGTTCGACTGAAGCGGGCGCCGGCCCACGGCGTCCGCCGGGCGTGACCGGCCTTGCACTTCGGCGGAAAAACCATGCCCGGGGCGATCCGCCTGTTCAAGGCCGTTGCGTTCACGGTCTGTTAACGCTAGGACGATGATGAGCGGCGTGCCGTGCGCCGCCTGATCGTATTCGACATCGCCGTTTTCGGGATCATGAAGCCGGACAAGCATCTGATTGGCGCCTGCGGGATTGTCCTCGCGGCGGCTCTCCTGATCGCGCTGACTTGGATCGGCACCCTGCGTGCCGTCCACGCGCAGCGGCAGGAAAATGCCGCCCGGGTTTCCGCGACCCTGAACAATCAGGCATTGACCCTGACCGAGCAGATCAACCGGCAGCTTCTGGCGCTCGACCAGACGCTGCAGATGCTGGTCACCGCCTGGCAGACCAATCCCAACGGTTTCGACCTTGAGTCTTGGCGCAGCCAGGCCGTCGTCCTCAACGGCATCAGCCGCGACATGGTCCTGACCGATGAAAAAGGCATCGTGCGCCAGTCCTCGGTCATCCCGGCGATCAATGCGGATGTCTCGGGCGTGGACTTCTTCGTCGATCTCTCGGCACCGGGTCCCCGGCCGGATGAGATGTTCATCGGGCCGGCCGGCATCGGCACCATCATGCGGCAATGGCACATGAACGTGGCCAGGATGCTGCGCTACCCCGACAGGTCTTTCGCAGGCGTGATCGCCGCCGATTACCGCATCGCCGCAATCACCGACATCTTCCGGCAAACCGATCTCGGCCGCGGCGGGTTCATCACGCTTGTCGGCCTGAACGACGCCAAGATGCGCGGCACCATCGGACCGTCGGCGATCGACCCGGATGTCAGCATCGGCGAAACCCGCATGTTCGCCGCCATCCAAAACGGCGACAGCGGCGAATGGCTTGGCCCCACCGCAACCGACCCGATCCGGCGCATCCATGCCTACCGCCGCATACCCGGCCGCCCGCTCGTCCTGGTGGTGGCGATGGACGAATCCGAGGCCATGCGTCCCGCCGCGATATGGCGCCAGCAGGCGCAGGTTTTCGCGGGATGCATCACCGCGCTGCTGGTTGGCCTCGCCGGCCTGCTGATCAACGGAACCCGCCTGGCCCGCCGCCGTGAACAAAAAATGGCCGAGGACCGAGCCATCCTGGCTGCCGCCAATGCACAACTGGAGGTCGCGCGGGCCCTGGTGACCGCCAAGGCGGAGCGCCTGCAAGCCACGCTCGCCGGCATGAGCGACGGTGTCTCGATGTTCGACGGCCATCTCTGCCTGGTTGAGTGGAACGCGCGGTTTCCGCAGATCGCCGGCGTCCCGGAAGACATCCTGCGCGATGGCCTGCCGATGGAGGACGTGTTGCGGGCCCAGGTCGCGACCGGCCAGTTCGGCCGCATAACCGACCCCGAAGGCGAGGTGGATCGCCGCATCGCCCGGGTGCGGGCGGCGCCGTTCGGTGTGATGCAGCGGCAGACGCCGGATGGACGCACGCTCGAACTGCGCCGCAACAAGCTGCCGGATGGCGGCTTCGTCACGCTGTATTCCGACATAACCGACCATAAGCTGATCGAGGAAGAGCTGCGCCGCGCCCGCGCCGACGCCGAGACGGCCAACACGGCCAAGTCCCGCTTTGTCGCCATCGTCAGCCACGAAATCCGCACGCCGTTGAATACCCTGCTGAACACCTTGCGCCTGCTGGGCGATGGCGCACTCTCGCCGCCGCAGCAATCCCTGCTGGCGCTGGCGCGGCAATCCGGCGACGGGCTGTCAGTGCTGGTCAACGACATCCTGGAGATGTCGCAAATGGAGGCCGGCAAGCTGGTAATACGCCCCGTGCTGTTCGACCTGCGGGAACTGCTCGACGGTTCGGTCGAGGTCTTTGCGCATCAGGCGCAGGAGCGCGGGATTGCGTTGCGGGTCGAGGTCGCGCCCGGGACACCGGCGACCTTGCTGACGGATCCCGCGCGTGTGCGGCAGGTGCTGTTGAACCTGCTTTCCAATGCGCTGAAATATGCCCGTCCGGGCGAGGTCCGTCTGACCGCCGAACCCGGACGGGACCACTCCGTTGCCGTGACTCTCATGGTCAAGGATGACGGTCCGATCATCGCACGGCAGGCGCGGGACAATCTGTTCCGGCCGTTTTCGCGCATGGATCGGCCCGACGGCGAGGACTTCAGCGGCACCGGACTCGGTCTGGCAATCTGCCATCACCTGATGACCCTGCTGAGCGGCGACGTCGGCTGCGACCCCTGGACGGCGGAGGACGGGCGGGCGGGCAATGCGTTCTGGCTGTCATTGCCGGCGGCGGCGTTGCCGTTCCGCGATGCCGGCGACGGCTCGCTTCAGGCGGAGGTTATCAGTGCTATCCGGGGCGCCGAAGCGGGGCCGGATGCCGCCCCGAAACCCGAGCCGGCAGCGGTGAACGAACCCGCCGCCGGAGCGCCCTCGGCCAATCGTCTGCCGGTACCCCGGACGCGGGTCCTGCTGGCGGACGATATCGCGGCCAATCAGCTCGTAACCGCAACCCTGCTGCGCCGCGAGGGCCACATGGTGGATGTCGTCGGCAGCGGCCAGGATGCCGTCGAGGCCGTAAAGCAAACGCCCTACGACCTGATCTTCATGGACATCTTCATGCCTGGAATGGGCGGCCAGGAAGCCGCACGGATTATCCGCTCGCTGCCGGAACCCGCCGGCCTGACGCCGATCGTCGCGTTGACCGCGAATGCCAGCGATGAGGATGCGGCCGTGTTCCGGGCGGCCGGGATGGATGGAGTCCTGGGCAAGCCGGTGTCGCTTGCCGATCTTCGTGAGACCTTGCGCGCCCATGTCTGGGAGATGCCGAAGCGCGATTCGTTACGTGCGCAGCCGGTCGGGGAAACCCCCAAACCGAAGCTGCACGATCCCTGGGCAGTGCTGTCGCTCGCCCGGATCAGGGAATTGCGCACCAACCTGCCGCCGGAGACGTTCATCAGCCTGGTGGAGGAATGCCTGCAGGATCTCGACCATCGCCTGCCGGCGTTGCGCCGCGCGATCTCCACCGGCAATCCGGGCGCGATCACCGCGCACGCCCACGCCATGGTGGGAATGGCCGCCGGCTACGGCATGGCGGCTCTGGAAACCCGGTTGCGAATGATATTGGCGGCGGCCCGCGACAGCGACACCTTGACGCTGTCCGCCGCGGTCGTTGCCGAGGTCGAGGCGGATCTGGCCGAGGCCGCGCGGATGCTGCGGGAAGTTTCGCTCACCGAGGTCGTTTGATTAAGGGTTTGTTTACCATTTGCTGACAGAGTGGCTGGCATGTTGCCGCCGACAACGCTCGCCGGGGTCGCCAAGACCGCCGCTCCGATCTCTCCCGTCCCGCGCGCCCAGCCGGTGCGGGCGTTGAGCACGCAACAAGCGGCCGCGCCCCCTGCCCCGCCGCAGCCCAAGGCCTCGACCACGTCCGGTGCCACGCCGCCGCGAACGATGCCGCGAGGTTCGCTGCTTGATATGACGGTTTGAGACCGAACCTCCGGTCGGCTCTCCCTGTGGCCGGGGCGCACACTTGCTCCCGAAAATAGGGCGAACTGTCGCGCCCGGCTTGATCCCGCGGGCGTGATACCTCACGTTCCCCGGCATGGCTTCGTTTGCACGACGCATCCCCGACGGCGACAACCGGGAACGCTCCGTTTGCACGGATTGCGGCTATGTCGCTTATGAAAACCCCAAGGTCGTCGTCGGTTCCGTCGTCGCTGTCGGCGACCGCATCCTTATGTGCCGGCGCGCCATCCAGCCGCGCAAAGGTTTCTGGACCATCCCGGCAGGCTATCTGGAACTCGGCGAAACCCTGCAGGAAGGGGCAGCGCGGGAGGCCCTGGAGGAAGCCGAAGCCTCGATCGCGATCGATGGCATCCTGGGCGTTTTCAGCATTGCCCGAATCGGGCAGGTCCAGGTCATATTTCGTGCCCGCTTCGCCAACTCTGACACGCCGTGCTTTGCCCCCGGGGCGGAAAGTCTGGAGGTCCGGTTGTTTGCATGGGATGACATTCCATGGGACGACATCGCCTTCCCCTCCGTCCATTGGGCTTTGCACGCATGGCAGGATGCCGGAGCAGGGGCGCTTGGCCGGCCGGCCGGCAATCCGCCGGAAGATGTCCGTGGCGTTCGCAGGTTGCCACCCTGCTCCGCTGACGGACTCGGGGAGTCCGCGACATGAATCGCATTCTGCTGCTGTGCCTGATCATCGCCGGTTCGCCCGCCCTTGCCGAGGAACTGCCGGTGCCGCCGATACCGCCGGCGAACCCGCCGATAGACGAAGCGGCGCCGACTCCCAATGTGAACGCTCAGGCACCGGTGGCGCCGGCGTCCGAGCGGGCGTCGGTTGACGTCAAGCTGTATCGATCCAATCCGCCGGATCCGAGTCTGGGGTTTGCTCCCGGTTCGCGGTTCCAGACGGCTGAGGACCGCAAGCCGATTCAGACCCCGGGGTTCAGTATCACCGTACCGCTGAAGTAACACTTGCGTGCACGGGCATGATTCATGCGCCCGGCTCGGCCAGGGAACCGAACTGTTAACTCTTCGTTCAGCCATGACGCCCTAACGTCGCGCCCGGTGCCCGCATGGCGCGCGTGCCGGTTCGTCATGGAGACCGCGTTGAAAACCCGAAGCAAGTGGCATAAGGCGAATGCAGACATCACGGGCGATGTTTTTTCCGATCCGGATGAGCCGGCCATGCGTATGACGGGCGCGGCGTTCACGCGGGGAGCGCCTTGCCTTGAACGGGATGGGCATTCCGGATGGGCATCCTGTCCGGGGAGTGTCCGAACCATGGCACGTTGTTGCCGGCGGTCGCGCAGCGTAAATGTTTCTCTCAGTGACGGCACACGCATCACATTTGCAACGGCTGAACGATTTGACGATCCGGAGGATCCATAAGTCCGTGATAGCAGCTTTGTTTTTGCGCAGCCGCACGGATTTTCGATTCCGTCGCTAAATCGTGAACTCTGGAATGGGTGGAATGCGCTCGCTTTCAAGCACTTATACGTGTTCTGTGGTCTGTAACACCTGATAACGTGTCCGTGGGCAAAACCAGGCCGGACAGTTTGCCAGGGCAATCTCCAGCCTATTCCCGAAGGGGCGCGGTTTTCGTAACATGACGCTAGCGACCATTGATTCCACGATACAAGTATCTTTCCGTGAGCAATCGACGGAGCGGGGCCTGGTCGAATGAAGCTTTCCACCAGATTGGTACTCCTCGTTCTGGGATGCCTGTTACCGATACTGACGGTGCAGGTCTATTCGCAGATCAATCTGTATGCCGAGCGTCACGAGCAACTCAGCGGTCTCGTCCTGCGTGAAGCCGAACTTGCGAACGCCGAGATGTCCGGGATTATCGACGCTGTGCGGCAGTTGGGCACCCTGGCCGGCCAGTTCCCGGAAACGCGTGGCAAAGGCACGGCCTGCGATGATCGTCTGACGGCGCTGCGGAGCGGGCTGGCGCAGTATCGCTTTCTGGCGCTGCTGACCCCGGCGGACGGGACCGTGCTGTGCGCGTCCGCGGGGACGCCGGCCGAACTCGACGCCCGGCAATGGCTCAAAGGCGCGGATGCGTCAGCCCAGGTCGCCGTCGGCCGGCTGGTCTCCGGCGGCCGGCCTGATGAGCGCTATCTGCCGGTCGCGGTTTCCGTCCCGGGCACCGAGCCTCGCCTTCTGCTGGCGGGTCTCAAAGCCGACTGGCTGGCGACGCATCTGGCGTCGGCGAAGGTCGATCAGGCGCCCGCGGTCGCACGGGCGTCGCTGATCATCGCCGATCGTGGCGGAACCATTCTGGCCCGCGTGCCCGACTCCGCGCAGTGGTTCGGCAAGCCGGTGCCGGATTGGCTCAGGCCCGCGGTGCCCGGCGATGCGCCGAGCGTGGCGACCCTCGCCGATCCGGACGGACGGACCTTCCTCACCGCGTTCGTGCCCGCCACCGCACCGGCCGGATTGGGGATCGTGGAATCCCTGCTGCTGCCGCCGCTGACCGCCGATATCGACCAGGCAACCTATCAGGATCTTCTGGCGATCGTCGGAGCCGCCGCCCTCGCCATTTTCCTGGCGTGGTTTGCCGGCCGCCGGTTCATCTACCAGCCGACGGAGGCGTTGTTGCGGGCGGCCCGCAAATGGCGGGAGGGCGACCTGAGCGCCAGGGCGTCGCTGACCGATGCGGGCTCGGAATTTGCCGCCCTGTCGCAGTCGTTCAACGCGATGGCCGCAGGCCTGCAAGCGCGGGAGATGGAGCGCCGCCTGCAATCGAGCTTCCTCGAAGCCCAGGTGGCGGAGCGGACGCGCGAACTGTCGGAGAGCAACAACCGGTTGCAGGTGGAGATCGCCGGCCGGGAAAAGACCGAGGCCGCGCTGCATCAGGCGCAGAAGCTCCAGGCGGTCGGGCAGCTTGCCGGTGGCATCGCGCATGATTTCAACAACATGCTGGCGACGGTCCTGGGCAACCTGGAACTGATGGAACGCCGGGTGCCGCAAGCGGGCAAGGGCTGGTCCTCGGGCGATTCGGAAAAGCTGCAAAAGCTGATCGAGCGGGCGACGGGCGCGGTGCAGCGCGGCGCGCAACTGACCTCCCGGCTGCTGGCGTTCTCACGCCGTCAGCGCCTCGCCGCGCGGCCGACGGACGTGAATGCGCTGCTGCGCGAGCTGATCACGCTGGCGACCAGCACGCTGGGGCGGCGGGTTCAGGTGGCGTCCGAACTCAGCGACGATTTGTGGCCGGCGATGGTCGACCCGAGCCAGGTCGAGGCGGCGATCCTGAACCTTTGCCTGAATGCCCGCGACGCGATGCCGGATGGCGGACGGCTGACGTTGAGCACATCCAACGTGACGGCGGCGGCGCTTGGTTCGGCCTTGGTCAGCGAAGGCGATCTGGCTCCCGGCAACTATGTGCAGGTCTGCATCTCCGATACCGGCATGGGGATGACGCCGGAGGTGAAGGCGCGGGCGTTCGATCCGTTCTTCACGACAAAGGGTCCGGGTGCCGGGTCGGGCCTGGGGCTTAGCCAAGTCTACGGCATGGCGCGGCAATCGGGCGGCAGCGTCATGATCGACAGCGAACCCGGCCAGGGGACGCGCGTGACCTTGATCCTGCCGCGGGCGGTAGATGCCGAGGCGGCCAATACCACGCCGCCGCCGGAGCTGACGCTGCCGGCGCCGGGATCGCCGCTCGATCTGGTGCTTGTGGTGGACGACGACAACGCGGTGCGGCAGGTCACGGTGGAAATGGCGCGGGACCTGGGATGCGAGGTCGTGCAGGCGGCAGGCGGAGAGCAGGCCCTGAGTTTGATCGACAAATTGTCGCCTCCGCCGAAGATCATCCTGCTGGATTACGCCATGCCGGGGATGAACGGGTTGCAGCTCGCCGGGGAGCTGCGGGAGCGTGGCGTGACCGCGCCGATCGCGCTGATCACCGGTTACGCGGAACTGTCGGAGAGCGATATTGCGGTCGGGCAGCTTGCGGGGCTGTTGCGCAAGCCATTCACGATCCGGGAGCTGCAAGGTCTGCTGGTTCAGCTTCGGTTAGCTGCGCAAGAGCAGCGAAAGGCGCCATGCCGGGAACCGGGATTGATCGAGGGGTAACCCGTTGCTTTCGTTATGTCCCGGCCGGCACTGACCGAGCTGGCGATCCGCGCCCCGAGGAGGCGTGATTCGTGATCCCGACTCGGACGGCGTGCGGTAGGCTGCGCGCCCGTTTGGATTAAGGACTGCGCATGACCGGATTGCCGGAGCCGATCGGCTATGAGGCGCGATCGGTTTTGTTCGACACCGAGACCACCGGTCTCGACCCGCTGAACGGCGACCGGGTAATCGAGGTCGCGGCGCTGGAGTTGATCAACGAGCTGCCGACGGGGCGGCATTTTCATGCCCTGATCGATCCGGAACGCGATATCCCGGCGGAGGCCAGCCGCATCCATGGCATGACGTCAGCCGACGTTGCCGGGAAGCCGTTGTTCGCGGCGGTGGCCGCGGATCTGCTGGCGTTCTTCGGCGACAGCAAGCTGATCGCGCATAATGCGCCGTTCGACTTCGGGTTCCTGGACATGGAGCTCGGCCGGGCGGGCCTGCCGCGCCTGCCGCGGGAGCGGATGGTCGATACGCTGGCGCTGGCGAAGACGCGGTTCCCGGGAATGCCGAACAGCCTGGACGCACTGTGCCGGCGGTTCGCGATCGATCTGTCGGCGCGGACGACGCATAACGCTCTGCTGGACTGCAAGCTGCTGGCGGAGGTGTATGTCGAGCTGACCGGCGGGCGGCAGCGCGGGCTGTCGCTGGCGGCGCAGGACGCGCGGGGGCCGGTGACAGTGTATGTGCATGCGGGGCCGCGGACGCCTTTGCTGATCCAGGTGACGGAGGCGGAACTGGCGGCGCACGCGGCGTTCCTGAAGCGGGTGAAGGAGCCGGTTTGGTTGATGGAGTGAAGGGTTCTTCTTTATTGAGGCTCATTCGCGAGGTTTGGGAGCGCCGATGCGCGCGCGGCAAGCATTCACATGCCGGGCCATGTGAAGCCGGCGAGCCTGGCCTTTTCTGCGGTTAGATCCAACTGATACACACTCGAAGAAGGCATTATTCGCGTTGTTATATCTTCCAGGTTCCCGAGTTTCAACTTAAAGGGCGCTTTGGCCTGAGCTTCGATAGCGAACCGGAATTCATTTTGGTATACGAAATATAGCGGTTTGCTAAAAATACCGGTTTGTCCGGAATGCGCGGTTTCGTTGCAGTATTCTACCAGGCGACATCCAAACGGCAACCTTTGAGCTTCGACGGCGGCGACAAATCTAGCCATGAATTGTCCCGTATGCGTTATGGCAACGAACGAGTTGCCGAACATGAGGACCCGCCCATCGATAGGAGATATTTCCGAAGCCTCAAACAGCATGACCGTCACGGCTAATTCCGTGCCGGCACCCGATCCTCCGTCATCGGCTGATCCCGCATCAGTTCGAGGCCGGCGGACTCCCCGCCGAGCGTCGCGGCAAGCCGCACGGCGAAATGGATGGCGGAAAAGGCCATTTCATGCATGTCGCCGAGACAGTCGTGCGCCGAAATGTCGCGATCGCCGCCGATGGCGACGTCCTTGCTGCGGCCCGGCGGGATGCCGCCGGACGCCACCGATGCCGAACCGCTGGCAAAGACCGACATCGTGTCGCGATCGACGACTTCCAGGCGAAACGCCATTGGCCTGATGTCACCGGCTGACGTGTTGGCTATCCGGAATGAAACCATGGGCTGGCAACCGTCCCGCGTCTCGGCCCAATAGGTCCTGAAGCCGGAGAACTCGGCGCCGCCCGCGCGCACCACCTCGGAACGGGCGGCGAGCGGGGCCGCCACAGCCATCGTCAGTATCATGGCCAGTAAACAGCGCATCTCCCGTTTCCCGGAAAACCGAATGCCCGCGCCAACGGTAGCAGCCGGTGCGGATGGCGGGAAGGTCCGTGCCGACACCATCCGGCCGAAGCGGTTATCGTTCGGCTGCAAGCCGTGCTAGCGCGGCACAAAAAAGGCGCGGACCCGACCCGGTCCGCGCCCATTCCTAACGCCTGAAACTAGGCGCTCTTCTTCATGATCTCGTCCGCCACGTTGCGCGGCACCGGATCATAGTGATGGAACTGCATCGTAAACGACGCGCGCCCCTTGGTCATGCTGCGCAGGTGCGAGATATACCCGAACATCTCCTTCAGCGGCACATGCGCCCGAACGATGACCGTAGAGCCCGAGCTTTCCTGGTTCTGGATCGTCCCGCGCCGCCGGTTCAAATCGCCCACCACGTCGCCGACATGGTCCTGAGGCGTCGTCACCTCGACATCCATTATCGGCTCCAGAATGATCGGCGACGCCTTCTTCATGCCGTCACGGAAACAAGCCTTGGCGGCGATTTCGAACGCCAGCGCGGACGAATCGACGTCGTGGTACTTGCCGTCCACCAGCGTATACTTGAAGTCCACGGTCGGAAATCCGGCCAGCACGCCGGTATCGGCCTGCACCCGGATGCCCTTTTCCACCGCCGGGATGTATTCCTTCGGCACCGAACCGCCGACGACCTTGTTCTCAAACTGCACGCCGGTGTTGCGCTCCAGCGGCTCGAACACGATCTTCACTTCAGCGTACTGGCCCGAACCACCCGACTGCTTCTTATGCGTATACGTCTCGGTCCACGGCTTGGAAATCGTTTCCCGATACGCCACCTGAGGCGCGCCGATGTTGCAATCGACGCCGTATTCGCGGCGCAGACGGTCGATGATGATCTCCAGGTGCAGCTCGCCCATGCCGGACAGAATGGTCTGGCCGGTCTCCTGGTCGGTTTTCAGCCGCAACGACGGATCTTCGCCGGCCAGCTTCTGCAACCCGAGGGTCATCTTCTCGACCGCTTCCTTGGTGCGCGGCTCGACCGAGATGTCGATGACGGGCACCGGGAAAGCCATGCGCTCCAGAATCACCGGATCGTCGTTGGAAGCCAGCGTGTCGCCGGTGCCGGTATCCTTCAGGCCGACGAACGCGGCGATGTCGCCGGCTTCGACTTCCTTGATTTCCGCCCGCTTGTCGGCGTGCATCTGGAACATCCGGCCGATGCGCTCGCGATGGCCCTTGGTGGTGTTCTGCACCATGTCGCCCGACTTCAATGTGCCGGCATAGACGCGCACGAAGGTCAGCGTGCCGTACTTATCGTTGATGATCTTGAACGCCAGCCCGGCGAACGGCGCATTCGGATCCGCCGGGATGCGGCGGCGCTTGGCCTGCACTTCGTGCAGCTCCTCCGGCGTCAGGCCGTCTTCCTCGCCCTCTTCCGCAGCGATCGAAATCCCCGGCACGTCGATCGGCGACGGCAGGTAGTCGATCACCGCGTCCAGCAGCGGCTGCACGCCCTTGTTCTTGAACGCCGTGCCGCACAGCACCGGACGGAACGCGCCGTCGATCGTGCCGCGCTTGATGGCGCGCTTCAGCGTCTCGATCTTGACGTCGCCGTGCTCAAAATATTCTTCCATGCCGGCGTCATCGACGGCCAGCGCTGTGTCCAGCAGCGTCTGCCGGTGCTCCTTGGCCAGTTCCGCCAGGTCTTCCGGAATGTCCTCGTAATGATATTTCGCGCCGAGCTCACCGCCTTCCCAGATGATCGCCTTCATCTCAACCAGGTCGACCACGCCAAGGAACTGGTCCTCGGTGCCGATGGGAAGCTGCAGCGGCAGCGCGACGATATCCAGCTTCTCCTTCAGGGTGGCGAAGGCGCGATAAAAATCGGCGCCGGTGCGGTCCAGCTTGTTGATGAAGATGATGCGCGGCACCTTGTAGCGGTCCGCCAGGCGCCAGTTGGTCTCCGACTGCGGCTGCACGCCGGCCACGCCCTCAATGATAAAAATGGCGCCGTCGAGCACGCGCAGGCTGCGGTTCACCTCGATGTTGAAATCGATGTGGCCGGGCGTGTCGATGATGTTGATGCGGTTGTCTTTCCACTGGCACGTCACCGCGGCGGAGGTGATGGTGATCCCCCGCTCCCGCTCCTGGTCCATATAATCGGTCGTGGTGTTGCCGTCGTGCACCTCGCCGATTTTGTGCGACTCGCCCGTGTAATACAGAATCCGCTCGGTCGTGGTGGTCTTCCCGGCATCGATATGCGCGGTGATCCCTATGTTTCTGATCTTATCGAGCGGCACAACAGTCACGGCGAACCTCCATCAACGAACAAACGGGCGGGCATATCAGAAAGGGCGCGTGACCCATTGCTGGATCCGGGGACAACCCCCGCGCGCCCGCCCACTGTGCCGGCCGAACCTTCGGCCGGTTATGTATGCCGGGAAATGCGACACGCCGCGCGCTTTTGCAAGTGCGAATTCGGTGCGGCACGCACATGGCAACGCGGTTGCGCTGAATCCGGCCCACACAGTTCATAACAATATCCAACATCGGGGCGGACCGGTTGGCCGGTTGACCTGAGGGCGGGACTATGTGGTTGCCTCCATCCGCGGCTGGGACCTGCAGCCGGCGGGCCGGCTGCGACGCTCCAGCCGATCGGCTGGGTCAGCGGCTTTGCCGAACATGCCGACGCAGACCCATGACCATCTCCCGCTCGTTCGACGGGATGGCGCCGATGGCGCCGTACGGAGATGGCGCCGTGCGGCGATCCCGGGCCTGGTCGCGCTCCGCGGCGAAATCGTGCCGCCTGCGGAGCAGCCGGACGAGGTGCCCGATCCGGACGGGTTCTGGCGGCCGCGCGACCGCGGCTTCGGCAGCGCCGTGCCGGCGCGGAACGAACCGGCAGGGAATGGTCCGCCGAAGGACCGCTACGCTTTCCCGTATCCGGCCCTGGCGGCGGCCGAATGGCTCCGTGGTCCCGATGGCCCGCGCATTGCCGCGCTGGAGCTCGGCGGCCAGGACAGCCGCACCGATCAGCCGCACCGGCTGGAGGCGCTGTCGGGGCAGCTCGATGCCGGGCTGCTGGCGCTGCGGACGGGATTGGTTCGGCCCGCAGGCAGACGGCGGTGGAGGTGCTGACGGATGTGGCCGCACCTACCGGGGAGACGGACCACGGAACCGGGACGGTCGCATTAGGCGACGCCCGGGAATTGCCGCTTCGGTTGGGCGTCCTTCCCTCCCCGTCATGGCCAGGCTTGTCCGGGCCATGACGGACTAAAGTCAGCCGCCCGATTCGCTTATTCTTGGGCGTCGCCTTAGTGGCGGGCGGGACGATGGCGGGGGTGATCCGAGCCTCATCGCTCACTAAGGGGTCCGATATCAGCTTTTGCTTTTATGTCATGGGTGGCCCTGATGCGTGTCTCATACGGCGGCGGTCATAAAACGGAAGCGAGGCCGGGGGCGGCGCCGGCCGCCAACGAGGCGACACTGTCGTCACGCCGTCGATTCGCGCTGCGGCGACCGTTGAAAAGAAACGTTTGCGCCGAGGTCCCGGCGCTTTGCCGCCGCGCGCGGAAGCGGTCTGCATTGAGATTGAAACGGTCCAGGACCGCCAGTCATCGGCACGTCAGTCGCGTCTGAAAGCATTGCCCGGCCTCGGCGGCGGACTTTGAAGGCCCGACTTAATCGCTGACGCCTGCAAATGGCATGACAATAGAACCAGCCGGCGGCGGGGAGCCTGGCGCCGGGATCGTCGACTTGCCGACGAAACCGCCTGCGCAGTCCTCCCGGGTCGAAGCCAAGAAGTCCGGCTTCTTCGCACTGGCTTCGGCCGCCCGGGCGCCGCACGGCCGGCTTTTCACGCCGATCCGGGCGCATAATACCACTCCGCCATGACAGCGACCCTGCGCCACGCCGCATTGTCATGCCGATGGAGGTTGGCATCCACGCGTTTTGCTTATGTTAACAAAGACGCGCCCGCCATGACGGCCGCGAACACCGTGACTACGGGTCAATCTTCACGCGGACTGGCATAAGCACCCTCTCCGGCGACTCGAGTCGCGTCCGGCAAGAGAAGATCCCGTCAAAGGATTCGTACTTCGCTGGCAAGGTCGATGCCGCCTTACCTGGCAAAGTTGATGCCGAGGTCCTCCATTACCGCTGCAACTTCGATCCCGGGCCCGGTTTCATTTTCTACCTAAGGGTTTCTGGCTGCCAATATCTGCGGAAAAACCGAGCTGTCCCACGCCCCAGCCGATCGGCCGAAAATTCATCTGACAAATGCGTCAGAGGACTATGGCGCCATTTGATCGCATGGACTATATTGACCTCTCTGGGTTGCAGGAAAGAAATATATGTCTGACGATGTGCTGGGGTTCACGGCCCAAATCGTGAGTGCTCACTTAACAAAGAACGCGGTTCCCGTGGAGGAGCTGCCGGCTTTGATCCGTGAGGTCTACAAGACCTTATCGACTGTCGGGGAAGCTCCCGCGCCGGTCGAAGCGTTGAAGCCGGCGGTCGCGGTGACCAAGTCGGTCTTCCCGGATCACATCGTTTGCCTGGAAGATGGCAAGCAGATGACCATGCTGAAACGACACCTGATGACCGAGCACAATCTGACGGTCGATCAGTACCGGACAAAATGGGGCTTGCCCTCCAACTATCCGATGGTGGCGCCGAACTACGCGGAAACCCGCTCGTCGCTGGCTAAGAAGATGGGATTGGGACGCAGCCGTACTGTCGCGCCGAAGAAGCCGGCCCGCAAGGCGCCCGCCAAGCGCGGCGGCCGGGGCTAAACCTTCAGACCGAACAATAGTGCCATTTGGCGGACGGGATGCCTGGTCCCGGCGCCAAATGGCTTTCGATCACCGATACCAGACCGCATTGACTTTGCCACGCTGCGCGGGCGCCCCCACCGTCGTGGCGGGCACAGGCACCGGAGGCGTTGAAATAGCCCTCCATCGGTGTCGTTTTGCCCCTCTTCATGCGAAGAACATTATCATCCAAGCCTCTGTTCACTTGGAGCAAAGGCGTTGGTGGCGACCGCCGTCGGCACGCCGGAGAGCTCCCGCCGAAGAAACGCCGTCGCGGTGGACCGGCATAGAATTAAAGAAACGTCCATGCCGCTTCCGGGGCGGCGATGCTCTCAGTCTAGTTGTTTCGCAGAGCGCATCGCGACTCGCTCATGGTTTCAATTCTGCGAGGACCGCAAGTAGTACCCGATTCGATAGCAGCCGATCGGCCTGCGCATAGCCTCCCGGCGATCCGGAACGGTGCTGGCTGAAAACGTCAAAAGGCGTTGCCGGTCGAGTCGATATTGGCGCCGGAACAACCGGTTAAAGGACCGCAGCGCCTTAGGCTGAAGCGCGGAAGGCGATGCAGGGCGCCGCCCCGCGCAGCGCGCCTCTCCCTGGTCATCGCCGCCAATGCTGCTAGCCTGGAGCGCGCAATCCGCGATGCGCGGCGGGACGGGAGACCAGCGACGATGCAACATGGCAAAATCATTCTTGAAACCGTTGGCGACGTCGCGGTGCTGACACTGAACGACCCGGCCGTGCTGAACGCCTTCGGGCGCAAGCTGCGCGAGGACATGACGGACGCGCTGGACTCCGTCGAAGCCGGTCCGGCCCGCTGCCTTGTCATCACCGGCACCGGCCGGGCATTCTGTTCCGGCGCCAACCTGAACGATCCCGACCGGGATGAACGCGACCGCGCCGCCGAGGCGCTGGGCGACGTCGAGTCGGACCTGGAGGCCTGGTACAACCCGATGTTCCTCCGCCTGCGCGCGTCGAACATCCCGATCGTCACCGCGATCAACGGCATCGCCGCCGGGGCCGGCATGAGCCTGGCGCTGACCGGCGACATCAAGCTCGCCGCCCGTTCCGCATCGTTCCTGCAGGCCTTCGCCCGCATCGGCCTGGTGCCGGACTGCGGATCATCCTGGATCCTGCCGCGGCTGATCGGCATGGCGCGGGCGCTGGAGCTGGCGTTGCTGGCGCAGCCGCTGCCGGCCGAGACGGCGTTCGCGTGGGGCATGATCAACCGGGTGGAGGACGATGCGGCGCTGATGCCGGCGGCGATGGAGCTGGCCCGGGGCCTCGCCAAGGGGCCGCGGTCGCTCGGGATGATCCGGCAGATGGCCTGGGAGGGCCTCGACAACCGCTATATCGAACAGCTCGACCTGGAAGCCAAGCTGCAGGCGAAAGCGGCGCTCACCGGCGACTTCCTGGAGGGCCTGGCGGCGTTCCGGGAGAAGCGGGCGGCGCGTTTTACCGGCGAGTAGAGCTTTCCGTGGCGCCCCCTCCTCGTCATGGCCCGGCTCGTCCGGGCCATGACGAGGAGGCAGGCGCCGCTATCCCCGAAACTCCGGCGTCGCCTGCAACAACGGGAAGGCACTGTGCACATGCGGCTGCGCCACCGGCGGAGCATCGCGGAACACGAACCCCGGATGCAACTCCGCCAGGCTGCGCGCGCCGGCCAGCGCCATGGCCACGCCGAACTCGTGCTCCAGCAGTTCCAGCATCTTGTGCACACCGGCATCGCCGCCGGCCGCCAGCGCGTAGCAATACATCCGCCCCATCGCCACCGCGTCGGCCCCGAGCGCAATCGCCTTGACGATGTCCGTGCCGCGGCAGATGCCGCCATCGATGATCACCCGCGCCCTGCCCCGCACCGCCGCCATCACCTCCGGCAGCAGGTCCATCGACCCGCGCCCGTGATCGAGCTGCCGCCCGCCATGGTTGGAGACGTAGACTCCGTCAACGCCCAACTCGCAGCACAGGGCCGCATCCTCGGCGGTGGCGATGCCCTTCAGGATCAGCGGGATTGTGTGCGTGGCCTTGAAGTGCCGGACATTGTCCCAGTTGAAACCCGCCTGGTAGCTCTGCCCGGTCGCCACCGCGCGCCACGGCTTGACGAATCGTCCGGCGATGTCCCGTTCCCGCCGCGAATAGGCGGCGGTATCGACGGTGATGGCGAAGGCGTCGTAGCCGGCATCCACTGCGCGCCGGACGATGTCGTCCACCCAGGCATCGTCGCCGCGCACATAGAGTTGAAAAATTTTCGGCCCGGTCGCCGCCGCCGCCGACTCCTCCAGCCCCGGCGCCGTCACCGAACTCACCATGATCGGCACGCCGAACGCCGAGGCCGCCCGCCCCGCCGTCGCCGCCCCGCCGGGATGGAACGATTCCAGCGAGCCGACCGGAGCCAGAATGACCGGCAGGCGCAGCATGCGGCCGAACAGGGTGGTGCCAAGCTCGATCTTCGATACATCGACACAGACCCGCGGCCGCAGCGCCAGGGAATCGAGCGCCAGCCGGTTGCGCCGCATCGTCGTTTCGGATTCCGCCGCGCCGACGAGATAGCCCCAGAGATGGTCAGACAGCTTGGCGCGCGCGGCGGGGATGAATTCGTGCAGGCACTGGAAATCGCCTGCCGGCTCGAACAGATGCGTGGCTTCGGCCTGATCCATTTATGTCCTCCCTCGCGGCGTCGCGGGCTTATCAGGCATCGCCCGGCGAGACTGCGCAAGATCAGGCGGTAACCGCCTTGCGCTGCCGCACCGGGCGGGTCTCCGGCATCGCCAGCCAGAGCAGCAGCACCGCCGACAGGGCGACAGCGGCCAGGAACAGGAACATCGCCGGTTCGCCGAAGCGCTCCGCGACATCCCCGGCGATCACCGTGCTGAAAGTGGCACCCAGCCCGGCGGCGAGCCCGAGCGAGCCGATGGCGAGGTTCAGATAGCCGGTGCGCCGGGTCGTATCCGCCGCGATCAGCGGCAGCATCAGCCCGAACACCGCCGCGCTTACTCCGTCCAGCGCCTGATACGCCATCAGCGGCGCCGCACCGGGCAAGCTGGCGAACAGCACCGCGCGGAGCGGCACGGCAGCAAAGCCGATCAGCAGGATCGGGCGGCGGCCGAAGCGTTGCGCAAGGCGGCCGAACCAGGGCGCCAGCACCGCCGTGACGATCTGCGGCACGATGATGGTCGCCGAGACCGTAAATCCGGACGCCTCGCCGCGTCGCGCCAGACCGTGCAGCGCCAACGGCAGCATCGCCGCATTGGCGAACTGGAACAGCAAGGCGGCAACCGCGAAGATATGCAGCGCCGGTTCGGCGAAGGTTCGCCAGGCCGGGTGCTCCCGGTGCTTCGGGTGGCGCATCGCCGGATGATCCTCGCCGTCCTCGATGCAGTCGGACGCCTTGATCACGAACAGCGATACCAGTGCCGGAACGACCAGCGCCGCCGTGACCAGGAACACCGCCTGCTCCGAGACGTAGGCTGCCGCCGCACCCAGCAGCGCTGCCGAGGCCGCATTGCCGAGCGACGACCATCGCGTGTTGACGCCCATTTTCTCGCCAAAACTGTCATGCCCGCACAAAGATAAAGTGATGGCCGCGATCGCCGGGGTAACGACGCAGCTCGCCAGCCCGTGCGCCACCTGGGCGCCCCAGATCAGCGGCCGAGTCGGCAGCAGGCAAAGCATCAGCGCGCTGACGGCCAGGGCGATCAACCCCGCGGCGGTGACTCCCCGCTTGCGGTGGACCTGGTCGACCAACCAGCCGCCCGGAATTTGGCCCAATAGGGCTGCGAAGGTGCCGATGCTGAGCGCCAGGCCGAGGGCACGCAGCGACCAGCCCTGCTGGGTCAGCCAGACGGCAATGAACGGACCGAAGCCGGCCTGAACCGCCGCGGTGAAGAAGTTCAGTCCGTTCAGCCCCAGCCTGCTGCGCATCGATGGTGCCTAAAGGAAGGCCAGGACGCTGCCCCCCGCCTTTGCAGGGGCATGCCTGGACCCGCAAAGGGCCGGCGGCCCTTTGATCCCATTAATTGAGGGGATGCGAGAGAGGGGCAACCCGGGGGTTCGCAACCCCGAGTAGCCCCTCTCCCACAACCCCTCAAAATACCAGGGTTCACAGGGCCGCCGGCCCTGAGCGGGGGTTCGGGGGCAGCGCCCCCGAGCTTCCTTTATGCGACCTGCAGGCGCCGCACCGGCTGGGCCAGCGTCTCGTATAGATCGACGTAGTCTTCCGCCATGCGGCGCGAGGTAAAGCGTCGATCGAACGTCGCCCGCACCTTGGCGCGGTCGAGCGTATCGACTTTGCCAAGGGCTTTCACGGCCTCATCGATATCGTTGACAATGAAACCGGTCACCCCGTTGTCGATGACTTCCGGCACCGAGCCGTGGTTGAAGGCGATCACAGGCGTGCCGCAGGCCATCGCTTCGATCATCACAAGCCCGAAAGGTTCCGGCCAGCGGATCGGGAAGACCAGCGCATGCGCAGCGGACAGGAATGCGGGCTTCTGCGCGTCGTTGATCTCGCCGATGAACTCGACGTTGGAGTTGCCCTTGATCAGCGGCTTGATGATGGTGTCGTAGTATTCCTTGTCGGCGTTATCGACCTTGGCGGCGACCTTCAGCTTCAGGCCGGCCTTGCCGGCGATCTGAATCGCCTGGTCGAGGCCCTTTTCCGGCGACACGCGGCCGAGGAACGCGGCGTATTCCTGCTTCACCGGCAGCGGCTTCAGCAGGTTCGCCGGCATGCCGTGCAGTACCGTGCGCACCCAGTTCAGGTTCGGTATCGGCGCGCGCTGACTGTCGGAGATCGAGACGAACGGCGCGTTCGCGAAGGTGCTGTAGGTTTCGACGAACTCCGGCAGGTCGAGGCGGCCGTGAATGGTCGTCAGGTACGGCGTGTTCTGGCGGCTGAACAGCGACAGCGGGAAGTAGTCGATGTGGAAGTGCAGGACGTCGAACTCGTCCTTGCGGCGATAGATCATCTCAACCATGCGATAGTAGATCGCCACCCAATCCTTGACCGAGGGATCGAGCCGCAGCGCCTGGTCGCGCATCGGCGCGAGCGTGGCGGAGGTCACGGAGTCGCCGCTGGCGAACAGGGTGACGTCGTGACCCATCGCGACCAGTTCTTCGGTCAGCGAGTAGACCACACGCTCGGTGCCGCCGTACAGCTTGGGCGGAACCGCCTCGAACAGAGGCGATATTTGAGCAATACGCATAAGAAAAATGCCCCAGTTTGACTACGGGTTTAAGCCACCAGGCGACTGTTATATTGTGATTGGTTCGGCGTGTCTCGCGCTTGACTTCACAATCCATCAGCGTCTATCAAACAAGGGTTATAGTTTCTGAATGTGGCGAAATGTCGGCGTGTTAGGCATGATTATCGGCCCTCGCTGCCTTAATTTGGCCGACAAATATGACGAAGCTCTGTCTCAGCGGTCCGGGTCCGCATCCCTATCCCGGCTACAGGAGCTGCCGTCGTCATGGCTCAGACTTACGTCGCTTTCGCCCCCGCCAACGGGGCAAGCTTCGCTGCCCGGCCCGCCCGCAAGGCAACCGCCCCGCGGCCAAGCCAGCCACCGCCGGCGCCCAAGCCCGGCGGCCTGCCGTCGTTGCGCGGCCGCCCGCTGGCGTTTCTGTACAATTATATAAGGCGCCATCCAGCGGGCCACCTGACCATACTGATGTCGGTGATCGTCGCGGTGACCTGCAGCGTCTCCACCCAGTACGGCATGAAGCACCTGATCGACATCGTCGCCGCCGGCCGCGAAGCCGCCGGCAACCAGGTGTGGTGGCCCTTCGCGCTGCTTTGCGGACTGGTCGCCGCCGACAACCTGTCCTGGCGTATCGGCGGATACGCCGCTCACCGCACCTTCGTGCGCGTCACCGGCGACGTCCGGCGGGATCTGTTCGCCCACCTGTCCGCCCACTCGCCATCATATTTCGCGGAGCGTCTGCCCGGCGCGCTGGCCAGCCGCATCAGCTCCACCGCCAATGCGGCCTTTACGGTTGAGAACACCGGCGCGTGGAACGTCATGCCGCCGATGATCGCCGTGGTGCTGTCGATCTGCTTCATCGGCTCGGTCAACCTGCAACTCGCCGGCGCGCTGCTCGGCGTGTCGCTGCTGATGGGTGCCGTGGTCTACCAGATGGCGCGCAAGGGCTCCGCCCGGCACCGCGACTACGCCGAGAAAGCCGCCGCGGTGGACGGGGAGCTGGTGGACGTCATCAGCAACTTCAACGTCGTCCGCGCCTTCGGCGCCACCTTCCGCGAACAGGGCCGCATCGGCGCGCGGATGGAGACCGAAATGGCCTCGCGCCGCCGCAGTCTTTATTACTTAGAGCATATCCGGCTGGTGCACGCGATCATGACCGCGTTCCTGACCGCCGGCGCGGTCGCCTGGGGCATTCTGCTCTGGCAGCACGGCCAGGCGAAAGTCGGCGACCTTGTGCTGATCACCTCGCTGGCGTTCGGCATCCTGCACGGCACGCGGGACCTCGCGGTCGCGCTGGTTGACCTGACGCAGCATGTCGCGCGGCTGGATGAGGCAATCTCCACCCTGCTGACCCCCCACGACCTGGAAGACCTGCCGGATGCGCAGCCGCTGGTGGCGGGTCCGGGCGAGGTTAGTTTCGAGCAGGTGCGCTTCGCCTATCCGAACCGCCCGGCCGTACTGAACGACTTCAACCTGGTGATCCAGCCGGGTGAGCGCGTCGGCCTGGTCGGCTTCTCCGGCGCCGGCAAGTCCACAGTGCTGTCGTTGCTGCAACGCTTCCACGACGTGTGCGGCGGCAGCGTCTCGATCGACGGGCAGGACATCCGCGATGTCACGCAGTCCAGCCTGCACGACGTGATGGCGGTGGTGCCGCAGGATATCTCGCTGTTCCATCGCTCGGTGCTGGAGAACATCCGCTACGCCCGTCCGGACGCAACGGAAAAGGACGTGCTGGCCGCCGCCGACATGGCGCATTGCCGCGACTTCATCGAGGCGATGCCGGAAGGCTTCGACACCATGGTCGGCGACCGCGGCGTCAAGCTGTCGGGTGGACAGAGGCAGCGTCTGGCGATCGCCCGCGCGCTGCTGAAGAACGCGCCGATACTGCTGCTGGACGAGGCCACCAGCGCTTTGGATACGGAATCCGAACAGGCGATCCAGCATGCGCTCGATCGGCTGATGACCGGGCGGACGGTGATCGCCATCGCCCACCGGCTGTCCACGCTGCAAAGCTTCGACCGCATCATCGTCATGGACAAGGGCCGGATCGTCGATGACGGCTCCCCGACAGCGCTGGCGGCGCGGCCGGGTCCGTATCGGGATCTGCTGCGCAAGCAGCGGATGGACCCGGCGGAGCTGGTGGAGGTGGCGGTCGCGGCGTAAGGCATTGCCGACCGCCAGGCCCGGCGTAACGGCGGGGTGTTTAAGCGCGATGGCGGCGGATGAGGCGGGGCAAATCCCGTCCTGTCCGCCGCCATCGCTTGTTTTGGCAGCAGCGCGGCCGTTGTTGATCCTGTTGCGACGTGGCTCCGGTTCGGACCGATGGCAAAGTTGAATGCCAACCGGTTCCGATAATTTAGTGGGTCAGGCCCAAATGGTGAAATCAACGGTTGAAAGACGGCGGCCTTCACTCGTCCGGTTGGCGGTGCCCGAAAAGGTTGCCATCTGACCCAAGCGATCACGATTCGATCGATTTGCCGCCCGCACTCATTACAGGCTTCCTTCCGCGATTCTGCCCGGCAGCAACGCTTCTCTTCCCGGCATCTGTTGCTGGGGTGCCGAAACATGAGGCTGAGCAAACGTCTATGCGACTGGGACTACCCGGAGGGCACGACCTTCCAACAGTGGCCGACGTGGTTGCTTATGACCAAACAAGAAACTGGCTGTTTCTGATCAGAGCCGAGCACCCGTCGGCCGATCTGACGCTCTCCGGACATCAGCGCCTTCGAGACGAGGTCAAGAATGCAGGGCTGCCCGGGCCCCATTGACCTGCATCAATGCGCCACCCGGTCAAGCGCGCTTGCTGACAGCCTGGAAGCAGCCTGCCGCCGGAACGTCCCGGCAACGACAACCCGGGAAACGTTCAAATGAAGCGATTGCTGCTGGCCTGTTTCGTCGTGTCCGCGGTCATCTTTATCGGGTCTCCGCGAGCACAGGCCCAACCAACAGACGGCTCCGTCCTGCCATTTCCACCGACACCGACAGCCAGCGTCGCCGGACCGACATTGCAGCAATCGCAGCATGTCCGCCGCGTCGATCCGGACCGCCTGCCCGCCGGTGCGCCGAACATCCTGATCGTCTTGCTCGACGATGTCGGCTTCGGCCTGCCGGACACGTTCGGCGGCGAGATTGCAACGCCGACGCTGACCAAACTCGCCAATGACGGCATCAGCTACAATACCTTCCACACCACCTCGATCTGCTCGCCGACACGGGCCGCGCTGCTGACCGGGCGCAACCATCAGCGTGTCGGCTCCGGCACGATCGCCGAACGTGCGCTCGATTTCGACGGCTATACCGGGGTCATTCCGAAAAGCGCCGCCACCGTCGCGGAGGTGCTGCACGAATACGGCTACAAGACCGCCGCTTTCGGCAAGTGGCACAACACCCCGGCGACCGAAACGACCGCGATGGGGCCGTTCGACCGCTGGCCGACGGGATACGGTTTCGATTATTTCTACGGCTTCCTGGCCGGGGAAACCTCGCAATACGAACCGCGGCTGTTCCAGGACACCACGGCGATCGAGCCGCCGCACGACCCGGCGTATCACCTGACGCAGGACATGGCCGACAAGGCTTTGCTTTGGCTGCGGCGCCACCAGGCGTTCTCGCCCGACAAGCCATTCCTGATGTACTGGGCGCCCGGTGGCGCGCACGGCCCGCACCAGGTCTTCAAGCAATGGGCGGACAAGTACAAGGGCAAATTCGACGACGGCTGGGACGCCTATCGCGAACGCGTCTACCGGCGCCAGCTTCAACTCGGCTGGATTCCACCGGCTACGAAACTGACGCCGCGCCCCGATACCATGGCGTCGTGGGACAGCATTCCGGACGACGAAAAACCGTTCCAGCGCCGGCTGATGGAAGTCTTCGCCGGCTTCGTCGAGCACACCGACGCACAGGTTGGCCGCCTGGTCAGCGCCATCGAGCAGCTTGGGCTGCGCGACAACACAATCATCTTCTACATCTTCGGCGACAACGGCAGCAGCGCCGAAGGCCAGAACGGCACGATCAGCGAGTTGCTGGCGCAGAACCAGATCCCCAGCACGATCGGCCAGCAACTTTCCGCCCTCGATAAAATCGGCGGCCTCGACGCGCTCGGCAGCAACAAGGTCGAAAACATGTATCATGCCGGCTGGGCCTGGGCCGGCGACACGCCGTTTCGCTACACCAAGCTGGTGGCCTCGCATTTCGGCGGCACGCGCAACCCGATGGTGATCTCCTGGCCGAAGGGCATCAAACCGGACGCCACGCCGCGGCCGCAGTTCCATCATGTCAACGACATCGTCCCGACGATCTATGACATCCTCGGCATCGTCCCGCCGAAAGTGGTGAACGGCATCGCGCAGGACCCGATCGACGGCATCAGTATGGTGTACAGCTTCGCCGACGCGAAAGCGCCGTGGCGGAAGACAACGCAGTATTTCGAGAACAACGGCAGCCGCGGCATCTACCATGACGGATGGTATGCGGCGGCGTTCGGTCCGCTGACGCCCTGGCTGACCGTCAGCCCCGGGC
The DNA here is from genome assembly GCF_903915725.1 of uncultured Rhodopila sp. Taxonomy (GTDB): domain Bacteria; phylum Pseudomonadota; class Alphaproteobacteria; order Acetobacterales; family Acetobacteraceae; genus Rhodopila. Next base: position 128,754 of record NZ_CAIWTY010000088.1, read on the forward strand.
TTGCCACCTGGGATGCCAACACGGATGTCTGGGAACTGTATGACCTGCGGCACGATTTCTCGCAGGCGAACGATGTGGCCGCGGAAGATCCGAAGCGCCTGGCAGCGATGAAACAACTGTTCCTGACGGAAGCGCAGGCCAATAAGGTGTTCCCCGTCGGCGCCGGCCTGTGGACTCGTCTGCACCCAGAGGATCGGGTGAAAGTGCCTTATACGCACTGGACATTCGACGCTTCGACCACGCGGCTGCCGGAGTTCGCGGCGCCCGGCCTCGGCCGCGAAAGCAACCATGTGGTCGTGGACGCGACCTTCGGCCCGGACGCCTCGGGCGTGCTGTATGCGCTCGGCGGCATCGGCGGGGGGCTGACGCTTTATATGGACAAGGGTCATCTGGTCTACGAGTACAACATGATGATGATCGAGCGTTACATTGACCGCTCGGTAGGGGTTCTGGCCCCGGGCCGGCATCGAATCGCTATCGACACGTCGATCCCGAAGCCGGCCGGACCCGCGGTGGTCACGATTTCGGTGGACGGCAAGGACGCGCTGCACATCGACGTCAAGCGAACGGTGGCCGGTGCGTTTTCCGCCAGCGAGACTCTCGATGTCGGCATGGACCTCGGTTCGCCCGTCTCGTTCGACTATTTCGACCGCGCTCCCTTCCGGTTCGACGGCAGCATCGAGAAGGTCGAGGTTCAGCTGCAATGACCGGAGATCTTCGCACCATGCATCTTTTCGGCAGATTTTTCCTGGCGGTCCTGCTTGGCCTCACCGCCTTCGCGACGGCACGAGCCGCCGAACCTAAACCGAACATTGTATTCATCATGGCCGACGACCTGGGATCAGCCGATGTCGGCTATCGCGGCAGCGACATCAAGACTCCCAACATCGACAAGCTGGCCGAGGCCGGCGTTCGCATGGACTCGTTCTACGGTGAACCGGTCTGCACGCCGTCTCGCGCGGCGCTGATGACCGGCCGCTATCCAATGCGCTACGGCTTGCAGACTTTGGTTATCTTCCCCAGCCACACCTATGGCCTGCCGACGAATGAGCGGACCTTGCCGCAGGCTTTGAAAGAAGCCGGGTATACCACGCTGATGACCGGCAAATGGCATCTTGGCCATGCCGACAGGAAGTACTGGCCGCAAAATCGCGGCTTCGACTATTTCTACGGCAATGTCACCGGTGAGGTGGACTATTTCACCCACGACCGCGGCGGCCTTATCGACTGGCAGCGCAACGGCACCTTCCTGAAGGAACCCGGCTACTACATGACGCTGATTGGCGACGATGCCGTCAGGCTGATCGACCGGCAGGACGGCAAAAAGCCGTTCTTCCTGTATTTCGCCTCGCTGGCGCCGCACGCCCCCTATCAGGCGCCGCAGAAGTACAAGGACCTCTACCCCGGCATCAAGGACAAGAACCGGCAGGCCTATGCGGGGATGATCTCGGCACTGGATGACCAGGTCGGCCGGATTGTTGCCGCACTGGAGAACAAGCACCTGCGGGACAACACGCTGATCCTGTTCGCCAGCGACAATGGGGGCGCCACCAGCGGATTGTTCGCGCAGGGTGCCAAGAGCAACGACGAGCGCGGACACGAGGAAGGCGGCATCGAGCAAGGTGCCAAGGCCCCGGCCTCCAACGCTCCGCTGCGCGGCGGCAAGGGCAGCCTGTATGAGGGCGGCGTGCGCGTGGTTGCCTTCGCCAACTGGCCGGGCCACCTGAAGCCGGGGACCGTTACGGCTCCCCTACACATGGTAGACATCATGCCGACCTTGCTGGCGCTGGCCGGGGGGAGGGGCAACGCCGAACATCCCATGGATGGCAGGGACATCTGGCCGGTGCTGACCGCCGGGGCAGCCTCACCGAACGAGGATATCCTGATCAATGTCGAAGCATTTCGTGGCGCGGTACGCAAGGGCGACTGGAAACTGGTGAAGATCGCGCTGCTGCCGGGCAGGACCGAATTGTTCGACCTGTCGAAGGACCCGGGCGAAACGACCAACGTGGCGGATCAGCATCCGGACATCGCAGCCGATCTGGAGGCGCGGCTATTGGCTTATGCGAAGCAGCAGAAGCCGAGCGAGTGGATCAAGGCGCAGCCAGCGTTCGTCGGCAGCCAGGGTCACACGGTCTTCGATCCGGACTTCGACATCGACGACGGTGGCCTGCCGCACGAAAAGCCTGCGCCGATTCGCCGCTGAGAGAGGGATCATGGCGCGCCTGGCGGGACCGTTCGAAGACGACGGTCCATAGCGGCGCAGGCACTTTATCGATCTCAATACCGCCAGCCTGGCACACGGACGCTGCTGTCCTGCGCATCCGTGAAAAGAGCGTATAGCGACCGTTTCAACATCCTGATTATTTGAATTCACCGCCAGCCCATGCGCGGGTACAAGCTGGGGGTCGCTGCGGTTGAAAATTTCCCAGGGTCCTGCCTCACGAAACTCGCCTTACCAATCGATCAATCGGACCTTTGTACAGTGACATGCGGGACCGCCTGGACAGGTTCGCCCCGCGCTGCCGCAATCATCGGATTATCAGGACATGACTTCGACCATTGCAGGCTACGCGGCTCTCAAAATTGCCATTGCCCTGACCGGCCTCTGCTTAAGCGCTGCCCTGCTGTTTGTGAGGCTGACCCGCGTCAATCAATTCTCTCTCGGGAAAAGGATGAACTGGGCTGCGCCTCCGGGTGAGAATTACGATCAGGCAGCCTTCAGGCTGTGGTATCCGGCCGGGATTCCGTCCGTCCGCGGCGTTGTTGTCCTCGTGCCGGGTTCTAACCAGGATGGCCGATCGCAGATCGAGGACGAACAGTGGCGGGCGCTGGCCATCAGGCACAACCTGGCACTGATTGGCTGCTACCTCAGCGACAAGCCGCATCCGGACATGAGAGTCGAAGCCTATGTCGACGTGTCGCGTGGCAGCGGAGATGCGCTGCTGGACGCCCTGAGCGAACTGGGCCGGCGGCTCAGCCACCCGGAGCTCGCAAGTGCCCCCTTGTTGCTTTGGGGCATGTCGGCCGGCGGGGAGTTCAACTACGAATTCGCCGCCTGGAAGCCGGACCGCGTGGCGGGCTTCGTTGTCAATAAGGGAGGGGTGTACTACTCCGACCTTCTGCCACCCGAGTCGAGGCGCGTTCCGGGCCTGTTTTTTGTCGGCGGCAACGACCTGCAATACCGCCAGGATGCCATTCGGCGAATTTTTCAAATCAACCACGAGGCCGGAGCAAGCTGGACCCTTATTGAGGAGCCGGAGGCGGGCCACGAAATCGGCAAGTCGAAAGAGATTGCGCAGAGTTTTTTTGCAAGCGTTATGGCGCCCGCATCCCCCGGTGACGGTACTGGCCCGAATATCCGGAAGCTGACCCCGGCCGGGTCGCCATCTATCCGTTTGGCGACACCGCTTGCCGTATCTTCATCGAATAATCCGCATCGATCACCGCTCCGGGCGGCCGCCGGATCAGGCTGTCTCGTTGCAGCTCCGCATAGCTCTTGCCGTCGTCAAGCAGGCCGAGTTGATACGCATAACGCGGGGCATAGCCGCTGAGCAGCACCCGCCAGTCGAAGCGGATATGCCTGGGTGCGTCGGCGCGGGCGAGAATCCCGGTGGTGCAGTTGTGCGTCAGCGTGCTGTACCATTCCGGATTTACCGCCAGTTCGTCCAGCTTGCGCACGTAGCTGAGGAACAACGCCTCTCGCGTTTCCCGGGTCAGACGCAGGCGGTACAGATAGACCTGCTCATGACGGATGTCGGTCCGGACACCGATCAGGTCGCGCTCGTCCGCGGCGACATAGAACAGTTCGTAATGGTGGAAGAATCCGGCCAGCGTCGAATACTCAAAGCCGGCCTGACGCCGTGTCTCGATCGAGAACGCGATGTGGCGTCCACCGCGGAAGCCGAACGTCAGGAAGATATGCGCGATGGCCTTGCCCGACCAATAGGACGCGACAAGATCCACGGACTCAAGTTCGTCCAGCGGGAAGCCGGCATCGTAATAGGAGGCCGTGAATTCGGTTTCCGACCGGTAGGCGAAATTGCGGATGTTGCGGAGCGAAACCGTCCGCCCCGTCTCCACCCCCGTCGCGGGGATCGCATATTCCGGCGCCCAGTCGCGCGTGTTCGACGGCCGATCCAGGGCATACCAGATCGCCACGGCAACGGTCAGGACGGCCCACAGGATGACGCCGCGGCGGAACGGCATCGCCAGGATCGCCACTGCGGCAACCGCGATGACGATGCCGGCACAGGTCAGCCGCAGCCAGTCCGGTCTGATCGTTGCGTAATAGACGGCAGTGGCGCCGATCAGGGACACCAGCGCCATGGCGGCGCGCCAGGCCGCTAAACGCATCGTTGAAACAGTTGAGCCGACTCGCCGGAACCACCCATCACACGTTTCCCGACATGGTCTCCGATCCATTCAACGATCGGCAATGCAAGCGCGCAATCGGCGGGGGCTTGAACTCTTAAGAGTACAGCAACGCAGGCGGCTGGCCCGGTGGATGCGCGTGGTCGAACACCACCCAGGCGTGATGATGCTGGGCGTGGTTGGTCTTCTCGGCCATGTCGAACCAGCGGATGCGCCGGGTCAGGACGATCACCGCCGAGAACGGCGCCGCCGACATAGTCTCCGCCACAAACCGCCCGGCGATCCATTGCAGCCGCACCAGCAGCGCGAGTTGCCCCTCGACCTGCTCCGTCAGCATCAGCGCATGACTCAGGAACTTCCGCATCGCCAGCGGCGAGCGGGACTGGCCTTCATGCGACCCGGAATCGCCGTAGGGCGGATTGGTGACGATGCTGCGGCACCCGCCCGGCACCGTCCGGCATTGCAGAAAATCCACCCCCGCCTCACCGAACCCGCGATCGGCGATGTCGGTGGAGATGACGGCGTGGCCGTGCCCGGCCAGCACCCGGGCCATCGCCCCGTCGCCGCAACAGGGTTCCCAAACCGGTCCGCGCAACCGGACGTGCTTCAGCAGCGCCTCGGTGACCCAGGCCGGCGTGGCATAAAAATCTTGCCCCTCCCGCTCATAACCGGACAGATGGACGGGTCTGCCGCGAGCCGGTTTGGCGCGCTCGTCGGATTGCGGCACGGGATCGGGGACGATCCGGGCGGCGGGCAGATTGAGTTGGGGAAGGATCAGGTCCATTGCGTCCCGTCAGAACTGATTGCAGATGTGCTCGGCGCGTGCCGCAACACTGCCGCGACTCGGCCGAGAAGAAGTGTCTCACCAGTGTAATCGTCCGGCGGATGTGGTGCCAGCAAATGTCTGCAACCGCCGCTATGCGGTTTTTATTGGCGTGATGACCGGGCGGGACGTCGATGGACCTGACCACGACGGGCCGTTGCCGCCTCGCGGCAAGTCCCGGCGATGCATCCCGTCCGGCCGCGCCTGGCGCCCGTTGCCTTGCGAGATCACTGCGCTCCCGAAAGAGCCGCGGCCGGACGGAAATGATGTTCATCATTCTTGCTGCAATATGATAATCCCGGTCGCAGATGGCCCGGGGACTTTCCGGAGGCTTCAAAGGCACGCAGCCCATCGGCCGTTTGGGACGGAAATACAACGATATGGTTTCGGTAAGGGTCCGGCCGCTGCCCCTCGGCCCGGCCGATGAACCGTTGTGGCGACACAATCTCTGGATTACTTTGGCCGGCGGCTTTGGCTCAACTATTTTCTAAACGAATCCAAATCATCGGATCGCCGGGAGCCGCCATTGCCTCGCCCGAAAACCGCCAAGGCGGCGGTTCCGGCCGGTTTGTTGCCACGACCCCGGGGCTTAGCCGCATCCCGGGCGTCGTCGAATCTTAAAAGACTCTTGTATAAAGAGACATATATCGGAATATTACCTGCAACCTTTTCATGAAAGCCGAAATAGATTGACGCAGGAAATTTTCTCACTTACGGTTTGATCTCGATTGGACTCGAATGCGCTTAATCCGGGGGTTGTCGGCAGACCGGCGGACGGGTCGTGCCAACCATGCGAACCGAACCGTCGTGCAACGCCGATTTCCGTCCACGAACGAGAGGCCAAAGACCATGGCTTATATCACAGCCTCCGCGGTCGAGCCGCGCCGACGCCCGGCCGAGCGGCTCGGGCAACCCGATTTCCACTATTCCGAGCCGAAACTCCGCAACGAAGCCGCCGCACAGGAAATCGATCTACGCCAGTTGCGTCATCATACCAAGAATACCCTGCAACGCATCATCGCGCTGATCACCGAACTTCCGGGGCTGCACGACACGCCGGGCGGGGAAAAGATCGCCCGTGAGCTGGAATACCGCATCGCCCTGTCGGCCACGATTTCCAATGCGCTGTTCGGTCTCACCGAGACGCCGGGATCCATGGCCGATCGGCTGCGCCAGCTTGGCGGCGCATTGGTGGACATGATGCGCTCGCCCGACCAGCTGATCCGCGTCGGCGTGTCGGTGCGCGGCACCTGCCCGCCCGCGTTGCGCGAAGCGGTGATCCGGGGCGCCAATGAACTGGTGGCCAACGCCGTCAAGCACGGCCTGAAAGGCCGCCCCAGCGGCCGGATTTCCGTGCGCCTGGCAACCGAGGGCGGCGTCACGGTGCTCAGCGTCACCGACAACGGCTGGGGTTTTACCGGCAGCCCCCTTTACGGTGAGGGCCTCTCGCTGGCGCAAGGCTTTGCCGAGCGCCACGCGGGATCATTGCGGCTTGAGAGCTGCGGCGGTGCCGTAGCCATTCTGGTATTGCCGCATTGACTGTAGTTGCGGCTTAGCAATTTATTCCAGGGTCTCGGCAATCCGGCCGGCCAATCGCCGGGCAACGGCTGACTTCGCCAGACGCGGCCAGGAGTCTATCCCGCCGGCGGCGATGATGTGCACCGTGTTCTCCTCACCGCCCATGACGCCGGTGTCCGGCGAGACATCGTTGGCGACGATCCAGTCAGCATTCTTGCGCGCCAGTTTGGCCCGGGCGTTGGCCATCAGGTCGTCCGTTTCCGCAGCGAAACCGATGACCAGCCGGGGCCGCTGCGGCCCGGGCGCGGCAATGGTGGCGAGGATGTCGGGGTTGGGCAGCAGGGTCAGTGCGGGCGGCGCGGCGCCCGGCTGCTTCTTGATCTTCTGCGCGGCGGCATGATCGACCCGCCAATCCGCCACCGCCGCCGCGAACACCGCGACATCGGCCGGCAACGCGGCGCGGCACGCCTCCAGCATGTCCAGCGCGGTCTCGACGCGATGCACGGCAACGCCGGGGGGATCCGCCAACGCTACCGGCCCGCTGACCAGGGTGACGCGGGCGCCAAGCTCGGCCAGCGCCGCGGCGATGGCATGGCCCTGCCGCCCGGAGGACCGGTTCGCCAGATAGCGGACCGGATCTATCGGCTCATGAGTCGGGCCGCTGGTGACCAGGGCATGGCGGCCGGACAGCGGCCCCGGCGCCGGGTTCAACACAGACTCGATCGCGGCCAGGATCTCCGGCGGTTCGGCCAGCCGCCCGGGGCCGAATTCGTTGCAGGCCATCGCCCCTTCCCCCGGCTGCACCACCCGCACGCCGCGCTGCTCCAGAGTCGCCAGGTTGGCTTGCGTCGCCGGGTGCAGCCACATCCGCACATTCATCGCCGGCGCCACCAGCACCGGCTTGTCGGTCGCCAGCAGCACGGTGGAGGCGAGGTCGTCCGCCACGCCGCCCGCCATCTTCGCCAGGATGTTCGCGGTCGCCGGCGCCACCACCAGCAGGTCCGCCGCGCGGGAGAGCTGGATGTGCCCCATCTCCGATTCGTCGGTCAGCGAAAACAGGTCGCTGTAGACTCTTGCCCCGCTCAGCGCCTGAAGCGACAACGGTGTCACGAACCGGCCGCCGTTCTCGGTCAGCACACAGGTGACGCCACAGCCGGCGCCGGTCAGCAAGCGGATCAGCTCGAGCGCCTTATAGGCGGCGATGCCGCCCGAGACGATCAGCAGGACCCGCTTGCCGGCCAGACTCAAAGGCGCCACCCGGTATGGATCGCCGCGATCCCGGCCGACAGGTTGCGCACATGCACCCGCGAGAACCCGGCGGTGCGCATCATCCCCGCCAGCGTCTCCTGATCCGGGAACATGCGGATGCTTTCGGCAAGATACTGATAGCTGTCCTCGTCCCCGGCGACGTAGCGCCCGATCTTCGGCAGCACCTTGAACGACCAGGCGTCGTAAACCGGCGTCAGCGCGGCGACCGTAACCTTGGAGAACTCCAGGCAAAGGAACCGCCCGCCCGGCTTCAGGACCCGGCGCGCCTCGCGGATCACCGCGTCTTTGTCGGTGCAGTTGCGCAGCCCGAACGCCATCGAGACGCGATCGACGCAGCGGTCCGGCAGCGGCAGCTTCTCGGCATCCGCCACCACGAACCTGATATTGCCGGCGAACCCGCCGTCCAGCGCGCGGTCGCGGCCGACGGACAGCATCGAGTTGTTGATGTCGGTCAGCAACGCCGGCCCGCCGCCGCGCTTCAGCCAGCCGAAGGTGATGTCGCCGGTGCCCCCCGCCAGGTCGAGCAGCGTGTGGCCCGGCCTTGGCGCCAGGTCGCTGATAAAAATCTGCTTCCAGACCCGGTGGATGCCCAGCGACATCAGGTCGTTCATCAGGTCGTAGCGCGTTGCGACGCTGTCGAAGACAGCGCGCACCATGCCGGCTTTCTCGTCGCGATCCACGGTGCGGAAGCCGAAATCGACGGTCGTTGCAGGATTGTCACTCATGGACAGGGTGTATAGCCTGAACCCGGCCATGCCGGAACTCCCCGAAGTCGAAACCGTGATGCGCGGCCTGCAGATGCGGCTGGAAGGCCGGCGGCTGGTACGCGCCGTTGCCAACCGGCCGGATATGCGATGGCCGTTGCCGCTGGCTTTGGTGGACACTCTGGTGGGCGCGCGGGTCACCGGGTTCCGCCGCCGCGCCAAATACATCCTGATGCGGCTGGACAACGGCTGGTCGGTTTTGCTGCATCTCGGCATGTCCGGCCGCATGGTGCTGGGGCCCGCCGGCAAGAACGCCGTCACCCTGCACGAGCACCTGGAGCTGGAAACCGACGACGGCTGGCGAGTCGGCTTCGTCGATCCGCGCCGCTTCGGCTCGGTGGACCTGGTGGAAACGGCGCAGGAGGACGCGCACCGCCTGCTGGCCGGTATCGGCCCGGAGCCGCTGGACGAGGCGTTCACCGCTGCGGTCCTGGAGGCGGCGCTGGCGGGCAAGAAGACGCCGATGAAGGCGGCGCTGCTGGACCAGAAGGTCGTGGCGGGGCTGGGCAATATATATGTCTGTGAATCGTTGTTCCGCGCCGGGATTTCGCCGCTGCGGCTGGCCCGCACCGTGCCCGGCCTCCGCGCCCGGCGCCTCGTCCCTGCGATCAAAGCCACGCTGACCGAGGCGATCGCCGCCGGCGGATCGACCTTGCGCGACTATGTGCAGCCGAGCGGCGAACTGGGCTATTTCCAGCAGGCCTGGAAAGTCTATGGCCGCGAGGGCGAACCCTGCCCCGGCTGCCCCGGCGAGCCCGTGTGTGCCGGGGTGCGCCGGATCGTGCAGTCGGGCCGTAGCACGTTTTACTGTCCGCGAACTCAGAAATGACGGGGTGCCGGGCATCCCTGGCGGTATGAATCTGCTGACCAACTTCCTCGAAGCACAGCGACAGCGAACCCGCACGAGCAAGCCAAACGACATGACGGCAAGCGCCAAGCGAAGACCAATCGCTAGCCAGTTTAGGCGATGGGATATTTTCCCATTTATGCCTAGCACGGAATTTCGTCAAAACCCTGGAAGCTCACGCTCGCAGGAGATAGTCCGCAACTGCCAACGAGAGGCTGACGAAGGCAGAGAGCCGTGAAAGCCGGCCACCCCTTCTGAAACTGGCGAGGTCGGCGTTTGCGGTGTGGCTTAGCCGCCACCACGGCCGCCGGCTCAGCCGGGGGGATTTGATTTTTGTTCAGGCAAGCCAGCCGGCACCGGTCGGAGATGCCGCCGTTATTTTGCGCGGGAACAAGCTGGTCGGAATTGGCGATCTCATCGAAACCAATGCTGACTATGTATTGGTCCAAACAGGAGATCAAAAGCAGGAACGCATCGGCATTCTTAACGGGGAAAACGTATTGAAAATCGTGCTTGTGCAATATGGCTGACCATGCCGCAAACGAGATAGCAGCGAAACGCTGCACCGCTTTACGGACGTCTGCGGTCCTGCCCCGGACCAAATACGCGGAGCACCTGCACATCGCCGGCCGTCTCGCTGCGAGCCGTGTCAGGATGGACCTCATAGAGCACGCGGTACCCACCTTCGCAGGGTAGTTCTCGCACCCCGGCATGGACGCCGATCGGGTAAAGGCAAGGTTCCCGCTGCAAGCGGCGGATCGCGGCCCCGATAGAAGCGAGCTTACGCCTCGCAACCGGCCCCGATCCAGGCTGCATCAACCAGAGGCGAATCCCATCGAGATCGGCGAGCGCTCTCGGCGCATAGGTCAGCTTGCGCCGCACGGAACCAGTACGTCACGGGCGAGGATAAGGGGGCGGCAGCTCATGGTCCGTGCCGATGCTCTCGATCCACGCCTCTATATCGGCTGCGTCGATGGCCAGACCGGCGGCAATTTCGGCACGCGCCTCTTCGAGCAAAGCAGCCTCGCGCGCTATGCGCTGTCGCCGATCGGCGTCGGTCTCGATATCTTCCGCGAGCGTGGCCGGACGGTTCATAGTGGGAGCCTAACCCATCAATTTGTCCCCGGGTAGCGCAAAGCGACAGGCACCCGAACTGATGCAAAGCACATGTATCGCGCCGGCGGATCGACGTTGCGCGACTATGTGCAGCCGAGCGGCGAACTGGGCTATTTCCGGCAGGCCTGGAAAGTCTATGGCCGCGAGGGCGAACCCTGCCCCGGCTGCCCCGGCGAGCCCTTGTGTGCCGGGGTGCGCCGCATCGTGCAGTCGGGGCGCAGCACCTTCCATTGTCCGCGGACCCAGCGATAGCGCGCAGCTTATGCGTCATGGCGGGCGGAGGGCCGCCATTGACGCCTCTGTTTGTGGCAGCGAAGGGCGTGGATGCCGACCTGTTTCGGCATGACGGGGCAGCCCCGCCAACGAGTCGTTCTCAGTGCCGGTTGGTATTACCCGCAGGCGGAGGCTGACCGAGGCGCGCCGATGACGGCAAACATCCGGGCCTTCAGAGCCAGGGTGTGTGCCCGCAGGCGCGGGTGCTTCAGAGCCCGTTGATAGATGCGCGTCATGACCGCGAAGCCGAACAGGACGATGCGGCCTTTACGGGTCGGCCCCTGGCTGCATGCATGCAGGGCGGTCCGGGTGTCAGTAAAGTCCTTCTTGTACTCCTCATCGCCGCAGGTAAGATCGAAGGTTTCGAGGCCTTCGGCGATGCACCACCTGACGATCTCCGCCATCAGCAGGCGGCCGGGGGACAAGCGAGCCCATGGGCCGGACTCGTAGGCGGTCAGCAGCCCGTAGAACCGGTTGCCCTGGACCATGCCGACCTCGGTCGCGACGATCGTGTCCTCGATCCACAGACGCGCAACGAACGGCGTGACGGCCGCGGGGCATGATTGCAGGATCCGTCGGTAAAATCGTTCGACGGCCGGATTCATAAAGTCGTTGCCGAAGCGTTGTCGCTTCCACGCCAGCGTCAGGTCGAATATATCGAGCATCTCCGCCGGGTCCGCGACGCGTTCGAGGCGTACCGGGCTGCCCTCGGCGCCGTTCCGGTAGAAGCGCGCCGCCTTGCGAAACAAGGCCGATCGGTGCGCCTGCCGGTAGGCTTCGAAGGTATCGGGCAGCGGCGTGGCGGCGTAGGCATAGCCGGCGGGCTCCGCGCCATGCAGCGTAACGAAGGGATTGGGCGCGCCCTCGATCGTCGCCGGCATCCCCGAAAACCAGACAATGTCCAACGCCGGCAGCCGGCGCAGGATGGCCGCCCAGAGTTCGGCGAAATCCGCGATACGGCAGGCGGCAGCGAATCGCCGGTCGATCAGCGGCGCCTTGTAGTCGGACTCCTCGCCGCCGAGGAAGACGAGCACGCGGCATCCATGCATCCGCCGGATGCCAAGCGGGATAAGCATCAGTGTATGGCCCGTTGCATCAGCAACCTGAACGAGCACGGGGGTAATGCCCAGCGGAAGGCCGATCGTTGCGTTCCAGACCACCAGCCAGTCGAAGCTCTGGAACACGTAGCCGGCCAGTTCGATGCTCGCGAGTCGCCACGCAGCCTCGATCCGGGCAAGATCGTCGATGACGTCAATCCGGAGGTCATCCGTAACGATAGTCTTCATGTCATCCCGAAGGTGGGGTGTCATGGCTGCTCCTGTCATGGGCATGCAGAGCGCCGGGGCGGGTCCGCGCAGCACCGTCGCCAGACACTTGCATCTACGCAGTGCCGCATTCTTGATCCATCGCAAGCCGGATCGTTGCCCGAAATCACTTCCGCGGCATCGCACCTCGCCACTTCGCCCCCGGCAGCAGGGTGTGCGAACCCCGGCCAATGCTATAAACCGCCCGCATCACGACCCGGAGGACCCCATCATGGCCGCCTACGAGAACATCATTGCCGAGACGCACGGCCGCGTCGGCCTGATCCGCCTCAACCGTCCGGCCGCGCTGAACGCCTTGTGCGACGCGTTGGTCAGGGAACTCGGCCAGCAACTCGCCGCCTTCGACGCCGACAAGGCCATCGGCGCCATCGTCATCACCGGCAGCGACCGCGCCTTCGCCGCCGGGGCCGACATCAAGGAGATGCGCGACCGCACCAATCCCGCCGCCATGGTGGAAGACTTCATCGGCGCCAACTGGGAATCCGTGCTGCACGTCAAGAAGCCGGTGATCGCCGCGGTGGCCGGATTCGCGCTTGGCGGCGGCTGCGAGCTGGCAATGATGTGCGACATCATCTTCGCCGCCGACACCGCCAAATTCGGCCAGCCGGAGATCAACCTGGGCGTCATCCCAGGCGCCGGGGGCACCCAACGGCTGACCCGCGCCGTCGGCAAGTCCAAGGCGATGGACCTGGTGCTGACCGCCCGCATGATGGACGCGGCGGAGGCCGAGCGCGCCAACCTGGTCTCCCGCATTTTCCCGGCGGACCAGTTGCTGCCTGAAGTTCTGAAGATAGCCGAGAAGCTCGCCAACCTGTCGCCGGTCGCGGTGCAGTTCGCCAAGCAGGCGGTCAACCGCGCCTACGAAACCACCCTGGCGGAGGGCGTCCGGCACGAGCGCGCGCTGTTTCTGTCGCTGTTCGGGACTCCGGACCAGAAAGAAGGCATGTCGGCGTTCATCGAGAAGCGCAAGCCGGGCTTTCAATTCGGGTAGGCCGCGGCCGGGCGAGGATCTATTTGTCAGACGGCAATAAATTTTGACACAGTGACGTGTCGATTTTGATCCTGATACCGCTACACGCGCATTTAATAGCCGAATGCCGGAATTTTCCTCGCCTCGGTGCGGCATATCGGTTAGCACGCAAGGATGAAAGACAGCGAGCCTGTTCACATGCGCGTTATTGATGGCCGGGAACGGCCCGGCGCGCCGCCGGCCTCGGGTTTCAACCTGCTTCTGGTCAGCCGAAGCGAGGCTTGGGCGAGAGCTGTCCAGGGCGCGGCCGAGGCCACCGGCGGCGGCGTTACGCCCTGCACCGCGCATGAGGCGCTCGCTCACATGGCTGGACCGTCCGCCCGGCCGTCGCATGTGCTCGTGGATGCAGCGGATGCGGACGGGCTGTTCGATGAACTTGCCCGGCTCGCCCTGGAAAGCGACTCGCCCGAAAAGATCGGCATGCTGTCTTTGGGACTGGCCAACCGTCTGCTTCCTCATATAGGTACGATCGCGGAAGCATCGCCCCGGTCGGTGATAGAGGCTTTGATGACGGCATCCCAGCCGCGCGACACCACTGCCATGGACCTCGCCGAATTGCGGCTCGCCCTGCGCGGCGCCATGATCGAGAACCGCTACCAGCCCATTGTCCGCATGGCCGATCGGCATCCCATCGGGCTGGAAGCGCTGGCCAGGCTGAATCATCCGGAACTCGGGACCTTGCTGCCGGATCGCTTCGTTCCGCAGATCGAAGATGCCGGCCTCGCGGCCGAACTGACCGATCTGGTATCCGCCCGCGCCTTCGCCGACATGGCAGAGCCCTGGCTGGCTGAACGCGGCGTGCGGGTATCGGTCAATTTTCCGCTCGATGTGTTGCTGCACCCGGCCGCGCTCGACCGCCTGGAACGGCAGCGGGAGGCCTGCAATATCGACGTGGCCCGCGTCATCGTCGAACTGACGGAAAGCCGCCCGGTCGATGATTTTCCCCTCCTGCGGCGATCCATCGACAGGCTGCGCGGGCTGGGTTACGGCGTGGCCATCGATGATGCCGGTCCGGCCGTGCCCTGGCTGACCGAGCTTCTGGAGTTGCCCTTCACCAGCCTGAAGCTCGACAAGGATCTGGTGAACCGGGCGATCGAACATGAGACCGTGCATAGGTTCGTCGCCAGCACCATCGCCCGCGGCAAGCAGCGCGGGATGATCGTGGTTGCCGAAGGCGTCGAAACCCCGGCGATCTGGGACCGGATGCGGGCGCTCGGCGTGGATGAGGCGCAAGGCTTCCTGGTTGGCCGCCCGTTACCGCTGACAGCCGTGCCGATCTGGACCGGCGCCTGGATCAACCAAACGCCATCCATTTAGCCGCGAACCCGGCTGGAATTTTAACTGAACAACGTTTATGTTGCCGCTATGGATGACCTTGCGGCGGTTCGATCGGCTCGAAAACCCCGTGGCCAGGGCGCGTCGCGGCAGGGTGAAATCCTTGCCGCGGCCAAGCGCCTGTTCCTGACCGAAGGCTTCGAGCGAACCACCATTCGCAAGATCGCCGCCGCCGTGGGCGTTTCGGCTGCCGCGCTGTATCTCTATTTCCCCGACAAGGAAGCGATCCTACGGGCGATCGCCGAATCGACTTTCGAGTCGCTGCTCGCCTGCCTGGAACAGACGCAAACGCAGACCGGCAGCGACCTCGACCGATTGCGCGCCGGACTAGCCGGATACATCGCTTTCGGCCTCGCGCATCCGGATGAATATCGGCTGACCTTCCTGGCCAAGATGATGGCCTCCAGCGGGCCGGGCCGCCCATGCGCCACCTACCCCGCCCTGGCGGCAGCCGAGCATTCGTTCGGGATTCTGTCCTCGCTGATCGAGCATCTCATGCGGGCGGGCGTATTCGCCGCGGCGGATCCAGTGCTGTCGGCAGAGGCGGTGTGGGCCAGCGTCCATGGCACCACCGCGCTGCTTCTCGACCAGGCCGCTCACGTCAAGTCCGATCCGGATGCGCTGATCGCCACCACGATTGACATAATCGTGAGAGGGTTGTTCCGCCACGCGTGAACATTGATCAGTGAACATTGTTGATATAGAACCGGGGCCTCGTTCGAAGGCCGGTTTCCGATGTTCACCGCCGTCCGCCTTGCCGCTTGCCTCCTGATCTTGAGCGCCGCCGCAGCAGCAGCGGACCAACCGCCACGGCCGGTGCGCGTGCAAACAGTCAGCTACGGACAGCAGCAGGATGCCGTCACATACCCGGGCACGGTTCAGGCGCGGGTGCAGGCCAGCCTCGGATTCCGAGTCGCCGGCAAGGTGACCGAGCGGGACGTCGATATCGGCAACCACGTCGCCGCCGGGCAGGTCCTGGCAAAGCTCGACCCGGCCGACTTGCGGCTGGCGGTCGAGGCGGACATCCAGTCGGTCCGCGCCGCTGAGGCCGAGGCGGTCAATGCGCGGGCGGAGTTCCAGCGCTACCAGCGCCTCGGCCGCGGATCGCCGGCCTATATCGCCTCGGAATACGATCGGCGGCGCGCGGCGCTGGATGGCGCGGAGGCGCGGCTGGCTCAGGCCCAGCGGCAACTGGCCGTGGCGCGCGACCAACTGGACTACACCGAGCTGCGGGCCGACGCCGACGGGGTCATTACGGACCTTAAGCTGGAACCCGGGCAGGTGGTCGCGGCCGGTCAAACCGTGATCAGCCTGGCGCACACCGCGGAAACCGAGATCGTCGTCGATGTGCCGGAAAACCGGCTGCCCGACATCCGCGCCGCGGACCGCGTCGGCATCCGCCTGTGGTCGCAACCCGACCGCGAATTTCCCGGCCGCGTCCGCGAAATCGGCGCGCTGGCCGATGCGGTCAGCCGCACCTTCGCCGTCAAGGTGACGGTGCCCGAGGGCGAAGCTCCGGGTCTCGGCATGACCGCCTCGGTGCGGTTCGCCCGCAACGCCGGGCAGGTCGTCGCGCTGCTGCCGGCCGCCGCGGTGGTGTCGCTGGAGGGCGTGCCCTCGGTCTGGGTGCTGGATGCGGCGGCTCATCGGGCGGTGGCGCATCCGGTGCAGGTGGCCGCCTGGCTCGGTGACGGGCAGGTGGCGATCAGCGGCGGCGTTCCCGGCGGCGCGCAGGTGGTGACCGCCGGTGCGGCGTTGCTGGACCCCGCCATGCCGGTGTCGGCCTGGGCGGGGGCGGTGCGGTGAACCTCTCGGCCTGGGCGCTGCGGCACACCTCGCTGACGCTGTATCTGATCATCGCCGCCGCGGTGGCGGGGATCTGGGCCTACCTGTCGCTCGGCCGGGCGGAGGACCCGCCCTTCACCATCAAGCAGATGGTGGTGCAGGTGGACTGGCCCGGCGCCTCGGCCGAGCAGATGGCGCGATCGGTTGTCGACCGGATCGAGCGCAAGCTGGAGGAGCTGCCGTCGCTGGACTACGTCCGCAGCAGCGTGCAGCCCGGCCACGCGGTGATGATCGTCTCCCAGCGCGACTCCACGCCACCCGCCGAGGTGCCCGAGCTGTTCTACCAGGTACGCAAGAAAGTCGGCGACATCGCGCCGACTTTGCCGCCGGGAGTTCAGGGGCCGTATTTCGATGACGAGTTCGGCGATGTCTTCGGCATCGTCTACGCCTTTACCGGCGATGGCTTCTCCCTGCCGGAGCTCCGGCACGTGGTCGAGGATGTCCGTGAACAATTGGTAACGGTCCCCGGCGTTGCGAAGGTCACCCTGATCGGCGACCAGCCGGAGCGGCTGTACATCGACTTCTCTCACCGCAAGCTGGCGGAACTTGGGCTGTCGGTGCCGGACATCATGGCGGTCGTGGCGCGCGAGAACGCCGTGGAGGCCGGCGGTTTCGCCGATACCCCGCATGACCGCGTCTATGTCCGCGCGGCGAACGGCCTCGGCGGGGTGGAGGCGTTGCGCGCCGTGCCGATACAGGCGGGCGGCCAGCGGCTGAAGCTGGGCGATATCGCGACGGTCAGCCGCGGGGTGATCGATCCGCCCGCCGCGACCATGCGGGTGAACGGCCAGCCGGCGGTGGCGCTGGGGATCGCCATGGTGCCAGGCGGCAACATCCTCGACCTCGGCAAGCGGCTGGCGGAGCGGATGCAGACGATCGAGCCGACCTTGCCGCTGGGGGTGGCGGTGGTGCGGATCAACGACCAGCCGGCGGTGGTGGTCCGCGATGTCGGCGTGTTCCAGGAGAGTTTCCTCGAAGCGCTGGCGATCGTCCTGCTGGTCAGTTTCCTGTCTCTCGGATGGCGCACCGGTCTGGTGGTGGCGATCAGCGTGCCGCTGGTGCTGGCCGGAACCCTGGTCGGGATGAAGCTGATCGGCATCGACCTGCAGCGCATCTCCCTGGGCGCGATGATCATCGCGCTGGGGCTGCTGGTGGACGATGCGATCATCTCCGTGGAGACCATGGTGGTGAAGCTCGACCAGGGCTGGGACCGCATGCGGGCGGGCAGTTTCGCCTATACCTCCACCGCCTTTCCGATGCTGACCGGCACGCTGGTGACCGCGGCGGGGTATCTGCCCATCGGCCTGGCGCAGTCCTCGACCGGCGAATACACCCGCGACATCTTCCGGGTTGTCGGGCTGGCGCTGGTGCTGTCCTGGCTCGTGGCGGTGCTGTTCGTGCCCTATCTCGGCTCCGTGCTGCTGCCGCAGGGGCGGCCTGCCGGCACCGACGAGGCGTCGGAGGCGGCGCATTACGACACCCCGTTCTACCGGACGATCCGGCGCGCTGTCGTGTGGTGCATGCAGGCGCGATGGTGGGTCATCGGCGGGACCTTGCTGGCGTTCGGTATCGCCCTGGCCGGGTTCGTCCGCCTGCCGCAGCAGTTCTTCCCGTCCTCCGAGCGGCTCGAGGTGCTGGTTGACATACGCCTGCCGGAGGGCGGGTCCTTCGCCGCCACCGCCGAGGCTGTCGGGCAAATGGAGGCGCTGCTGAAGCGGCAGCCGGGCGTCAGGTCCTGGGCCGCCTATACCGGCATCGGCACGCCGCGCTTCTTCCTGGCGTTTTCCCCGGTGCTGCAAACCCCGAACTACGCCCAGTTCGTGATCAATACGGCGTCCGTCCCGGCGCGCGAGGCGCTGCTGAAAACCCTGGCGGCGGCCGAGGATGCCGGCGACTTTCCCGACGCGAGGCTGCGGGCGTCGCGGCTGGAACTCGGGCCGCCGATTGGCTATCCGGTGCAGTTCCGCGTCACCGGCCCCGATCCGGCGGAGCTGCGCAAGATCGCCGGGCAGGTGCGGCAGGTGATGCGCGACGCTCCGCATATCCGCAACGTCAGCGACGACTGGGGCAATCTCGCGAAATCGGTGCGGATCGACGTGGACCAGGACAAGGCGCGGCTGCTCGGGCTCTCCAGCCAGGATGTCGCGCAGACCTTGCAGACTCTGCTGCAAGGGGTGACGGTCAGCCAGTATCGTGAAAATCTCGACCTTATCCCGATCGTCTTGCGCGCCGAGGCGACGGAGCGGCACGATCTCGGCGACCTCGGCAACGTCACGGTGCGCGGCGCGACCGGTCGGATGGTGCCGCTGTCGCAGGTGGCGACGGTGCGGCCGCTGCTGGAGGAATCGTATTTCGAGCGCCGCGGCCGGGTGCCGGCGCTGACCGTGCGGGGCGAGGTGTCCGGCGCGCAGGCCCCCGATGTGACGGCCGAGATCCTGCCATTGCTGGGGCCGATAAAGGCGGCGCTGCCGGCGGGATATGCGATCGAGACGGCGGGGGCGGCGGAGGAAAGCGGCAAGGGGCAAGCCTCGGTGAATGCCATCGTGCCGATCATGGTGCTGGCGATGCTGTCGCTGCTGATGGTGCAATTGCAGAGCTTCAGCCGCATGGTGATGGTGCTGCTGACCGCTCCGTTGGGGCTTATCGGCGTGACCGCAGCGCTGCTGGCGACCGGGATGCCGTTCGGCTTTGTCGCAATGTTGGGGTTCATCGCCCTGGCCGGGATCATCATGCGGAATTCCGTTATTCTGGTGGATCAGATCGAGCGCGATCGGATGCAGGGCGCGCGGGCGGCGGCGGCGATCGCCGATGCGGTGGTGCGGCGGACCCGGCCGATTTTGCTGACGGCGGCGGCGGCGATTCTGGGGCTGATTCCGCTGGCATTCTCGGTGTTCTGGGGGCCGATGGCGGTGGCGATCATGGGCGGGCTTGTGAGTGCAACAGGACTGACGCTGTTCTTTGTCCCGGCGCTGTATGCGGCATGGACCCGTGTGCCGCGGGAGCGGGCGGTTGGGGTGCCGGTGTCGGAGGGCTTGCGGCGGGAGAGCATGGGGGTTTGACGGGCGGGCGCGCGTGCAGCGGGGCCGGTTCGGTTTGATGGTCGGGTATGGGTCTATTCCGTGCTGGACGCCTCGGAAATCGAACCCCGCTTAGCCTTCTGGCGCTCGTCTTCCTTCCGCAGCATTTGCTCCAACAGCTTTTCCATCGCCTCCGAACGGTCCACGTTCGACCCCGGGTCCAGCCGGTTGGCGCGCCCGACCAGCAGCGCCTTTAGTTCCAGGATTTGCGCGGCAACCCCGGCCGGGCCCAGGTATGCTTGGTTGGTGTCCAGCTCTCCGGCGTTATCCGGCAATGGCGGCGCGTTCCGCTCGTGCAACTTCAACCCCACGAATGCGATCAGAGTGATCGTTGCCGGCAGGGCGAAATACGCCAACAGCAGGAGCCAATCCGTCATCTAAGCTCTCTCAAAGCCCGGCGCGCGAGCAAGTGTAGCACGCCAGCGAAAAATATGAACAAGCTGGCCGAGATGCCAAAAATGGACCAGGACAGGCACGGTGAGCGCCCCGTCTGCCGGCCTGGACAGGTTGACGAGAGGAAGGAAGCTTCCTGCCCCTATAACGGTCGAGGCCCGATCATAAGCGTTTGCGATGAGCTTGGTCCGCTCGTTATAGATGAGCGTCACCCGGGCCGCCGGGGTCGTTACACCATTCATCGCCATCTCGTTTCTATTGGCACATCGTTACACGATGCCGCTCAAAGGCGGTAGGGTGCCTCCGCGTGCCTTGTGGCAACACGGCTTTGATACCGAGACAGCGTTTCGCGCTCCTTTCCCGCCCCCGCGGTTGGCTGGATACACGGTCCAATGACAGCGGCAGTCTTTCCGTACACACTCCCGCACAACACGCCGGAGACGGAGACATGGCACGCAACATCGCGGTTGGCATCGGCATCATGGACTATCCGTTCGATACCGCCGCCGGCTTCTGGCGCTGGGTCGATCTTTGCGAGCAAGGCGGCATCGATTCCATCTGGCAAACCGACCGCCTTGTCAGCCGCACGCCGTTCCTGGAGTGCATGACCGCGCTGGCCGCCATCGCCGGACGAACAAGCCGCATCAAGTTCGGCGTCAACGTCGTTTCTGTTGCGATGCGGGAGCCGCTCCTGCTGGCCAAGCAATGCGCGACGATCGACATGCTCTCGAACGGCCGCCTGCTCCCCGGCTTCGGCATCGGCAGTCCGCGCGGCGCCGAATGGACCGCGATGCACCTGGACACCACCACCCGCGGACGCAAAACCGACGAGGCACTGGACATCATCAGCCGGCTATGGTCGGGCGAGGTGCTCGACTACGCCGGCCGCCATTTCCAACTCACGCAGGCCTCGATCTCCCCCCTTCCCGCCCAACCCAACCTGCCCATGTGGATCGGCGGCTCCTCCGGCGCGGCAATCCGGCGCACCGCCCGCATCGGCACCGGCTGGCAGTCCGGGGCGGAAACGCCGGAGGCCGTCGCCGCGGTGATCGCCGGAATCAAGGCGGCGCTTACGGAAACCGGACGCACGATCGAGGAGGACCATTACGGCGCGGCATTCGCGTTCCGCTTCGGCGGTCCGGACGACCCCGGGGTCGCAAAACTGATGCAGAGCTACCTGGCGCGCACCGGCCGCGATCCGCGCGACCACTTCGCCATCGGCGACGAGCACACCATCCTGGATCGTCTCCGCGCCTACGTGGACGCCGGGGCGTCAAAATTCATCCTGCGGCCGGTAGCGGAGGGCGATGCGGACATGCTCGTGCAGACAAAGCGACTGGCGGAGGAGGTGCTGCCGGCGGTCGCGGCAAGCTGGCCAAAACCGCGCAAGGCGGCGGCCTGAGGCTCATCGCCCGGCGGTACGCGGATTAGTCCGGCTGACAGCGCGCGATCCGGTACAGCGCGGCAAAGCCGGAGCGGCTCAGCACCTCAAACCGCTCCGGCGGCAGGGCGGCCGCGGAATCGGCCCCGGTCACCATCACGTAGTCGAAGCCGCACACATCGGCTGCTGCCGCCTGCGCCGCGTCCGGCAGGTCGCCGACGCGCTCGGCCATCGCGCGATAGGGCTGCCGGGTTTCCAGCGGCTGCTGCGAGACGTTATCGAACTCGAACGGCCACCAGGCGCGGCGCTCGATGAGCGCCAGCGCGCCGAGATGGATGTCGGTGCGGGAGCCGTCGGACAGGCGGCGCCAGCCCGGCTTGGCCTGAGCGGCCGAGGCGACGTAGACCGCCTGACCGGGACGAACCGGCTCCAGCACCCGGCGGATGTCGTCGATATCGGACTGATGCGCCGCCCAGGCGGTGGTCAGGACAACCATGCGGCCGGCGAAAAGCAGGGTGATCGCGGCAACCGCGAAGACGCGCAACCCGCCGGGCCAGCGCGCCGGGACGAAACCGGCGAACAGCATGAAGTCGAGCATCACGGCGAGGCGGGTATCGAGATGATACGTGCCCTTCCAGGCGTACGGCGCGGCGAGGAACGCGACGAACAGAACCAGCATCGGCACCGCGGCGACGCCCGGGAACCGGCCCCGGCTAGTCAGCACGCACCGCACGGGCAAGCCGATAGCGACGCAGGCCGTCGCCGCATCCAGCCAACGGAGGTAATTCGAAAATACGCCGGCGAACTGCAGGAGCTTTTCTCCGGGCGGCAGGAACGCGGCATCGCCGCCAAGCTGGCTCAGGTCGGAGGCTGCATAGAGCAGCGCCGGAGCAGCGAAAACCAGGGCGAGAACGAGGCCCCGGCGAATCGCTTCCCGCAGTGAGGAAACCGAAGGCTCACGGAAAGGACGGTCGCGCGATCCCGCCACGACGAAGAGAGGCCGCTGCCGCATGCGGGACGATCGGGTTGCACCCCGGCTGCTTTCCAGCACCCGGAACAGCTCCGCGCCGCCGATGAGCACAGCGAAGAACACCAGCCCCATCAGATGGCAGGCAAACAGGATGGGCGCCCCGGCGGCGGCGGCGGCAATCGCTCGGATTGGATTGCTCTCCCGCCAGCGCAGCCATGCGGCAGCCAGCAGCAGCGCCAGACCCAGGGCGATGGAGAAGTTCAGGAACCCGTACAGCAGGCAATTGTTGTAAGCCACCAGCCCGGCGCCAAGCGCCCACCACCGGCCACCGAGGGCGGAGGCGTAAGCGATCGTGCCGAGCACCGGCAGCAGCACCGCAACGGCGATCAGCAGCCGCCCCGCGACATATACTGGCAGGACATGCATCAGCGGCGGCCCCGCCAGGTCGAGCGCCAGGTTGGGAATAACCGACCAGTGCGGCGCATAGAATTTTGCCAACTCGGCATCGCCGGGCAGCGAAGCCAGCACGAACAGCCGGGCCAGGTGGTTGGGATAGTCGATCAGCGGCGGCAGATCGCAGACAAGCAAGGGCGCCACCAGCACGATGCAAAGACCTGCCAGCGCCGTCCACCACGGGCGGGACAAAGCCAGGGCGGACAGTCCGGATGCGGTCATTTGAAAGCATGCTTCGGCGACATCCGCACTCCGTTCCGCAGCGGTTCATACCGGTCTCCATGGCAATTCGGTATGGCGGATTTTCGGCGGGGCGGTGGCATTTCCCGGCGTATCGGATAGACTCGGCCTCATGCGCCTGCCCGCCGAGTTTTCCCTGATCGCCCGCCATTTCCTGCCTTTGGCCGGCCCCGGCGCGCTCCGGCTTGCCGACGATGCCGCGATTCTGACACCGCCGCCTGGGCAGGAGCTGGTGCTGAGCGCGGACGCCATGGTGGCGGGGGTGCACTTCCTGCCGGATGACCCGCCGGAGACGGTCGGGCGCAAGCTGCTGCGGGTCAACCTGTCCGATCTCGCCGCGAAGGGCGCGGTGCCCATCGGGTATCTCATGACCGTCTCGACTCCCGGAGCCACGCCGGACGCCTGGTTCGCCGGGTTTGCCGCCGGACTGGCGCTGGACCAGGCGGCCTTCGGAGTCACGCTGGTGGGCGGGGATACCACCTCCACGCCGGGGCCGATTTCGCTGTCGCTGACGATTATCGGGCATGTCGCGCCGGGCACCGCCGTGCTGCGCTCCGGCGCGCAGCCCGGCGACGAGATCTGGGTCACCGGCACCATCGGTGACGGTGCGCTCGGGCTTCAGGCGGCGTTGGGGAAGCTGGCCGATGCCGGCGGATACCTGCTGGACCGCTATCGCCTGCCGCAGCCGCGGGTCGGGCTGGCGCTGGCCGGCATCGCCTCGGCCGCGATGGATGTGTCGGACGGGTTGGTGCAGGATCTCGGCCACCTTTGCCGCGGCGGCAACGTCGCGGCGGAGATCGAGGCGGCAAAAGTGCCGCTATCGGATGCCGCGCGGGCGGCGGGTCCTGAGTGGCTGGAAACCTGCCTGACCGGCGGGGACGATTACGAGCTCCTGTTGGCGGTGCCGGCGCCTCGGCGCGCGGCGCTGGTGGCGGAGGCCACCCGGGCCGGGATCGCCGTCACCCGGATCGGCCGTTTTCTTGCCGGCCCCCCGGATGTGACCGTGCGTCAGGCAAACGGGGCGCCAATGGAACTGACCAAGCACGGCTGGAGCCACTTCTAGCCCCTCGCCTACGGCGCCTTCGCCGCAGGTGGCGAGCTGTTGGAAAGCCGTTGTTCAAGCGCGTGACCAAGCTGAATCGGCGACGGATCATTCAGCGCGATGTGATTGCCGAACAGGATCAGCGCCGCGAAGATCACGCCCGCGACCACACCAGCGGTAACGTTGAGAAAAAACGCCTTTCGGCTGTTGGTGTATTCCCGGACCGCCGTGACCATCGACTGATCCATCGCAGTGCGTATCCGAATCTGTATTTCCGTCTCCATGAATGCGGCTGCCGCCTGGCCAAAAGCCTGCTGCGCGTTGCACACCTCGCGGCGGATTTTCGTCTCCGGGACGCCGCGGGCGAACCTGTCCAGGTCCGCCACCCCGACCACCGCCCCGTTGGCCTCTTCATGATCGGCCATCTCGAAGATGTCGGCGAAAAGCCAGCCGACGACGAACATCTGCTCAGCCTGGGACAATTCGAGGGAGTCCGACACCGCCCTGATGTGCCGATGAAACTCCCGGAGTGTAGCCGGCATCGCGGAGACCCCCGCGCCGCCCTATTTCTTCTTCGCGCCCGCGTTGCCGATGGCTTTGCTCATGATCCGCGGATCGACCATGGTGATCCGCACACCGTTCGATCCAGTGAACTGGTAGATGCCGGTATTGCCGGGCAGCCGCGCGGCACCATCCGCTTCGCGCGGCAAGCAAGCCAGCCGTCCGGCCATGTCGCGGTTCAGCACCTCAAGGCCCTCAACATTCACTGACATCATTTTACGACCTCCATGCTTCCGGGCAAAACAAAAAATCGCGGACGCCAGACGCCTGATCGCCGCCGCCACGGCATCCTCCGCCGAACTGGTTAACCCAAGCTTAACGGCGCCCGATTTTTCTTCGAATCACCCACAGGATCGCTCCGCCAGCGCGTCCCGCACCCGGCCAATCACGCTCGCCCAATCGCCCCGGCTGGTCTGCCGGAACTGACGCATACTCGGGTACCATGGCGTGTCGTCACGGCCAAGAAACCACCGCCAGCAGGAGTCGAACCGATTCAGCATCCAAACCGGCTTGCCCAGCGCCCCCGCCAGATGCGCCACCGCCGTATCCACCGCGATCACCAGATCCAGGCCCATGATCAGGTCCGCCGTATCCGCCCAATCGCCCATCCGCCCGGACACGTCATGTAACAACACGTCCTCCGGCAGCGCTGGCATCTGCGCCGCCGGAGGACCAAGCTGCAGCGAGACGAAACTGCACCCCGGCACCAACAAAAGCGGCGCCATGTCCGCCAGCCGCATCGACCGCCGCTTGTCGATCGCCACCGCATGCGGTTGCGCCGTGCGCGACTTCCCGGCCCAGACCAGCCCCACCTTCAACCCCGGCAATCCGTCGAGGACATCCGACCAGCCAGCCGCATCAGCCCGCAGATATGACGCCGGCGCAGGGATCGTCTCCATCGTCGTACCGAACGCGAGTGGCAGGCTCAACAGCGGGCAGTGGTAGTCGAACGGCGGCAGATTGGCACCGTCGTCCTCGCATAACAGTTCGGCCACGCCGTCCAGTGTCGTCATCAACCGCCGCAGCGCCTTAGGCACCACCAGCACGACGCGCCCACCCGCGGCAGCGACCATCGGGACGTAGCGGCAGAATTGCAGCGTGTCGCCAAACCCCTGTTCCGCATACAGCAGCACCGTCTCGCCGTTCAATTCCTGGCCGAGCCAGCGGGGCCGCGGGAGGCGTGGGGCGGGGGCTGACATCGCCTCCACCTCCCAGCGAGATTCGTAGGCCCGCCAGCCTTCGTCCAGCCGCCCCATGGTCAGCAGCGCCAGCGCCAGGTTGGAGCGCGCTTCGGGGGACGCGGGATTGATCGCCAGCGCCTCCCGGCAGCATTGCTCGGCCTCAAGCGGCCTGACCTGCTCCATCAGCGCCAAAGCCAGGTTGGTCTTGGCCCGCACCGGATCGACCCCGAGCGCCAGGGCGCGGCGGAACAGGCCCTCGGCTTCCTCGACATGGCCGGCCAACTGCCGCACCGAACCCAGGTTCAGCGTCGCGTTCGGATGTGCCGAGTCCAGGCGCAGGGCAGCGCGGAAACAATTCTCAGCCTCGGCGAGATGTCCGCGGCTGTAGTGGATCATGCCCAGGTTGTTCTGCGCATCCGGGCTTTCCGGATCGATGCGCAACGCCTCGCGCTGGCAGGCCTGTGCCTCCGCGCTGCGGCCGAGCTTATATGCCACCAGCCCAAGGTTCATCCAGGCTTCCTTGAAATCCGGATCGAGCGCCAAAGCGCTGCGGTAAAACGGCTCCGCCTCCCTTACCAATCCCTGGCAATGGAGGCTGAACCCGCGAGTGTGTTCGGCTTGGGATGCGGCAAGGGTCATGCGACCGCAGGTTGTGGCAACCTAGTTCCCCGACAAGACCCTGCATCGGAATTTTTTCGTATCACCGCCCTGCCCGGCCGCCCAGCAACGACCTCCGCCGCGCCGGAGCGCTTGGTATCGGCATATAGGTCCGCACGGTGTTCCTGACCTTATGCGAGAAGATCACGGAAAATCCGTCATCCATGTTGCGCAGGTCTTGCGGCAGCATGCGCGGCACCGGCTGGTAGCTGACATTGCCGCCCTGGTACTGCGTTATCGGCGCACCCGGGGCCGAACGGCCTCTCGCTTCCAGCTCAAGCGCGGTCAGTCCGGTGCGCTGGCTGAGATACTCGGCCGTCACAAGGTCCTGCGGCGCGAACGACTGCACCACGCCGCAAGAACTGATGAAGCTTTCGAAGCCGTCGCCGTACAGGCTTCGGAGCTGCGCCAGATCCTGCCACACCGTCCACAGCTTGATCCCGCAGCTGCGCAGCATCGCCATGTTAGTCTCGACGATCGGGAAGCCGCCGCGCGCAATCGCCGGATAGGCGTCAAGCATCAGCATGACCGGCACCTTAGCCGGCTGGCCGTCGCGGAGCAGCGCCTGGACGATGCTGGCGATCATCACCCTCAGCCACGCCGCATGCGTGCCGAGACGCCGCGCCGGCAACACCAGAAACACCGCCGCCGGAACCTCCTTCAGCATCGCAAAGCCGATTGGCGTCGTCACGGAAAGGTCTTGCTGAACCGGGCGGCTGTCGATCCAGCTTGTTTGCGTCAGCGCCGACAGCAGGATGCGATTCATCCCGCCGCCAGCCGATCGGCCGAAGGGAGCGGCTTTGAGCGACAATTCGGGCCAGCCATGCTCCTCGCCGGCTGCAACCAGCCTGTCGGCCAGCACCTCAAAAGGGGCTTGGCCGAGGCACGCGCGGACATGCGGCAGGCTGCCGCCACCGGGCTGCGTGAGCCTGGAATACATGATCAGCGCCGTCAGCAAATCCCCGGCGGCCGCCAACCCGCCTGGCCTGTTGTCGTCATCCCGGATCAGTGCCGCGGCGATGTCCCTGGCGTCATCGGGAAATTCCGGTGATGCGGGATCGAGCGCCGCCACCGGGTTGAAGCCGTGGCTGGGAATGCCGTTCACCTCGAACGGGTTCAGAAAAATCGTCTGCTGCAGTTCCGGGTCGCGGCGGCGGGCGCACAGCGCGGACAGCTCGCCGTTGGGATCGACGATAACCAGCGACCAGTCGCGCAGCCCCAGCACGTTCGGCTCCAGCAGGCGCCGGTTGATGCCCGACCCGCCGGGGCCGAGGCTGAGCAAATGCCGATCGCCGACGTATTGAATGACCGGGGCGGAGGTTGGCGGGGCGCCTTCGGTGCGGTCGGTGCCGTAGCCGAAATAGACGCCGCCATTGGTGTCCCACACGAGATCAGGACGCTTTCAGGCGCCGCTGTTTCGGGGCGGCCAACGGGGCGGCGTGGGTGCCCGGTCCGCTCGCCGCCATCTGCCGCGCGGCATCCATCGGGTCCTCGAACATCGCATTCCATGGTGTGTTGATGGGCTTGCGGGGCACCGTCGGCAGCAATTGGGCGCGCGCGCCTTTCATGTAAGGGAAGCCCAGCCGGTAGAGGATTTCCAGGACCAGGAATTTGGCGCCGGACAGCGCGAAACGGGACGCGAAGTACAGCATCGCCAGGCACATCAGGCCCAGCAGCAGCAGCGAAGCGCCCTCCGTGAGGTGCAGCGGGACGCCGGTCATGTTGACCTTCCCGAGGGCGGCGGTGAGCGAGGTCTCGACCGGATGGATCCAGTTGTAGCCGAACGGCCCGTTCCAGGCGGCGAAGGCGAAGACGGTGGCGAGGAGGC
Organism: uncultured Rhodopila sp.; assembly: GCF_903915725.1. GTDB lineage: Bacteria > Pseudomonadota > Alphaproteobacteria > Acetobacterales > Acetobacteraceae > Rhodopila. The sequence continues at coordinate 157,056 of NZ_CAIWTY010000088.1, forward strand.
TTTTGACGACCAGGCCCTGGCGGCGGTGAACGGCCTGTTCGAGTTCGACGGTCTTCTTCTGTTCGTTGCCATCGACCTCCACCAGCACCCATTTGCCGTTGATTTCGACAGCGGTGAGGTTGGCTTTATCGGGACGCAGGGAACGGCGGAAATTGGGGAAGAAGCTGCCCTGGCGGTAATGGATGTGGCGCAGTTCGCCATTCTGGTCGATCAGGTAACGCGGTTTGCGCCGGAACATTGCAGACCTCCTATGCGAAGTGTCGGTCCGGACGGGGGCCGAGTCAATCGTTCCGCCTGGGTTAGAGTCAGGGCGCGACCCCGATCCGGCGGCCTGCGACCTGCAACGCGCCACGGCGGTGGCGGTGCCAAACCGTTCCGGTGCCGCCTCGCCGCGTTGCCGTCATGGCGCGGCTTGGGCCTTCACGGTCGCGGGGAACAAACCACCCGCCGTCACAGGCCCGCCAGTTCCAGCTCCTCCTCCGCCATCAGCCACTCCGCCTCGGCCGCCCGAGCCTCCTTAGCAATCGCCGCCAGCCGGGCATTCGCCGCGGTAATCTCCGCTGTCCGTCCCGGCGCATACAAAGCCGGATCGGCCAGCTTTGCCTCGATCCGCGCCCGCTCCGCCGCCAGCACGCCGATCCGCTTCTCCGCCGCCTGCGCCTTCTTGCGCAGCGGTGCCAGCGCCGCCCGAGCCTCCGCCCGCTCCCGCCGATCATCCTTGCGGGTAACGGCGCCGGGCTTCGCGGCCGGACGGGCGCGCTCGACCAGCAGAGCACGATAATCGTCCAGATCCCCATCGAACGGCCGAACCGTCCCGTCCCCCACCAGCCACAGCCGATCGGCTATCAGCTCCACCAGGTTGGGGTCGTGGGTGATGAGCAAGACAGCGCCCTGGAAATCCGCCAGCGCCTTCACCAGCGCATCGCGCGCGTCGATATCAAGGTGGTTCGTCGGCTCATCGAGGATCAGTAACTGGGGCGCATCACGCGTCGCCAGAGCCAGCAGCAGACGCGCCTTTTCCCCGCCCGACAACTGCCCGATGGGAGTCTCCGCCCGATCCGCGTCCAGCCCGAACCGCGCCAGTTGCGCCCGCAGCTTCGGCGGCGTGGCGTTCGGCAACGCCCGCGCCATGTGGTCGATCGGGTTTTCCTCCAGCACCAGCTCCTCGGTCTGGTGCTGGGCGAAATAGCCGACTTTCAGCTTCGGCCCGCGCCGAACTTCGCCGGACAGCGGCGCCAGCCGATGCGCCAGCAGCTTTGCCAGCGTGGATTTGCCGTTGCCGTTGGCGCCGAGCAGCGCGATCCGGTCGTCCATATCGACGGTCAGCGAGACGTTGCGCAGCACCGTCGTCGTGCCGTAGCCGATATCCACCCGCTCCAGCGCCAGTATCGGCGGCGCGATCCGCGCCGGCTCGGGAAACGCAAAGCGTGTCGGCGCGTCCTCGATCACGGATTCGATCTGCGGCAGGCGTTCCAGCGCCTTGATCCGCGCCTGCGCCTGCCTCGCCTTCGACGCCTTGTAGCGGAACCGATCGACGAAGGACTGGATATGCGCCCGCTCGGCTGCCACCCGCTCCGCCGCCCGGGTCTGCTGCATCGCGCGCTCTGTGCGGATGCGCACGAATTCATCGAAGCCGCCGGGGGTGACCGAGATCTTGCCCTTGTCCAGATGCGCGATCGCCTCCACCGCCCGATCCAGCAATCCGCGGTCATGCGACACCACCAGCGCGGCGCCGGGGAAGCGGGCGAGCCAGCCCTCCAGCCACATCGTCGCCTCCAGGTCGAGGTGGTTCGTCGGCTCGTCCAGCAGCAGCAGATCGGGAGCGGCGAACAGCGCCGTCGCCAGCGCCACGCGCATCCGCCAGCCGCCGGAGAACTCCTTCACCGGCCGCGCCTGCGCCGCCTCATCGAAGCCGAGGCCCGCCAGGATGGTGGCGGCGCGGGCCGGGGCGGAGTCCGCTCCGATGGTCAGCAGCCGATCATGCAGCTCCGCCAGGCGGTGAGGATCCGCGGTTTCCGCCTCCGCCAGCAGCGCCAGCCGTTCGGTGTCGCCTTGCAGCACGATGTCGATCAGCGATTCGGGACCTTCCGGCGCCTCCTGCCGCACCGTCGCCAGCTTGGCGCGGGAGGCGAGGCGGATGTCGCCGCCATCCATCGCCAGTTCCCCGGCGATGGCCCGCAGCAGGGTGGACTTGCCCGCGCCATTGCGGCCTACCAGACCGATGCGGCGGCCGGGGTCGACGGTCAGGTCCGCTTCGTTCAACAGCGTGCGGCCGCCCATGCGGATGACGGCGCCGGAAATCACCAATAATGACATGGTGCGGGTGTAGCCCCTGACCGCCCGGCATGAAAAGCGCGTTCGAGGCAATGTCTCCCATCGGGGTGTCCCGCCGGCGCGGCCCGGGCGCAACATCGCCGCGCTATCGTGCCAATTTCCAGCCGCGACGCTTGCTGTTCGATACGAGACTGATTAAGGTACGCAGACTATGAGAATGAGTCGCAACTGAAGGAGCGGGTCGAGCCATGCCGCAGGAAAGCGTTATCGGTCGCCGCTGCGAGCGTGCCGTCGTCACCGCCTATAGCGAACTCCGGCAGATTGGCACCGACGACATGTCGGCGTTCCAGGCCTGCACTGCGCTTTATCGCATTCACCATCCGGAAGCGTCGTTGAGCGAGGCCCGACGGCTGGTGGCGGAATGGATCGACCATCATCTGGTGCGCCAGGAACCCGGGCCGACCGACGGCTGCCTGTGCGAATGAGCTGATAGATCAGCCCGGGGCCTCCTCCCAGGCAAGAACTTTAAAGATGAAACGATCCTCCGGTTCGGCCGGAACGACGCGAACCACCGCCACCCGGCGGAACCGGCTGCCGTTCCGGTCGCGCGCGGTCACAGTCAAACGGATGACCGTGACATCGGGAACCGTTTCGGCAACCGTTTGGTCCGGATCATAAGGATAGGCTTCCGCAAGGGCACGCAGGATGACCGGATCGGTCGTCGTCTGCGGTGACGGCACCGTCAATCCGTAGACGGTCATGTGCGGCGCAAGACAGTCGAGCAGCCCGCCTGTCATCCCCGCGACAAGGCCCAGTTCGTCCACGCTGACGAACCGGCTATGCGGCGGCAGGTAGGGGCGTCCCGCCGCCGGATATCGCGCCGGGTCCGCGGTGCCGGCGGCCTGCAGCAGATCCGGGCTGCGCCACGCGACGATGGCCGCGGCGAGCTCGGCCGCCGGTTTCGCCCCGGCGCCGCACTGCCGCAGCAGCCCCTGCATCAGCAGCGGCGGAGCAACGTTCGGATCGACCCTGCCAGCTTCGTCCTCGATGCGAACCTCGGCCACCCCGAGCGGACCTCTGACCGGATGGATCGAACCGTCGGCCTTCCAGCGTTGCGCGATCACCTGGAAGATCGCCTCGTTCGCCGCGGCGTCAGCTTCCGCCGCGGCGACAGCGTTGCCGCGAATATTGGCCGAGACCGCCACCGCTGAACGCGAAGCCGCGGCCATTTGAGCCGCAACGAACAACAGCAGGCTGAGCCACCACAGCACAATCAGCAGCACGAAGCCGCTTTCGCGCCCGGGCCTTGCTTTTTGACGATTTTTCTCGCCGGACAATGCTCATCCTTTGTTTAATAGATCTTTTTCTCCCGCCCCGTCTTTACGCGCAATAAATTGCCGGTTTCGAAATTTGTAACCATCACGTGAACCGGCAAGTTCGTTCTGGACGCACAGAGATCAGGCGAGCAGCGTGAATCAAAGTTTATACTCAATCCAAATCAAACTTTTCAGGGGGAATGATGCGTTCAATACTCGCTGGCGCTGTAATAGCGATGCTTGGTTCAACGCCGGTTCTGGCCCAGCAGGGAGGCGAGTGGGACGGACCCGGATTTCACCAGCCGGGTTGCAAAATACCCGCGCAAGTCGTAGCAAATGTACAGGCTCAACTTGCCGTAGTCGTAAAACTTCCTGATCAAAACGGCGGCTTGTTTAACCCCAACCGGATGTGGTCCGCCATCGTCGATCGGGCCGGCACGCTTTGCTCGGTTATCGTTACGGGTGACGCATGGCCGGGCAGCCGCGCAATCGCCATCGCCAAGGCGACGACGGCCAACGGTTTCAGCAACGATGCCCTGGCGCTCTCGACGGCAAATCTGTATTCGCCGACGCAACCGGGAGGATCACTGTACGGGCTGAACAATTCCAACCCTTTCAATCCCGCCTTTCAGCCTCAGGGAACCGGCATCGGTTACGTGCCCGGCGGGATCATTACCTTCGGTGGCGGTGTGGCGCTTTATTCCGGCGGCAAAGTCATTGGCGGCCTGGGCGTGAGTGGCGACACGTCGTGCGCCGATCATGCGATCTCGTATCGAATGCGGCATTTGGCGGGGTTGGATGGAACCCCCAACGACGACAATATCGTCTATATACCGGCGGGTTCGGAACCCGGGGGGTTCGAGCAGCCGCACTGCGGTACCACGGATATTACACCATAGCGAGACGGAAACGATCATCGAGCCGAAACCGGCAACCATTATTTCCAGGCAGCGGAGCCCGCCCGCGCGCGACGCGTCGCGGTCGGGCTTCACGCTGTTGGAAATACTGGTTGTTCTCGCCGTGCTCGGCCTGCTCTTCGTCGGATTGCTGCAAGAAAACCGTTTTGTTCTGCTCGGCTGGGATCGGCAGGCCCGGTTGATGTCGCGGTCGGAGGATCTCGATGCCGTCGCACGGACGTTGCGGCACCTGATCGAACAGGCGGCGCCTGTATCAAAGTGGGAGACGCCGGTTTTTGCCGGTTCCATGCATTCCGTAACTTTTACCAGTGTACTGCCGACCGGGGCCGCGGAGAGGGCGGTCCGGCGGGCCGACGTGGAACTTATCGTGGATGGCGGCCATCGGCTGATATTGGTGTGGACGCCGCATTTGCACGCCTTCCGGGTCGGACCGCCGCCGCGGCCGGAACGGACCGAATTACTGGACGGCGTGGAGCGGCTCGATCTGTCCTACCTCGGGACGGCGAATGGCGGCGTTTGGCAGTCCGCCTGGCATGATGCGGCGCTGCCGCGGCTGGTGCGCATGCGGATGGTGTTTTCAGACCCCGGGCATGCGTCCTGGCCGGACATTCTCGCCGCACCGGTGCTGGAGGCGGAGTAGTCTCGGCCATGGCGGGGAGAGGCAAGCCAGCCACGCCATCAGCCGCTGTGCAGTTCCGCCAACCGGACCGGGCGAAAATCCCTGACATCCACACCGACATCGGCTTGCCTGGGCAACGGCTTCAGCCGCCCGTGGCTGTGCCCATGCAGGTTTAGTGCGCCCTTCTTCATCGCGTTCCATGTGCGGAAAGCAAAATGACACAGCACGGCGCTGCGCCCGTCGGCTTCGATCTCGATGTAAGCCTGGCTGCTTGACCATTCCGGCAGGCCGGCGATGTCCGCCGGATCATTATTACCCTGAATCAGATGCTTGCGGCCGTTCAGCGCGCGTAACAGGGCCGCCGCATCGGCCGCGTTGGTCTTCAGCGCGAAGTCGCCGAGATGCCAGACCTCGTCCTCCGGCCCGACCGTCTCGTTCCAGCGCGCGATCATCGCCGCGTTCATCTCCGCCACGGAGGCGAACGGACGGCGATACAAAGCGAGCGCCCCCGCGTGATTGAAATGCGTGTCGGCGGTGAAGAAGATCGCCAAGGCGTTATCCTCTCATCGTCTTGTCCCGGCCACGAAACTGTGGCCGCGATCGGACCCGGCCGGTTTAGGCCGCCGTCGCGGCGGTAAAATCCTTGGCGCGGTTCAACTTCAAAAACCCGTCCAGCGGCGGAGAATACATCCGTCCGTTCACCGCCGCCAGCACGACGGCGCGCATGTCGCCGGCCTCCGGCACGGGCCGGGCCAGGAGTCCCGGCAGCACGGCGACATGCCGGGGCAGCAGCGCGACGCCCAGCCCGACAGCCACCATGTGCTGCGCCTGGTCCCAGGATGCCGCGCGCAAGCGCTGTGTTTCGCAGCCGAACCGGTCCCACTCGCCGCCCCAGCCGTCGCCGCGCACCACCGTCTCCGTAGCCAGTGCCGGAAGCTTCACGCAAGGTTCGGCTTCGAACGCATGACCCTGCGGGAACACCGCGCGGCAGCCCTCGTGCAGCAGCTTCCAGCGATCCAGCCGCTCCGGCAGGTTGCCGTCGTCGACCAGCAATGCGGCATCCGTCTCGCCCTGCAGCAGCGACTCGATCAGCATCGTCTGGTCATCCGATTGCAGGTGCAGTTCCAGCCCGGGGAACCGACGCTCCAGTTCCGCCAGCGATGCAGCGATCAGACCGGCTGACAGGCCATCGACCAGGCCGAGGCGCAGCAACGGGGTCTGCCGGCGCATATCGGCTGCCGCCTGGCTGACCGTCTCCGCGGCGCGCACCATCGTCTCCAGATGCGGCATCATCGACCGGCCGAGCGGCGTAAGCTGCGTCAGGCTGCGTTCGCGGTACAACAGGGGGCCACCGAGTTCATCTTCCAGCCGCTGGATCGCCCGGGTCAGCGCCGGCTGCGTGACGTTGCAGGCCTCCGCGGCGCGCGTGAAGTTCAGCGTGCGGCACAGCGCCAGAAAGTAGCGGACCTGGTGCAACTCCAACGCGGCATACCTTTTGCGGATCGGCTGCCCGCCTGTACTGCTTCAGCCCAACGCGCGCAACGCCTCGATAACATCGGCCGGTTCCGGGCGGCGGGTGAAATCGACGTCCATGAAGTCGCACGCGATCAGCCCCGCGCGGTCGATCACATACACCGCCGGCACCGGCAGCAGCCCCCCTCCATTGCCCTGCCGATCGGCCAGGTCGATGCCGGCGCGGGCGATGGAGCTGCGATAGGGTTCGGGCACGTGGAAGACCACGCCGCAGCTCAGGCCGACTCCGCTATCGACATCCACCAGGACGTCGTAGTGCAGGCCGTGCCGCTGCGTGACCGCCAGGGCGCGTCCGCCGGTTTCGGGCGTGATCGCGGCAAGCCGGCCGCCGGCGGCCTGGATATCAGGGAGGGACTCCTCCAGCGCTGCCAGGGTCAGCGCGCAGTACGGGCACCACTGGCCGCGGATGAAGGTCACCACCAGGGGTCCGCGCGCCAGCAGATCACCCAGGCTGACCAGCCGTTCGGCCGCGCTTGGCAGGAGGAAATCCGGGAACCGCGCCCCTGCCCGCAACGCCTGATCGAGGAAACCGGTGCGGCGCAGTTCGGCAACGGTGGCTTCGTAGGTGGCGCGCCAGACCGGGTTGACGGCGCTGCGGTCGCGCTGGGCGTCCAGTTTGTCTCGCAGCGTCATAACCCGGTCCTTGCATCACGCCGCCTGGCGGCGGAACAGGCCATAACTTAGCAGTCCGTCCAGAGAAACAATACCGGGACCGCGCGTCAGGATCAGCAGCAGCAGGGTCGCCCAGGTCAGGTGCTCGGGCCAGTTCTCAGGATAGACCAGGGTCTGGATAACAAACACCATCCCCAGCAACGGCAGCGTCGCGACGCGGGTGAACAGGCCAAGCGCCAGCAGCGTGGACATGCCGAGTTCGTTCGCCGCGGCCAGCGGTGCCGCGATCTCCGGCGGGATCAGCGGCAGGGCGTACTCGTCGCGGAACAGCGCGATGGTGGTGTCCCAGCTCGCGATCTTGGTCAGGCCGGAGCGGAAGAAAACGACAGCGGCGGCGATGCGTGCGGCGAGCAGCAGCAGATCGAGCGGCACGCGGTCGAGCTGGCTGTAGATGCGCAGGACGGCGTTTCTCATGGCGTTGGCTCCTTAGGTTTCGGCGGGGAAAGGACGGCGTCGGGCAGGCTTTCGGCCGCGAGCGCACGCAGGGCGGCGCCGAGATCGAAATCCGGGGTTTCAGCGAAGGCCGCGGCAGCGGCGTGGCCGAGCGATTCGCCTTGCGCGAGATGCAGGCGCAGCGACCAGGTGGCCGGGTCGAGGCGTTCGATCACCACCCCTGGTCCGCCGCGCCGGATTTGCAGCCGGACGGGCTGGGCAACGGGCGTTGTTTCGGTATCGGTTTCGCCACGGTTGGCCTGCCAGATCTCGTCCACGTTCCAGCCGGATGACATATACAACGCATCGAGACTGAGCCGTAACGTCTCGCCCGCGCTGGTAGCGGCCCGGGCGACTGCGTCGAACGCCATCTTCGTGCGGGCGGGTGCGTTCCAGGCGGTATTGACCGCCCATTCCAGGCGGGCGACATCGGGCAGGAACGGATAGTCCGCGACGGGATCGAAACCAGCCAGAAAATCCGCAAATCCTCCGCCATATTCGAACAGACACGGCCGATCGGGCAGGTTGCCGGGAATGATCTGCGCGGCGGCGAAGTTGAAGAAGCCGCGGCCGACGAGCCGGACGATGGCGGGATAGGTCGCGGCGAGCGCCTCGGTCAACGTAATGAAGGTGTTGTTGCGGTAGACCTGAAGGCGTTGCGCCGGGGTGAAGCCGTTGCCAATGACGGCTGCGTCCAGGCCGGAAGCATCGCCGCTGACGATGGCGTCAACAAACGATTTCTGCAATTCAGGCAGCGCGGGCATGGCGGACCTCCATGACGGCATCGGCAAGCGCTGCTTCGTCGAGTAGCACGTCCAGCGGCGGCAGCGCGGTGTCCCACTCGATCATCGTCGGCACGGGGCCGAACCGCTCCACCGCGTCGCGATACAACGCCCGGACCGGATCGATGACCCGGCCGCCATGGTCGTCGATCAGCAGCACCTGACCATCGATCTCGTTGCGGGCGTGGCCGGCGAGGTGAATCTCCCCGATCGCATCGGCAGGCAGCGTCCGCATGTACTCCTGCGCGTCCAGGCCGAGATTATGGGCGCTGACGAAGATATTGTTGACGTCGCACAGAATCCCGCATCCGGTGCGGCGGACGATTTCAGCGAGAAACACCGCCTCGGGCATCGTCGAGTCGCGGTAGCTGAGGTATGAGGACGGGTTCTCTACCAGGATCTGCCGCCCGAGCGCGGTCTGCATGCGATCGACGTTGCGGCAGATTACCGACAGCGATTCGTCCGTGTAGGGCAGCGGCACGAGATCGTTCAGCCAGGCGCCGCCATGCGCGCTCCAGGACATGTGCTCGGACACACGGCACGGCTCCAGCCGATGCGTCAGGGCCTTGAGGCGCGAGAGGTGGTCCGCGTCAATGCCGTCGGCGCTGCCGAGCGACAGGCCGACGCCGTGCAGCGATAGCGGGTAGTCGGCGCGGAGGCGTTCCAGAGCATCCGCCGCGGCGGGCGCGCCCATGTAGTTCTCCGGATGGACTTCGAGCCAGCCGGTGCGCGGGCGGCGGGCCATGACCTCGGCCAGATGCGGCGTGCGCAGGCCGATGCCGCATCGGATTGGCTGTTCCCGGGGGGAAGAGGTAAAGGTCATGGCTGCCGTCCGCGTCCGGGTGTCGCTTACTTCGCCGCCAGCTTACCGCCCGCGATCTTCGCGCAGGTGCCGGCCGGGACGTAGATCCAGGACGCCGGGTCCATGGCGCGGGTGGCGCTGCCGGCGCAGGAATGCGTCGCGGTCTGGCAGTCATTCGCCGCTGCGGCGGCGATGCCGAAACACTTCTCCGCCTTGAAGGCGGGTTCCGGGGCCGGGCCGGCGAACGCGGCGACCGGCAGGGCGAAGGCGGCGAAAACGGCGGTGTGGACGAGCGTCGAGGTCTTCATGATGTCGGTTCCTTCAGTGTATTCGGCGGCGGTTGGGCCGGCCCCCTGTGGGGTGCGGACGGATACTCGCGAAGGACGGAGCGGCGCGGAAATGCCGTTGGGGCATGGTTTTGATAACCCGGCTGCATCGCCGGAAGCGCGGGGAGCGGGTGGCGCTTACTTTCCATTCGTCATGGCCCGGCCCGGGCCATGACGAGCACGACAAACCCTCAGCCCCGCGGCGCCGCGGCGCGATGCAGCCGATCGGCGATGGCGAGGCCGAGGCCGGTTTCGGGAACCGGCATGACGGCGATCCGGCGCGCGCGGACCCGGGCGCCCTCGGCGTCCAGCCAGCGCAATCCTTCGAACAGCCGCGACGCCGCTTCGGTCGTCTCGCCCGCCGCGCTCAACTGAAACTGGCAGCGCGCGCCGGGCAATGCCGGACCAAACGCCAGCAGCGCCTCATCCGCCTCCACCGAAACCGCATTCAACCGCACCGGCAGCGCCGGCGCATAATGTGAGGCCAGCAGGCCGGGCGATCGCAGGCCCTCGCCGGGTTCGGCCGGCGGCAACCCGCGTTGCAGCGGACCGATGAGCGCTTCCAGATCCTCGACCGCGACGCCACCGGGACGGAGCAGAACGGGGTGCGGCCCGGTCAGGTCCAGCACCGTCGATTCGACGCCTACACCGCACGGGCCGCTGTCCAGCACGGCGGCGATGCGTCCCGACAAGCCGTCCAGCACATGCCGGGCCGTGGTCGGGCTGACCGCACCGGATCGATTCGCCGACGGGGCGGCTATCGGGGTGGCCGCCAGCCGGAGCAACTCCAGCGCGACGGGATGCCCGGGCACCCGCACCGCCAGCGTTTCCAGCCCGGCGCTGGCGAGCAAAGCCACCGGACATTCCGGGCGCCGCGGCAAGACAAGCGTCAGAGGCCCCGGCCAGAACCGCTGCGCCACGAGAACGGCCCGGTCATTCGTCTGCACATGCCGAAATGCCTCCTCCGCCGCGGGATAATGCGCGATCAACGGATTGAACCGGGGACGCCCCTTGGCCTGAAAGATCGCCGCGATGGAAGCGGCATTGGTGGCATCGCCGCCCAGCCCGTAGACAGTCTCGGTGCCGAACGCCACCAACGCCCCGTCGCGCAGCAGTTGCGCCACCCGTGCCAGGGCGTGCGCGCCGACATTCAGGACTTCAGTCATACCAACACGCCATTAACGATTGATCGTCACCGTGGCAAAGTAGGATTACGCTAGTCGCAGATTCGTCCGGAGACATCACCCGCATGCTCGATATCGCCTTCGCCAAGCCGGCGCTGCCAAAATCCGGCGCGCTCGCACTGCTTATCTATGAGGGCGAAAAACCGTCCGGGCTATGGCAACAGGCTGATGAGGCGACCGGCGGCGCGATTGCTCGCGCCTTCGAAGTCGCAGAGTTCAAGGGCGCCAAGGGCAAGACCTGCGTAATCCTCGCGCCAGGCGCGAACCTGTCGCGGGTTCTCGCCGTCGGCCTGGGCAAGCCCGCCGAAGTGAACGCAAAAGTATTCGAAGAAGCCGGCGGCGCCATCGTCACCAACCTGTCGCAGGAGCCGACGGCCACCATCGCCAACAGCGCACTGGACGCCACGCAGGCGGCCGATGTCGCCTCGGGCGCCGTGCTGCGCGCCTATCGGTTCGACCGCTACCGCACCAAGGAAAAGCCGGAGGAGCTGCCGAAACTGGCGAAGCTCACCGTGCTCACCGCCGAGACCGCCAAGGCCAAGACCGCGTGGGAGCGGGCGGAGGCGGCAGTCAACGGGGTGTACCTGACACGCGACCTGGTCAGTGAGCCGCCCAACGTGCTGCATCCGGCCGAAATGGCGGAACGCTGCCGCGCATTGACCGAGCTCGGGGTGAAGGTCGACATCTTCGGCCTGAAAGAACTGACGAAGCTGGGCTTCGGCGCCCTGCTCGGCGTTTCGAAAGGCAGCGCAAACGAGCCGCGCATGGTAGTCATGAGCTGGAGCGGCGTCTCCGGCAACGGCCGCAAGGCGAAGGACAAGCCCGTCGTCTTCGTCGGCAAGGGCGTCACCTTCGACACCGGCGGCATCAGCATCAAGCCGGCGGCGGGCATGGAAGACATGAAGTGGGACATGGCCGGCGCCGGCACGGTCATCGGCTTGATGGCGGCACTGGCGGGGCGCAAGGCGAAGGTGGATGCCATCGGTCTTGTCGGGCTGGTCGAGAACATGCCCTCCGGCACGGCGCAGCGCCCGGGTGACGTGGTCACCAGCTACTCCGGCCAGACCATTGAAGTGATCAATACCGATGCCGAGGGGCGGCTAGTACTGGCCGACGTCATCTGGTATGCGCAGCAGAAATACGATCCGAGGATCATCATCGACCTCGCCACACTAACCGGAGCCATCATTATCGGCCTCGGACATGAATACGGCGGACTGTTCAGTAACGATGATGGTCTGTCGCAGCGTTTGACCGCGGCCGGACTGGCGACGGGCGAGCGCGTCTGGCGGATGCCGCTGGATGAAGCCTACGACAAGCAGATCAAGTCCGACATCGCCGACATGAAGAATGTCGGCGGCCGTCCCGGCGGCTCGATTACCGCTGCCCAGTTCATTCAGCGCTTCGTCAACGGCAAGCCCTGGGCGCATCTGGATATTGCCGGCATGGCGTGGGCCACCAAGGATTCCGCCGTGATCCCGAAAGGTGCCACCGCCTTCGGCGTGCGGCTGCTCGACCGCCTGGTGGCCGATAACTATGAGTCCCGCGAATGATCGGCATTTCCCGCGGACCGTCATGACCGAGATTGGCTTCTACCACCTGACCCGATCGACGTTGACGCAGGCGTTGCCCCGGCTTTTGACGCGCACGCTGGCATCCGGCCAGCGCGCGCTCGTCCTTGGCAAAACCGCGGAAGGGCTGGACGCGTTGAGTGCGGCACTGTGGGCGCAGCCGGATTGGCTTCCACACGGTTCGGCGGCGGACGGCGACGCCGATATTCAGCCGATTTGGCTGAGTATCGAGCCGAAGGCACTGAATGGGGCTCGGTTCCTGTTCGTTGTGGAGCAGGCCGACTGGCCGGGACTGGACCAGTTCGACAGGGTGTTTTCCTTATTCGACGGCAACAGTCAGCCCGCTGTCGAAGCCGCACGCGAAAGTTGGCGTGCGGCGAAGGCGGCTGGCCACACGCTTACGTATTGGCAGCAGACAGAAACCAGCTGGCAAAAGAAGGCCTAGCACTCAACCGGCGGTGTAGGAAGGGTCGCTTCCGGCCGGCGGCGCTCCATCCGCCGCCCGATAGACTGCGCAAAAAACGATCCACATCCCCCCGGGGCTAACGGCGCTTCGGTGCGGGCTTGGTGTTCAGCCACCATTTCACCGGCTCCGGCTCGGAGCTGTCCGGCTCCGCCGGGCGCTGGCGGCGCGCATTGGCTTCAGTAACCTCCGGTTCCGCCACCGGGGGTCCACGCCGTGATGGTTCGGCCTGCACCGGCTCGTAACGAGTCCGTTCGGTGGCGCCCCTGGTGGCGCGATGCGGCACGCTGCGTAATGGCTCGGAGGTTTCCTCCGACAGGCTCCTGACCAGTTGTTCCGCCGCCTCGCGCGCCGCTTCGGCCGCTCGCAAGGCTTTCTCGGCGGTCCTTCGCGCCTGACGCTCGCTTGCCAACTGATCCTGAACCTCGTTGGCGGCATCCTCCGCGGACAGCGCGCGCTCCTCGGCTTCGCGCAGGCGGGCTTCCCATGCTTCGGCTTCGCCGCGCATCGCATTGGCCGCTTCGCGTTCGCGGCGGAGGGATTCAATAGCTTCGTTTTTCGCGAGTTCGGCATGGCCGATCTTGGTCTGCAAGTCGCGAACGACGGCGTAGGCTTCGCTCAACGAACGTTCGGCCTTGTCACGCGCTGCGGTTTCGGCTGCGAGAGCGGCCTCGGTTCGTTGCAGGCGACTGCTGCTGGGCACGTTGACCGGAGCGGCGATACGGGCGGCAGGCGTGTCATGCACCGGTTCGCGCCGCAGGACGGTGACTGGTATATCGCCGTCCTGAACGAAACGGCGCCGGTGCAAACCGCCATTGAAACTACCACCGGAGCGTCCTTGTTGCTCCGAGCGATCCGGCTCCGTACGATGGCGTGGGGAATCGCCCAATAATCCGAGGGCTCGTCGCATCTGCGATTCAGCTTCGTCATTCTGACCCGCCTCGCCCGCCGGGTTTTGATCGGGCAGCCGGGTCAACCGGTCTTGTTGAGTTTCTCCAGCCGGGTTATCGAGACGCAGTTTTAGATTTTCAGACAATGACATCACCTGGGGATTAAGAGCGCCGGGACGCTGACAAATTCACTCGCCATGGTCCCGTGGGGACCTTTGAACAAGCATTCTTGAAACGGGCTGTCGACACTCGGGCGGTTGTTCCTTGGACTAAGGCTAGATGACGATCCTTTGGGTCCGTCCGGTCTCAGCTGACGTGCCGTGACCGGGTCCGCCGCCTAAATGCGCCGAGCCGTTGGAATCGCACTACCTAACGCGGTTAACTTATCGGGTGTTGCAAACAATAGCAAGTGATCAACTGCATTAGGCCCTGTCCGGTTCAGGCGGCACGGCTACCATGGCATCTGACCGCGTCGGGTCGCACGGTGGTCGTTTGGAAGGACCGGTTGAATGGATAGGGACCATACGAGCATCGTGGCCGTCGTTGACGATGACAATGACGTCGGAGATGTCCTCGGCGGCCTACTCGAAACGATGGGCTACAATGTTGAAACCTATCGCTCCGGCATGGACTTTCTGTCGGAGGGCCAGATGGACCGCGTGGCCTGCCTGATTGTCGATCAGAACATGCCGCGCATGACCGGGCTTGAGATGATCGAAGGGCTGATCGATCGCGGCGTGAATATTCCGGCGTTGCTGATTACCGGCGTCCACGATGCCGAGGTTGAACGCAAAGCCGCTGCTCTCGGGGTCATGACGGTGCTGGAGAAGCCCATGTCGCACCATGAGTTGCTGCGTTTCATCTCGGTGACGGTCGGATGACCCCGGGTGCCGTGGCAGACGTGCTGCCGGGCTGGCACCGGTGGGCGGCGTCCCGCGTGCCGGTTCGCGCGATCATGCGTGGAATGCCCGGTCAATAAATCCCCGCCCTGCAAAGTATAAAACGTCCGGACCAGACTGCCGGACACTTGTGCGAGCCACCCGGAAACCGTCATAGTCTCATCTGAAACCGGCCGGCGGGAGGCACCGCCTGCGGTCCCGGCCGATCGGCGCCGATCTTGCCTGGCCGCGTCCCGGTTGTGAGACAACTCTGCCCGGACCTGTGCATGTGAACCATATGGCAGCTCCGGGCGGGCGCGGCGAAGCGCGCGGCACAAAGCCCGAAAGGCCCATGTCGCCGACCTCGGACCGGTGGATGGGTAACACAAGCCGCGCCTTACGGCGCTCAGCGCCGCACCAGACGGCGGGCGGCGCGCAGCAGAAACTGCCGGTCATCCGGATCGCACGCGCGATACAGCCGGAGCAACGCCAACTCATCGCCCTGCCGCGCTTCGGCCGGCGCCCGCTTGTCGTCGCCGTACATCAGATATTCGACGCCAACGCCCAACGCCGCGGCGATGCGTGACAGGTTGCCGGTGACCTGCCCGGTTCGTCCGGTTTCCCACTGAGCGACGGCGCTGCGGGACACCCCGACACGCCGGGCGAATTCGTCCTGGGTCAGGCTGCTGTCCCGGCGCCTGGCGCGGATGCGTGCGCCGATGTCCGACGTTGTGCTCATAAAAGTTAGTCTAACTGACGAACACGTCAAAGTCCAGGAAAACCTTCATGTTGCCCCGGCCGAGCGGCAGCTTGCCGCCGGTTCCGGCTGCTGACCCGGTCCCGCCACTCGATGGCGGGCTGATTGGCCGCCGGCTCGGATCGAGACGAGGCAGAGGGAAAAATTCCTGCCATCGCGTTATTTTTGTTGACGTACAGAGTTTGTTCTACTAACTAACGTATTGTTCACATATTGTTCTGAGTCAGGAGCCCCCGGTGCCTAGGAGAATAGTCTGGACAGACGGACAGGATACCCAAATCCGCAGACTTCGCACCGAAGGCGCAAGCTGGGACGTCATCGCCCTGGCCCTCGGTCTCGCCCGATGGACCGTCATCGAGCGCGGCCGCGCCATCGGTGTCGAGCGCCCGCCCGCCAACGCCGTCGTCAAACCCGACGAGTCCGGCCGCGCGCCGCTACCGGCGGGCCACGCCGACAGTTGGGGCGCCATCAACCGGCACACCACCCTCGACGGCGTGCCATTCCAGTTGCCCGGCGCCATTCGCTGATCGGCCCGAGATCCTTTCACCTAATGATGGAGCTAACCTTGACGACTGTGCGCGCACCCAAACCGGCGCCGGCGCCCGCCGCGAAGCCGGCGACTCGTCCGGTAATGACCAACGGGTATGAGATCGACGCCGACTTCGTGATCTATCGGCTCGAGGAAGCCGGCGCGACCTTGCTCGCACTGCCCGGGACCGGCTGGTCGACCCGGCTCCGCAGTTCCTCGTTGGAAATCGTGCGGACCGCCCTGGAATCGTACGGCTGGAGCGAGGCGCGTATCCGTCCGATGGTGCCGCCGGCAGACAAGATAACGCGCATGGACGAGGCAATGAGCTGGATCCCGCTGATTCCGCTGGACCGCTACGTGTTGCGCCGCGTTGTCGGCGCCCGCAGCCTGGTGCATCCGATAACCGATCGGCATTTATTCCCATGGCGGCGGCTCGGTAAGGCACTGGGGGCCGACCACAAGGCGATCCAGCGCTGGCATGCGCAAGGGATTGCGATCATCGTCCAGGCGCTGAAGGCGTCGGTGTAGCCGGAGCCTTTTCACGATTTCCCGTATTTTGTGCCGGAACGAATACCGCTTCGGTCCGCACGTGAACGGCCGTCGGTGATAGAGGTGCCAGACACACTCCGGCTGAGGCAGCGGAGCGATCCCGAGCGGTGCCTCGGACACCCTGCCGCACCGGTCATCCGGCTTGATCGCCGGAACGGCTTGCTTGTGGTTGCGGAAAGACAGTGGGACGTTTTGGCAGCGCAGGGGTCACGGGCTGAACCGGTCCCGCTATCGGTCGGGCGAATCCGGCTGCCCGGCGCCAAAGTCCTATTGTGAACCAAGTACGATTGTTATATGGCTCACGCCCACGTGATCGTTGATACGTCCGTCCCGGTGGATCGAGCGAGGTGGTTGAAATGAAAAGTTCGCTAGCCGGCAATCGGCGCCGGATGCAGGCTCTGCCTTCAGATAATTCGCCGTGTGTCGAATGAATGTTCCCGCATCTGATTGTTGCAGATTTACACCGGACGGATTCTTTCCGCCCCCCGGCTGGCCTGCTGTCGCAGGACCGGGAGACGATCCATGTCCGACGGCTGATGCGGTCCGGTTATCGCAGTAGCCGGGAAGCGGAGCTTTGACCTTTGCGTCCCGTTCGCCCGTCCGGTCCTCGACTTTCTGACATCACACGGCGGCTATAAGGAGATTCATGATGGAGCAGTTCTCGTACGTCGGCAAAGACGGCCAATTCGACTATGATCGTTACAGAAAAGTTCAAACTGAGGGCAACAAGGCCAAAATCGGGATTCAATGGGTCCAGGAAGTCAGTATCGCGTTTCTGTCGGGATATATCATCGGCACCCGGGGGCGCCCATCATTCGGTCTATGCCACGGGACTCGCGGCGGGGCCGAGCAGGCATGGTTCGCGAAATATCTGGGTTGTCCGGTCCTCGGCACCGAGATATCCGATACCGCGACCCAATTCGCCAACACAATCCAGTGGGATTTCCACGAGGTGAAGTCGGAGTGGCTCAGATCAGTCGACTTCATTTACTCGAATAGCTGGGACCATAGCTATGATCCGGTGAAGCTGTTCAATTCATGGATGTCATGCCTCAAGCCTGGCGGCCTATGTCTTCTTGAGCACACGTCGGGACATGTCAACGCCAATGAACTGGATCCGCTTGGCATGACGCTGGAAGAAATGGTTGGTCTTCTGACTGATCTCGGGGCGGGCCGATGGCGGGTCCGGGAAGTGCTGCGTAACGGCCCGAGCACGGCGCCGGCCGGCGCGCTTTCGGCCGCTCATGTCGTGGTAGAACATAAATAACACGGCGGAGCCGCTTCGCTGCCTCGACTGTTGCTGGAAAAATGTGAGGATAACAGCATGAAACTACGTCAACTAGACGTTGGGGGACAAAAGGTATTCATCCGCGCCAACACGGCCGACGAGATCGTCGCAAAAAACTGCCTCGGAGACGAATTTGATCTTGTTTCGGGACTCCTTGAGAAAATTACGCGCCGAAACACGGTTCTCGATCTTGGCGGATATATTGGAACTGCCGCAATCAGATTTGCAACCGCGATACCTCATTGCACCGTCATAACCGTAGAGCCGTCGCCTGAAAATTTTCGGATCTTGCAACTGAATACGATGAAATTTCCCAACATCATCGCGGTGAATGCAGCGGTAGGAACGGCCGCCGGGAAGATGCAGCTTTATGCGCGAACCACCGGCGAGTCGGGCCATACCCTGGTGCAAAATCCAAAAGACTGCACCGCGCCGACGAAAGTCTCAACCGTCGACGTCGTGCCGGTACGTGAATTTCTGGAAAGATACTCTCCGCCGACCAATACATTATCTCTGGTCAAAATCGACATAGAAGGCGGTGAGGTCGATCTCTTGAGGGACCACGGTTGGATCGACGGTTTCGCCATCGCGCTCGCCGAGTTGCATGACAGAATTATCGATGGATGCACGGCTGCCTGGCTGGGCGCGACGAGAAAAGAAGCCCGCTTTGACATAACCGACAACGGAGAAAAATCGATCTCGGTCAATCCGGCCATCCTGCATGCACTGCACGCCGTCGCCCGCCCGGATTCGCCGCCGAACGGTCAACAATGAGTTGAAAAGCCGAATTTATAATCGATCGGCTTGGCGCCCATCGGAGTTTGGCGTTCCCTGTCCGATCGGCGTCTTAACGCCGGCGATCACTATGGCAGCCGCTCGTACCCCGCACTGACCCGCTACACCGCCTCCGATTTTTCTGCCGTCTCGATGACAAGGTTGATCACCACCGCTTCGGTATCGCTGCGCACCAGCACGCTTTTCAAAGTCCCAATCGTGCTGGCGCCGATCTCCGGATGCGGCACGTAGGGCGCAACGACGATAGAATCTTCGGCTTCGGCAACGCTTTCCAATCTGGCGCCCTAGCGCATCCGGGCTGTCCCGGGCGCAGCCGCCCCGTCAAGCCGAGGGAGGTCGGCATCAACGCCTTTTCCCTGTGTAGGCAATGGCGTGGGATGGCGGGCCTGCGCCCGCCATGACGATACTGGCGGCCTGCCGACCGGTCAAAGTCAACGCCGGTTGGCGGTCACCGTACCCGCCGGCGTTACCCACGTCCGACCTTCCCTTTTTCACGGAGGCTTAGCCGCCCGCGACGAACTTCTCCAGCCAGTGGATCGTGTAGTCGCCAGCCTGGAATTCCGGGTCGTTGACGATGCGCTGGTGCAGCGGGATCGTCGTCTTGATCCCCACCACCGCGAATTCATCCAGCGCCCGCCGCAGCCGGTTGATCGCAGCCTCCCGGGTCGCGGCATGCACGATCAGCTTGGCGATCAGGCTGTCGTAATACGGCGGCACGAAATAACCGGCATACAACGCCGAATCGATCCGCACCCCAAGACCGCCGGGGGCATGATACGCGGTCACCCGTCCGGGAGTCGGCACGAACGTCACCGGGTCCTCGGCGGTGATCCGGCACTCGATCGCATGCCCGTTGAACGTCACGTCGCGCTGCTCGTATCCGAGAAGCTGGCCGGAGGCGACGCGGATCTGCTCGCGCACCAAATCGACGTCGCACAGCATCTCGGTCACCGGATGCTCCACCTGCAGGCGGGTGTTCATCTCGATGAAGGCGAACTGGCCGTCCTGATACAGGAACTCCAAGGTGCCGGCGTTGCGATAGCCCAGCTTGCGCAGCGCCGCTGTGGCGGTCTCACCCAGGGCATCCCGCTGCACGGCGCTGATCGCCGGGGAGCCGGCCTCCTCCAGCACCTTCTGGTGGCGGCGCTGGAGGCTGCAGTCACGCTCCCCGAAATGCACCACGTTGCCGTGGTTGTCGGCCATGATCTGCAGCTCGATATGCCGCGGCTTGTCGAGATACTTCTCCATGTAGACCGCGTCGTTGCCGAACGCGGTGCGCGATTCGGTGCGCGCAAGGCGATAGGCGTCCTCGATCTCGGACGTGTCGCGCGCGACCTTCATGCCGCGTCCGCCGCCACCCGCCGCGGCCTTGATCAGCACTGGGTAGCCGATGCGCGCCGCCGTCTCGCGCGCCGACTCCAGATCGAGCAGTTCGCCGTCCGAACCGGGCACTAGCGGCACGCCGACAGCTGCCATTGCGGTCTTGGCGGCGATCTTGTCGCCCATCATGCCGATATGCTCGGCCGAGGGACCGATGAAGGTCAGGCCATGCGCGTCCACCATGTCGGCGAAACTGGCATTCTCCGACAGGAAGCCGTACCCCGGATGGATGGCATCCGCCCCGGTGATCGCGGCGGCAGACAGGATGGCGGGAATGTTGAGGTAGCTGTCCTTGGCGGGCGGCGGCCCGATACAGACGCTTTCGTCCGCCAGGCGGACATGCATCGCCTCCGCGTCGGCAGTGGAATGCACCGCGACGGTCGAAATACCCAGCTCGCGGCACGCGCGCTGGATGCGGAGGGCGATCTCGCCTCGATTGGCGATCAGGATCTTTTGGAACAATGGATCATTCCAGGATAATCAGCACTTCGCCGTATTCGACGGGCGCGCTGTGCTGCACCAGGATCGAGGCAACCGTGCCGGACTTCGGCGCCTTGATCTGGTTGAAGGTCTTCATCGCCTCGATCAGCAGCAAGGTCTGCCCCGCCGTCACCGGCTGCCCGAGGGTCACGAACGGGGGCGCCCCCGGCTCGGGCGACAGATAGGCCACGCCGACCATCGGGCTGGTGACCGCGCCGGGGTGGTCCGCGAGATCTTGCACGACCGGTGCCACAGCGGCCGCTACCGGCGCGGGCGCGGGTGCCGCTGCCACCGAGGCCACCATGGTCGCCGGTGCGAGGTTGCGGACGACTCGGATCCGGCTGTCCTTGTCGGCAATCTCGATCTCTGACAGGCCGGTTTCCACCAGCACCGCGGCCAAGGCGCGGATTGCGTCGGGATCGATCGGAATACGGGTCAACGGTGTTCCTCCAAAATATCCGCCATCGCCTGCAAGGCCATGGCATAGCCGCGGACGCCCAGGCCGCAAATGACCCCCGTCGCCGCCAGCGAAACATAGGATTCCCGGCGGAAGGGCTCGCGCCGGTGAATATTGGTGATGTGCACCTCGATGACCGGCAGGTCCGCCGCCAGAAGCGCGTCCAGCAGGGCCACCGAGGTCGTGGTGAAGCCAGCCGGATTGATCACGATACCCGCCGCACGGCCGCGGCATTCCTGCACCCAGGTCACCAACTCGCCCTCGCCATTGGTCTGGCGGAAGTCGATCGCGAGCCCGACATCCTCAGCCGCCTCGGCGCACAGCGCCTCCACATCGTCCAGCGTCGCGCGGCCGTACAGCTCCGGCTGACGCAGACCCAACATGTTTATGTTGGGCCCGTTGAGCACAGCCACCAACGGTCGGATCGCAGAATGAGGCATAACGTGCGCCCGTAGCATAGGCAAGGCCGCTGGTCCATTGCTGGAAAGGAAGGTCGGGGCTCCGCCCCGAACCCCGCCAAGGGGCGAGGCCCCTTGGAACCATGACTTGGGGGGATTGGGGGAGAGGGGGCAACTCGGGCGTTGCAATCGCCTCAGTCGCCCCCCTCTCCCCCAATCCCCCCAAATTAACGGGATCGAAGGGCCGCCGGCCCTTTGCGGGTCCAGGGCAGCGCCCTGGCCTTCCTGCCCGGCGTTGCCGCCCGGCGGCGGGCGCACCATAGTCTTGGGATGCATGGTGCTGTCGCGTTGACCCTGAACGGCGAAAGCCGGGTGTTTGACGGACCCGCTAGCGGCCCGCTCTCGGTTGCGGCGTTGCTCGTCGCGATCGGCCTGGACACCCGCAAGGTGGCGGTGGAGCGGAACGAGGAAATCGTGCCGCGCTCGCGCTACGCCGACACCTGGTTAATCAGCGGCGATGCGCTGGAGATCGTGCATTTCATCGGTGGAGGCTGAGCATGGACGGATCTGACGACACCTGGACGGTGGCGGGCCGGACCTTCCGGTCCCGGCTGATCGTCGGCACCGGACGCTACAAGGACCTGGAGGAGACCGGCCGGGCGATCGAGGCGAGCGGGGCGGAGATCGTCACCGTGGCGTTGCGCCGGGTGAACCTGTCGGACCCGAACGCCCCGATGCTGCAGGATCATGTGGACCCGAAGAAATATACCTACCTGCCGAACACCGCCGGCTGCTTCACCGCCAGGGAAGCGGTGCGGACCTTGCGCCTGGCGCGCGAGGCCGGCGGCTGGAACCTGGTGAAACTGGAGGTGCTGGGGCCGCCGCCGCTGCTCTATCCGGACATGCCAGGCACGTTCGAAGCGGCGGAGGCGCTGATCAAGGACGGGTTCGAGGTGATGGTCTACTGCGCGGACGATCCGCTGGCGGCGAAGCGGCTGCAGGACATGGGCTGCGTTGCGATCATGCCACTCGGCGCGCCCATCGGTTCCGGGCTGGGAATCCAGAACCCGGCGATGATCAGCATGATGAAGGAGCAGGTGACGGTGCCGTTCCTGGTCGATGCCGGCGTCGGCACGGCATCGGATGCGGCGATCGCGATGGAGCTGGGCTGTGACGCGGTGCTGCTGAACTCGGCGATTGCCCATGCGAAGGATCCGGTGCTGATGGCGCGGGCAATGAAGGCGGCCATCGAGGCGGGGCGGCTGGCTTTCCGCGCCGGACGGATGCCGCGGCGGATGGGAGCGGACCCGTCGAGTCCGCTGGCGGGGTTGATCCGGTAACGGGGCCCGGCCGCCTTCCGCGCGGCCGGGCCCCGGTCAGGCGATCTCGAGCGGCGTGCCGAGATATTGCGACAGCACCGCCTGCGGGGCTCCGTCCGCGCGGATCTTGCCCTGGTCCAGCCAGAGGACCCGCGTGCACCAGTCCCGGATGATCTCGACCTGATGGCTCGACAGCACAAGGATGTCGGCGCCGCGCACCATTTCTTCGAGGCGGTGCTTCGCCTTCTCCAGGAACACCGCATCGCCGGCCAGGAACCATTCATCCATCAGCAGGATTTGCGGCTTGATCGCGGTCGCCAGGGCGAACCCCAGTCGCACCACCATGCCGGCCGAGTAAATCCGCACCGGCAGGTCGAGAAAGTCCGAGAGTTCGGCGAACTGAGCGACGTCCTCCTCCAGCCGCGGCAGCATCGGCTTAGGCAGCCCGTTGTACAGGCCGCGCAACAGGATGTTCTCCCGCCCGGTCAGTTCCATGTTCATGCCGAGGCTAGGATCGAGCAGGGCGTTCAGGCTGCCCTGGACCCGCAGCCGGCCGGTGACGGGTTCGTAAATCCCGGCGAGCACGCGCAGCAGCGTTGTCTTGCCCGCGCCGTTGCTGCCGACAAGGCCAAGCCGATCGCCTTGTTCCAGGGACAGGTTGATGTCCTGCAGTGCGCGGACGACGACCCGCTGCTGCTGGTCCTGTCCCAGCCGTCCGGACGCCGCGGCCACGACCATCTTCTTCAGGCTGCGCGAGCTGCCGTGATAGAGGGGAAACCAGACCGAGACGTTTTCAACCTCGATGCGTGCGCGAACCGCCATGCTTCAAATCCAGAACGTGATGCGGCCGCGAGCCCTGGTGAAGAACGCCCAGGATACGACGCACAGCATCAGACTAAAACCGATCGCCCCCAGCCAGGCCGTGGTGGTCAGGGCGCCGCCGCCGAGCAGCGGGCCGCGCACGATCTCCAGCAGGTCGAAGAATGGGTTGAGAGGCAGCTTCGCCATGCCCGTCCCTAACTGCTCCGGCTTCCAGATCACCGGCGTGACGAAGAACATGATCTGCATCACGCTGTTCACAATCGGCTGTATATCGCGGAAGCGGGCGCAGAACGCCCCGAGCAGCAATGTGAGCGCCAGGGCATCGACGATCCAGAGCAGCAGTCCGGGAATCGCCATCAGGCCCTCCCACCCCGGCCACCGGGAGAAGATCGCAAAGGTCACGACGATGACCAGGATGTTATGGCCGAGAACGATGGTATTGCGGATCAGGGTACGGGCGGCGAATACGGAAAAGGGCATGCGGACCGACCGGATCACGCTCTCGGCTTCGGTGAAGGTGGTGCACCCCTCGGACACCAGCGCCGACAGGAAACCCCATAGAACCTGCGACAGAGCCAGAAACGGCAAGTAATCGCTGATATCCATCTTGAACAGCGTCGAGTACAGGACCCCGAGCGCGGCCACCATGACGCCGGTCGAGATGGTGAGCCAGAACGGGCCGAGCATCGAACCGCGATAGCGCAAGCGGATATCCAGCCAGCCCAGTGCGAAGGCCAGCCGCCAGAGCCGCGCCCCGCGCACAAGGTCGTCGATAGCCAGACGGTGGCGGGACGAGGCCGACATATCCGCCTTCAGGTCCAGGGAGGCGGTGGCGGCGATGGTCGTTGTGCTCATGACGCGGCGCGGATACCTCATTCGGGCGCTCAGCACAACAAACGGTTGCCCTGGTTTGCCGCCGCGGCTCTGACGCAGTTGTGCGATTGGCCGGTTTTCCCGGCGCGTTGGCATTCCTGCCACGGTCGCGTTGCGGGCATGCGGCGAAGCAGACTGCCTTCATTTCAGCCCGATTTTGCTTGATACTGCGCCATGCGAGATGACTTGCGTGAAAGATGGATGTCGTTTAAGGACTTAGCCGAGGTTCCTGAGTGCCTGCTTAAACGGGGACGGATCGTCCGCCGTATCCATGTATTTTTGTCGCGACGACACGGAGACGCATTCGTATGACCGCACCGGATCGCCTGACCACAGGCCGCCGTCTTCGCGCCGTCAGCACGCTCGCCATTCTGGCCGCATTGGGTGCCTGCAGCCAGGGAACCCACCAGAGCGCCATCGACGAATCGGCCCGCTACGCCGCCCATGCCCGCGGCGACTACCGGCCGCCCGGACCGCCGGACGATCC
Source organism: uncultured Rhodopila sp. (assembly GCF_903915725.1). Classification (GTDB taxonomy): domain Bacteria; phylum Pseudomonadota; class Alphaproteobacteria; order Acetobacterales; family Acetobacteraceae; genus Rhodopila. The sequence goes on from NZ_CAIWTY010000088.1 coordinate 181,849, forward strand.
CTGGGGGCCCTATATCCGCGAAGCCTCCGCCAAGTATGACATTCCGGAGATCTGGATCCGCTCGCTTATGCGTGTGGAATCCGGCGGCAAGGAATACGTGAACGGAGGCCTGGTTACCTCCGGTGCCGGCGCGATGGGCCTGATGCAGGTCATGCCGGCCACCTATGACGGATTGCGCGATCGCTACAACCTGGGCGACGACCCGTACGAGCCGCATGACAACATCATGGCCGGCACTGCCTATATGCGTGAAATGTATGAGCTTTATGGCAGCCCCGGCTTCCTGGCGGCATACAATGCCGGGCCGGCCCGGCTGGACGACTACCTGGCGAACATCCGCCCCCTGCCCGACGAAACCCGCCACTACGTCGCGATGATCGGCCCGAACCTGAGGGGGATCTACCCGAACAACCGCTCGGCCGCGGATGAGATGGCGATGAACGCGCTGCCGATGAACATCCCGCCCGGCCGGCGATACGGCCGACCGAGCCATCCGGTGATGCTGGCCGGTGCCAACCCGGGCGGCGGCGGAAGGGTGCCGCATCGCGCGCCGGTGGAGGTCGCTCAACTTCCGGAACCGCCGCATTATCGCGCTTCAGGCAGCCAACAGGTAGCGATGGTTACACCGCCGATGGCGCCGCCACCGCCGCCGCCCTCCGGCGGATTCCACGTCATCGCATCGGCCAACGCAGCCGACACGGCACCCGCGCGCCACGGCGCTGCCGCCTCGGGTCAATGGGCGATCCAGGTCGGGGCCTTTGCCAACCAGGGCCAGGCGCACGGTGCGCTGAACGCGGCCACGGGCCATGCTCACGTCGAACTGGCGGTCGCCCACCCGTATGTTGCGAGTGTCCACCAGGGCCGCACGGTGATGTGGCGCGCCCGGATGACCGGGATGTCGCGCGAGACGGCGATCCAGGCGTGCGAGAAGATCACGCACGGGCGGTCGAGCTGCATCGTGCTCTCGCCGGACGCGCAGTCGTAAGGATTTCAGCGTTGTTGCCGGGCGGCGCCAGGCTGCCCGCAACAACGCAGGGTCAGAGTGGCTTCAGCGGCGGCGTTTCGCCTTCCGGTAGCGGCACCTCAGCGACGTTCAGAACCAGCGACACCAAGCTGTAATAGCCGACGGCGCCGACGAGATCGATGATCCCGCGGTCGCCGAAGCGGTCCAGTGCCGGCTGGTAACGGGTATCGGACACCGCGCCCGTGCTCAGCAGTTCGGTGACAAATTCATAGACCAGCATTTCGTCGGAGCTGAGTTCCCGCGGCCGGCGTCCGGCGGCGATCGAATCCAGAATGTCCGGGTTCAGGCCGGCCTCGATGGCCAGGCGGCGGTGGGCGAAGAACTCGTATTGCGCGCCCCATTTGCGGCCGGCGAGGCAGATCGCCAGTTCGTTCAGCGGCGCCGGGATGGAGCTGCCGAAACGCACATAGGCGCCGACGCGCTGCACAGGTCGCAAAGCTGCGGGCTGCGCAACAAGGCGTTGAATGGTCCGCGCAGGCCGGAACCGCGCGGGCCGGACTGGATCGCCTCGGCAACCGCCCGCTGCTCGTCGGTCATGGTTTCCGGGGTCAACTCTGGAAAGCGCGGTTCGGACATCGTCTGACTTCCTTCGGTCGAATGGGTGAGGCCGGCGGCGCAGCGTAGCGCATCTGACGTTGCGGCAAAAAGCGCGCGGTGCCGGGCGGGCCTTTCACCGAGGTCCTCCTGTTACAGCTCGATCCAGTCGGCGTAGCGGTGCAGCATATCGGCGGGATCCTGGTAGATCGCGATGCACCCGGCCTTGCGTAGGTCGTCTTCGGCAAAGCCGCCGCACAGCACGCCGATGGTGCGGAGTCCGGCCTTGCCCGCCGCCTCGGCGTCGTAAGGCGTGTCACCGACGACAATCGCCGCACGCGGGTCGATGTCGCCCAGCCGCGCCAGCGCTGCCAGGAAGATATCCGGATGCGGCTTGGACTTTTCGGCGTCCTCCGAGGAGGTTTGGGTGTCCGTGAGGCCGTCGATCCGGGCGATGCGCTTGTAGGCCTCCAGTTCCTCATTCTTCGCCGAGGACGCCAGGGCGATCGTTCTGCCGTCCTGCCGAAGGCGCAGAAACAGGTCTCGCACGTCCGGGAAGGCGCTCACCGCGGGGAGATACTTTGCCTTGAACAGCGCACTGCGGTGCGCGGCGATCACCTCGCCCTGGCGGTCGAGGTCGTGCCTGGACAGGAATACCGGCATCAACTGGTCGCGGCCTTTGCCGATGTGGCCGCGAATGGCCCGGGCATCGACATCATGGCCGAAGTCGCGGAAGGCGTCCTGCCATGAGCGGGCGTGCAGATCGACCGAATCAACCAGGGTTCCGTCCACATCGAAAATCACCGCGTTTGGCATCTGCGTCTCCCTTTTGGTTGCAGGCTTCCGGAACGCATGAAGCAGCGCCGAAGCGTTTCGCTGCCGGAGTCACGTTGTTGCGAAGACCGGCAAACAAGCCAGAACAAAGTATTCGTCCCGATTGCTGCGTGTCAGGCCGGGGCGGCATCATCCCGTTCGCGTGGGCGAACAGATGAATTATTAGCCGAGTATAGTTTTGACCTACAATGGTAAGTAGGCATCAAACATTTATTCACACTTTGCGGTCAACCTGAAAAAGCCGGCGGGAATTCTCCCGCCGGCTCAACACTCGGAGGTAAGCACGTGCTAGAACACCTTACACTCCAGGCGCTTATTGTGGTGATCGTGACCATCAAAGTCAAGATCATCATCAAACAGCGACGGGGGAGTAGGCCGGTCCCGGGACACCGGGCCGGCCTGCCCCGGGTGATCAGGCCGCGCTCGATTCGCTCAGCACATACTGCGGCATGCCGCCGGGTTGACTCGCGCAGCATAGGGTGCCGGAGCCTGCGGTGTTTGCCGGTTTCCGCCGGCAGCGGGCGGAGAAAATGTCGCACGAGTATAGGTCGCGCCCACGGTAGTATGCTGCCGTCAACGATTTATTCATTATTTGCGGTCAACATGAAAAAGCCGGCGGGATTGTCCCGCCGGCTCAACACTCGGAGGTAAGCCAGTGCTACAACACCTTACGCTCCTAGCGCTTATTGTGGTGATCGTGACCATCAAAGTCAAGATCATCATCAAGAAGCGATAGGGGAGCAGGCCGGCCCCGGGAAACCGGGCCGGCCTGCCCCGGGTGACTACGCCGCTTTCGCCATCTCGCGCAGCACATACTGCAGGATGCCGCCGTGCTGGTAGTAAGCGACCTCATCGACAGTATCGATGCGGCAGATCACCGGCACCGTATCGACCGTGCCGTTCGGCCGGTGGATCACGAGCGACAGGTCCATCCGCGGCGTGATCGTATCCAGCCCAACGATGTCGATGATTTCATCCCCGGTAATGCCCAGGGACTTACGATCCGCGCCATCCTTGAACACCAGCGGAAGCACGCCCATGCCCACCAGATTGGACCGGTGGATACGCTCGAAGCTCTCGACGATGACCGCCTTGACGCCAAGCAGCATGGTGCCCTTCGCCGCCCAATCGCGCGACGAGCCGGTGCCGTATTCCTTGCCGCCGAAGATCACCAGCGGCACGCCCTCCTGCTTATACTTCATCGCCGCATCGTAGATCGGCATTTCCGCGCCGTCCGGCAGATGCTTCGTCATGCCGCCTTCGACGTTCTTCAGCATCTCGTTGCGGATGCGGATGTTCGCGAACGTGCCGCGCATCATGATTTCGTGGTTGCCGCGGCGGGCGCCGTAGCTGTTGAAATCCTTCTGCTGCACCTGCCGCTCACCCAGGTATTCACCGGCCGGAGAGGCCTTGCGAATATTGCCCGCCGGGCTGATGTGGTCGGTTGTGATGCTATCGCCCAGCTCCGCCAGGATACGAGCGCCCTGGATGTCGCCGACGGGCTTCGGCTCCATCGTGATGCCCTCGAAATAGGGCGGGTTCTTCACATAGGTGGAGCCGTCCGACCAGCGGTAGGTGGCATTGTCGCCCTCCACCGTGATGGCCTGCCACTGCTTCGGCCCTTTGAACACCTCGCCGTAGCGCTTGAGGAACTGGTCGCGCGACAGGCTGGAGGCGATGACGTCGGCGATTTCCTTGTTCGTCGGCCAGACGTCCTTCAGGTAGACAGCCTTGCCGTCGGAGCCGATGCCCAGCGGCTCCGTCGTGATGTCCACCGTCACCTTGCCGAGCAGCGCGTAGGCCACCACCAGCGGCGGCGACGCCAGGTAGTTCGAGCGCACATTGGCATGCACGCGGCCTTCGAAGTTGCGGTTGCCGGAGATCACCGCCGAGGCGACCAGCTTGTTGTCCTCGATCGCATCGACGATCGCATCGTCCAGCGGGCCGGAGTTGCCGATGCAGGTCGTGCAGCCATAGCCCACCGTATTGAAGCCGATCGCATCCAGGTCCGCGGACAGGCCGGACTTGTCGAGATATTCGGTGACGACCTGTGACCCGGGTGCCAGCGAGGTCTTGACCCACGGCTTCGGCGTCAGTCCCCTCGCCCGCGCCTTGCGCGCCACCAGGCCGGCGGCAACCAGCACCGACGGGTTGGAGGTGTTGGTGCAGGAGGTGATCGCCGCGATCACCACGTCGCCATGGGTGATCTCGTAGTTCGTGCCGGCAACCTTCGCGGTGACACCGACATCCGCTGCCGGCACGCCGAGGCCCTTGGTCAGGTCCGCCTTGAACGAGGCGCTGACGTCCTTCAGCAGCACGCGATCCTGCGGCCGCTTCGGCCCGGCCACGCTCGGCAGCACGGAGCCGAGGTCCAGTTCCAGCGTATCGGTGAACACCGGGTCAGGACGGCTGCCGTCATTGAACATGCCCTGCGCCTTCAGGTAGGCCTCCACCAGGGCGACGCGGTGCAGGTCGCGGCCGGACAGGCGCAGGTAATCCAGGGCGATCTTGTCCACCGGGAAGAAGCCGCAGGTCGCACCGTATTCCGGCGCCATGTTGGCGATGGTGGCACGGTCCGGCAGGCCGAGGTGATCCAACCCCGGGCCAAAGAATTCCACAAACTTCCCGACCACGCCCTTCTTGCGCAGCATCTGGGTGACGGTCAGCACCAGATCGGTTGCCGTCGCCCCCTCCGGCAGCGCGCCCGTCAAACGGAATCCGATGACGTCGGGGATCAGCATGGCGATGGGCTGGCCGAGCATGGCCGCTTCCGCCTCGATCCCGCCGACGCCCCAGCCGAGGATGCCGATGCCGTTCACCATCGTGGTGTGGCTGTCGGTGCCATACAGCGTGTCCGGATAGGCGAAGGTCGTGCCCTTGTTCTCCGATGTCCACACGCACTGGCCGAGATATTCCAGGTTCACCTGGTGGCAGATGCCGGTCCCCGGGGGCACGACGCGGAAATTGCTGAACGCGTCCTGGCCCCAGCGCAGGAAGGTGTAGCGCTCGCCGTTGCGCTCGAATTCGACATCGACGTTCTTCTGCTCGCTGTCGGCCTTGCCGGAGAAGTCCACCATCACCGAGTGGTCGATCACCAGATCGACCGGGATGAGCGGATTGACCTTCTGCGGGTCGCCGCCGAGCCGGGTGATGCCGTCACGCATCGCCGCCAGGTCGACCACGCCGGGCACACCCGTAAAGTCCTGCATCAGGATGCGGGCGGGCTTGAACGGCACTTCCCGGGCGGAGGATGCCTTCTCCAGCCAGCCGACGACGGACTTCGCGTCATCGACCTTGTAGCTACGGCCGTCCTCGAACCGCAGCACGTTCTCCAGCAGCACCTTCAGGCTGACCGGCAGGCGCGTAATGTCGCCCAGGGTCCTGGCCGCTTCCGGCAGGGAGAAATAGGCGTATTCCTTGCCCTCGACGGTCAGTGTCTTGCGTGTCTTGAGAGTGTCGTGCCCGACGGCGGTCATGCTGTGATTTCCGCCCCGTGCGATGGGGCGCCTCTGTTGTGCGGCGGGGGGTAGAGATCGCGCCGCGGATGAAATATTGACTGCACGGCGGGCTTTAACCACACCGGCCGGTGATCGTCCACCGGCCGGTTTCGCAGGGGATGGATGTGCTGAAGGCAGATGGCGTCGCGGTGTTCCGGGGCGAGCGGCTGGTGTTTCGCGACTTGTCCCTGGCGGTGCCGGCGAGAGGCGCGCTGGTGCTGGCCGGCGCGAACGGGTCGGGCAAGTCCACCTTGCTGCGCCTGCTGGCCGGGCTGGTGCGCCCGGAGGCCGGGCGTGTGCTGTGGGACGGGGAGGACGCGTTTGCCGATGTTGCCTCGCACGGGCGGCGGGTTTGCTATGTCGGCCACCAGGATGCGGTGAAGCCGGGGCTGACGGTGACGGAGAATTTGCGCTTCGCCGCTGCTGTTTCCGGCCGATCCGTGAGGACGGCGCTGGCGGCGGTCGGGTTGGAGGCTCTGGCCGATCTGCCGGCGCGGATGCTGTCGGCGGGGCAGAAGAGGCGGTTGGCGCTGTCGCGGCTGGTGCTGTCGGCCGCACCGCTGTGGCTGCTGGATGAGCCGACGCTCGGGCTGGATACCGCGGCGATCGAACGGTTCGGCGGACTGCTGGCGGAGCATCGGGCTTCGGGCGGGATGGTGGTGGCGGCGACTCATGTGCCTCTGCCGCTGGCGGACGTGGCCGGGCTGCGGTTGGGCTGATGCGGGTTTTTTGGGCGGTGCTGGCGCGGGATTTGCGCCTTTCGGTGCGGCATGGCGCGGATACGCTGGCGGCGCTGCTGTTTTTCGTGGCGACGGCGTCGCTGTTTCCTTTGGCGATCGGTCCCGGGCCGGAGACTTTGGGGCGGATCGCGCCGGGGATCATCTGGGTGTGCGCGCTGCTGGCTGCTTTGTTGCCTTTGGATCGGCTGTTCGGGGCGGATCTGGAGGACGGTTCGCTGGATCTGCTGATGCTGTCAGGGCTGGGCGCCTCCGGGATCGTCGGAGCGAAGGCGCTGTCGCATTGGCTGGTGACGGGGGTGCCGCTGCTGCTGGTGGCAGCGCCCGTGGCGGTGATGCTGCGGATGCCGGAGGGGGGTATTCCGGCTTTGCTGATCGGGCTGCTGATCGGGAGTTTGCTGCTGTCGCTGTTCGGGGGGATGGGGGCGGCGATTGTTCTGGGTGCCCGGCGGGGGGGCGTGCTGCTGCCGCTGCTGATTTTGCCGCTGGTGACTCCGGTGCTGATTTTTGGCGCGGCGGCAGCGGATGCGGCGGCTGGGGGGTTCTCGGCGCGGCCGCATTTGTTGCTGTTGGGGGCGATGCTGGCGGCGGCGTTGCCGTTGTGCCCGCTGGCGGGTGGGGCGGCGTTGAGGGGGGCGGTGGAGTAGGAAATGGTGGGCGGACGGATACGCAGGCCGCTTGCCGACCGGCGCCGTGCGATTAAATGCTTTATTTCCCCGCCCCGTGACATTGAACTTTGTTTGGCGCAGCACTCGGGTTTAAATGGATACTTTCCGAATCTCGAAAGTTATTACCACGCCAAGCCTAAGTATCTCAGGTCCCTTAACCGAATAGCCGCTATCCCAAGCGGCTATCGGTCCATGAGCCCAAGGACTGTGCACTGGGGCTGGATATGATCATCGGCGCCCAGCACCAGTGTTGGGTGATTTTTCGATAACGCCCCGCGACACGGAGCAAATGTTCCCAACAAAAGGTTGCTATCGACAGCTCAGGGGACGACGGCCAAGCGACCCCGAGGTGTTAATTGATACATAATACTTCCAGTCCGAGAGCTTTGGCCGTGAGCGACCAAGCCCACATCGACTAAACGAGCGAGTGCAAGCGCAGCTTCCGGCTTTGTAAGACCTGACGACTTAGCAACGCCGGACAGACTGCGACGCGCATAGGCTTCGCTGTTCAGGGCATTTATTACGTTTCGGTCGGATTCTGAAAGTTTGGCGCTCACTGACGGTTCGAGCGGCGTTTGCGAGGAAAGCGGCGGTAGAAGCGAAGCAGATTGGCTACCTCCGTCTTGCGGCATTGCAGGTGACGCTGCAATGGGACTAGCATGCGCGGTCTTCTCCTCAGCGAGATCGGCAACCTCGTCGCGCAGCGTTTGTTGCCCCTCCTTCAACCGTTGCTGTTCTGCTTGGGTCCGATGCAAAACTTGGCCGGACAGGCTCTCCATAAACGCGCGTGAAGAAAACGAAGCAATAAGGCAGTAGGCAGCTAGGCTGAGAAGATCCCAGTCGAAATCATCCGCCACCTTCGATATATTTTTCAACAATTCGCTTTGAGCAACCGCGAGAAAAATCGGAACACAAAGGGCCGCCACGATTCCGACTACCAAGTCAGTAATCAATTCCCCGTCCCAACGTGAGGTTTCAGAGGCAGACAGCGCTGCCAGTTGATCTGCGTCGACCTTCTTCGATGGAACTTGGCGCCGTGAGCGATGGCCGGCCAAGCCGCCAAGAAGGCCGGCGCTCGTCATCACAAGCAGAACCTCGAGTACTGGTCGCACCGTTAAACTCCTCTATCTTATCTAACCAACCGACAATCGGTGGCTAGATCACCTACTTCAGCGTGCTTTTGGAAACCGTTGCGGGCAGATAGGAGATCCCTTCGACCGGGGTGATTCGGATTGCCACGCCCCGCCGCCGTCAGGCCCACTCGTGCGGCAAGCCGCACAACGACCTCGCAGTCGCGAACTTCCCCAACGGAGGTTGCCGCTAACAAAGGAAGCATCAGAGACCGATAATCCGGATTGGGCATCCATTAGAATTAGCGAATAATAGTCGACGTGGGAATAACCCTTCTCGGCCTCGATGGATTGGCTGATCGTGCGAAACTGGCCGACCCGGAATTTCGCGCGCGGAGTGGCGTCGTCGAATTGTCGTGGCGCCTTCGTCGCGTACACCACACGGATCTCGCAATCCCCAATCACCCGTTTGTTGATCGCGTTGCGCACGTCCTCCGACCGAAACACTCGATGACGCCGAGCGCGATGGTCAGGCATCCGCCTGCTCCGCGGCCACCTCCGCAATGCCCAACTTCAGCGCCTTCAACTGGTCCAGCAAGAACTCCACCTGCTCCGCCGACACATCCACCGAGAAATCGCCATGAACAACCGAGGACCGCACCCTCGCCATCTCCCGCAGCCGTCGCGCGTCCTCGCTCTCGAGATACCCCTCTTCCGCCAGCGCCTGAACCGCCTGGAGCGGCGAATACGCTTCGCGACTCCCCGGCCCGCGAGCCAGCCGAGCAAGAGCTTCCAGCACCGCCCAACCGGCGACCAGCGCCGGCACATAATGCCCGGCATCGGCCAACACCCGGACCTCCCCAAGCCGGGCATCAATCTGCTCAGCGGTCGGCTGCGCGATGTCATCCGGCATCTCCGACGCCGGACCGACGTAGAGAGCCTGGAATTCCCACCCCTGATGCTCCGCCACCGTCTTCGAAAGCTCTATAAGCTGCCGCTTTCCGGCGGCCTGGTTCCCGGGACGCATAAGCTCGATGATGATGCCGCCGCCATCCGGACCGATGGCGATTGCATCGGGCGTGTATCCCGCCAGAAACGGAGGGACCAGGTCCGCCGAAGGATTGATGACGAACCTGAGGCCGCGCGCTTCGTATGAGGGCTGCAAGCGCCTCAAAACGCTGAGTCCGCCGGGCTGGCTCTCGGGCATCATGGTAGCACCCTCCACCGAAGATCGTCGTCAATCCGGATATAGACCACCGGACGTTCCATTTCAGTTGCTTGCTCGAGGGTAGGTGTCAAGGACCGAAGGACGGTGTCAGTCTCCGGCTCGAACTTCTGAACCGTGATCCGCTCCAAAAGCCGATCGTCCGGGTAAATGACCGCGATCATCCCGTCCACGATCAGCTTGACGATATTATCCACATCCCCGTCCATCGGGGCGGAAGGAAAGTAGAAGATGGTCGCCGCCAGCGCCCGGCCGTCGAGGAAAAAGAAGTCCCTCAACGCGTCTACCCGGGCTTTCGCGGCCTCTCCGACCTTCCGCTTCCAGCGTTCCTTGGCGTTCGCATTCTTGCTCTGGTGCGACAGCGGCGTGTCCTGGATCAGGAACTCGACCGGGAACGGCAAGCTCAGGTCCGGTTCGAGTATCGCTTCGCTCAACTTCCGTCATCCCGACTAACTGGCGGCACAAATCACACGACCAAATCCCGCACCGGGCAGCGCCGCAATACGCCCGACAGAGTACGTCCCGACGACCTGCTGCGGAGCCACCAGCCTCGAAGTCGTACTACTCAAGACATTATCCGCCTTGGCGGTGCCGTGCATCGATTTTTCCGGCTTGCGGCCTCCGGGATATCCCCTTGTTGGCGCTCCCCCTTGATGATCCTGCTATTACCACCGGTATCCCATGCGGTTCTGCCGCTCTCGCCGTCCGGTTAAGCCTCGGCTTTGCCGCGCAACCCGGGCACATGCGGCCCATAGAACGCCCGCAGCGCTGCCATCTCCCGAGCAAGCTCATCGGGGGTCGGCTGGGGAAGCGGAAGCGCGGCGGCAATGATGCCCGCGAAAACATCATGCTGCGTCGCGTTAGGCCCGAGGCACTCGGCGGCTTCCCGCGCCGAAATTTCTCCCGCCGAATATCGCCGCAGAATGATCAGGGCGTTCTCGTCGGGTGCGCCACCCGGATCTTGCGACCCGGACTCTCCCCCGCCGCCCGCTCGATGATGGTGTTCCACACGTCCTCCGCTGACCGGATCAATCCGCGCACCTCAGCAACGCCGAGCATCCCGGTCGTGGCAATGGCGACAAGGCCGGTGGCGGGCCGTTACGAGGGCTAAACCGGCAGCGGCGCCGCCTTCATCCGCTCCATGCTGAAGCGGCTGCTGACATTGCGCAGCGGCACCGCGGCGATCAGCTTGCGGTAGAACTGGTCGTAAGCCGCGATATCCGCGACCACCACATGCAGCAGGTAATCGACATCGCCGCTCATGCGCCATGCATCGACGATCTCCGGCGTGTCCTTGATCACCCTGGCGAAGCGGCCGAGCCAGTCGCTGCTGTGATCCGCCGTCTCCACCGCGACGAACACCGACACCGGCAGGCCCACCTTGTCGGCATCCAGGATCGCCACCCGGCGCTGAATGATGCCGTCCTGCTCCATCCGGCGGATGCGCTTCCAGCACGGCGTCGGGGTCAGGCCGACCTTGGCGGCGATATCCGCCAGGGACAGCGAGGCATCGACCGAAATCAGGCGGAGGATCTCCCGGTCGAGGCGATCGATATCCTTGTCGGCAGCCATGCGCGTCAGCCTTTCTCTCAGACCGGCGAACCGGCGAATCCTACTGAGAGATCCTCTTAACCGGTTCCGCGAGAGAAGAAAATCTCCAAACTGCGCGATTTAAGCGGCACCCGGAGAATTATTTTCCCGCAGCCGCCGCGTGCTCCTCCGGCGTGCGCAACGTCAGCGCGAGCGCGTGCAGGCCCCCCTGCTCCGCCGGACCGAATTCCGCGGCCAGCGCCGTATGGACGGCGCGGGACCGGGCGACGCGGCCGACGCCCTGGAACGCGCTGCTGACGAGCAGCACGCTGTAATGCGACTGCCCGCCCGGCTGGGCGCCGGCATGGCCGGCATGCCTGTCGCTGTCGTCTTCGATCCGGATGACCGCCGGCGCGAAGGCCGTGGTAAGGGCCGCGTTGATCCGATCGGCCCGGGAGGAGGAGGAATGTTTCATGCCCCCATTATCCCGCTTTCCGGCCCGCCCGCCAAGCGCCCGCGGCGGCGGATCGAATCAGGCGGCGATCCCGGCACCGGTTCGGCCAAAGCTCAAGGTCTCGATCAACGCCGGCACCGCGGCCGCCGGCACGGGCCTTGCCAACAGGAAGCCCTGCGCATCGACCGAACCCTCGGCCATCAGCCAATCCAACTGCTCACGGGTTTCCACGCCTTCTGCGGTGACCGCGACGCCGAGGCCGGCACACAGCCCGATAACCGACCGCACGATCGCCGCGCTGTCGGTCTCGGTCTTGCCCAGACACTGGACGAAGCTCTGATCGATCTTGACGCGATCGAACGGAAACCGCCGCAGGTGACTGAGTGACGAATACCCCGTGCCGAAGTCATCGAGCGCGATTCTCGCCCCCAGCGCCTTCAGGCCATGCAGCGTCGCCAGTGTCTCCTCGGTGTCCTGGAACATCGCGGTTTCGGTGATCTCGATCTCCAGCCGCGCCGCGGGCAGGCCGGTGGATCGCAGCACGCCGCCGACCATGTCGACAAGCCACGGCCCTGCCCGGAACTGCACCGCCGAGATGTTGACCGCGATCTTGACGTCATTCGTCCATCCGGCCGCATCGGCGCAGGCCCGTCGCAGCACCCATTCGCCGATTGGGCCGATGAGACCGATTTCCTCGGCCAGCGGGACGAAGTGTGTCGGAGAAATTAGCCCGTCCTCGGGGTGCTGCCACCGCAGCAGCGCTTCGAAACCGATGATCCGGCCATGCTCGAGGTTCACGACCGGCTGGTAGTACATCTCGAACTGCTCCGCCTCGAGCGCCTGACGGAGATCGAGCTCCAGCTTCCTGCGGATCTGCATCTGGGCATCCATTTCCGGCTCGAAGAAGCGCCAGGTGCCGCGCCCGTCCAGCTTGGCCCGATACAGCGCAAGGTCCGCGTTCTTCAGCAGCGTGTCGGGCGCCTCGCTTTCGCCGGAGGCAATCGCAATACCGATGCTGACGCCGATGTCCACATGATGTCCGCACACCTGGTAGGGCGCACAGAGCGCCGCGACCAGGCGCTGGGCCAGCAAAGCCGCCTGCGGCGCCTGATCGACCGCGGCCTGAAGGATGGCAAACTCGTCGCCGCCAAGGCGCGCCACCATGTCCTCCTCCCGCAGTTCCGCACACAAACGTTTGGTCACCTCCTGGAGAAGGGCGTCGCCCGCCGGATGGCCGAGCGTGTCGTTGATCGCCTTGAACCGGTCGAGGTCCAGATACAGCAGCGAGAAACGCTCTCCGCGGCGTGCCCGGACCAGTGCCTCCTCCAGCCGCGTATGGAACAACAGACGGTTGGGCAGTCCGGTCAGCGCGTCGTGATGCGCCATGTACTCGATGCGTTTTTCATTGCGGCGGCGTTCGGTGATATCCTCCAGCGTCAGCAGCCAGCCGCCATCCTCCAGGGGCCGCAGCGAAGCGGCGACGACCCGGTTGCCTTGCACCGCTTCGAGCGAAACGCTCGCGATCCCGTTCGAACCGAACTCGCGATACTCCTCGTAAACCTGCTTCAGAGTCCGCCCCTGGAAGCAATCGGCCATGACACTGACAGCGAGCACGTCGCGGTACGTCATGCCGAGCCGGAAGCTGCCCGGCGCCACCCCGGCGACCTCGCACAGACGGGGATTGGCCACGATAAGCCGTTCCTCGGCGTCATACATGGCGAGCCCCTGGGACATGTTGGTCAGGGCGGCATCGAAACGCAGGTTGGTTTGCCGCAGACTGAGCGCATTCTGGCGGAACACCTCGATCGCCGCTGCCATGGCGCCGATTTCATCCTTGCGGCCGCGCTCGGGAACCGCCGCGGCGACGTCGCCCGCCGCCAGCCGCGTCACGGTGTCGGTCAGATGCTGCACCGGCAGAACCAGGCGGCGCAACAGGATAAGCAGCGCCGCGGCGCCGAGCAGCAGCATGCCGATGGTAGCCGCGGCGGCGATGGCGAGGTGTTCCTGCGCTTCGACGGCCAACGCCGTTCCGCGTTCCACGGCCTCGGCGATCGCGGCATCGCGGGCGATCAGCGTGCCCCTCAGCGCCTCGATGGTCCAGCGGCGCCACTCCACCAGAGACATTGGCCGATCGGCGCCGGACCGCGCCATGGCCAGGACCTCCCGGTAGCGCGGCTCCGAGTCGCGGAAGAAGCTGTCGCGTGTCGCGGCAACGGCGGCGTCCAGCCGGGGCGACTCGCCGACGATCAGAACCTGGCGCTGCAGGCGCTCCCAGGCGTGCTGGATCTGGCCGGTCAGATACATCGACTGATCGGTCTGGTTCGCCGGGATCGGCTGACCGCCCATCCAGCCGCTGAGATAGGTGCTGCGGCGGCCTGCGGCGGACCGCATCTCCACGGCCAGGCTGCCGACGGCAACCACCTCGCCGACGGACGCGTTGGCGTGGGCGGCCTCCCGTTCGGCGCGCGCCACCGCCCGTTCGACCTCGTCGAGCCGCTCGATGGCGCCCGCGACCATCGGCGCCACAAAGCTGAGGTCGCGCTCGGCCCTGGGCCGTTTGACCGCCTCGGCGACGCGGGCGCGCGCGTCGAGCAGCATCGCCCGGGCTCGCGTCACCGCCTCATCGGGCAATCCGGCGGCGAGCATGCTGCGCTGCGTGCGGTCCAGCAGGGCGTCGTTGCGCGCCGCGACTTCGGCGAGGTTTTCCACACCGGACAAATCCGACAGGGAGCGCTCCTGCAGCGCGCCGCGCTCGACCGACAGGGCCTCGACGAGCTGCAGTGCATCGCCCATCGCCTTGGCCATCTGCACCGCGGCGCGGGCCTCGGCCCAATCCCGCTGGGCGCGCGTGGCGATCCAGGCAGACCATCCCGCTGCGGGCAGGCAGGCCGCGGCGAAGCACAACAGGAATACGGTTCTCAGGTTCATTTATGTGTCTTTTCAACCGTCTGCGCGGCGGTTGCAAAGCCGGGACATCGAAACCGGCCTTTGGCCGCCCGGCGGTGTTCCCGATTCATCCATATGGCGACCCTGTCCTTTCATCGTCGCGACGTTAACAATGCCAAGGTCTTCGCCCTGCCAGGGTTTTCGCCCTGATGGTTCGCTTATACGCGAAAAGTTCATACGAACACGATAAGGTTAACAGACCGTTAAGACGCCGGCTTGTGTGCATGTTGCACCGCAGCAGCCCATCGGCCGGGCTGACCCGCAAATGTCATACGATCTGTCATAGCAGTTATTGATCCACGATAATGATGCGTATCTTCTCCAGCCCGGATTATCCGCCTAAGCTGGACTCGTCCGGTTCGGATCGCGGCTGATCGCCGGTATCTGCCGCGTTCTCCGGGAGATCACTCGGCGTGAGCCCCCGAATGTCGTAAGGTCGCGCGCGGTTACCGGAAGATATGGACACGTTTTGGGAGTTTGCTCCATGCGCCTGCTCGTTGCCCTCTTGCTGCCCTGGCTGGCATTCTTCACCATCGGCCGCCCCTTTGTCGGCTTGCTGTGCCTGATCCTGCAAATCACGTTGATTGGTTGGATCCCGGCGGCGATCTGGGCCGCCTACGCAGTCAGCCAGTATCAAACCGACCAGAAGATCGAGCGGGCGATCAAACCGGCGCGCCGGCCGTTCTAAATCGCGCCGCGCGTCAGGGCCGGATTGCAGGTGTTCCTTGGGATGCGCCGTTGCGCGCGACCGCCACTCGGCCCGGTGGGAAAAATAACCAATAGCCCGGGCGGCTACCGCAGCATATCGGCTGCACGTTTCACGCACACGCTACACGGGCCGGGCGTCCTCCAGCACCGTGTCGTCGGCGAGTTCCTGAAGCAGGGACAGGACATCGCCCAGAACCTGATCACGCGGCGCGGCGAACCGTGCGGCGAGGTCATCCACCATCACCGAAACGCTGCGGGCGCCGTCGACCAGCTTGAGCACCTCCACAGCGATTTCGTCCGGCATGATCAGCCGCTCCGGCGCCAATATGACCCAGGCCTGCCGCGTCGCATCGAAGCGAAACCGGGTCCCGCGTGGAAACCGCGGAACCGAGGATTCCTGGATCGCGATCCGGATGCGGGCGGTCACGGCACGAACGCGCCGGGCGGAATGTGGCCTTCGACATAAGCGCCCCAAAGCGCGTCCATCTGCACCCACAGCACGTCGCATTTGAAACGCAACGCCGCCAGCACGTCCTCCTGCTGCTGCCGGGTCCGCGCCTCCGTCTTGCAGTATTCCAGCGCGAAGCGCGCGTCCTGCGGCGCCTGCGTCAGGCGCGGCTGGAAATAGGCCAGTGTGTCGCGGCTGATAAAGTCGTAGTTGGCGAGCATCCCCGCCACCCGCTCGGCGATGATCGTCGGCGAGAACATTTCGGTCAATGAGGACGCCACCGCTTCCAGCACGGACCGGTCGCGCACGAAGGCGACATAGGCCTCGACCGCAAACCGCGTCGCCGGCAGGATGCCCCTGGTGGAAATCACATAGTCCCGATCAAGGCCGAGCCCATCGGTCAGCCGCAGCCAGCGCTCGATCCCGCCCGGCTGTTCGCCATCCCCGTCGTGGTCGATCAGCCGGGATCGCCAGGCCCGCCGCAGCGCCGGAGTCGGCAGCCGCGCGAGCAAGGTCGCATCCTTGGCGGGAATGTTGCACTGGTAGTAGTAGCGGTTCAACGCCCAGGCCTGGATCTGCCCGCGGGTCAGCTCACCGCGGTACTTGCGCTTGTGGAACGGGTGGTTGCTGTGATAGCGCTCCGCGCCGATAGCACGCAGCTCGGCTTCCAGTTGGTCCGGGCTTAACAGGGAATTCATAGAACAATCTCCATCCCGTCATACGCAACTTCCCAACCGGCCTGTTTGGCGATCGCCCGTTCCGGCGAATCGTCCAGCAGGATGGGGTTGCTGTTGTTGATGTGGATAAACACCTTCCGCCGCACCTCGATATACCGGAACGTTTCGATTGTCCCATGCGGGTCCGCGACGCTCATGTGGCCCATGCGTTGGCCGGTCTTGCTGCCCGACCCTTCGCAGATCATTTCATCGTCGGTCCATAACGTGCCGTCGAAGAAAACCAGATCCGATCCCCGCAGACGTTCAGCGACATCCGCGGGCAGTCGCGCGCAGCCGGAGATAAAATAGCACGCCGAACCGAGCCGATCGGCCAGCCGCAGCCCGACCGTGTCCTCCGCGCCGCCGGACAGGTCCGCGGTATCGCCCTCCAGGTATAGCGCCACCTTGCCGGGCACGCTGAATAATTCCGCAACGACTCCGCCCGGCAAATCGAACGCTTCGCCCAAAGCCACTGCCCGGCGCTCGACAAATGCCGGGTTCAGCGCATTGAAGATCGGATTGGCGCGCAACGCTTCATGCACCCGGCCGGTGGCGAACAGAGTAAAACTCTGGCTCTCCCGCAAGTGCAGCAGGCCGGCCACCGCATCCACCTCCCCACATGTCAGAATCACCCCGGCAATCGGTGAATCGCGCAATCCGCGCCGGGGCTGCAACATCGGCCGCGCCTCGATCTGCTGGCGCAAATCCGGGCTGGCGTTGACCACGATCCAGTTATCGTCGTCGCCGGACACCGCGATCGAACACTGCGTGCGCGGACGCGCAGCCGGATCACCGGCGCGGGCGCGGCGGCAGGCTTCGTTGTTGGCGTTCCATTGCGGAAATCCTCCGCCGGCCGCGGCACCCAGAACGACGATACGCAGCAGACCATCCTCCATTTTTACTTCGGGGCAAGCCCCGCCTGTGCCTCCGCACACAGAAACGGAGGACACGGCTCCACCGGCGGTGGCCGGATCGCGTCCCCGGCGGCACGCAGGGCGGTAACGAATGTCGCCTGCGGTTCGGAGTCGCGATACTGCGACTGCATCAGCGTCACGACGCGGCGGTGCTCCATGCCGATATCGTACAATGCGACGTCGTAACTTGCAGCGCCGCTGATCCGCGCGCTCAGCGCCGGAACGATCGCCACGCCGCGCCGCGCCTGCACCATCGCTAGCGCGAGCTCGTACGAGCGGACGCGGCCGACAACGCGGTGGTGCGGCAGAAACCGTTGATACCATTCCGCAATACGAAGCTGATACGCGCTGCCGAACGTAAACTGCACCACGCTGTTCAAGATCCGCCGGTGATCGACGCAAAGCTGCTCCGCAGGGTCGATGATGCCGGACAGATCAACGTCGCGCGGCACCGCCAGCACATAGGGGTCGGAAAACACATCGCTTTGCAGAAACGACAGGCTGCTGCTGGCCAGCGACCCGGCCGACACCACCGCAACAGTCAGCCGGCGCGTATACAGCATCTCGATCGCATCGGCCGGCGCGACCTCGTGCACGTCCAGTTCCACGTCAGGACAGATCTCCGCCATGCGCGCCTGCACGTCGGGCAGCAGCGCCCGGGCGATGGAACTCAGGATGCCGATGGACAGAACACCCCGCGTGCCCTTGGCGTGCGCGGCGAGGCCGGCCACGGCCTCATCGACCTCGGCCATGATGATCTGCGCGCGGCGGCAGAGAAATTCGCCCGCGTCGGTCAGCGCGAACTGGCTGCGACCACGCTCGAACAGCAACTGCCCGACGGATTCCTCCAGCTTGGCGATATGCTGCGACAGCGACGGCTGCGTCTGGTCCAGCAGCTTCGCGGCGTGAGTCATCGACCGCGTGTGTGCCACCGCGAGAAAGATACGGAGCTGATTTAAAGTGAACGGGGGCGGCGGCATGTCAGCCTGTCGAAAAGCGGCGCGGTGCAATCCCGCGCCGCTCTCCCTCTATCAGACGACCGCGCAGGCGTAGGCGTTGATTTCGCAGCCGACAGCGATGCGCGTGACCTTTGGTTTACGCCAGGACATTCTTGACACTCCCATTTATCCGCCGAACCGGCTTATCCGGTAGCGCTTGTACACCATCCTATCGCCGGATCGGTTCGGAAAGCTATATCGCCCATAAGCGAACCGCTTATGACCTCTATTGCTTCTTTCCGACAGGCTGAATCGCCACTCTCGGTGGCCAATGGGAGGAGACCAACTTGCAAACCGACGCGATCGAGCCGCCGCTCGCCCTGCTGGCTGAAGTGACCCACCGGTGCCCGTTGCAGTGTCCGTATTGCTCGAATCCGGTCCAACTCAGGGGCGCATCAGGGGAGCTTACAACGGCTGAGTGGCAGCAGGTCCTGACAAGCGCGGCGGACATCGGCGTGCTTCAGGTGCATTTCTCCGGCGGCGAGCCAACTGCCCGCGCCGACTTGCCGGATCTGGTGCGTCACGCAGTTGCTACCGGGCTTTACACAAATCTGATCACGTCGGGCGTTCCGCTCGATCAGCGGCGCGTGGATGTCCTGGCGGACGCCGGGCTCGACCACGTGCAGATCAGCTTTCAGGATGCCGAGGACGTGAACGGCGACCGCATCGCGGGCATGACCGGCGCACAGAAGAAGAAGCGCGAGGTGTCGGCGATCATCCACCGGGCGGGTCTGCCGCTAACGATCAATCTCGTGGTGCACCGGCAGAACCTGGAGCGTCTGCCGGAGATGCTGGACATGTCGGTCGAACTCGGGGCGTCGAGGATCGAGGTGGCGCATGTGCAGTATTACGGCTGGGCCTTGGCCAACCGCGACGCGCTGCTGCCCTCGCGCGCCCAGTTGGACCGGGCGACCGAGGCGGTTGATGCGGCGCGCGAGCGCCTGGCCGGCGCCGTGGTGATCGACTACGTCGTGCCCGATTACTATGCTCAACTGCCGAAAGCCTGCATGGGCGGCTGGGGCCGGCGTTTCCTGACCGTCACGCCGACAGGTCTTGTGTTGCCTTGCCATGCCGCGGAGAGCCTGCCGGGATTCGATTTCCCCTCGGTGCGGGACTGGCCGCTCGGCGAGATCTGGCGGTCCTCCGGCGCGTTCAACCGCTTCCGCGGCACCGCCTGGATGCCGGAGCCATGCGCGACCTGCGATCGGCGGGAGATCGACTGGGGCGGCTGCCGGTGCCAGGCCTTCGCGCTGACCCGAAATGTCACCGCAACCGATCCGGCGTGCGGGCTGTCAGCAGATCATGGGTTGCTGGATGTGGCGGTGCGCGAGGCCGGGGGCGAACCGCCGGAGTTCCTCTATCGCCGCATCGGGGTCAGGCCAGTGCCGGTTGGCTGACGGCTGTCGCCCGGACAACGGACCGTCCGCTAGACACCTTTAAAGCGCCGGCGGACCAGGATGAGTGCCGCGAAGCTGAGCGCCGCTGTTATCATGACGTAATAACTTGGCGCCAGCTTGCTGCCGGTAAGATCGATCAGCCAGGTGGCGTAGAACGGCGCAAACCCGCCGAATATTACCACGGCGATGTTGTAGCTGAGCGACAGGCCGGTCATACGCGTGCTGGTCGGGAACAAGGTCGCCATCAGCGATGGCAGCGCTCCGCTGTAGCAAGACTTCAGCGCACTGATCCAACAAACGGTCAGCACCAACATCGGCAGGGATGGATGGGCTGCCAGCAAGGCGAACGCCGGATAGACCGTGATGATGAAAAGTAGCGCGGCGCCCATCATGATGCGCGTCTGCCCAATCTTGTCCGCCCAAATTCCAACGAACGGAACGGCCACGACCTGCAGCGCCGCGGCGATCGCGCCGGCCAGGAAACCGGTGGCCGGCGGCAGGGCCAGTTGGCGCAGCGCATAAGTCGGCATGTAGACCAACAGGTACTGCGAACTTGTCGAGATCACCACGACACCAATGGCCAGCAGAAGGCAGTCCCACTGCCGCACCACCACCGCACGGACCGGTCGGCGCGCGGCCTCTGCACTGAGGAATGGCGAGGTTTCATCGAGGCGGCTGCGGATATAGTAGCCGACAGGTCCGATCAGCAGGCCTGCCGCGAATGGAATGCGCCAACCCCAGGATTGCAACTGCTCCGCCGAAAGCGCTGTCGTCAGCACCACGCCGAAGCCGGTGGCGGCGAGTGCGGCCATGCCTTGGCTCGACCACTGCCAACTGGCAAAGAACCCGGCACGGTCGGGGCGGTGCTCGACGAGAAAGCTCGTCGAAGCGGCGAACTCCCCGCCGACGGAGAAACCTTGGAGCAAGCGCGCCGCAAGGACGAGTATCGGCGCCAGAATGCCAATCGACTGGTAACCCGGCATGACGGTCATGATGCCGGTGCCCGCCGTCATCAGCGCAATCGACAGTGTCAGCGCCTTCTTTCGCCCCGCGCGATCACCGTAAGCGCCGAGCCAGAGGGCGCCGACCGGTCGCGCAAGGAAGGTGATGCCGAAGGTGCCGAGCGTGACCAGGAGCGAGACTGTCTCATTCGTGCCAGGAAAGAACACCTTGGAGATCGTCACGGCGAAATAGCCGTAGACGAGGATTTCGTAGAACTCCAGCGCGTTGCCCAAAGAGGCCGCCACGATCAACCGCGCGGAGTGCCGGGGGCCGATGGGGTGCTGTGTGGTCGCGGTCATACTCCGGCTCCCGTGCGTTACGCGCGGGAAGAAGCACGTTCAGCAGGTGCGCCGGAAGCCCGGTCAAGCAAAACATCCGTGCGGCGCGGCACCCGCGCATTTGCAAGCTTGCCGGGGCGACGAGTCTACCGTGCCGACGTCCAACCCTTGTAATCGCCCACGTTCTCGCGCGTTACCAGCTTACTATCCATCAGCAGCGGGTCCGTCTCCGGCTTCTTGCCGTTCATCAGCCCGACGCCTTCCTGCACCGCCAGCCGCGCCATCATGAACGGGTCCTGGCTGGCGGTGGCAATAAACTCCTTGGCGTTCGGGTCCTTCAGTGCCGTCTCGGCGTCCGGGGCGCCGTCAACCGAGGTGATCGGGAAGGTACCGCGGTGCATCTGCCGCGCCGCCAGTTCAGCGCCGATGGCGGTCGGGTCGTTGATTGCGAACACCCCGTCGATCGAGGTGAACCGGGTCAGCAGCGACTGCATGGTCGCAAGCCCGCCCTCACGCGAGCCCTTGGCGTCCTGATCCGACGACAGCAGCTTGATGTCCGGGTGCTTGCCGATGACTTCCTTGCAGCCGTTCACCCGCTCGATCACCGAGGACACCTGCGGGCCGTTCAGGATGATCAGGCCGCCCTTCCCTCCCATCTTCTCCGCCAGATAATCGCATGCGATGGTGCCGGCCTGGGTATTGTTGGTTTCGACTGTGGCATCCGCGCCCTTCGCCGCGGTATCGACCGCGACAACGACGATGCCAGACGCCCGCGCCCGCTTGATCGCGGGTTCGATAGCCTTCGGATCGCCCGGGTTGAGCAGGATCATGTCGACGCCGGCGGCGATAAAATTGTCGATCTGAGTGTTCTGCTTGCCCAGATCGTAGTCGAAACCGACGGCCGTCACCTTGACGTTCGGGTTGGTCTTCTTCGCCTCGAACTCCGCGCCTTTTGCCAACGCGACGAAGAACGGATTGCCCATGGAGCCGACGGAAATACCGATCGCCTTCAGGTCCCGAGCTGTGGCGGCACCAGCGCAAACAGCCAAAGCGGCGCTTGCAAGCAGGATTGTTTTGAGCATGTTTCCCCCGTTGATTATGTCCGCGCCGAACCGCGCAGCCGGTAGCGATCAAGTGCCACCGCGCCGATGATGACGGCGCCTTTGGCGATGTATTGCCAGACATCGGTGACGCCGAGCAGGATCAGCCCGTTGGTGAGCACGGCGATAATCAGCGCGCCGATAAGCGTGCCCCAGATGCTGCCGATGCCGCCAACGAAGCTGGTGCCGCCCAGGATCACCGCCGCGATGGCGTCCAGCTCGTACGACTGTCCGAGCTGCAGGCCGTTGGCGGCATAGAGCCGCGCCGCCTGCATCACGCCGCCCAGACCGGCCAGCAGTCCGGAGGCGCCGTAGACGAACAGCAGCACCGCCCAGACCTTGATGCCGGACAGCCGCGCCGCCGCCGGATTGCCGCCCACGGCGTAGATATGCACGCCCAGCACGGTGCGTCGCAGGATCAGCCACGACCCGACAATCATCAGGAAGGCGATCACCACCAGCCAGGGGATCGAGAAGACTCCCTCGATCCCGATCGAATCATTGCCGATGAACGCGAAAGGCAGATCGGAATTGAACACCGTCGTATCGTTGCCGAGCAGCCGCGCCAGGCCACGCACCGCGGTCAGCGACCCCAATGTCACGATAAACGGTGGCAACTGCAGGAAGGCGATCAGCACACCGTTGGCAAGGCCGATGACCAGACCGGTCAGCAGGGCGGCGAGGACGCCGAGATCGCCGGCGACCTGCGACACCTCCAACCCGACCACGGCCGCGGCGGCAAGGATCGACCCGACGGACAGGTCGATGCCGCCGGTCAGGATCACGAAGGTCATGCCGGCGCCGAGCACCGCGTTGATCGAGGCCTGCTGAGCGACGATCGACAGGTTCTGCCAGCTCAGGAACCGGCCCTCACCCGTGAAGTAGATCCCGGCCAGCTGCACCAGGACGCCAAGGATGATCAGCACCGGCAGCATGCCGATGGATCGGATCAAGCTGCGCATCTGCTCCTGGCGGAGCCGCTGGCGTTCCGGCTTGGAGGTGCTGACCGTGTCGCTCATGCTGCCACCTTTTCGATGTCGACGCCTGTTGCGAATGCCATGATGCTTTGTTCGGTGATGTCGTGGCCGGAGACTTCCCCGACGGTGCGTCCCTCCCGCATCACCACCACCCTGTCGGCGATGCCGACGACCTCCGGAAGTTCGGAGCTGATCACCAGCACCGCCGCCCCGCTTTGGGCGAGTTCGTCGATGATGCGGTAGATCTCCGACTTGGCGCCGATATCGACGCCGCGTGTCGGCTCATCCAGGATCAGCACCTTCGGCTTGGTTTCCAGCAGGCGGGACAGCAGTACCTTCTGCTGGTTGCCGCCGGACAGGGTGCCGACGGGAATCTCCGGCCCCGGCACGCGGATCGCCATCGCCTTGATCGCCGCCAGCGATCGAACGCGGGCGCGGCCGCGATCCAGCCAGCCGCCCCTCCCCGCGTCGCGGCCGATGACGCCGAGATTGATGTTGTCGCCGCAAGTCATGTCGAGGAACAGTCCCTGCGCCTTGCGGTCCTCGGTCAGGTAGACCACGCCGCCGTCGATAGCCTCCCCGGGGCTGCGGTAGTCCACCGGCTGGCCATTCAGTTTGACGGTGCCGGCGGTGCGGGGTTCGGCGCCGTAGATCAGGCGGGCGAGTTCGGTGCGGCCGGCACCGACGAGGCCGGCGAGACCCAGCACCTCCCCGGCGTGCAGGGTGAAGCTGCCGCTTTTGACCCGGCCGCCGTCGGACAGATTCCCGACTTCCAGCACTGGCGTTCGCGCGCCGCCGGGCTTGTGTTCCTTCTTGTAGAAGGATGACAGGTCGCGGCCGACCATCATGCGGACGATGGATTCGGGCTGGATTTCGTCGCGGCTGAGGGTGCCGACATAGCCGCCGTCGCGCAGCACGGAGACGCGTTCGGACAGTTCGTAGACCTCCGCCATGCGGTGGGAGATGTAGATGATCGCGAGGCCTTCGGCCTTCAGGCGGAGGATGACCTGAAACAGCTTTTCGGTCTCGCGGCTGGACAGTGCGGTGGTTGGTTCGTCCATCACCAGGATGCGGGAGCGTTGGTGGATGGCGCGGGCGACCTCCACCATCTGCTGTTCGGCGATCGACAGGTCGCCCACCAGGGTGCGAGGGCCGAACGTGGCGCCGAGGCTGCGCAGAATGTCGGCGCATCCCGCATACATGGCGGCGCGGTCGATCATGGCGCCATGACGGGCTTCGCGGCCGAGATAGATGTTTTCGGCGACGCTAAGGTTCGGCGACAGCGCGAGTTCCTGGTAGATGATGGCGATGCCGTGCGCCTTGGCGGCGAGCGGGCCGTCGATCTGCACGGGCTTGCCGTCGATTTCGATTTCGGCGCCGGAGTCGGGGATGTAGGCGCCGGAGAGGATTTTCATCAGCGTGGATTTGCCGGCGCCGTTCTCACCCATCAGCGCGTGGACCTCGCCGGGGTAGACGGTAAGCTGGACGTTGCGCAGCGCCTTCACGCCCGGGAAGGTTTTCGAGACGTTCTGCATGCGCAGTATCGGCGCGGTATCAGGCGATGCCGGCATCGGTAGCCTCCCTGGTGCCCGGGACGTTCAGACCGGTGCCGCCGCGGTGGCACGACCAGTTTGACGGTTCCGCATGTCCGGGCGCTTTCTTTGTCGGCGATTGACCCGCCGGGATTCCGTCGTTCGTAGATCACCTCGATGGAAAATGGATGTCAAAACGGCGTCAGTCGGGTAAGTTGTTGCGAGGATGGCGGGTTACCGGCCTCGCTTGTGTGTGTGGACACTCCGCGTTTCGACGCAGAGTTCGCAGAGCGGGGCGCAGAGGGCGCAGAGCAGATTTTTGGGCTTTCCCGGGCGCATTGGGCCGCGCGGCAACGCTTTCTCTGCGTGCTCTGCGCCCCGCTCTGCGAACGCTGCGTCGAAACGCAGTGGCAATAACAAAGCACTGCTCCGATCGCGTCGCAAAATTACTCCGCGGGGCTAAACCCCGGGGGACGCGCCCGTTGAGCGGCCACTGCAATCGCCGCCTCCCGGCGTTTCTGCAACTGCTGGTCCGCCAGGACGCCAAGCAAAATGACAGTGCCCATCACGGCGAAGTTCAGCGAGCTGGGAATGCCCAGTATATTCACGAGGTTCTGCAACACCTGAAGCAGCGCGGTGCCGAGCACGATGCCAAGAATCGAGCCCTCCCCGCCGCGCAGGCTGCAGCCGCCCAGCACCGCGGCGGCGATGGCGTAAAGCTCGTAGAAATTGCCGAACGTCGAGGGCGAAACGGAATTGGTGTAGAAGACCAGGAAGATCGTCGAAACTCCCGCGAGCAGGCCGCTTAGTACATAGGCCCCGGCGATCACCAGGTTCGTGTTGATGCCGGAGTATCGTGCCGCTTCTTCGTTCTTGCCGACGGCAAACAGGTAGCGGCCGAACACCGAGCGGTGCAGCACGACGCCCAGCACCAACGCCACGGCGATCAAAAAGATAAAGCTGTGCGGGATGCCGAAGCTGCGGCCGGAGGCGAGCCAGCTTAGCGTGTCGGCATCGTTGCCGTAACCGAAGCCCATCGTCGAATCGTCGGTGTAATAACGTGCCGCGCCGCGGTAGATCAGCAGGCCGCACAAGGTGACGATGAACGGCTGCATGCGGACCTTGGTGATCAGAAACCCCTGGATCGCGCCCAGAACAAGGCCGCCGGACAACACCGCCAGCAGGGCAACGGGCCAGCCGGTATCCCGGTTCGCCACCAGATCGATAAAGATCACGCCCAGCAGCGAGAACATTGACCCGACCGACAGGTCGATGCCGCCGGTGATGATGGTCAGCCCCTCGCCGATGGAAAATATCCCGAACAGGCCAATCAGGTTGGCCATGTCGAGAAGGTTCACGCCGGACAGGAACCGGGGATTCAGCGCCTCGGTGATGCCGCTGATGACGACCAGCAATAGCAGCAGCCCGAGTTCTTTCTTTGGAAGCATCAATCAAGTTCCTGGCCGATGGCGAGGCGAAGGACGTTGTATTCGCTGAACTGCGGACGTTGCAGGATGCCGCTGATCGCGCCCTCGTGCATCACTGCGATGCGGTCGGAGACGCCGATGACTTCCTCCATGTCCGATGAGATCATCAGGATCGCGACGCCGCTATCGGCGAGGTCGCGCATCAGGGTGTAGATTTCGCTTTTGGCGCCGACATCGACACCGCGCGTCGGTTCGTCGAATATCACGACCTTCGGGCGCATCGACAGCCATTTGGCCAGCACGACCTTTTGCTGGTTTCCGCCGGACAGTGTCACGACCTTGCCTTTGTCGCCCGCAGCCTTGATCGACAAGCGTTTTCGTTGCGCGCTGGAGACAGCCAACTCGGACGCGCGGCTGACCAGCATCATCCTGGCGTGGGCCATCAGGCTGGCCAGCGTGATGTTCTCCACCAGCGGCATGTCCAGGATCAGGCCGGAGCGCTTGCGGTCCTCCGGCACGAGGAAGATGCCGTTGCGGATCGCCCGGCGCGGTGATCGCACCGCCACCGGCATTCCGTCCAACCGGATTTCTCCCGCAATGATTGGGTCGATGCCGAAGATCGCGCGCGCCAGGGAGGTTCGGCCGGCCCCGACAAGCCCGGCCAGTCCCAAAATCTCGCCATGGCGGACGGACAGGTTCAGGCGTGCGTCGGCGAAGCCTTTCGTTACAACACCGCGGATTTCACAGCCGCCCTCGATCGGCTCGGTTCTCGGCGGGATATACAGCGCCTTCAGGTCGCGACCGATCATCAGGCGGATCATGGGGGCGTGGTCGATTTCGTGGTGCGCGAGGTGGCCAACGACCCGCCCGTCCCGCAGGCAGACCAGCCGATGGGCGCAGGCTTTGACCTCGGCGAGGCGGTGGGAGATGTAGATGATGGAGACGCCCTGCGCGCGCAAATCGGCGATCACCTTCAGCAGGCGTTCGGTTTCCTGGAGAGTGAGACTGGATGTTGGTTCATCCATGATGATGATTCGGGCGTCGATCGACAGCGCCTTGGCGATTTCCACGAGCTGTCGCTGGGCGATGGAAAGGCCCTCGACGGCCGTGTCGGGACCGAAATCGGCGCCGAGACGATCGAGCAACGGCGCTACGCGTTCGCGCTGGCGTTTGCGGCTGACCAGGCCGAAGGTCAGCGGTTCGCGGCCGATACAGACATTGGCGGCGACGTCGAGATTGTCGAACAGGTTGAGTTCCTGGTGGACGAAAGCGATGCCGGCGCGCATCGATTCTGTTACGGTGAGACTCTCGCGATCCTGTCCGTCGATACGGATCACACCGGATGTCGGCTTTTCGACGCCGCCCAGGATTTTCATCAGGGTCGATT
This sequence comes from uncultured Rhodopila sp., assembly GCF_903915725.1. GTDB lineage: Bacteria > Pseudomonadota > Alphaproteobacteria > Acetobacterales > Acetobacteraceae > Rhodopila. The sequence continues at coordinate 209,252 of NZ_CAIWTY010000088.1, forward strand.
TGCCGGCGCCGTTTTCGCCGATAAGGCCCAGGACCTCGCCGCGCCCGACCGACAGATCGATGTTGTCGAGCGCGGTGACCCCGGGAAACACCTTGGTGATGCCAGCGAGTTCGAGCAGCGGGCTCGCTTCTTGCGTATTGGTCATGGCGCGGCATTAGCAATGGCACTGACAACTCGCGTAGGCGCCGGACTTATCATCGGAGGCGCGGACTCCACCCCCGTGTCATGGCCGGCCTTGTGCCGGCCATCCACGACTTGCGGTGCCGAACCATCCAAAGTCGTGGATGGCCGGACCAAGTCCGGCCATGACACAACTGGAACGGCCGACTCCTGTTCCGATAAGTAAGCGCTTTTGGACAATCCCCTGGACAAGCCGGGGGCGGGCCCTGGCGATGAAAGCGATGTCACCCTACTTCGCCAGAAGCTGCTTCATGGACGCCTGGAATTCGGCCACGTTAGACTTCTCGATGACGCGGGTGGGGATGATGATCAGTTTATTTTCCGGAATGAACGACTTGTCGCCGTTGATGTATTTGATCATGTCGGTCATCGACTGGTAGCCGAATTCGAACGGCTGCTGCACGATCGTTGACTGGATCGTGCCGTCGGCGATACCGCGCAGGGTCTGCGGGTCCTCATCGAAGCCGACGACCTTTACCGAGCCGGCCTTGCCCGCCTCCTTCACCGCCGAATAGATCTGCGGCGTGTTGTAGGAGTATAGCCCCACCAGACAATCGACGCCGCCTTTGGCGAGCGCGTCCTGCACGTTCGACTTTGCCTTGGCGAAATCGACTCCGTCGGTGCGGATGTCGAGGATCTGGATTCCGCCGCCGGCCAGCGTGTCCTTGATGCCCTGCACCCGCTCGCGGGCGTTGTCCGCGTCCATGGTGCCAACGAACATCATCACTTTGCCGCCATTCGGCAACGCCTTTTTGATCTCCGCGCCCGCCTGCTTTCCGGCGGCGATGTTGTCGGTGCCGATATAGACTGCGCGATTCGACTGCGGCGCGTCGCTGTCGGTGGTGAACAGCACGGCCTTGGCGGCGACCTTGTTGAACTCGGCGGTGGAATTCTTCGGATCGATGGCGGAAACCGATACGCCGGCGATGCCTCGCGCCAGCAGGTCGTCCAGTTCCCGCCGCTGTTCGGCGGCGGTGGCCTGTCCGGTGATGACGACTTCCATGCTGTAGTCGGGATGTTGCTTTTGCGCCTTCTCGACGCCGCGCTTGGCGATGGTCCAGAAATCGGCGGCGGCGTTGGTGACCAGCGCGAGTTGCTTCTTGTTCTGGGCCAGGGCCGGGGAGGCAAACAACGCGACGGCAAGCGCACCGGCGAATGCGGGGGCAAGAATGCGTGACATTTTTTGTTTCCTGAACGTGACCTACCTGATGGGAAGCCTAACTTTCATTGTCCTGGTCTGGCAACCTGGGGGCGTTTGCTAACTCTCCCGCGGGGCGCGCATCCGTTGCGCGTAGACATTGATGACCAGAGCGATCAGCAGGATCAGCCCACGGATCAGGATCTTCAGGAAGCTGTCGATGTTGATGTGGTCGAGGCCGTTGTTCAGCACGCCGAGCACGAACAGGCCGATGACGGTGTTGCCGATGCCGCCCTGGCCGCCGAACAGGCTGGTACCGCCTACGACCACCGCCGAAATGCTGTCGAGCAGATAGGTGTCGAACTCGTTCTGCTGCGCACTGCCGAAATACGCCACCCCCAGCATGCCGGCGACACCGGAACACACCGCCGAGATGACCATCACCGCCGACAGGATCGCACGGACGTTGACACCGGAATATTCGGCCGCCTCGCGGTTGCCGCCGGTCATGTAGACGTAGCGGCCGAACCGCGTATAGGTCAGCAAGATGTGACCCGCGAGAAGAAACAGCGCCGTTACTATAACAATCCATGGGATCGGCCCTAGCGACTTCGATCCCAGGGTCACGATCAACGGCGGCATCGCATAGGCGATCTGCCCGCGCACCAGCAGGGCGCAGATGCCGGCGCCGATCTGCAGCATCGCCAGGGTCATGATGAAGCTTGGGATACCGACGATGGTCAGTCCGAAGGCATTGACCGCGCCGAGCGCGAAACAGGACGCCAGTGCGATCAGGATTGCCGCCCACCCCGGTAGCGGAATGTTGGCGATGGTGACGCTGGGATCCTGCAAAGTGAAATAGGCCGCGACGATTCCGGTGGCGTTGGCGATGCTGGCGACGGACAGGTCGATCTCGGCGCACAGGATGACGAAAGTCAGGCCGACGGCGATGATGCCGGTTACCGAGATCTGCGTCAGGATGTTCTGCAGGTTGCCGGTTGTGGCAAAGGAATCGCTGGCGGCGGAGAAGAACCCGACCAGGATAATCAGGGTCGCGAACGGGGCGATGTTGCGCAGTTGGCCGCGCAGCCAGCCCCGGACATCAGATGAATGGCCCGCGGTGGTCATGCCAACAACCGCTTCATGGTCCGCGAAGTCGGACCATCCACGCCTTGCGGTGCGTGTTGCGGCAGAGGCGTGGATGGCGGGCCTTCGCCCGCCATGACGGATAAACGACGTGCGCCGGCCGGACAGCCCCGCATCTTCCTCACGCAACCTCCAGCAGCCGATCTTTGCTCACCGGCTCATCGGCGAATTCCCGCACCACCCTGCCCTTCCTCATCACAACGATCCTATCAGCCAGCGACAGCACCGTTTCGGGTTCGGTCGAAACCACGACGATCGCGATCCCCTGATCCCGCAGGCCGCGGACGATTTTCACCACGTCATCCTTGGCACCCACATCCATCCCGCGCGTCGGCTCGCTCAGCACCAGCACCCGAGGCGGGTGGGTCAGCCATTTCGCCAGCGCCACTTTCTGCTGATTGCCGCCCGACAGCGTGCCGAGCGTTCGTTCCGTATCCGCCGGCCGGATGCGCAACTGCTCGACATGCCGCCGGGCGATCGCGCGTTCCGCCGCCGGCCGCAGCCACAGGCGGTTGATGCGGTCCAGAATCGCGATCGTCGCGTTCTTGAATACCGGCTCCGCGCCGAACAGCATCAGCCGCCGGCTCTCCGGCAGGAACGCTATGCCGGCGCGCCGCGCCCGCGGCGTGGACGACAGCCGCACCGCCCGGCCATCCAGGGCGATCCGCCCACGCTCCGCCCGAAAAACGCCGAACAAAGTGCGGGCCAGCTCAAGCTGTCCTGAACCAAGGAAACCGTAAATCCCCAGCACCTCGCCCGCCCGCACGGTCAGCGACACATCGCGATAGGCACCCGCGCGGGTCAGGCCGTCGAGCTCCAGCACCGGCTTGGCATCCGGGCGGCTGTGCAGCTCGATGTCGGCGAGGTAGCTCTCTTCCAGCTCCTCATGTCCGGTGCCGATCATGCGGTCGATGATCCAGCGCTTGCCGATGCGGGCGCAGGGTTCGGTGGCCACGGCGTGGCCGTTGCGGAACACCGTAACCCGGTCGCAGATCGCCAGCACGTCGTCGAGGAAATGCGAGATGAACACGATGCTGCGACCGGTCTCCTTCAGCCGGCGGAGCAGCCCGAACAGCCGCTCGACCTCCGGCGGCGCCAGCGCCGATGTCGGCTCGTCGAGAATGATGATGCGGGCGCCGGAGAACAGCACCCGCGCCACCTCGACAAGCTGCTGTAGCCCCAAAGGCAGATCGCCCATCCGCGTGCGCGGATCGATATCGATGCCGAGATTGGCGAGATGCTCCGCGGCCCCGCGCCGCATCGCCCGCCAGTCGATCAACCCGAGCCGCCCCACCGGCTGCACGCCCAAATGAACATTCTCCGCCACACTCAGATCGGCCACCACCGACAATTCCTGGTGCACCATGCCGATGCCGGCGTTCCGGGCGTCGCGGGGGGAAGCGAAACGGACTTCACGCCCCTCGAGACGCATCTCGCCCTGATACAAGGCATGCACGCCCGCGATGATCTTCATCAGTGTGGACTTGCCGGCGCCGTTCTCGCCCACCAGGCCATGGATCTCGCCAGCCGCCAGAGAGAAATCGACGGCGCGCAGGGCCGTCACGCCGCCGAAGGTCTTGGTGATGCTGGACAGGTCCAGAAGGGGCGCCACGTGCGGGATCAGATCAGGAAGTGCTCCTCCATCCAGGCCATGCCGGGGGCATTGGCCTTGGTAACGACCGGGCCATCGACGATGATGTTCTTGGGGATGCCGCCCTCGCCGGTCTTTTCGCCACCGACGACCGCGCCCACCCCGGCGACGACGGCGCCGCCGTGGATGCGGCACGACGGGTTGCGCACCGTAGCCAGCATGCGGCCGTCACTCACCGCAGCCAGAGCCGGGGGCATCGCGTCGCAGCCCCCGATTTTGATCTCGGTGCGGCTATGCGCCTTCATCACGTTGTAGGCAGCGAGCGCCATGTCGTCATTGTGGAAATAGGCGGCGCTGATCTTCGGATATTTCGTTAACAGCGTCTCCCAGATGCGGGCGACCTTGGTGACGTCCCAGTCGCCGGGCTGCGTGTCCAGCACTTCAATCTTCGGGTATTTCTTGACCACGGACTGGAAGCCGCGCGCCCGGCCCTGCGCGCCGGTGTGGCCGAGGGCGCCCTGGGTCATGATCATGGTGCCCTCGCCGCCGATGGCATCGACCAGAGCCTGCGTCACCGATGCGCCCATGAACTCGTTGTCGGGGGCGAGGAAGCTGTGGATGTTGATGCTGTCGAGCGGAGCGATCAGCGTGTCCATGTCGATGACCGGCGTGCCGGCGTCGATCAGGCGATTGACCGGGGCAGTCAGCGTGCCGATGCCGAAGGCCTGGATGGCGACGAAGTCCCATTTCTGCGAGGCGAGGTTGTCGATCGCGGCGCGCTGCTTTTGCGCCGCGAGTTCGCCGTCGAACCAGGTGACCTCCACATTGAACAGCTTGCCCCAGTATTCCGCGGCCTGCTTGCCCTGAGCGCACCATGTCGCCTGCAAGCCGGCGTTCGAAAACGCCGCCTTTAGCGGCCTGGCCGATCGGCCGGTGGCCTTGGCGATGTCCTGGGCGAGCGCGGGGTTGATGCCGAATGCCGCAAGCACGGCCCCGGCGCCCTGCAGGAGTGCCCTGCGGTTGGCCATGGTTGTTCCTCCCGTTTTATCGTTGGGCGGACGTTAGTGCCGGGCGGTGGCGTGCGGCAACCGCACCGGGGGGGCGAAGCGAGCACACCGGCGCGATTGGAATCGTGGGCGCGGTTGGGTCCGGTCATCACGGGCGAAGGCCCGCGAGCCACGTCTTAGCCAGCACCTGCACCACAAGGCGTGATGGTCCGCCTGCGCGGACCATGACGAGGAGGCATCGCAACCCCAGGGGAATCGGGTGAACCTTTTCACCCGGTGATGAGGCTTGCAAGAAAGTCGTCATCCCACCCGGCCGCCTTGCGCCTGCCGCGCAACGAGTTCTTGCCAGGGGCTCGTCTGAGGAGGTTGAGGGCCATGTGCTTGATGGTGGTGAAGTTGGCCGGGGCGTGCTCAGTCCGCACGCGGCACTCGTCATCGCGGAAAACCATGTCCAGGACCCAATGCAGGCTGTTCTCAATCGCCCAATGGCTGCGTATGACCGGCCCGAGGAGGTGCGCCAGCATAACCAGCGAGGTGATATAAAACCGTGTCTCCGTCTCGACTTTTCCGCTGATCTCACGGCTGCTTTCGACCATGACCACGGCTTTCAGCCCGGGCCATGCATGGCGCTCCTGAAGCCAGCCGGCATCGTGCATGACGGTGGTGGTCCGCGTTTCGATGCGGCCGTGGTCGCCATCGATCGTCGTATCCCGGCTGACCGTGGCGTCCGCGAAGCCCCTGGCTTTCTGTTCGGTAACGAAGAGTTCGACATCCTCGCGCAATGAGGTCTGGTTGCCCTTCAGCGCCAGGACGTAATCGGCCTTCTTGTCGATGACCTTCTGCGCAATGTCGCGCTGGCACCCCATGGCATCGATCGTGATGATCGCGCCCTCTATCGCCAGCATCTCCAGCAGCTTGGGGATCGCTATGATCTCGTTGGATTTTTCCGCCACCTTGACCTGGCCGAGCACGAGACGCTGGCGGGCCGCGAAGGCGGAAACCATGTGGATGGCGGCTTTGCCGGTGCTCTTGGAGCGGCGCACGGTCTTGCCGTCGATGGCGATCACGCCGGCCGGAATGCCGGTCAGAGCGGCGACCCAAGCGACGAAGCAGCGCTGGAACTGGTCGGCGTCCAGCACCGCCAGGATGTCGCTCAGGTGGCCGTGGTCGGGCGTGCCATCCTTGAACGGACGGACGCGGCGAAGGAATGCGAGTTTCTTCACCCCGACCAGGGCGATCTCGGTGAACGCCTCGGCCCCGGCAAGCACGCCGAGCAGGCACAAGAGCAGGACCTCGTCGAGCGGGTAGGTCACCTTGCCTTGCTGGCGCGGGTCGTGGAGGTCCTTGAAATGACTCAAAAAGACGACCGTTTCGTCGAATGCACCGCAGTCCGTTGTCGCGCCGTCCATTGCCGTTCCCCGCTCAGCGAATCGAGGATCGGCATAGATTCAGCACTTTAGCGGTTTGTCACGTGCTCATTCACCCGATTGCCCTGATCGCAACCCGCACCTGCCTTGACTTTCCCATGCAAAAGTTTATCTGACTGCCCGCCCCGGCAATCCCGCCAGGGTTTTGACGCCCACCCGGCCCGCACCTCAGGCTTGCGGGCAAGTCGTGCTTCCGCCCCATTGGGAACGCGCATACCAACGGCAATCACCGGGACCATCCCGGCCATCCGTAACGGAAAACACCTACCTCATGGCAGCATCCGCCTCCGCGCGTGTCCAAGAACCCGTGCAAGACCATTTCCAGGGCGAGGATTTCGCCTCGCTCCTCGACGAAACACTCGGCACGGATACCAGTTTCGACGGCTCGGTCGTTACCGGCCGCGTGCTCCGGCTGACCGACGAATTCGCCATCGTCGATGTCGGCCTCAAGTCCGAGGGCCGCGTCGCCCTCAAGGAATTCGGGCCGCCCGGCGCCAAGGCGGAAGTCCGGCCCGGCGACCTGATCGAGCTCTATGTCGAGCGGTATGAAGACCGCGACGGCTCCATCATCCTGTCGCGCGAGAAGGCCCGCCGCGAGGAGGCTTGGACCAATCTCGAAAAAGCGTTCGAGGCGCAGAAGCGCGTCGACGGCACCATTTACGGCCGGGTCAAGGGCGGCTTCACCGTCGATCTCGGCGGCGCGGTGGCGTTCCTGCCCGGCAGCCAGGTCGATATCCGCCCCGTGCGCGACGTCGGCCCGCTGATGGGCACGCCGCAGCCGTTCCAGATCCTCAAGATGGACCGCGCGCGCGGCAACATCGTCGTCTCCCGCCGCGCCGTGCTGGAAGAGACCCGCGCCGAACAGCGCAGCGAGCTGATCCAGGGCCTCAAGGAGGGCATGATCCTCGACGGCGTGGTGAAGAACATCACCGATTACGGCGCGTTCGTGGATCTCGGCGGCGTCGATGGCCTGCTGCATGTCACCGACATCGCCTGGCGCCGCATCAACCACCCGTCCGAGGCGCTGACCATCGGTCAGGCCGTCAAGGTCCAGGTGATCCGCTTCAACTCGGATACCCAGCGCATCAGCCTCGGTATGAAGCAGCTCGAAGCAGATCCGTGGGAGGGCGTCGCAGCGAAGTATCCGCCCGGAGCAAAATACTCCGGCCGCGTCACCAACATCACCGACTACGGCGCCTTCGTGGAGCTGGAGCCGGGGGTCGAAGGTCTGGTTCACGTCTCCGAGATGTCGTGGACGAAAAAGAACGTCCATCCCGGCAAGATCGTGTCCACCAGCCAGGAAGTCGACGTCATGGTGCTCGACGTGGACAGCTCCAAGCGGCGCATTTCGCTCGGCCTCAAGCAGGTCCAGCGCAACCCGTGGGAGCAGTTCGTCGAGGAGCATCCGATTGGCTCCGAGGTCGAGGGCGAGATCCGCAACATCACGGAATTCGGCCTGTTCATCGGCCTGTCTGCGGACATCGACGGCATGATCCACATGTCCGACCTGTCCTGGGACGAAGTCGGCGAAGCGGCGATGGCGGCGTACGAAAAGGGCCAGAACGTCAAGGCGAAGGTGCTCGACGTCGACGTGGAGAAGGAACGCATCAGCCTCGGCATCAAGCAATTGCGCGATGACCCGGCCCGCAGCGTGCTTGACACCGTCAACAAGGGCGACGTCGTGACCTGCATCGTCAGCGCGGTCCAGGCCAACGGCATCGAGGTCAAGGTCAACGACGTGCTGACCGGCTTCATCCGCCGCGCCGAACTCGCTCGCGACAAGGGAGATCAGCGCCCCGACCGCTTCGCCGTCGGCGAGAAGGTCGATGCCAAGATCACCGCGGTCGATCGCCAGTCGCGCAAGCTGACCCTGACCATCAAGGGCAAGGAAGTCGAGGAAGAGAAGCAGGCGATGGCCGAGTTCGGGTCTTCCGACTCCGGTGCATCGCTGGGCGATATCCTGGGGGCCGCGATCCGTCGCCGCAACCAGCAAGCCCAGGACAGCTAGTCAGGCCGCCGGCGCATGTCGCTGGAGACCGACTTGCTATTGGACAGGCGGCGCCTCAAGCGCCGCCTGAACTTTTGGCGCGTGGGCGCGGTGATCGCCGTGGTCGCCGCGCTGCTGGCCGGAGCGAAGGGCGCCGGCCTGGCGCCGGGCGGCGCCCATATCGCGCGCGTCACGGTGGACGGCCTGATCACCGAGGACCGCAAGCTGACCGAGGCGATCGACGACCTGGCCGGGGACAATTCGGTCAAGGCGGTGATCGTGTCGATCAACAGCCCGGGGGGCAGCGTTTCCGGCGGCGAAACCATGCACGATGCGATCACCCGGGTAGCGGCGAAAAAGCCGGTCGTCGCGGTGATGCGAGGACTGGCTGCCTCCGCCGGCTATATGATCGCGGTGCCGGCCAACCGTATCTACGCGCGTGAAGCGACGCTGACCGGCTCCATCGGCGTGCTGCTGGAAACCGGTGAAGTGTCGGGCCTGCTGAACAAGGTGGGGATCAGCGCGGAGGTTGTACGCTCCGGTCCTCTCAAGGACGAGCCAAGCCTGGTGCGGCCATTGTCGCCCGAGGGCAAAGTCGTTTTGCAGGGTCTGGTCAACGATATGTACGACCAGTTCGTCGGCATGGTGGCGGAGGGCCGCCATATGGATGAAGCCAAGATCCGGCCATTGGCCGATGGCCGTCCGTATACCGGGCGGCAGGCATTGGCCCTTGGCCTGGTGGACGCCATCGGCGGGGAGCGAGAGGCGAAGGACTGGCTGGCGGCCGAAAAAGGCATTTCCGCCACCTTGCCGATAGAGGATTTGCAGACCAGCGGCTTCGCCCGTCAGGCATTGTCCGGGCAGCTAAACGTCATGTTTCAGGGCCTGTGGAAAATGCTGATTTCACAAAGCCTTAGTCTTGACGGACCCTTGGCCATCTGGCAACGTTCCGGGAACTGATTCTCGGGGGCGCAATTGACCAAATCTGAACTGATCGCGGAATTGGCAACTGCCAATCCGCATCTTCGTGGGCAGGATGTGGAGACCATCGTAGCCACGATTTTCGAGGAAATAACCTATGCCCTGGCGCGGGGCGAACGCGTGGAACTCCGCGGGTTCGGCGCCTTTACCGTCAAGCACCGCGAAGCGCGCACCGGACGCAACCCACGCACCGGCGAATCGGTCTCGGTGGACGAAAAATCGGTTCCTTTCTTCAAGGCCGGCAAGGAACTCAGGCAACGTGTCAACACCGGCAAGTCGCCCCGGGCAGTGACCGCCGAACGCAAACAGGCCTGAAAAAGGAGTTCTCGGCCGTCATGGTGTTCCTGCTCGTTACTTTGATCATCAGCGTGCCGCTGGTGCTGTTCGCGCTGTCGAACCAAGAGCCTGTGGTGCTCGCGCTTTGGCCGACGGATTACACCCTTCACGATGTGCCGCTGTCGATCGCCATCCTTGTCGCCCTGGCCGTCGGGTTCCTGCTGGGAGCCTTCATGGTCTGGTTCTCGACCCTGACCCACCGGCGCCGCGCGCGGCGGGCGGAGCGCAAGGTTCGCCTGCTCGAAGCCCACGTTGACACCCTGAAGGCCCGCACCGCGACCAGCGCATCCCTGCCGCCGGCGGCGTGATGGCAGCCGGCGGGCGGCTGATTGTCGCTCTCGACACGGTCGATCAGGCCCGGGCGCGAGCCTGGGCCGAGGCCGTCGCGCCGCATGCCGGGCTGCTGAAGCTGGGGCTGGAGTTCTTCCTGGCGAACGGGTCCGCCGGCTTTCGCGGCATCTCCGGGGCGCCGATTTTCCTCGACCTGAAGCTGCACGACATTCCCAACACCGTGGCAGGCGGAGTTCGTGCGGTGCTGCCGCTGCGGCCCCGGATGCTGACCATCCACGCCTCCGGCGGCGCCGCCATGATCCAGGCCGCGCACCAGGCCGCCCTCTCAGCCGCGGCCGATCGGCCGATGATTTTGGCGGTGACGGTTCTCACCAGCCTGGATGAGACGGCTCTGCACGCCGTCGGCGTCGGTTCCTCCCCAGCCGAACAGGTCCTCCGCCTCGGGCGGCTGGCCATCGAATCAGGCGCCGACGGGCTGGTGTGCAGCCCGCTGGAGGTGGCGATGCTGCGGCAGGCGCTGGGTCCGGCTGTGAAGTTGGTCGTCCCGGGGATCAGGCCGGAAGGAGACGCCGCCGGGGATCAGACGCGGACGATGACTCCGGCCCGCGCTGTGGCCGAGGGCGCCGACTGGATTGTCGTCGGCCGGCCGATAACCGGGGCGGCCGATCCGGGCACGGCGGCGGCGGCGATTGCCGCCGGCATCCAATGATCCGGGTGAAGATATGCGGCATCAATGACCCGGCAGGTTTTGACGCCGCGGTCGAGGCCGGGGCCGATTGGGTGGGATTCGTGTTCTTTCCCCCCTCCCCCCGGTTCGTCACGCCCGAAACCGCAGCCGGCCTGTCCGCCCGGCTCGACGGCGGCCCGCCGCGGGTGGGTCTGTTCGTAGAGCCGACGGTCGCCATGATTGCCAGCGTGCTGGATCATCTGAAGCTGGATGTGCTGCAGATCTACGGCGCGGTGGAAACCGTTCCGGCGATCCGGCAGCAATTCGGTCTGCCGATATGGCGCGCGTTTGGCGTCAACACTCAGTCCGATCTTCCGGACGATGCGGCCGGAGCGGATGGTTTGGTGATTGAAGCCAAACCCCCGGCCACAGCCGATCGGCCGGGGGGCAATGCGACGTGCTTTGACTGGAGTATTCTGGGGGGATGGCGGGCGCCCGCGCCCTGGCTACTGGCAGGCGGACTGACACCAGATAACGTCGCCGCCGCGGTGCGGCAGACCGGAGCACCGGCGGTGGATGTGTCCTCCGGCGTGGAGCGGGCAAAGGGGGTGAAGGACCCGGCGTTGATCCGCGCGTTTATCAGCGCCGCGAAGGATTAGGGCGCAACCCGCCGGCTGTCATCGCGTCTGATAGCAATCGAGAGATGCCGCCGGAGGCCGGCAGTCTTTGCCTTAAAGCGGCACCGCAACGCGTGAATGGAGCACCGTCGCGCACCATGACGGGGGCAACAAAAACGGAACCTGCGCCCGCCATGACGGTTGAGGCGCAGGTGAAAGTGCCTGGTTCAGCGGGCTTTCGCCGCCTTCAACTCCTCGCGCAGACGCTCGATCTCGGTCCGCAGCGCCTCGATCTCGGACTGATGCGCATCGGACGGGTTGGTCGGCTCCGTCCCGCGGTAGAACGGCGTGAACATGCTGAACGCACGCTCCATCATCGCGATGTTCTGCCGCCCCACTTCCTCGATGTTGCCGAACGGGAACAGGGTGCCCATGGTCTTCTGCAACGCCGTGCGAATCTGCTCCTGCTGCTCGGCAAAAGATGTCATCGCATGTTCAAGATACTTCGGCACCAGGCCCTGCATCGAGCCGCCATACAGCCCGATCAACTGGCGCAGGAAATTTGTCGGCAGAAGGTTCTGGCCCTTGCCTTCTTCCTCGACAATGATCTGCGTCAGCACACCACGGGTGATGTCGTCGCCGCTTTTCGCGTCGTAAACGACAAAGTCCCGCCCGAGCCGCACCATGTCGGCCAGGTTATCCAGCGTTATGTAGCTGGAACTCTCAGTGTTGTATAAACGGCGGTTGGCGTATTTCTTCACCACGACCGGCGGTTTATCAGCGTCCGCCGTCTCCGCGATCGTCTCAACGGGTACAGACATGCACACCTCGCAATTGCCCCCCTATCTAACGCCTATCTCGCAACTGCGATAGACTGATTCCGTGCTCGGCCAGCCGGCGCGCGCCGGTTTGACGTTTCGCCGTCGAGCCGACGCGCCTATGGTCCGGGCGCGAGGAGGATGAATGACTCATGGGAGTCGATGCCGGTTTGGACAGTACCGGGCACGATGCGGATGGCTGCGACTCTGCCGGGGCGGCAGGCAATGGCGAAACCCGCCAAGGCCCGGCCACATCCCGCGCGCGGGGGCTGGCGCAGGACTGGATCACGCTCTGGCAGAGCGAGCTCAGCGCGATGGCGGCGGATCCGGAGATGCGCGAGACGTGGCAGTCGATGATGGCGCTGTGGGCCGGCACCATGGCCGCCTCGCTGCGGGCGATGCCGCGCGACTTGTCGCCCCAATGGCCATCCGGACGGCATGACCAGGCGGCCCGAGGCGCCGGGGCCGCTGATGCGCCGCGGGCCGCGCCCGCTGCTGCTGCACCTGACGCTCGCGATGCTGAGATCGAACGTCTCGCGCGCCACGTCGCCGCTCTGGAGCGCCGACTGGCCGACATCGAACGTGGCGGAGATCCTCCAGTCAATCCAAAGCGCCGTCCGCGACGGAAACCTTGAAGCCTCGTTTCCGGCCGAGGTGTGGCTGGAGACGCTGGAGCAGGATGCCGCGCTGATCGAGGGAATCGCGGCCTACCGGCGGCACCCGTGGGAGCGCACCCTGGCCGATCCCCCTGCCGTCTGGGAAGAAGGCGATTCGCGGCTGCTGGACTACGGCGGTCCCGCGTGCCAGCCCGTGCTGTTTGTCCCCAGCCTGATCAATCGCGCCTATGTGCTCGACCTGGCGGAGGGCAATTCCATGCTGCGCTGGTTGGCGGCGAACGGCGTCCGGCCGCTGCTGCTGGACTGGGGCTGGCCGGGGGAGATCGAACGGCGCTTCAGCATCACGGACTATGTCGCCGGCCGGCTCGAGCGAGCCATGACCGAGGCGGCCCGGATCGCCGGCGCGGCGCCGGTCCTGGCTGGATATTGCATGGGAGGCACCCTGGCGGTAGCCGCGGCGCAGCGCCGCCCGGACCTGATCAGCGGACTGGCGTTATTGGCGGCGCCCTGGGATTTTCATGCCCCCGATCCGGAACGGGCGCAGCAGGCGGCGTCCATGCTGCCGCTGCTGGAACCTGCGTTCGCCTTCAGCCGGACCCTGCCGGTGGATTTGCTGCAAACGCTGTTCGCGCTGCTCGACCCGTGGGGGGTGGCCGACAAATACCGCGCCTTCGCCAGCCTCCGGCAGGACAGCGACCGGGCGAGGCTGTTCGTGGCGTTGGAGGACTGGTTGAACGATGGCGTGCCGCTGGCGGCGGAGGTGGCGCGGTCCTGCCTTGGCGAATGGTATGGCGAGAACGCCCCGGCACGCGGCGTGTGGCGGATTGCCGGGCTGCCGGTCCGGCCGGAGGCGATCCGGACGCCCACTTTTGTCGCGGTGCCGGGACGCGACCGGATCGTGCCGCCGGAATCGGCGCTTCCGCTGGCCCGCGCAATCCCCGGCGCGGTGCTGCACCAGCCCGCCGCCGGGCATATCAGCATGGCCGCCGGTGCCCGGGCGGAAACGGCGTTGTGGCGTCCGTTGCTGGGATGGCTGCGGCGGTTGGGGCAGTAACCGTTAGAAACTGCCGTATCTGAGCTCGATCGTGGTGTCGTCCAGCTTCTTCGGTATAGAAATGAACTGGGTACGCTCGGGGTTAAGCAACCGGTCGAACATCCGGATCAGCCGCTCGCCCCGCAGCACCCGGGTCAGCGCACCGAACAGCGAGAAGATGTCGACAGGCTCGCCCTCGGCGGCAATGCACAGTTCGAATCCGCTTTCCCCGTAGTCCGGAAAATTGGCCGCTATTGTTTGGCCGACCACCCTGGGACGCTCGAGCACCCATTCGGCGGTCGCGCCGGAGATGTCGGGGGTGACGTTGGTCCCGTCAGGCAGTGTCACATTCGGCGACGTCCCCTGCACGGCGATGCCGACGGGTAGGGGACCGCTCAGGTTGACCATCACGACGATCACTGTTTGCGGGTCCTGGACCGTCAGCACACCGAGCACGTCGTCCCCCGGATTGACCGCAAGCCCGAGCGGCACGGGTGCGGTGGTGGCGTCGCCACGGGCCCACCACTGCGTCCACGCTTGCGCCGTGGTGGTGCCGTCCGCCAGCAGGGTCGAGGCGGTTCCAACCTGGGGCAGCGAAGAGTCGAGATAGAGCCGCTGACCGTCGAGACCAATCCAGTTGGAACAGATGTAAGGGACACCGGCTGGTCCTTGCAGCAGCGGCGGCGGCAGTTGCAACGAGGCCGGAACTTTCCAGCTCCCCCAGACCTGCAGGAAATGGCGATCTTCGTTTGCGGTAATGTAGGCGCCGGACCAATTGCCGCTGGTTTCGATGCGGGTCGCCGAGGGCACGGCGGCATCCATGGACCTTAGGGCCCGTCCGGGAACTATCGAATCGCGTTGCCGCCCTGAACGTGCCGGATTCTCGGCGGACTCGTTGGACGATATCATCGTGGGATGATTGACCCTGACCCGATTCGCGAACGTTTTGGCAAGTTGTCAGCGCATC
>NZ_CAIWTY010000089.1 GCF_903915725.1 uncultured Rhodopila sp.
GTCGCCCGCCATCCACGCCTTGGCTCGCGTCATTACCGTAAGGCGTGGATGGTGGCCCTTCGGCCACCATGACGTCAGCAGCAACGCCGACACCATTTGCCGTCATCGCGGTGCGGGCGGGCGCCGCTTGTCGGCTCTGCGTCGAATCGCGGATTCTAGTCCAGATGTCTGCGATGCCGTCCCGGGACCCAGTCGGAGGTCGCCGAAACCGGAGATCAGAACCGATCCCCGGGACCTCCTCGCCCCGCCGGCAAAGACCCCAGCCGCCGCAGCAGCGCCGGCACGCCATCGACAACCTCGAACAACCGCCGGCACCCCGGATCGGCGAACCCCTGCTCGATCGCATGCTCGATCGTCGCCACCAGCGGACCCGCCCAACCGTCCACGTCGCACAGCAAAATCGGCTTGTCGTGCAGCCGAAGCTGCCGCCACGTAATAATCTCGAAAGCTTCATCGAACGTGCCGAGCCCACCCGGCATCACCAGGAACGCATCGGACTCCTCGTACAGCCGCCGCTTCCGCGTGTGCATGCTGTCGGTAACGACCATCTCGGTCGCGCCCGCGTGCGCAACCTCCATCTGCGTCAGGAATTCGGGGATGACCCCCAGCACCGTCCCGCCGGCTTCCAGCACCGCATCGGCGACCACACCCATGATGCCGATCCGCCCGCCGCCGTACACCAGCCGGATGCCGGCCTCGGCAAGCCCGCGGCCCAGAAGGCGGCCCGCCTCGGCGTAAGCCGGGTTGTTGCCGACGCGGGAGCCGCAAAACACGGCCAGGGAGTGTATCGGCGTCATGGATATCCTTGTTTGCTTGCCCGAGCAGTCTGTCCGCTCGATCTCGAATCTGCTAGCGAATCCTCATGGCGATCCCGTACCGTTGCGGGAACGTGAAACAACAGGGACGGGTATAGCCAATGAGAAACAGGATTGCTCTGGGTGCCGTGATGCTGCTGGCCGGGTTGGGTGTTGCGCGCGCCGACGCCCTCGATCCGATCGCCATCCGGCAGGTCGGCATGGACCTGCAGGCCGGCGACTTCGCCTACATCAAGTCGGTCGTGACGTCCAAGGGCGAGGTCAAACCGCTGGAGGTTCCCGCCAAGGCGATCGCCCGCTGGGCGGCAACGATCCCGGTGCTGTTCCCCGCCGGCACGGAAAAGGGCGGCGACACCCGGGCGCTGCCGGAGATCTGGTCCGACCGCGCCGGCTTCGAGAAGATTGCCGCCGCCGCCGGGACCGCCGCCACCAAGCTGGCCGAGGCGGCCAAGGCCGGCGACGCGGACGCGGTGGCGGTGCAATATAAGGCGTTGGGCGAGCAATGCGGCGCCTGCCACAAGGGCTACCGCGCCAAATAGCGCGCCACGTTAACCGTTTGGCAACCTTCCGGCGCTAACGTTCCGATTGTCTAAGGCATTCGATTGGCCTTGGCACAGCGAACCGCATCGCCCGGAGGATCAAAGTGTTGAAGCATTCCCGGGGCGTTGCAGCGCCCCGGATTTCACCCAGCGCCGGTGCGGCGATGCTGTGCCTCGGCGTATGCGGATGGCTGTTGGCCGGGTGCGGCACATTGACGAAACTGTCCGAAGTCGGACGCGACCCGCAAATGACCCCGACCGAGGACCCGACGAAAGACCCGAAATGGCGGCCGGTGTCGATGCCGGTGCCGGCGCCGCAGCCCGCGCCGACGGAGGCGAATGCGCTGTGGCGTTCGGGGTCCCGGGCGTTCTTCAAGGACCAGCGCGCCGCTCAGGTGGGCGATATCGTCACCGTGCTGGTCAACATGAACGATTCGGCGAACCTCAAGAACAACACCACGTCCACCCGAGCCAGCACCGACACGGCCGGGATGGCGAATTTCTTCGGCCTCGAGAATATAGTGCCGCCAACCGTCACGCCGGCTACGCTGCTGGCCGCCAAAAGCGGCAACAGCAATATCGGCACCGGCCAGATCCAGCGGAATGAGGCCGTGACTCTCCGGCTGGCCGGAATCGTCACCCAGGTTCTCGGCAACGGCAACCTGGTCGTGGCCGCGCGGCAGGAGTTCATGGTCAACGGCGAGCTGCGCGACCTTCAGGTAACCGGCGTGATCCGGCCGCAGGATATCGCATCCGACAACACCGTGCCGCATGACCGCATGGCGGAAGCCCGCATCTCCTATGGCGGCAGGGGCCAGTTGACGGATCTGCAACGTGCCCGGTGGGGCCAGCAGATGATGGACATCCTGATGCCGTTCTGACGCCGCGGCGGGTTGCCCGGCGCCGCTTTTTGTGCGCTATCCGAAGCCGGACCGAACGCGGGAGCAAACCGTTGCTTATTCTGATCACGGGAATTATCGTCTTTCTCGGCAGCCACACCTTTACAACGTTCCGAGACCAGCGAGCCGCGGTCATCGGCCGCCTCGGCGCCGGCGGGTTCAAAGGCGTCTACTCGGTCGTGGCGCTGGCCGGTTTCGCACTGATCGTGTGGGGCTTCTCGCGCTACCGGGCGGAGGGGATGATCCAGCTATGGACCCCGCCGGTATGGGGACGCCATCTTGCCATCGTGCTGATGTGGTTCGCGTTCGTGGCGCTGGCCTGCTCCAACCCGAAGCAGCCCGGACGCATCCGCGGCTGGCTCCGCCACCCCATGCTGGTCGGGGTCAAGATCTGGGCCCTGGCGCATCTGCTGGCCAACGGCGATCTTGGCGGCCTGCTGTTGTTCGGATCTTTCCTCGCCTGGGCGGTGTATGACCGGATCGCCGTCAAGCGGCGCGGCGACTTCGGGGCCGCCCGGATCGGGTCATTCACGCGCGCAGACGGCGTCGCCATTATTGCCGGGACAGTCGTGTACGTGGCGATGATCTTCCTGCATCCCTGGCTCATCGGCGTGCCGGTTATCTACTGGTAGTTTCCTCTGGCCGGGCCGCCCGTAACGTTTCCAAATATTACGAAAGCGGCCAACGAAATATTGAACCGTCGGCGGAATAGTTTTCACATCTTCGTTTACTTGGCTCGGAATTATTGACAGCTCGCCGCCCGCCGGTCCAGCGTGCCGACTGGAAGCAAGGCGAGGATGTGTTATGACAACGCGAACCTGGGTTGGCGGCGCCGGCAATCAAGCATCCGATCCGAACGACTGGTCGCAGCCCGGGCTGCCGCAACCCGGTGATTCGCTGGCAATGCCTGCGGGGACGATGAATCTTTCCGGTCAAGTATTGGCGGGCGATACCCTGACAATCGGCGGCAACGGGACCGCCGATATCAATACCACAGGCGCAACGACCCTGCAGCTTGCGACGGCCCGGCCGTCGGCGCATATCAATATCCACGTCGCGCTGCACAGCACGCTGACCCTGACAGCGAATTTTGGCTCCAATAGTTATTTGAACGTCGTCGGCGGCAAGCTGGCGTTTATCGGCACGAGCAGCTTTGGCGCCTTCTCCACGGTATTGTCGGACGATATTACCGGGACGGGCACCCTCGATCTCAGTGGCGGCAACGCATCCGGCGAAACCATGGAGATCAATGGCTCGGTCGGAAGCGGACTGACATTCAATATTTTCTCGCTGGGCATCGGCGATGCGGGTTTGCAGATCGACCATCCGTCGATGTTTCACGGCGATATCAACATGCTCCAATCGGGATGGGTGGGATTTATCGGCATTCACGCCACCAGCGGCGATTTGTTCAATGGTATCCTGGACCTGTTCGACGGCACCAAACTGGTGGATGCGGTCAGGCTGACCAATGCCGGCGGGGTCGCTCCGCAATTGCAGCAGAACAGCGAGGGCGTGATGTTTTCGACCGGATTGGGCGATTACGACCAACCGGGAGGCATCGGCACCGCGATCCCGCTCACCGTCCACGTTTAGCCGGCCTCGCTCAGGCGAGCGGGCGACTGCCCCGGGTCATGAGGAAGTATTGTCCACACTATAGTATAATGGATTTGGCTGCTGAGCCGTCGTTACTGGCGGCTCAGCCTGGCGAAAGCCCAGCCGCCATTCGATGCTACGGTAAACCGGCTCGCCGCGGCCCCGGTCGTCAGCGTCAGATTTCCTCGCCGATCAACCGCCGGGCACTCATTTCTTCCAGGTCCAGTTCCTGCTCCAGCGTATGCAACACCGAATCATGGATCTCGCCGGCCCGGTGCAGCCGCAGCAACTCGCTGCGTCCGGCGGCAATCGCATCCAGCACCACGGAGAAATGCTCGTTGCGATGCTCCAGCAAACTCGCCTCCGCCTCGCTGAAGCGGCTGGCCGCGCGGGCGCGGTAGCCGTATTGCTCCAACAGCCGCGGATGCCGCTGGGTGCCGTCCGGGTTCAGGGAACGCGCTTCAACGGCCGACAATTGCTTCGCCGCCATGCGCGCCCGCGCCGCCGACTCCGATAGGGTCTTCGACGGCATCGCCCCGGGCTTGCCCAACCCCAGCGACAGGATCATCGGCGCCAGGGTCGCCCCCTGGACCAGCACTGTCGTCAGGATGACGGCAAACGTCGTCACCAGGATGAAGTCACGGCCGGGGAACTGCGCCGGCAAAGCCAGAGCCGCCGCTAAACTGACAACGCCGCGCATGCCGGCCCAGCTCATGACCACCAGCACCGCAGCGGGCGGCGGTATCGGTTCCAGCCGGCGCACCGCCGGAACCAGCCAGCGAGGCAGGTAGACGGCGGGGAAAATCCAGGCAAACCGTGAGAGGATCACGGCGGCGACCACCGCCGCCATCGCCGGCAGCAGCGCCAGCGCGGCCGCCGCGCCGCCGCCCTGCGCGCCGAGGCGCGACAGGACCGCCCGCAAGGACAGGCCAATCAGGATGAAGACGAGGGATTCCAGGATGAAGACAACCACCTGCCACACCACGCGGGCATGGGTGCGCGTGGTGGCGGTCAACACGCTATGCTGCTGCCATCCCATGACCAGGCCGCACGCGACGGTGGACAGCACGCCGGAGACTCCGGCCTCGTCCGCGACGATATAAGACGCCCACGCCGTCAGAAGGCTGCCGATGATCGCCAGCGTCGGATCGCGCAGCCGCCGCAGCACCCACAACGCGGCGAAACCGAACGCCACGCCGGCCAGCGTGCCGCCGATGGCCAGGCCGGCGAAGCTGAGCGCCGCCTCGCCCGCGTTGAAGGTCCCGGTCAGGCTGGCGGCGACGGCGAGCCGGAACAGCACCAGGCCCGAGGCGTCGTTGACCAGGCTCTCGCCCTCCAGCAGCACGACGACCCGGCGCGGCAGGCGCAAGCCCTGCAGCACGGCCTTGGCGGCGACCGCATCCGGCGGCGAGACGATCGCGCCAAGCGCGAAGCAGGCGGCCCAGGGCAGTGCAGGCACCACCAGATGCGCAACAACACCGACGACCAGCGTGGTGAACGCCACGGCACCGACGGCGAGTTGCAGGATGATCCGCAGGTTGGCCCGGAACTCCCGCCACACCGTAAACCAGGCGCTGGACATGATCAGCGGCGGCAGGAACAGCACCAGTGCGAGGTCCGGATCAAGCTCCAGCGGCGGGGTTTGCGGAATCAGCGCCAGCGCGATGCCGCCAAGCACGAAGGCGGCGGCGGGCGGCAGCCGCAACCGCCGCGCGACCAGTTCCAGCACGATGATGACAGCTAGCAGACACAGGACCAGTTCGAAGCGGCCCGCAAGACTCATGTCGTCAAGCCGCCAGCCTGGCGTGGATCTGCGCCACCACCGCCGCCCCTTCCCCCACCGCGGCGGCGACCCGCTTGGTCGAGCCGGCGCGGACATCGCCGATGGCGAACACGCCGGGCTTGCTGGTTTCCAGCGGCAACACGGTCCCGCCCGCGACCGCCACGCCGGTCATCACGAACCCTTTGTCGTCCAGGGCGACACAATCCCGCAGCCACGCGGTATGCGCATCGGCGCCGATGAACAGGAACAAGTGGCGCAGCGGACATGTCCGCTCGGTCCCGGTGTCGCGGTTGCGGAACGTGGCGGCAGACAGGCCCTGCCCCCGCTCCCCCTCCAGCGCGACCACTTCGGTGCGGCTGTGCAGTTCGACATTGGGCAAGGCGGCGATGCGCTCGATCAGGTAGCGCGACATCGACGCTTCAAGCCCGTCGCCGCGGACGATCAGGTGCAGGCGCCGGACCTTCGGGGCGAGAAACACCACCGCCTGCCCGGCGGAATTGCCCGCGCCGACAAGCGCGACCTCCTCCCCCTCGCACAGCTTCGCCTCTATCGGGGATGCCCAGTAGGACACGCCGTTGCCCTCGAACTCCGGCAGGTTGGGGATGTCCGGTCGGCGGTAGTGCACGCCCGAGGCGATGACGACGGCGCGCGCCCGGACATGGTTGCCGGTGGTCAGGTCCAGCCGCAGCGGATGTCCGGCCTCGCCGCAATGCAGGCTGGCCACTTCAAGCGGAATCGCCAGCTCGGCGCCGAACTTCTGCGCCTGGTTGAAAGCTCGCCCGGCCAGCGCCTGGCCGGATATGCCGGTCGGGAATCCCAGGTAGTTCTCGATCCGGGCCGAGGCGCCGGCCTGGCCGCCGATGGCGCGCTGGTCGAGCACCAGCGCCGACAGCCCCTCGGACGCCGCATAGACGGCGGTGGCGAGGCCGGCCGGCCCGGCGCCGACAACGGCGACGTCGTAGATCTTGTCCGGATCGAGCTCCGGCGTGATGCCGAGACAGATCCCCGCCTCGGCCTCGGTCGGGCATTTCAGCACCGAGCCGTTCGGGCAGATCATCACCGGCAGGTCGTCGGTTTGCACCCCGAGCCGGCGGACCAATTCGGACTCCGCGTCCGCATCGAGCGCCGTGTTCGGATAGCCGTTGCGGGTCAGAAAACCCTGCAGCCGGACCATGTCGGCCGAGCCGGGGTGCCCGACCAGGACCGAACCGGCGCCCGCCGTCTCGATCAAGCCGACACGGCGGAGGATGAAGGCGCGCATGATCGTCTCGCCGATATCGGCCGAGCCGATGACCAAAGCGCGCAGATGGGCGGCGTCGAACGGGATTGCGGTGCAGCCCTCCGGCCCCGCCCGGCCGGCGGCGAGCGAGGCGCGGCCGCCGAGCTGGCTGACCTCACCGGTGAACTGTCCGGGACCATGCACGACAATCGGCGTTTCCTGTCCGAGACCGTCGCGGCGGACGACCTCGATCGTGCCTTGCAGCAACAGCCAGGCGGGGGCGTCGCGCTGGCCGATGTCGAAAACGATTTCTCCCGCGGCAAAGCGGCGGATGTCGCCGTTGGCGAAGCGGCTGGCTGCCGCGATGTCGGCCGCGGTCAGAGTGGGAAACATCTGGTCGCGGCGGGTGTCGAGCAGGGTCATCCGGTCACTCCGCAATTGTCCGTCACGGCGGGCCGTGCCGGCGGGTCAGGGTTGCGATGATACTTGGGTTGGCCCGGACATTTGGCCATCGTCAATCCGCCGGAAGCGTCGTCACGTCGGCCCGATCACACCCGGCCTGGCGCCGCCGCGTCCGCCCCCGGCCGCACACCGAAACGCCGGACCAGGCAGAACGCGTAATAGGTCGCCTTCACCGCCAGCACCGGCAGCCTCGCCCGCCATTCGCCCACCAGATTGCCGGCCAGCATCGTCACGATACCGTCGCGCATGCGCAGCTTATTGCTCGGCGACATGAACATCTCGCGCATCACCGGCGCGTTGATGCGGTAGATCAGCCAGGACAGGTTGCCCATCATCGCCCGCAGATGCCGCTCCGCCCGCTGCGCCGCCGCCCGCCCGGTCGCCGGATCGCGCAGCCAGGCTTCCGCGGCATCCGCACCCAATTCGCCCGCGGTCATCGCCAGCAGCACGCCGCTCGAGAACACCGGATCGAGGAACGCAAAGGCGTCGCCGATAAGCATCCAGCCCTCGCCCGAAGCGGTGCGCGCGGCGTATGAATAATTGCCGGTGGCATGCACCTCGGAAATCCGTTCCGCCCCGGCCATCCGCACGCTCACCGTCGGACTCGCCAGCAGCCGCTCATTGAGGAATTGTTCCATGCTGGCGCCGGCGCGGCGCCAGGCCGCCGGGTTGCCGACAAAGCCCACGCTCATGACCTCGTCTTGCAGCGGAATCATCCAGAACCAGCCGTTTTCGGTCAGATGGATGCTGATATAGCCTTCGGTGTCGCCGGATCGCGCCGCCACGCCCCGGTAGTGCGCGAACACGGCGGTGTTGTTGATGTGCTTGTTCGACTGTTTGCTGCGCAGCTTGTTGGCGATGAACGTGTTGCGCCCCGAGGCATCCAGGACGAAGCGCGGGGCGATCGTCCGGCTGCCGCCGTCCCCGTCCGTGGCGGTCACCCTGGCTCGCTCCCCGGGACCCGAAGCAAAGACGATGTCGGTCACCCGGGTTTGCTCCGCCGCCCGCACCCCGAGGCGCCGCGCATTGGCGAACAGCGCCGTGTCGAATTCCGACCGCCGCACCTGGTAGGCGTGCGTGTAATCCTGGTTCAATGACCGCGCGAACGGGAAGGCAACGCTCTGGCCGGTGTCGTCGGAGACGAACTCCGCGCCCGGCTTGAACACGCCCATTGCGGCGACCTGATCATGCAGGCCAAGCCGATCGAGGATCTCCAGGTTGCGCGGCAGCAGCGACTCGCCGATGTGGAAGCGCGGATGCGAGTCCTTCTCCAGCAGCACGACATCGATGCCGCGTTCGGCCAGCAAGGCTGCGGCGGTCGATCCCGCCGGGCCGCCGCCGATAACCAGGACGTCGCAGGTTTCAGGGGTCTCGGCCATGGCGTTCGGTCCTTTCCGGCGGCAGGGCGATGGTGGCACGTCCCTCGGCGAGCAGGCCGCCATCTTCAGCCCGCAGATGAAAGAGGTAGATCAGTCCGGCGGCGGTGGCGTGTTCGCGCTGCGCCTCGATCCGCAGCCGACCGATGCTAGCGTCGTCGAGCCGCGGGCGATGAATGATAACGGTGCGCAACGCGGCGAGCCAGCCCGGGGGCTGCGGCGCGCCGCCGCACAGGGCGCCGTGCACGGCCGCCGCCTGCAACGCATATTCCAGGCCGCAGACGGTGCTGAGCCGCCCCTGCCGCCGCAGCGGATTAGCCGGGTCGAGATGCGAAACGGCGTGGCAGACGATGTCCGCATCCGTCCATGCGGCGACGCGGTCCAGCAGGCACATCGCGCCCTGGTGCGGGATCAGCGCGGCAATGCCGGAGCGGTCGAGCATGGTTCAATGCTGATAGCGACATGTCCGTCCAGCAGGCCAATGACCAGGTGATCCGCTCGCCGGCATGCCAGAGCCTCCAGCAGCCGCATGATCCGCGCGGCCGGGTTGGTTCGGCTCAGACCGCCCGGGTCCACGCGGGGCGCCTCGCGGCCCGGCGGCGGTGCGCCAGCCACCCATTCGATCCGGATGCGTGCCAGGGCTCCTGGCAGGCTTACGGGTGACAGCACCAGGCCGGCGCCGAACACCCCGGCGGCCGGGCGGGCGGTGTTGAGCGGTTCGGGCAGCGGGATGTCGTAGACGCACAGCAGCACCGGCTGCTGCTCGACCCCGGCTTCGGCCGCCGCCGCCAGCAGCGCCGCGCCAACCGTCGCGTCATGGCAGCCGAGGCAGGTGGCGGGCTGCCGCGAACCGGCGCCGATGGACCAGTAGCCGGCCGCGGCGTTGTGCACCGAATTGTGGAACTGCGTCGGCGAGACGGCCGCACCCGGTTCGGCCAGGGATTGCAGGATGGCGTGGATTGTCGCGCCGTCGCCGTTGGAACTCGCGAATACGCTGCGCAGGGAGGCTGGCGGCAGGCCGGACGACTCCGCCGCCTCGGACGCCACCGCCAGGGCGAGCCGGGTGACCGGGCCGGCGCGGCGGCGTTCGTTGGGCGCGAGGATGGCGGGCGGCGGCAGCCGGGCGGGCGCAGGAACATATGGCGCCTCGCCCGCCAGTACCGGCCGCGCGGCCTCCCAGCCGTCCAGGCCGTCGCCGCGCACCGCAACGCCTGCGACGAACAGCGCGATCATGCGGAGGCTCCGAACAGCAGGCTGCAATTGATGCCGCCGAAGCCGAACGAATTGCTCAGCACCCGCCGCACCGGCGCATCTTCATTGTCCACCAGCACGCGGGCGCGGAAGGCCGGGTCCACTTCCGTGACCCCGAGGCAGCCGGGCATGAAACCCGATCCGATACACAAACCGGCGATGATGGCCTCGACGACTCCGGCGGCGCCGAGTGTGTGGCCGGTCCAACCCTTGGTCGAACTGGAGGCGACGGCATCGCCGAACACGGTGGACACGGCGATGTCCTCCATCGCGTCGTTGGCGCGTGTGCCGGTGCCGTGCAGGTTGATGTAATCGATGTCGGGCGGGGAAAGCCCGGCGGATTGCAGCGCCTGCCGCATCGAGCCGATGGCGCCGCCGCCGACGGGATCGGGCGAGGACATGTGGTAGCCGTCGCTGGTGGCGCCGCAGCCGAGCAGCGCGGCAAACGGAGCGTCGCGCGCCGCTTCCGGCCGCTCGAGCAGCGCGAAGCCAGCCGCCTCGCCGACGGAAATGCCGCTCCGCGCGGCGTCGCACGGGCGGCAGGGCGTCGGCGAGATCAGTTCCAGGGCGGCAAAGCCATGCACCGTCATGCCGCACAGGCTGTCCGCCCCGCCGACGATGGCCGCATCGCATAGCCCGCTGTCGATCAGATAGGCCGCCTGCATGAAGCTCTTGGCGCTGGAGGCGCAGGCGCTGGACAGCGTCATGGCCGGTCCGTGCAGCGCGAGCGCCGCGCGGACGAAGCGCGCCAGCGAGAACAGGTCTTGCGTATCGGGATATAGGAATGAGGCGGGCAGGACACCGGTAGCTGCGTCGCGCTCCCGGTAGGCTTGCTCACCGGCGAGGATGCCGGACGTGCTGGTGCCGGCGACGACCGCGATGCGGCCCGCGCCGTAACGCTCCCGCGCGGCGGCGACGTGCTGCATGAAGCCGTCTCCACGCAGCGCGATATCGGCGAGGTGGTTGTTGCGGCAAGCGAACCGCGTCAGCGGCGGCTGCAGCGCGTGCGCCTCCACGCCCGCGACACGGCCGACATGGCCGCCGGCACCCGGCGCGATGCCGAACGCCGCGCCGTCGCAGGGGCGCAGGCCGCCCTGCCGGGCCCGTAACGCTTCGGCTGTTGCGGCGGTGCCGCGGCCGAGAGCGCTGATCAGCGTGACGGCGGTGATAAGGAGAGGACGCATCAATCGGGTGTTTGACCGATCCGCGTGGGAACAGGAAGGGGGCAGTGGTCATGGCGGCCGGAGGGCCACCTTCCATGCCTTCGCCGGGGCGCCTGCCACCTTGCTTAAACACAGTCTCCCAGCCCGTGCCGGGCACCACCCTGGATGAAAATGGCGGCGTGGCGGTCCGGGTGCGGCGAAGGCGGGACGGACCGCAGCCATCGGCTTTCGCAGCAGAAGAAAGTAAGTTGTAACACAGATTAGAGGGATTAAGCCACAGATTACACCGACGTTGTCACGGCCGGCGGAGATGCAGTCCACCCCGATCTCGGTGTAATCCGTGCCCTTAATCTGTGAAAATCCGTGTTACAACTTTCTTTGCATCCAACCACCGGCTGCCGGGTATCTCAGTTATCCTGGTGCCCGGCACAGGCTGGCGGACCACGTCGCCAATACAAGTTGGCATCTCGGAAAAGTCGTTCACACTAACGGTTCGTATTGCCTACGGAGCCGCGCCCGGCCGTGACGTTGGGGCAAGCGCCGCGGCAACGCCGGAAACCCGCGCAACCCTCTCGCCGGCAAACAGGAACGCGAACACCAGCGCACTGAACGCCCCGACCGCCACCGGCAGTCCGATCGTCCGCAGCAACGGCGTGCGGCAGACCATCAGCAAGCCGAAGGTCAGCATCGTCATCGCATTGCAGGTCACCAGCGTGCGCAGCGTCCGCGCCCGCTCCTCTGCGTCGAGCTGCCGCCGCGCGAAAAACAAAGCGTAGTCAAGCCCCACCCCGGCCACAAACTGCAGCGCCACGATATGCACCAGCGACAAGCGTTCCCCCGCGACCACCAGCACCGCCAGCGTCACCGCCCCGGCAGCGGCCAGCGACCCCAGCACGCGCACGACCCGGCCGGGTGAGCGCAGGCCGATGGCCAAAGCCAGCAGCGTCGCCGCCGCGCCTGCCGACAGCCAGCGCCAGGCGCGGGCGGTCGTCTCGGCCAGCAGTCCGTTCGACTCCGCCCCGATATCGACGTAGGTCACGCCGGGGACCCCGTTGAGCGCGGCGGCCAGCCGCTCCCGCCCGGTCACGCCCTGCGGCGCCACCAGCCCAAACCAGCCGCCGTCGCGGGCGAACAGCAGCGGCTGCAGCCGGGCCAGGATCAGCGGGTTGGCGATGTCCGCAAGCTGCACCGGCGGCAGATCGCGCGACGCCGCGACATCCTGCCTGAACTCGTCAAACGCCTGTGCACGGAACGGCAACCCGGCCCTGGCCGCGGCGATCCGCTCGGCCAAAGCGGCGTCGTCCGGCAGCGCGTCGCGCCGGGCAAGCTGGGTCGCCGCGCTCGGCAGATAGCGGGCGGCCAGTTCGGCGCCGCCAATCACCCCGTCCCGCCGCAGGGCGTCGAGCACCGGCATCAAGGCTTCCTCACGCCGCAGCACCGCTTCCGCGGTGGCGCCATGGACGACCGCGACCTGACCGACATCCGGGGCGCCAAGCTCCGCGCGCAGCTCCGCATCGAGCGCCCGCGCGCCGGCGGGCACCGGAGACAGATTGGCAAGGTCGTGCTCGATCCGCGGCGGGGCGAGCATCAGCAGCACGACGGCGCCGCCAGCCGGCAGCAGACCCCACAGGCGCCAGTCGCGCAGCCGCTCGATCCGCAGCAGCCGCGCCGGATCGCCCGCTGACACCGGCGCCAAATCCGCGGCCACGATCAACCGCGGCAGGATCCAGCGAGTCGCCGCCGCCCCGCTCAGCAGCCCGACCACGGAAAACACGCCGATTTGTGCCAGGCCGGGGAGACCGGAGAACACCATCCCGGTCAGGCCGAGCGCGGCACTGGCGACGGCCAGATTGAAGGCCGCACCGATCCGCCGCAGCGTGGCGGGTGCGGCCTCGCCCTGCTTGCGATGGCCGATAAGCAGGACCGGGTAATCCACCATGACCCCCAGCATGGTCATGCCGAAGCCGAATGCGATGGCATGCACGAACCCGAACGCCACCTGCACCGCCCACGCCGCCGCCGTCAGCCCGAGCAGAATCGGCACGGCAATCGCCGCCAGCACCAGCGGCGAGCGGAACCGCCATAGCAGCAGCGCGGCAACCAGAAGCGTCGAGACCACCGACAGCAACCGCACGTCGCTGCGAATGCCGTATTCGGCGTCGCGCGCGAAGACGGCCGGGCCGGCGACCAGCAAACGGGCGCCCCCCGGCGCGGCATCGGCAAACGCGGCGCGGATGGCCGTGTCGGCACGATCCTGCGCCTCCAGGTCAAGCCCGCCTGTCTTCGTCCGTACCAGCATCAGGGCGCGATCACGCCCCGCGGCGAACCAGACACCGTCGATCGAGCGGACATCGCTCTCTCCCATCCACACCCGCGCCATAGCCAAAAAAGCCCCCGGCGGATCAGCCAGTCCATAGTGCTGCGCCAGCGGCGCGGCGGAGGAGCGAAGCTGATGCAGCAGCGTCTCGAAATCGCGGCGCAGCGCGGCCGGTGTGAAGGCCTCGGCCGTGCTGGCGGGCGAGAGCAGATAGCGGTGCCCGAACAGGAACTGCTCGGCCGCCGGGTCGAGCGAGGCGTCGCCATTGCCGACAAAGGCAAACAGCCCGGACGCGCCGAGACGCGCTGCCATGGCCTGGCTGATGCGGGCCAGTTCGTCGGGCGGCGCGCCTTCCAGGCCGATGAGAATGATGCTGGTGGCGGCGCCGGAGCGCAGTTCCCGCATCATCAGCTTTGCCGCCTCGGTATTGCCGATCGGCAGGAACTCGGTCATGTCGGTGCGCAGGTCGATGAAGCGGAAGGTCAGCACCGCCAGCAACACCGCCGCGGCCAGGGCGGCCAGGATCGGACGGGCGCGCCTCACCGGCTTCACTGCTGTGTCGCAATCGTCAGGCTGTCCTCGTCGCCGTTGACCTGGACGGTGCTGAAGCTGCTGATGTCCGCACCCGCGCCGGCGATGACGATGACCCGCACAAGACGCTGCACGCCGGGGTCGGTTGGCAGCAGGACAAGGTGCCAGGCCGCAAGGCGGCCTTCGGCGGTGATGCGGTAGTGGCTTTCGAGCGTCCCAAGATCGCCGGCAAGCGCCCCGCGCACGGCATCGACCAGGGCGCCGACCTCGGGGTGGCGGCCGATCCGAACGCTTTGCGGCGCTGCCTTATTGGCGGCCAGCGTCAGGGTATCGCCGTCGACGATCAGCGATTCCGGCTCTGGAGCGGTGGTGATCTTCTCCAGATGGGCCGGTCGGCGATAGATCAGCCAGCCCTGGCTGACCAGCGGCACGTCGAGTGCGGCAAGGTGCTTTTCCTCGCGGAAGGTGGCATGGCGTTCGGGGATGGCGGCCAGCCCGGTCATCACTTCGAGCAGCCATCCGGGCGGGACGGTGGCTGCCCGGGCGGGCGCGGCCAGCAGGAGGAGAGCTGCCGCGAGAGTCGACACAATACACCCGCATCGCCCGGGGAGACGCAATGCTCCTTCCCCGTCATGGTGGCCGAAGGGCCACCATCCACGCCGTTGCCGCACGGCGCACAGCAAGGCGTGGATGGCGGACGACCGAGCACGCAAGGGACGGGTGCGCCCCATAGGCGTCAAAATTGCGCCCGGCGGCCGCCGCTTCCCCTCGTCATGCCGGCGAAGGTCGGCATCCACGACTTTGCCTGGACCTGCGCCGCAAGGCGTGGATGGTGCGCCTTCGCGCACCATGACGGGGGACAAACGCAGCCGCCGGACCTCCGTTTTAAAGCCCATGAGGCCGCCCGCCGTGACGTTGACCCGCCTTATTCGCCATGGTCCGGCTTCTCCCAGAACGGATAGAAGTTGAACCAGTTGAAGGGATGGGCGCGGCAAACGGTTTCCAGACTGGCGGCATAGCGGCCGACGGCATCGGTCAGATCCTGCTGCCGCGTGGCACGTTTGAGCACCAGCCTGTCGGCGAACGGCTCGAAGCGGACCAGGTAGTGGCGCGGGCCGGTGCGGACGCCATGGAACACCACAACGGGCGCGCCGAGCAGCCCGGCGACGACGATCGGTCCCGCCGGGAAATACGCCGTCGCTCCCAGGAACTGCGCCGCGACAAACCGCCGCTCGGCCGGTGCGCGATCCGCCAGGATGCCGACGATCTCGCCCTTCGCCACGGCTTCCTGCACGCGCAGCATCGTGTCGGGACGGCCGATCTCGATGATCGCGGCGGCAAGCGCCGGGTCGAGCGCCTCCAGCATTGGCGTCATCGCGCCCCAATGCTCGCGGTACATCAGCGGGCGCACGGCAACCGGCGCATCGCGCCCGACCGACCGCAAGACATCGAAGCTGCCGACATGCGCGCCAAGCAGCACGCAACCCTCGCCGCGACCAAGGATGGCGGTCAGGGTTTCCAGCCCTTGCACCTCAATGGCGAAGCCGCGCAACCGGCCCGACAGCAGGAACACCCGGTCCAGAATGACGGAGGCAAAGGTAAACAGATGGCGCACCACGTCGCCGCCGCTGACCTTGCGGCCGAGCGCCCGCACGAGATAGTCGCGGGAGGCCGCGCGCACCGCGGGAGAGGCCAGGAAGAAATAGCCGGTGATCGGGTAAAGCAGCAGGGTCCCGGCGCGCCAGCCGAGCGTCAGGGTGATCCACAGCATCAGCCTCGACAGTGCCTTGCTGCCCCGTTCACGCTGGCTCGCCCAATCGCGGCCCGTTGCGGCACCTTGTTCAGTCACGGGTCTGCCGCCACCGGGATGACGCGAAGCGTCCCGCGTGCCACCGGGGCGCCGGCGACCGTGCACAGGAAATCTAACCGGTCTCCGGCGACCGGGCCTGAGGCGACCTCGATCACCTGGCCCGGCAGCACGACCGCGGTAAACTTGCTCGCGACTATGCCGGCAACCGCCATGCCCTGCAGGCGATCCAGGATCAACGCGATCGTCTCGTCGAGCAGCACCACCCCGGGGACCAACGGCTGCCCCGGGAAATGGCCGGGAAGGCTCGGGTGGCCGGGGGGCACAATAAACCGTCCGACAGGCGCGAGCGAACCTGTCACCGAGGCCCGGCATCCGGGGCCAGCAGGTCCAGCAGCGCGGCGCGCGGAATTTTGCCGGCCTCGTTGCGCGGCAGGGCGCCGAGGCGGATCACGCGGCGCGGCAGGAATACCGGCTCGATGCGTTCCCGCAGCGCGGAAAGAATGTCGTCGGCCGAAAGGCCGGGCGCGACGGCGAACACCAGAAGCCGCGCGCCCGGGCGCTGGTCGAGATCGTCGGGGGCGATGAACACGCCGTCCTCGACGCCGGGCAGGCTGAGCAGGATCGCGTTCAGGCCGCCAAGCGAGGCGCGGCGGCCGCCCAGCTTGACCATGTCGGCATTGCGGCCGAGCAGCCTGAATTCCACCGGCGACAGCGCCTCGACCCTGTCGGCGAGCGGATGCGGTTCCGCGTGCGGGGCGGCGATCAGCACCTGCTCCGTCCCGGCTTGCAGCAGCCTGATTCCGTCATAAGTGGTCCATGCCGGTCCGGCCACGGTGCGGCGGCTGGCGATGGAGCCGACCTCGGTGGCGCCGAAGATTTCCAGGACGGGGGCGGCCCAGTGCTGTTCGGCCGCGGCGGCGAGGACGGGATCGAGCGGGGCGGTGGCGGAAATGACGGCTTGCAGCGGCGGCAGAGCCATGCCGTTGTCCAGCAGCGCGCGGATTTGCAGCGGCGTGGTCACCAGCACACGCGGCGCCGGCATCGCCAGCAGGGCGTCGCGGATGTCGATCGGGTAGAAGGCCGGGCCGGACCAGCTCGCCGCCATGGCATGCAGGGGCAGCAGGATCGTGGTTTCGAACCCATACATGTGCTGCGGCGGCACCGTGCCGACCACACCGGCCGGCGCCGCGGCGAGCATGCCGAAGCGCAGTCCGGCGGCGCGGCTGCGCTCGGTGATCGCGCCCCAGGTCTTGCGATACCCGACCGGCGTCCCGGTACTGCCCGACGTAAACACGATCGCCACCAGCCGATCGGCCGGGATGAGCGGGTTGGGGGGCGTGCCGGCGACGGGGTCATGCGGCAGGGCCAGGACATGATGACGCAGCGGGATATCCGCCGCCGGTGCCTCCGAAACCGCGATGACGCGTTCGAATCGGCCGTTCAGCCCGGCCAGGGATGCGGCCGAGCGGTCGCTGCTGAGCAGACTGACCTGGCCGCGCAAGGCCGCCGCCGCCAAGGCAACCGTAAACGCATACCGATCCTGGCACAGATTGAGGCAGTGATCGGCCTCCGGCAAACCGGCGGCAACGCGCTGCACATCGCGCAGGAAGTGCGCCGCGGTCAGCGATGCGCCGGCGCGGCGGAACAGCAACGCCTCCGCGTCCCGTTCTGCCAGCAGGACGGCCAGATCATCCGCGGTGGAGGCGTCGCAGGTCATTTTGGGTTTTATGGCGGAGGTTGTTGGTCTTCGCGAGGCTGGCACCAGCCTCGTACTCCGTCACGGCGGGCGGAGGCCCGCCATCCACGCCTTTGCTGCAACCTGCGCCGCATAAGGCGAGGTTGCCGACCTTCGTCGGGATGACGTTTTAGCGTTCCGCCGGGCAACCGGCGCTCACCAAAAGACTTCGCCATAGGGGCCATCATTTTTGATGCGTGCCGATGTAGCCCGCCAGCGCGCGAAGCGAGGCAAAGATCTTCCCGTTCTGCTCATCGTCAGCGCGCAGTTCGATGCCGTAGCGCCGCGAAATCGCCAGTGCGAGTTCCAGCGCGTCGATCGAGTCAAGACCAAGACCGGTACGGAACAGCGGCGCGTCCGGGTCGATTGCGGCCGGATCGACTTCGAGCTGCAGGGACTCGACGATCAGCCGGGCGATGTCCTGCTCCAGATTGGATGGGGCCATTCAGGATTCTCACAATCAAAAAGGCAGTCTGCAACGCAGCACCGGGTTGATGCCGGTGCTGGCGTCGCAGGAACCGGAGCACAGGATATCGTGAACGCGCCGAATACACCACCCGTCAGAACGATGAGACGGCGCCTTCCCGCAAGGTGACACTGCGCAGGCCGCGCGCGGCGAGGTGGTCCAGCAGGCCAGGGAGCACGTTAAGCACGACGGCGCGCCCGTCCGGAGCGCGGGCGGCGCGGCCGTCGTGCAGCAGCAGCACATCGCCCGCGGCGAGGCCGCGCCGCAGCCGGGTGGCCGCGGCGATCGGATCGCCGCGCATGCCGTCCAGGGCGCGGCGAGTCCAGGACACCAGCCGCAGGCCCTGCCCGGCCAACACCGGCTGCAACAGCGGGCTGCGCAAGCCCATCGGGGCGCGGAAGAAGACCGGCGGGGTTCCAGCTATCCGCGCAAGCGTGGATTGGGCGGCGTCGATCTCGCTGCGCATCTCGGACCACGACATGGCGGCGAAGCGGCGCGGATGGCGGTTTGTGTGGTTTTCGACACTGTGGCCGCGCCGGATGATGTCGCGCACCAAAGCGGGGTGTGCGTCGGCCTGGTTGCCGATGCAGAAGAAACTGGCAAAAGCGCCGTAACGATCCAGTATATCAAGCACGAACGGGGTTGTTTCGGGATCGGGACCATCGTCGAACGTCAGTGCGACCTCGTTGCGGCCGGTTGGCGGGAGGCGGTCGAGATTGGGGCCGAGCAGAGTGCCCCGCGGCCAAAGACCCGCGCAGGTCAGCACGGCATGGTTCAGCGCCACGCTGCCCAGCGCCCACGGCCAGGCGGGGGGCAATGTGACAACAAGCGCGGCCGCCGCAGCATGCACGCCTATAGAGGCACGGGTTGCGGTGGAGAGACCGGATTGGCGCGCATTCATGATGCCAGCAGATCCCGGCGCCTGGCGAAGGCGCGCATCGTGTCGATCAGCGAGGCTGTCGGCAGGTCGCGAAACCGCCGGCGCCGGACCAGATATTCGGCGAAAAAGGTCAGCGCGGCCAGCGGCATGTCGAGCACGTTGACGAAGATCGACCATACCGGCAGCGGCGCGGCGCCCAGCAGGCATCCGGACAGACAGAGTTGCGCCACGCAGAAGCCGAACCAGAGCCGGGTGACGCCGCGGGTGTAGGCCATCAAGGCCGGGGTGGGGCACGGTTCCACGCGCAGCGCCAGCCGGCTGACCAGAGCCTGCCGGCCCGGACGCAGCGACAAGCCGAACAGCAGGCCCAGTCCGCCGTAAAGCGCGGCGTGCGACAGCGCGGTGAACATGACAATGCCGGTTTGCAGGCTGCCAGGAACGGCTTCGCCGTGCGTCAGCACCGCGTGCGCGGCGAACGGAAGCAGGATGAGCGCCGCCAAAGGCGTCTTGCGGGCCACGCCAGGCAACATGTCTTCGAACCGGTCTCCCGTGCCTGACGCCAACGACTTTCCCTTACTGGCGCCAGGGTTTTACCCACCTGCGCCATCAGGGTCCAGCGCCTCCGTCCGCCGCCACAGACGCCACAGCAGCAGCGGCAACCGCAAGGCAAAGCCCAGCATCAGGCGGATATGCATCCACGTTAGCAGTACATTGTCCCGCCCGTAGCGGAAATGCGAAACCCCGCCCTCGGCCGGGGTGAGATAGCGCACCGCAGCGGGCCGATTGACCACCGGGATGCCGCGCCAGCACATCCGCACCGCCGCTTCCGGCTCGAAGTCAAACCGCCGCATCCATCGCGTGGCCGCCATGACCTGGAGCAGCGGCGCAACCGGATAGACGCGAAACCCGAACAGCGAGTCCCCGATATCCGCGCCCGGCGTCTCCAGCCTGGCCCACCAGTTCGAGATCTTGCGTCCGCCGACGCGCAACGGCGGCGCGCTCGCATCGAAAACCGGCACGCCGAGAATCATCGCCGCGGGCCATGCCGCCGAGGCGGCCATGAAGCCGGGGATGCGGGAAGCCGGGTGCTGGCCGTCGGCGTCCATGGTCAGCACGTGTGTGAATCCCTCGGCAACCGCCGAGTGAAGCGCGAACAGGATGGCGGCCCCCTTGCCCCGGTTGCGCGGCAGGGACAGCACCCGCAACCCGGCATCGCCGGCGGCCATCCGCTGCAACGCGTCCGGCGTGCCGTCGCTGCTGCCGTCGGTCACCACCCAGACCGGCTCCCATTGCAGACGCGCCTGGCGCACGGTTTCCAGCACCAGCGGCCCGGTGTTGTAGCTCGGTATCAGGACGAGATGGGTTTTCGACCTGATCATGCGCCCGCGGCGGTAACCGGGCTTCGGGCGGCGCATCCGAGTTCGATTCGGTAGTCGCTTTCCAACATGGCGAGGCAGCCATGCGTATCGGCCGGGACGTCGAAGCGGCGGCCGAGCCGCGCCGTCACCACCACCGGTATCGGCGGCTTGCGAAACAGCGGCCAGCCCTTGCCGAGGAAACGCGAGTTGTTTTCGAGAAACACGGACTGCACCGGCACGCCGGCGCGGCGCGCGATCAGCAGGAAGCCGCCCTTCAGCGGGTTGACCGGAGCATCGACGGTGCGCGTTCCTTCGGGGAAGATCAGCAACTGTTGGCCGTCCTGGAGGCCGTGCATCCCCTGCTTGACCAGGTTCAGCGGCGAGTCGTTGCGGATGTAGCCGGCCAGCCGCACGCTGCCGCCGAGGAACAGATTATCCCACAGCTTGGCCTTGGTGATGCACACCACCCGCGGCAGGCGAGAAATGACCACCACCGCATCCAGCAACGAGGGGTGGTTCGGCGCGATCACCAGCGCGCCCGCGTCCCGCAGCGCATCGAGCGCGCGCAGGTCGCAACGGAACACACCGATGGCCTCCATTGCGGCGAGATAGGTGCGGAACCCCGCCATGATCGCGAACTGCCCGAGCCGCGCGCCGAGCCGGCGCGGCAGCAGGCGATACAGCAGCGTCGCCATCAGGCTCCAGGCCAGGCAGAACAGGCCGAACATGAAGAGTCCCAGCCAAAACAGCAGATAGTCCGCGATCCGCGCGCCCGCGGACGGAACCTTCGCTGCGGCGCCGGAGGCCGGACGCGAGTCGTGCTTCACCGCGCTGATCCGGTTCGCCCGGCGGATGGTTTCATGGACCGGGCAACCTGGCAGCGCGGAGCGTACGGCAGGCAAAGCGTCTGCATGGTGTGGCGAACACGCGGCCTCCGTGTTGCTTCTGGCTGGTGGCCGCCGATCGCGGCAACGGTGTTGTATCGAAACCCGGGCCTTCGCGCCAGAGGAACGGGCGGGCCATGACGGGAGAGAAGGACGCTCGCCTGAAGCGGCAATTCTTGGTCGTCATCTAAGCTCAGCGGTGGCAGGTCAGTGAGGCGGACAGAAGGGCGCCGGGATGGCAAGATCCCGTTCTGCACGTACCAGGCGGCCGGCCCGGCGCGATGACATCGCAGACGGTGCCGTACGCTACCTTGGGCGCCTGTGCTAGGCTACAGACGATCTTCACAAACCTCTTCTGCGTCCGGAACGTCCATGCCAAGGAGGCATCAATGGTCGCTATCGCCCGAGTGCCCACACGGCGTCAGGTCTATCGGACGGGGCTGTCACTTATACTTTTGTTCGCGGCTTACTCGTGGGGGATCCCGGCTCATGGCCAACCGCTGCAGGGAGGCGTTTCACAGGATGTGTTTTCCAGCGGGGGAAGCGCGGGCCGCGGGACATATCCCACCGGCAGCCAATCCCATCAACCGAATGATGGCCCGTGCAATAATCCATACGGATGCGGCCGGGGCGGGGCGCTTTCCGGCGGCGCCGGGGCGGCGCCATACCCGCAGGGCCGCGATTTCTATTGCCAACAATCGCCCGGCCAGCCCATGTATGGACCCTATCACGGAACCGGTACGCAAACGCCGTGCGGGCCCAACTTCCAACCTGCGCCGCCCGCCCCGCCACAGCGGACAGCGGCAACAAGTTGCCAAAACGTCCGAGGCGAACTGGACC
This sequence comes from uncultured Rhodopila sp., assembly GCF_903915725.1. Lineage (GTDB taxonomy): Bacteria > Pseudomonadota > Alphaproteobacteria > Acetobacterales > Acetobacteraceae > Rhodopila. The sequence goes on from NZ_CAIWTY010000089.1 coordinate 21,925, forward strand.
CTGTGGATCATCGAGGCTCGCCGATCCTGCCCGCTCGTTTCCTGCAGGCGGTGCCCGGGCAAACGCCGGACGCGGCATTGTTCCGCCCCGACGAAACCGAGCCTTGGGCATTCGTGCAGCGTGTTCAGTCGAAACAACTGTATGGCGGGCTGACGATCGGCGGCAAGACGATAAACCCGAACAGCGACCGGGACTATAACTGCACCATCAAATTCCTGACTGTGCCTTACAACAGACAAAACGATCCGCGCTTCCTCTCGAACAATACCGCACCGATTAAAGCGCAACTCGAGGATCCTTTGCGACGGCAGATTTTCGATGCCATGGCCGGCAATCCCAAGCCATTTCGGTTCAAGACGGTCGATACCGCCAACGAAAACATCGATATCCGCGTGCAAACGATAAAATTCATGCGGATGATCCAATTCGGAGCCACGTCCTGCCAGTTCACCGGCGGCAAGCCGGCCATACTGTCAACACTGTGGACCAGCGCGCGGCCTCCCAACGGATGGCCAGCCCCCGGAGGGCTCGTGCTCGACAGCGTGACGTCTCCGGGAGCGGCGCATGCCGCGATCAACGAATTCGCCAATGCAATGGCATCCAATGTCGATTGCCTGGGCGGCGTGCAATTGACGATCTTCGTCGGTGTCGACCGGGTCATCGGCCGGGCCCGCATCAATGCGGAACACCCGGAGGGCCTGCAAAACATCGGGCTGAACGTCCCGGTCCAGCCGCCCACCGATACGGCCGCCGAAGATGAACCCACGAGTACCGGGGCGTGGAACGGGATTTCCATCTTCAAGAATGTCAAGGTATTTTCGACACCGACATCCGCCATGATGGTGTCGGGAGACTGGGTCTATATGCGAAATGATCCGCGCTATCCCGGTGGCTCCTGGACCGGCGAAAACACCATTTATATGGGAAAGTATATGAACCTGGATAATCGTAACGATGCGATTTACCTGAGGCCGTCCGACCCAAATTATGCCGGAGATGTCTACGCACGCTTCTCGGGTTTGGGAGGAGAAACCGACAAGTCCGCACCCGCCTTGCGCGACGACCTGGCGAACGCCTTCAAGGCGCAAACCAACCTCGAGGCGGAGAACATCGGCTGGACGCTGCTGGGCCGGATAAAGGCCGGCGACAGTGCCGAGGGATCGGCCAACGCACGTCCGACACCGGCTGCCGTATCGGCCCCGCGGCCCAACCTGCCTTTGAACCTCCTGCTTAATTTGCTTCAGCAATAACGGCGGCTTGACGGCGCACCCGGCATGTGGTGCGCAGCAACTCGCTCATTGTCATTTTGGAATGCAATCGTGACGCTGTCTCCCGTTTCCGCCGTGCCGCCGCATCCCGTGCTGCCCGCCTATTACGCCTCGCGGGAGGAGCGATCGGCCTTTGTCCGGTCGTTGTTCAATCGCGTCGCCAGCGAGTACGACGGAGTCAATGCGATTTTCTCGCTCGGGTCGGGGCGGTGGTACCGCCGCCAGGCGCTGCGGCGCGCCGGCCTGCGGAGCGGCATGCGGGTGCTGGATGTCGCCACCGGCACCGGCCTGGTCGCCCGGGAGGCGCGTCACATCACCGGGGCGGCGGGTGCGGTGGTCGGGCTCGACCTGAGCGAAAGCATGCTGGCGGAGACACGGCGAAACCTGGGCCTGCCATGCGTGCAGGCCCGCGCGGAGGCATTGCCCCTCGGCGAGGCCAGTGTCGATTTCATCAGCATGGGTTACGCGCTGCGCCACGTGCCGGACCTGAGGCTGGCTTTTGCCGGATTCCACCGCGTGCTTCGCCCGGACGGAACGCTGCTGTTGCTGGAGATCAGCCGCCCGTCAGGCCGGGTCGCCGCCGCCCTCGCCCGGCTGTATTTCCGCGATCTGATTCCGGCGCTGTGCCGCCGGGGCAGCCGGCAAACCGCTCAGGAATTGTTGGGATATTATTGGGACACGATCGATGCATGCGTTCCGCCCGGGGCGATCCTCGACGCGCTGCGCGATGCCGGTTTCTCGGCGGTGAGTTGCAGCACGTCGCTGGGCGTATTCCGCGCCTATACCGGGCGCAAAATGCCGGCGTGACGCCGATCAGACCTCGTGCCGGTGGAAGGTGTTGCTGACGCCGAGGTCGATCAGTTGCGGCTGCGGCCCGGGTCCGGTCTGCGTCCAAAATACGTCGTTATTCGATCCGACGATCTCGATCATCCCACCCGGGGCGATGTCCACCACGATGTCGTTGTGCGCGCCGGTGATCCTGACCCGGCGGCAGTCACCCGTGACATGCGTGTCAAGCCGATCGCCGGTGAGTTGGATGGGGGTGGCGCCGCAGGGAATTGGCGCGTGGATCCTGGATTCAGCGTAGGTCGTCCAGCCGTCCGCCACAGTCGGCGAAAGCCTGGCCGGCGCCTGAGCGCAGGCAGCCAGCGCAACCAGACTGGCGAAAGCGAGCCCCGCGGCAACGTACGACATGATATGATTCCTGCGGCTATAAGCGGTTTTTAACGGAGTCCGCCGCTGCCGCGCCAGAACGACTCGACAGCGTCCGCGCCATTCTATGGCAGCGGCTCACGGCAACGAGTAGTGATGTGCGACAGGGTGCGCAATCGTTCGTGACAATGCGAGGCCGCCCGCAGCCAAAAACCGGAGGCGCCATGCCGATCGGCAGACGAGGGATAGTGGCGGGATGCGTGCTGGTTCCTGGTGTTCTGCTGCTGGCGGCGGTCCCGGTCAGGGCCGAGGACGCAGACCTGGGCCGCGCCGCGCAGTTCATTCGCGACTCGGGCAACCGCCTGGCCGCGTTGGCGCGGGGGAATCCGGCGCCCGAGGAGAAGCAGCGGCGCCTGCTGGCGTTCCTGGAGGATGTGGTCGATGTCGACGGCGTCGCCCGATTCTGCCTCGGGCGTTTCTGGCGCGCCGCGACACCGGGGCAGCAGGCTGACTACCTGCGCCTGTTCCGCCTGGTGCTGGTCAACAGCGTCAGCCCGCGGATCAAGGACTATCCCGAAGGCGGGATGCAGGTGACCATCGACCCGCCCGCCCGCAACGGCGCGGTCATCGAAGTCCCGACGGTGGTTGCGCGCACCACCGACAGCGAGGCGCCTTTACGCGTCATCTGGGTGGTCGGGACCGACACCGGACGCCTGCGTATCGTCGATATCGTTGCCGAGGGCATGAGCCTGCGGCTGACGCAGCGCAGCGACTACAGCGCATTCCTGGGCCGCAACGATGGCAACGTCGACACGCTGCTGCATGCGCTGCGGCAGCAGACCGGCGGGGGCTGAGGCGGCGGTTGAGGCGGCGGTTTGCCTCACCGCCGAGCGACGAGCAGCCTGTTGGCGAACGGGGTGCCGCGCCAGCACGGGGACTCGGTTACGGCGAACCCGGCGGCCGACATGGTCGCGGCCAGGTCGCCCATGGGCCTGGGGTTCACGCGCGCGCCGGCGTGCGGCCAGACGCGGCGTCCCAGCACTTCCAGGCTCCGGGTGATCGCGCTTCGTAGGCCCGCTGCGGTATCCGGCGTGCGCACCACCACCCGGGACCGGGCCGATCGGCAGGCTGATAAAAGCAGGGCGTCCTGCGCGGCGGTGTCGAGCTGGTAAAGGATGTCGATCAGGAACACCGTGTCGGCCGCGGGCAGGTCCGCTGCGTGGGCGAGGTCGCGCCGCTCGGCCCGGAACGGCAGCCCGTGCGCCGCATCGCGTGCCTGATCGAGATGCGCGGCGTTCCAGTCGAGCGCGAGAACGGTTTCCGCCGCCCCGGCCTCCAGCAGCAGAACCCCGAGTTGGCCGCGCCCGCAGCCGGCGTCGAGCACGTGGCCGAACCCGTCACCGGCCAGGGCAAATACGTCCGCATAGACGGGATCATGACGCAGCTTGCCGGTGAGGTAGAAGCGGTCGAAGCGGGGACAATCGCGGTAACGCTGCGCGGCACGGGACCGCGCCTGCGCGAACGCCGCGGCTGCGCCGCCCGATTGAAAGCTCATTGTCGGGGCCATGGCGCAACGTTATCGTGAAACGCAATGATAGCGAAGCAGGGGATCTACGAAAACCGGCGCGGCGAGCTTGGTCCGTTCGTTGGCGCTGACGGGTTCGCCATGCTGGCGTTGTCCTGCCTTGTCATGGTCGGGACCGGCGGCCTGACGCTTCTGTTTGCGGTCGTTCATGTCATGCGCACGGGATGGCGCGCGCCGGCGGACGTTGCCGGTGCGACGCGGATTCTGGTGCCGGGCTATCGCCTGCCGCCGGACGGGCGGCCGAACCGGGTTTACCAGCAGCGGCTGGACCGGGCGCGGGCGCTGGCGCGGGCTTCGCCGCATGCCGATGTGTTCCTGCTCGGCGGGCGCGCCCGTCCGGGTGTTGCCTCCGAGGCCGAGGCGGGCGCGGCCTGGCTGCAGGCGCGCGGCTTGGCCGCGGCTCGTCTGCGCTGCGAAGATCGCTCCCGCCACACGTTGGAGAATCTCAGGCTTTACCGTGACGCCTACCCGCCCGGTCCCAACGAACCGGCGGTGCTGGTGACAAGCCGGTTTCATTTGGCCCGCGCCGCGCTGATGGCAGCCGGGTTAGGGCTGCACTGCCGGCCCTGCGCGGCCGAGGCGAAACCCGCCGCCATACTGCCGCGGCTTGATCGCGTGGTGGCGGAGGCATTCCTCGTGCACTGGTATGTCGTGGGCTGCCGATTCTCGCATTGGATCGGCAATGCGCACATGCTGGCCCGCATCCGCTGAAAGGAAGGCGGTTCGGTGTGGTTCCGCTGGCCGTGTGCGTGCTTGCGTCGGAACCCTGCCCGGGGACGCCGGGCGAGGCGAAGCAGCGGGCCTGTATCTGGACGACCATAGCAATTTGTGAGGTGAACCATGTTTGCGACGAAGCGCCAGCCGGCGCGCATCGGCAAGATATTGATCGAAGAGTTCGTGGCGCCGCTGGGCCCGACGCAAGGCGCGCTGACTGAGGCGATGGGCGTGCAGCGCCAGCACGTCAACGAACTATGCAACGAGCGCCGCGCCGTGACCGCGCCGACGGCGCTTATCCCGGGCCGCGTGTTCGGCAACAGCCCGGGCTTCCGGCTGAACGTGCAGCGGCGCAGCGATCTGTGGGAGGCAATGCATTTGCCGCGGGCGCGTGAACGCGTCGAGCGGGCGCACCCGCTGACCGCTGCTTGAGGACTTGACCGTCGCCGGGAGCGCACGCATCGCCACGGCGAGCGACGAATATGAGGACCTTGCGGTCACACTCTGTCGCTGGCGGAGAGACAGGGATTCGAACCCTGGGTACGCTTTCACGCACACACGCTTTCCAAGCGTGCGCCTTAAGCCGCTCGGCCATCTCTCCCGCGGCAGGGGCCGCTCAATACCAGACCGCACGCCGGGCGCAAACCCTATTCGCACGACCGATTGCGGCAGCAGCCGACACACCCTTGCGCCATACACACGTTGCATGGTTGCATTGCACCGGACACCTGATTCGGAGCGCGATTGGCCTACGCCCTGCAGCAACTGATCAACGGCATCACGCTCGGCATGATCTACGGCCTGATCGCCGTCGGCTACACCATGGTCTACGGCATCATCGGCATGATCAACTTCGCCCATGGCGACGTCTTCATGGTCGGCTCCTTCCTGTCGCTGATCGCCATCCTCGGCCTGGCCTCGCTCGGCATCACGTCCGTGCCGCTCGCCCTGGTGCTGACGCTGCTGTTCGCCGCCGCCATCGCCGCGCTGTACGGCTGGACGGTGGAGCGCGTCGCCTACCGCCCGTTGCGCGGATCGTTTCGCCTCGCGCCGCTGATCAGCGCCATCGGCATGTCGATCACCTTGCAGAATTTCGTCCAGGTCAGCCAGGGCGCGAGGGTCAAGCCGATCGAGGCGATCATCCCGGGCGGGATTCAGTTGATGGATCGAGGGGGATTTGCCGTCCAGCTTTCGTGGATGCAGATCGCCATCGTCGTGATCACGCTGACCATCCTCGCCGTCTTCACCTGGCTGGTCACCAAGACGCCGCTCGGCCGCACCATGCGGGCCTGTGAGCAGGACCTGAAAATGGCCAGCCTGCTGGGGATCGACACCGACCTGACAATCAGCCTGACCTTCGTCATCGGCGCCGCCCTGGCCGCCGTGGCCGGCTTCATGTTCCTGCTGTATTACGGTGTCATCGATTTCTACATCGGCTTCATCGCCGGCATCAAAGCCTTCACCGCCGCCGTTCTGGGCGGTATCGGCAGCCTGCCCGGCGCGGTCCTCGGCGGTCTGCTGATTGGCCTGATCGAGGTCTTCTGGTCCGCCTATTTCAGCGTCGAGTACAAGGACGTGGCCGCCTTCGCCATCCTGATCGTCGCGCTGATCTTCCTGCCGACGGGCATCCTGGGAAAGGCGGAGGTGGAGAAGGTATGATCCTCCACTTTCCCAGCGGCGGACCACGGCCCGCGGTCGTTCCTTCCCCGTCATGGCCCGGCGTGTCCGGGCCATCTTTAGCCGCACGTGCCGCGACAGGTGGCCCGGATGATCCCCCGGACAAGCCGGGGGAGGGCCATGACGGCCCGGGCAAATGACCGCGCTCCGCGACGCCTTCCTCTCCGCCGCCGTCGCACTCGGCCTGTTCGGCCCGATGGTGGGGCTGGTCACCGTCAGCAGCGACCACGGCCTGTTCCTCCGCGCCCGCCCTATCGCGGTTGCCGTCATCGTCGGCCTGGTGTTCTTCGGCCGCCTCGGCATGCTGACCTGGAGGGGCCGCAACCGCGCCGAAGCCACCCGGGCGAACCGTGCCTTCGCCGAGCGCATTACCCGCGCCGGTAAATACGTCACGCCCGTGCTGCTGCTCGCCGCCCTGGCACTGCCGTTCAGCGGCTCGCGCTACTACGTCGATCTCGGCACGCTCGTGCTGACCTACATCATGCTCGGCTGGGGCCTGAACATCGTCGTCGGGCTGGCCGGGCTGCTCGACCTCGGCTACGTCGCGTTCTATGCCGTGGGGGCGTATTCCTACGCGCTGCTGGCGACGACCTACGATCTCGGCTTCTGGACCTGCCTGCCGCTGGCGGGCATCCTCGCCGGCTGCGCAGGCGTGACACTCGGCTTCCCGGTGCTGCGGCTGCGCGGCGACTATCTGGCGATCGTTACACTGGGGTTCGGCGAGATCATCCGCATCGTCCTGAACAACTGGGTGTCGCTGACCAACGGCCCGAACGGCATCACCGGCATCCCCCGCCCCACCCTGTTCGGCCTGCGCTTCAGCATGGACGGCGGCGACGGCACCTTTGCCGGGTTCTTCAACCTGGAGCCGGCGACCATCCAGCGCGTCATCTTCCTGTATTACGTCATTCTCGGCCTCGCTTTGCTGACCAACTGGGTGTCGCTGCGCCTGCGCCGCATGCCGCTCGGCCGCGCCTGGGAAGCCTTGCGCGAAGACGAGGTCGCCTGCCGCTCGCTCGGAATCAACGTGCGCAACACCAAGCTGACCGCGTTCGGCATCGGCGCCATGTTCGGCGGCTTCGCCGGCGCGTTCTTCGCCACCCGGCAGGCCTTCATCAGCCCGGAAAGCTTCACCTTCATCGAGTCCGCCACCGTGCTGGCGATCGTCGTGCTCGGCGGCCTCGGCAGCCAGCTCGGAGTTGCCCTCGCCGCCATCGTCATGGTCGGTGGCCTGGAAGCACTGCGCGATTTCCTCAGCTTCCTCGGAGACCAGATGGGCAGCGAACTGTTCTCCGGCATCGCCAGCGAATTGCCGCTGTATCGCATGCTGATCTTTGGTCTCGCGCTGGTGGTGATGATGGTGCTGCGCCCGCGCGGCCTGGTATCCGGGCGAACCCCCGGCGTGTCGATGACCGCGCCGAAGGAAATCGATGCCGAACTCGTGGCGCAGGGGCGCAGCTAGGCGATGCTGTCGGTAACCGGCCTGACCATGCGTTTCGGCGGCCTGAAGGCGGTCGATGACCTGTCGTTCGTGGCCAAGGTCAACGACATCACCGCCGTCATCGGCCCGAACGGTGCCGGCAAGACCACGGTATTCAACTGCATTACCGGGTTCTACAGCCCGACCTCCGGCTCGATCGTGCTGACCCATCCGGACGGGCGGTCCTACCCGCTGCACAAGATGCCTGGCCACCGCATCGCCGCCCGGGCGAAGGTGGCGCGAACGTTTCAGAACATTCGTTTGTTCGCCGGCATGACGGTGCTGGAGAACCTGCTGGTGGCGCAGCACAACACGCTGATGGCGGCCACAGGTTTCGGCGTGCTGGCGGTGCTGGGCCTCGGCCGCTACCACGCCGCCGAGGCGGCGGGGATCGAGAAAGCCCGCTTCTGGCTGGATGCCATCAACCTGACCGCCCGCGCAGACGATCCGGCCGGCGCTCTGCCCTATGGCGCGCAACGCCGGCTGGAGATCGCCCGCGCCATGTGCATCGACCCGGTGCTGCTGTGCCTCGACGAACCGGCGGCCGGGCTGAACCCGCGCGAGTCGGAGGAACTGAACCAGTTGCTGCTGCGCATCCGCGACCTCGGCTGCTCGCTGCTGCTGATCGAGCACGATATGGGCGTGGTGATGCGGATCTCCGACCACATCGTGGTGCTGGACCACGGCAAGAAGATCAGCGACGGCACCCCCGCCGAAATCCGCGCCGATCCGGCGGTGATCGCGGCGTATCTGGGTGAGGGCGAGGAAGACGAGGTGCCGGCATGACCGCCCTGCTGTCGCTGTCCGGCGTCACCGCCTTCTATGGCGCGATCCAGGCGCTGCGCGGCATCGACCTGACGGTGGAGCAAGGCGAGATCGTCACTCTGATCGGCGCGAATGGGGCGGGCAAATCCACCCTGATGATGACGATCTGCGGCAACCCGCGCGCCCGCTCCGGCCAGATCCTGCATCAAGGCCAGGATATCACGCAGTGGCCGACATACGAGATCATGCGGCGCGGCATCGCCCAGGCGCCGGAGGGACGCCGTATCTTCGGCCGCATGACGGTGCGCGAGAACCTGCTGATGGGCGCCGAAGTCGCCGGACGGACCGATATCGATGTGCTGCTGCAGCAGGTGTTCGCATTGTTCCCGCGGCTGCAGGAGCGGCTGAGCCAGCGCGGTGGCACGCTGTCCGGCGGCGAGCAGCAGATGCTCGCCATCGGCCGGGCGCTGATGTCGCGGCCGACCTTGCTGCTGCTGGACGAGCCCTCGCTGGGTCTGGCGCCGCTGGTGGTGCGGCAGATTTTCGGCGCGATCCGGGAGCTGAACCGGACGACCGGGTTGACTGTACTGCTGGTGGAACAGAACGCCTACCAGGCGCTGCGGCTGGCCAACCGCGGGTATGTGCTGGTGAACGGGTCGATCACCATGGCCGGGACGGGCGCGGACCTGCTGGCGCGGCCGGAGATCCGGGCGGCGTATCTCGAAGGCGGCGGGCACGCGTAGGGTTATGATAGGGCTTGACTGCCATATGGCGTATACGCCATACTATTGACGTGAAGGCCCGGCTCGTCCTCGACGAAAAGATCGTGTTTGAGGACGGATCGATCCTTCAGATTCGCATTTGGTCGGTGGCCCGACCGGTACCTCCAACGCTCCACGGTTACAAGTACAGTTTATTCTTCGGCCGCCCCGGCGTGTGTCTGGTCGGCTTCGACAATGAACGCGGCAAAGGCGACCACAAGCACGTGCTCGACGAAGAAACAGCCTATACTTTCGTGTCGATCGAACAGCTTCTGCGAGACTTCAGGGCGGCGGTCGAGACGGTGAAAGGAACCAGCCTATGACCACCCTCCAGATTCATGTTGGCGGCAGTTTCGCGGATACAGAACGCAGGGTGCTCGATACGATTGCGCGCCATGAGGCCGGCGACGATGTTATAGAAAACCACCTGACCTTCGAAAACTGGCAAACCTTTGCGCGGGTCATGACCGCGAACCGGCTGGAGCTGTTGCGCCACGTTCATCGAACGCCACCGCGAAGCGTTCTTGCCCTGGCTCGCTCGCTTGGCCGCGATTACAAGCGGGTCCACGAAGACGTGGAAGCGTTGGTCGCCACCGGCCTGATGGAGCGGGACGACACCGGTCTGCACGCGGATTACAATTCGATCCAGATCGCGATGTGATCGCCAATCGGCGCCCGGGTTGACCGACTCACGGTGCTGGTGCCGGAGCACTTTGGGATCCACTGGTTCGACCGTTTAAAGCGCGCTCTCCAGGTCGGTCCTGGAGAAATCCTTCCCGATGAACAGCAGCGGGCAGCCGTGTTCCTTGGCAACCTCGTAAGCAAAGCAGTCGCCAAGATTCAAACCGGCCGGGTGCACACCCTTGCCCCACCGGTCATAAGCATCCGCCATCCGCCGCGCCGAGGCCGCAGTAACTGTGATAACACTAAGGCCGAGCCCTTCGATCAGCTCCGCCATCCGTGGGCCGGCCTTCCGTCGCGCTGCAACGATCATCGCTTCCGCGAGGGTTCCGGCGGAAATCACTACCTGCGATTCGCCGTCCAAAACACTCATGCAGGCGCGCCCCTCCGGCTCGCCAAATACGATCGCCATTAAAGCTGACGTGTCGATAGCGATCACGCAGGCAAACCATCCTCATCGTAAAGGAAGTCCTGGCTTCTTGCGGCGTCGGGCCCTGGTGTCGGATTCGCAGCGCCGGCCGCCCACACCCTTTCCATCACAGCGCGCCGACCCTTGGCATCAAGGACGGGCCTGATCGGGACGAGGCGCACCGCGTCCTGACCGTGGCGGGTCAGGATGACCTCGTCCCCCGCCTCGGCTCGCCGCACCAGATCTGTGAGCTGGGCTTTCGCATCAGTCACGGAAACATGCATCTGGTCGGCTCTTCCAGGGAGAGGTTGATCCACCCTGACAAATTAGACCACGCAAAGGTCCATTTCAAGGTGGATCGCTCGCGCCGGACCCCGTCAGGCAACCTGCGGCAACACCTGCCCGGCAACCCCAATATTCCGCGCCACCACTGCCGCGGTCCTGGACTCCGCCCCGACGCAGAACTGGATCACCATCACACCCAGCGCCGCCGGCAGCACCGCCAAGGTCGGAGGCGCGCCGCTGACCACCACCGCCGCCGAGGCGAGGCAGCCAAGGATGGCGCCGGCATCCCAGCCCGCTTCGGTCGACAAATGGAACTGATAGGCCGAGCCGGACCGCTTGGCGCGATCGTAAACCACGCTCATGAGCACCGGGACATACAACCCGCCGACGGCCGCACCCAACGCATTGGCGGCGAACGCCACCCATGGCGCCCAACCCGACGCAACCCGCATCACCACGCCAAGCAGCAGCCCGACGGTCACGGCTCGCGACAGGATCTCACGATGGCCGCGGTCGATCGCCACCCCGCAGGCGAGGCCGGCCAACGCTCCGGCCATTGCCGCCGCGCTGCTCGCCCAGCCAAGCGTGTCATAGGACGAACCGAGCGTGGTGAACAGGATCAGCGACCACGCAATCCCGGTCCCCGCGCACATCCATCCATCCGCCGCGAACGCGCATAGGCCCACCGGATCGGCGCCGACAACCGACTGCAGCATCGACGGAACGCGCCCGAGGTTGATCTCACCGAACCACAGCAGCGGTATGGTCGAGAGCAGGCACAGCATGGTGGCGATGCCGAACTCGGCGCCCGGCCCCAGGCGTGTCAGCAGCGTGCCGCCGGCGACAGGCCCGACGACGGAGATGGCGGTGGTGGCCATCTGGCGGAACGCGATCTGCCGGCCGCGCCTGCCGCCGCCGCCGCACATGGCGTTGGCGGCATGGAATATCGGCCAGTAGATGCATTCGCCGGCAGAAACGACCAGAATCCAGACGCATAGCCAGAGCGGTTCGTCCGCCCGCACCAGCGGCACGAACTGGAAGGCGACCACAAACGTGCCCAGCAGCAGCGCCTTGTACATCCCAAGATAGCGGACGACCGGCAGCATGATGGCGCGCAGCCCGAAGCGAATGCCAAGCAGGGCCGCATACATCGTGATTGTTGTTGCTATGCTGAAACCGAGATGCAGCAGATAGGCGCCGACGAAACCACTGGCCAGAGACATGGCGAGCGACCACAGGACGCAGTGAAGGGTGAGCAGGCGGAACTGCCGCCCCTCGCGATCGAATGTCATCGCTTTGATCCTTACTCTCAAAAAACGTGAGATCCGGAGCCGATAGGCTGGCCGGCACGGACTGACGCCTTGGGGAACGCCGTGGTGAACGGCGCCGGGAACGAGTTCTGCGGCCTGTGTCAGCCAGATATCGTGCGTTGGATGCGGGATGCATCACGGGGCGTTGCGGGCTGCGACATCTACCCTCCGTTTGAAGGCTCTTATGTGCAGCCGAGTTAAGGCGAACGTGATGATTACGTCAAGAAGTTCGTGCGATTGCGCAAGACTTTGATTGACCGCATGGCACGAAAGCCATAGATAAAGTCGGAAATCGAAACTATAATCGCCCAATTTCGCACATTTTGGCGCAGAATGTAGCTATTTGTATATAAATCCCAACGTATGGGCAGGTTGGCACAATTCGATAGATCTTATTGAGGGACGAAAATGGCGAAAGAATGGCAGGGGCTGCCATGCTTCCGCCCGAATCGGCCGGGGTTCACCCCCCCCCGGCGCCGCCCCGGCCGGTTGCGTTTCCCCGCCGCCCCGGCAGACTGCCACCCGGCAATCGGGAGAGAAACATGGGCCACAGGATCGCGATCGTCGGGGCCGGAGCTGTCGGCGCCTATGCCGGCGCGCACATGGCGCGGGACGGGGAGGACGTCACCTTCATCGATCCCTGGCCGGCCAACGTGGAAACCATGAAGGCGCACGGCCTGAAGGTGTCGCACATCCGCGACGTGCCCGAATGGTCCACCCCGGTGCGCGCGCTGCACCTGACCGAGTTGCAGCAGGTGGCGAAGGAAAAGCCGTTCGACATCGCCTTCGTCTGCATGAAATCCTACGACACCGAATGGGCCACCGTGATGATCGCGCAGTATCTGGCTCCCGCCGGATTCGTGGTGTCGTTACAAAACTGCATGAACGAGGCGGCCATCGCCGGCGTCGTCGGTTGGGGCAAAGTTGTCGGCTGCATCGCCAGTTCCATCACGGTGGATTTGTGCGAACCCGGCCATGTCCGCCGCGCCGCCGGCAAAAGCGGCGACGCGCACACGGTATTCCGCACCGGCGAGGTGCATGGCCGCATCACCGAGCGGGTGCGGGAGATCGAGCGCCTCGTCGCGCTGACCGATTCCGCGCTGGTGACATCGAATCTTTGGGGCGAACGCTGGTCCAAGCTGGTGACCAACGCGATGGCGAACGGCATGTCCGCCTGCACCGGCCTGATCAGCAAGGACATCCTGCGCAACGATACGCTGCGCCGCTTCGGCGCCCGCCTCGGCAGCGAGGCGATCCGCGTCGGCCAGGCGCTCGGCTACGAACTGGAGGACATCCACCACATCGACCCCGACGTCATCGCCCGCGCCGGCGAGGGAGACGCCGCCGCGACCCGCGAGTACGACGCGCACCGGCTGGAGGAAGTGAACAAGGCCGGCGGCGGCGAGCACCGCCCGTCGATGGGCCAGGACATGGTGAAGGGCCGCCGCACCGAGATCGACTTCATCAACGGCTTCATCTTACGCCAGGGCGAACAAATCGGTTTGCCTACGCCCGCGAACGCGGCGCTGACCGATATCGTCAAGCGAGTGGAACGAGGCGACCTGAAGGCCGATCCGAAGCACCTGATCGATCTGCGGCTGAATTGAGGGGGCGCGGCGTTCGGCTTTGCATGGTATGCTCCGGACCATGTTGCACGCTCTTCTCCTTGGCCTGGCCGGCGGGGTCCTGATCGGCGCCGCGGTTGGGCTGTTCATGTTGACGACCGGCCGAATCGCCGGAATCAGCGGCATCGCCGCCGAACTGACCGGACACTGGCCGGCGCGCTGGCCGCAAAATCTGGCCTTTCTCATCGGCCTGCCGGGCGGGTTGCTGCTGTGGCGCGCGCTTAGCGGCGCCGACGTGCCGGTTCATCTGCCCGGGTCGGGATTGTTGCTGATGGTGGCGGGGTTGCTGGTTGGCATTGGCACGTGGCTGGCGAACGGCTGCACGAGCGGCCATGGGGTGTGCGGGCTGGCGCGGCTGTCGCCCCGATCCTTGGCGGCGACCGCCACGTTCATGGCCGTCGCGGTTCTGGTCGTAGCCGTTAGGCGGTTCGCCGGATGAAGACCTTGGGCGCTCTGGCCAGCGGCCTGCTTTTCGGGCTTGGACTGGCGATCTCCGGCATGGTGGACCCGCCGGTGGTGCTGGGCTTCCTCGATTTCGGCGGCCTCGCCGATGGCACCTGGAACCCGGCCCTGGCAGGCGTGATGGGCGGTGCGATCCCGGTCGCTTTTATTCTGTACCGGCTGGCCGGTAGCCGCGTGCCGCCGCCGTCGCGCGCGACCGACGCGCGGTTAATCGTTGGTTCGGCGTTGTTCGGATTGGGCTGGGGCGCGGCCGGGCTATGCCCCGGACCGGCGCTCGAAGGTTGGGTGTCCAATCCCAGGGCGTTGCTGTTCGCCGTCCCGATGCTGGCGGGGTTCGCGGTGACGCCTTGGCTGACGGGTCGCGCCGGGGGAGCGCGGTCTTAGGCGACGCCCAAGAATAAGCGAATCGGGCGGCTGACTTTAGTCCGTCATGGCCCGGCTTGTCCGGGCCATGACGCTGCTTCGCTGCGCCGTCATGTCGATTAAACGGTCATCGGCCCCCGGACTGGCCGAGTCAGGCCTCCGTCATCGCGTAGGTGGTCGTCGCCTGGGAAATCAGCCGCCCGGTGGATTCCTCAATGATCCGCACCTCGGCGGTGAACAGGCGACGCCCGGCGCGCAAAGCGGTCGCAACAGCCAGCAGCGGCAAGCTCATCGCTGGGCGAAGAAAATTGATCGTCAGATCGACCGTCACCGCGTGCTCATCATGCCGCGCGGCCAGGATCAGCGCATAGGTCGCCACATCGGCCAGGGCGAACTGCACGGGGCCGGCGATGCTGCCGCCGGGGCGGGTCACGTGATCGCCTTCGCGCAGCCTGACGACACCGCGGTCCGGGCTGGCCTCGATCACATCGATGTTGAACAGGGGCACCAGCGGCACCCCCTCCTCGATATGCCGCCGGATATGGTCCAGCGTCCAATTTGTGTCTTGCGCGTCCACCCTACCATCCTGTCACGTGATAAATCCGGTCCCGCCACGCTATAGGAACCCGGGCGCACCTCACAACGCGGAGTTTCCCCCATGGCCTTCAAAGTTCAGGTCGGCCCGCCGCAGATCGCCATCCACCAGGCCATGACCGTGCTGGTGACCGAGCCGAACGGCCAGATCCATTCGCCCGGCGACAAAGGCCTGTATTTCTTCGACACGCGGCTGATCAGCGCGTGGTCGGTGTATGCCAACGGCGCGGAATGGGACCTGCTGAACGGCGGCGCGGTGAATTTCGATTCGGCGCGCATCTTTCTGACCAACCAGGCCTTCCTGACCGAAGACGGGCCGGTCGCGCGGCAAACGCTGGCGTTCGGGCTGTCGCGCGTGATCGACCAGGGGATGCATGAGGACCTCGACATCACCAACCACGGCCAAAAGCCGATCCGCTTCAACCTGGAGATCGCGCTGCGCTCGGATTTCGCCGACGTGTTCGACGTCAAGGCGAAGCGCGACATCCGCCGCGGCCATATCAAGTCCGACTGGTCGGAGGCGCGGCAAACGCTCTGCACCACTTACTGCAACGCGGACTTCTCCCGTTCGGTGGCGATCACCATCGGCGAGAGCGATTCGCGGGCGGTGTTCGCCAACGGGCGGCTGAGTTTCGAGGTCAGCCTGCCGCCCGGCGGGAGCTGGCATTGCTGCCTGCTGTATGAATTTGCCGACGGCAAAAAAATCTACCACGCGCCGAACGCATGCGCGATGTACGCAGAATCCTCGCCGCAGGCGAAGGCGCACCGGGACTGGCGGCAGACGGTATTGAAATTGCGCACCAGCAATGAGGAATTTTACCGGTTCTTCCATCAGGCGATTGACGACATGGCGTCCCTGCGCCTGCCGCTGGCCGGCACCGATCACATGGTGTTCCTGCCGGCCGCGGGGCTGCCGTGGTTCGTCGCACCGTTCGGCCGCGACAGCCTGATCGTTTCTTTGCAGAATATCCTGGTGTATCCGGAGTTCGCCCGCGGATCACTGGAAATACTCGGCCGCTGGCAGGCGAAGGTACGCGACGATTTCCGCGATGCCGAGCCGGGCAAGATCATGCATGAGCTGCGCTACGGCGAACTGGCGCATTTCAAGCTGATCCCGCATACGCCGTATTACGGCACCGCGGATGCGACGCCGCTGTATCTGATTACCCTGCATGCTGCGTGGCGGGCGACCGGCGATCATTCATTATTGGAGAAATTCCTGCCGAATGCCGAGGCGGCGCTGGCGTGGATCGACAATGATGGGGACCGCGACGGCGACGGCTTCCAGGAGTATCAGACGCGGTCTCCGGTGGGTTATGAGAACATGGCCTGGAAGGACGCCGGCGATTCCATGACGTATCCGGACGGAACCCCGGTGCGCGGACCCAAGGCGCTGTGCGAATTGCAGGGCTACGTGTACGACGCCCGGGTGCGCATGGCGGAGGTGTTCGACGCGCTGGGCAACACCGAACGAGCGGCAGAGCAGCGGCGCAAGGCGGCGACGTTGTTTGAGAAGTTTAACGAGGCGTTCTGGGACGAGGACTCCGGCTTCTACGCCTACATGCTGGACGGCGAGAAACGCAAGGTGATGACGGTCGCCTCCAACCCGGGGCATTTGTTGTGGTCAGGGATCGTTCCGGCAGATCGGGCGGCGCGGGTGGTGGCGCGGCTGATGGCGCCGGATATGAACTCGGGCTGGGGCATCCGCACGCTGTCGAGCGAGCATCCGGCATATAATCCGTATTCGTATCAGAACGGCTCGGTCTGGCCGCACGACAACAGCCTGATCGTCTTGGGGTTCCGGCGCTACGGGTTCGCCGCCGAGGCGGCGCAGATCGCGCGCGACATCAGCGAGGCGGCCAGCCATTTCCTGTTGCATCAGTTGCCGGAGCTGTATGCCGGGGTGGCGCGGGACGGGGCGAATTTTCCGGTGCAGTATCTCGGCGCGAATGTGCCGCAGGCCTGGGCGGCGGGGTCGTGCTTTGCGCTGCTACAGGCGATGTTGGGTATCCAGCAGGACGCGCCGAACGATCGTCTGTATGTCGATCCGCATCTGCCGGAGTGGCTGCCGGACGTTACGTTGCTGGATTTGCGGGTCGGGCGGCGGCATCTGGATATCCGCTTCCGGCGGGAGGGCGGGAGGACGGTGTGGGAGGTGCTGCGCGGCGATGCAGGGGTTGTGGCGTATCGCAGCAGCGTGGCGGCGCGGGAGGCTTTGGCCGGGCTATAAAGCCAGTCGACCTGAGTTTGACACATCGGCACGGCCCCTCGCCGTCACGGCGGTGGAGGCCCATAGGCGTTAAATCAGTGCCGCGGCGGCCGCGTTTGTCCCCCGTCACGGTGCGCGAAGGCGGACCATCCACGCTTTGCGGTGCGGGCTTAGGCGACGCCCAAGAATAAGCGAATCGGGCGGCTGACTTTAGTCCGTCATGGCCCGGCTTGTCCGGGCCACCTATCGCGGCAGGGTGCTGGCATAGGTGGCCCGGACAAGCCGGGCCATGACGGGGAGGGAAGGACGCGCGACTGAAGCGGCAATTCCCGGGCGTCGCCTAAGCTTAGCGGCGGCGGCAGGCGGGAATATTTGTTGAGTGGGCTGTACTCATAGGTAGTGACTTTTCAGGCCGCTCCGCCTTTGATGGGGCAATGGATGGATGTGCAGCGCAACCGGGCGTCAGCGACCCCGGACCTTACCGCGTCATTTTGCCCGAACGCAATTTTGCGCCGGTCGCCTTCGCCTCCGCCCATTCCGGCCGTGCCTATACGGCCGATCTGCTTTCGGGCGTGCGGCTCGGCTCGCTCAGTCTTCGCCGCAGCGAGGATTGCTTTGTCGATGATCTGTTCGCCGCCGCACCGGCGCATGGCGCGGCCCTTGTGGCGGCGACTTTTCCGCGCGCGTTTTGCGATGCCAACCGGGAGCCGTGGGAACTCGACCCCGGCATGTTCAATGAGCAGCTTCCCGACTGGGTGAATACCACCAGCCCGCGCGTCAGTGCCGGGTTGGGCACGATCGCCAGGGTGGTTGCCTCCGGCGAGCCAATCTACGGCGGGAAACTGTCGTTTCTGGAGGCGGAGCGGCGGATCGCGGCGTATTGGCACCCGTTTCACGACGCGTTGCGGCTGGCCGTGGAGGATATCAAGGCGCGCTGGGGTTATTGCCTGCTGATCGATTGCCACTCCATGCCGTCGAATGCGCAAGGCACGCGCGTGAACGGCCGTCCGGTCGATTTCGTGCTGGGCGACTTGTACGGGGCGGCGTGCAGCCCGCGGGTCACGCGGTCGGTTGAAGCTTTCCTGTGCGGCCGCGGTTTCCGGGTCCGCCGCAACGATCCCTATGCGGGCGGCTATATCACCAAGCATTACGGGCAGCCGGCGCACGACGTACATGTGCTGCAGATCGAGATCGCGCGCGGGCTGTATATGGATGAAAAACTGATCGAGCGGTCGCCGGGCTTCGCGGCGATGGAGGACACCATCACCGGGCTGATTGCTTTGCTGACGCGCGAGGCTGCCGACCTGGTCGGGTGATCGGCGGCGCGTTCAACGCGGGCGCACGGTCGCCCCAACCGTCATGGCGGGCCTTCGCCCCATAGGCGTTAAAATAGCGGCCGGCGGTTGCTGCTTCCCCCCGTCATGCCGACGCAGGTCGGCATCCACGCCGTTGCCTAAACCCGCACCGCAAGGCGTGGATGGTGCGCCTCCGCGCAC
>NZ_CAIWTY010000090.1 GCF_903915725.1 uncultured Rhodopila sp.
CAGGGGCTCGGCCCCTGGCGGGGTTTGGGGCAGCGCCCCAACCTTACTTTGCTTCAGCGGCACGATGGTTCGGGCGCCGGGTATAACTCACCCGCGGCACCAATCCCGCGAAGCGGGTTCGTGCATGGGCGCAAACCAGTCGTCGAGGCTACTGTTACGGCGGGTCCGCCGGCGGCGGATGGTGCACAGTCGGAGCGAAATCGCTACCCCGGCGAAGCCAAAATTCTTCTCTGCGCCCTCTGCGCCCCGCTCTGCGAACTCTGCGTCGAAACGCGGAGGCAAAAACCAACGAACACCTATCCCCCAACCCGATCCACAACATCGCCGATCGGCTCAACAGCGCCGCGGGAAACATCCGCCCCGGCAAAACCCTCAAGCCGGCATCATCCCGTCCTTCCGCCAGGCACTGACCTTCCGGTAAACCGTGGACGGGTTAATCTCCAGCAACGCAGCCGCCCGCGGAATGTCGCCATCGGTGCGCGCCAGCGCCGCCAGGACCAGGCGGCGCTCCATCTCCGCCAGGGGCATGATCTCAATCTCCGACACGATCGGACGCGCCAACCCCAACGGAGCGTGAACCGGCTCAGCAACGGCCTCCTCCGGCGGCGGCAAAGGCACCGGCGGGCCATGGCTAACAGCGGTTTCGACAGGCGCCGGTTCGAACGCGGCCGGATGTGCCACCGCGGGCGGCAAAGCGGGAACGATCCGCGGCTCAGCCGCATAAGGCCGGTTAACCGGCGGCGGGATCATCCCCGGTGCGACCAGATCCGCATCGTGCAGCACCACGATATTCCGCACCACGTTCTGCAACTGCCGCACATTGCCCGGCCAGGGATACTCCACCAACATACGCTCGGCCTCGGGTGAAAAGCCGCGGAACCGCCGGTGCTCCTCCCGCGCGAACTGGGCCAGGAAATGCCGTGCGATCAGCAGCACGTCGTCGCCGCGGTCGCGCAGCGGCGGCAGTTCCACCGGCACGACATACAGCCGGTAATACAGATCCTCACGGAACCGGCCCGCCTGCACTTCCAGCATCGGGTCGCGGTTGGTGGCGCAGACGAAGCGCACATCCACCTTGGTCACCTTCGACGAGCCGACAGGGCTGAACGTCCCGGTCTGCACGAAGCGCAACAGCTTGACCTGCATGTCCAGCGGCATCTCGCCGATTTCATCCAGAAACAGCGTCCCGCCATCCGCCAGACTCGCCGCCCCCGGCCGATCGGCCGTGGCGCCGGTGAAGGCGCCTTTGACGTGGCCGAACACCTCGCTCTCCAGCAGATCGCGCGGGATGGCGCCGCAGTTCAGCGCCACGAACGGCCCGCCGGCGCGCTGGCTGGACTTGTGCAGCGCCTCCGCCGCCAGCTCCTTGCCGGTGCCGCTTTCGCCAGTGATGAACACGCTCGCCTTGCTGCGCGCCACGCTCTGGATGATCTCATAGATCGCCCGCATCTGGTCCGACGCACCGATGAAGCCGGCAAAGCCCTTGCGGCCAAGCTTGGCTTCGGCGTCCTGCAGGCGAGTCTCCGCCCGGGTCAACTGGGACTCCAGCACCTCCCGGCTGCGGGTCAAGGCGCGGCGCTGCAAAGCATTGCGCAGCGTCACCGACAGGCGGTCCTTGTTATAGGGCTTGACGACGAAGTCCTCGGCCCCGGCGCGAATCGCCTGCTTCGCCAGCTCCATTGAGGCGCTCGCCGTCACCACCACGACAACCGCGTCGCTGCCCTCCTGCTTCAGGCGGCCGAGCAGCTCCAGGCCATTGTAATCCGGCAGCTCGATATCCAGCAGCAGGCCGTCCGGCTGCCAGTCCCGCGCCGCGGTCAGCGCCGCGCCGGCCGTGCCCGCAACGCGCACATCGTAGCCCAGCCCCGCCAGAAACAGACGCGCCAACTCGGCCTGTGCAGCCAGATCCTCGACCACAAGGATGCGTTCCGCGCCGCCCGTGGACACCGCCTGATCGCTCATGACGCGACCGGCGGTGCCCCGCCCGCAAGGACATCCGCGATCTGGCGCAGCGTCGCATCGGCAATCGCGCGGATCTCTATTGCCGTAGCGGCAATCGGGGCGTCAGGATCGAGGTTGGTCATCGCCCGGCGGCTGATCTGCTCCAGCGGTCCGGCCGCGACCGAGCCGGCGGCGCCGGCAAGGCCATGCGCGGCGGCGCGGAAGGCTTTCGCATCGCCCGCCCGTGCGGCGCTCTCCAGCGTCGCGACGAGGTTCTCGATATCCCCGCGCAGCAAGGTCAGAACCTGGATTATGTCTTCCGGGGAAAGATCTTCCGCCAGATGGGCGGCGAAGGAAGAGGGGTCGGTCGGCATGTGACGATGCTTTCTTGCTTGAGCCAGGCTCTCAGACCCGTACCGTCAATATCGGCGAGCGGTGCATACGGGCCCGGAGCGCGGCCATCCAATCCGGGAAATATTTGGCAAAACGATACGTTTCTCGATCCAGTTCCGCAAGTAGCGACGGATTGTCGCGATCGTTCAGGATCGCGCCGATAAGGTTCGCCCCGGCGGCGGCAAGCTTCTCGCGCGCCTCGCGGATGCGGGTGCCGGAGGTTCCCCCGGCAAGGGTCACGAGAATGCAGACATCCGCCGCCGCCGCCGCGGTGATCCCCGCGATCTCTCCACTGTCCGCCGGGGACCGCCGATCGGCTTCGCTGGTCCGCCGCCCGCGGCGCCGCTCGTTGGATAGCAGCGGTGCGGTGTCGAGCACCACGGTGCCCCATTCCGAGCGCCAGGCCGCAAGCTGCTCGGTCAGCCGCGCCCGCTCCCGCCAGGCGTCGGCGGTTTCCGCGCCGATGCTTCCCAGCACGGCAAGGTTCATCCCCTCCACCCGGACGATCTCATCGGGTTGCGACGCCTGGCCCAGCATGTCCAATGCGCAGGGCCGCAGGAGATCGAGGTCCACCAGCAAGGCTTTCGGACGGACGGCCACCGGACGGCCTGGCTGCGCCGGCGTTTCCGCCGCGGCGGACTGGCCGGCGCGCCGCGCCAGGGCGACCGCGATCTGCGAGGAGCCTTCCCGCGGCAGGGCCGACACCACCGCGATGCTGCGCGCACCGGTGGCCGAAATCGCCTGCCAGATTGAGTCGATTTCCGGATGATAGGGCGAAATCAGGGTCACAGCAGCACCTTGAACAGGCCGAAGATGGACAGCACCGAAACCACATCGCGGACGTTTTCCATGAAGATGGACCAGTCGCTTTGTTCCATTGAAGGAACGTAGATGGTGTCGCCCTGGCGGACCACCGGCAGCAGCGCGTAGTCGCCCGACTTGGCGAATTTCACCAGGTTGAAGATCCGCGCCTCGTTGGCGCAGCAGGACAGGTTGACCACGACGATCTTCTCCTGGTACGCAGAAGCGGATGGACCGCCGGCCTCGGCGAGCAGATCGAGGATCGTCATGCCTTCATTGAACTGGTAGCGGCCCGGCTTGCCGATGGCGCCCAGCAGCCGCACGGTGGAGCCGGGCGAAACCTCCAGCCAGTTGCGGCTGCGGTCCGGCACGAAGATCACATCGCCCGGCCGGACATGCGGCAGCAGGCGGTCATCGCCGGTTTCGAAGAACGCCGCGAGGTTGACCTTGGTCACCCGGTCCCGCCCCTCGCCCCGGTGCGACACCCGGATGTTCAGCAAATCGGCCTGCGCCGTCGGGCCGTCGGCGGCGGAGATGATGTCGAGGAAGGACAGCTTGTCCTCGAACGCATAGCGGCCGGGATGGCCGACGGATCCCATCACGTAGATCGAACGATCGGACGACAGTTGCATCCAGGTCGCCCTGGTGTCGTTGGGGCTTTGCGGCAGTTCCGGCACCGTGATGGTGTAGCCGGCATGGATCGCCGGCATGCTCGCCGCGCTGCCACCGTTCGACATGAAATTCTGCAGATCGAACTTGACCGCCTTGCCCTTGTCGCCCTGGACGATCTCGACATGGGAGATGTCGCCGCGCTCGTTCGGGCCGCCCGCCTGGGCGATCAGATCGACCAGCGACATCTCGTCGGACCAGTCGAATCGGCCGGGCGAACGCACCGCGCCGAGCACCCGCACCGCGCGGTTCGGCGGCGTGCGCAGCCAGCTTGCCTGCTCCGAGCTCTGCACCTTCTCCGGCACGAAGATCGCATCGCCCGGATTGACTACCGGCGGCGGCGTGCGGGTCCCGCTGGTAGAGTCGGTATAGGCAGCGAGGTCGAAGGCCGCGACCGTGCCGTTTTCGCGGATAATCCGGATCTGCTTGGTTTCGGCAAACCGGGTCGGGCCGCCGGCGTTGGCGAGGATGTCGAAGAAGCCGGTGCCGGGCCGCGCCTCGAACGCGCCGGGCTTGGCGACCTCGCCCATGACGTAGACGACATGGCCGCCGCTTTTCACCTCCTCGACCTCATGCGGAACGAAGACGGTGGTGCCGGACTGCAACGGAACGTTCAGCGCCTGCTTGCCGCTGTCGAGGAAGACCTTGAGGTTGAACAGCACCGGCTCCCCGGATGCGGGCAGGATGCGAATCTGCTCCACCGCGGCATAGCGGGTGACGCCGCCGGCGCGCAGCAGCGCGTCCATCACCGTCATGCCCGGCTTGAAGGCATAGGTGCCGGAGGTCGCGACCTCCCCGAACACCCGCACCGCGCCGCCTTCGCCGGCGTCGCCATGCGCCTCCAGGGAGCGGGCGTCGAACTCCACCTGCACGTTGCCGATTTGCGGGCTGGCGGGGACGAAGATTTCGTCAAGCGGACGCAACGGCGGCAGGATGCGGGTGTCACCGGTGTCGAGGTACTTCTTATAGTCGAACACGATGACCTGCGGCTGGCCGTCCGGTCCGAGCCGGCGGACCTGCATATGGTCAAGCTGTCCGCCCGGCGTGACTCCGCCCGCGGTGTTGATGGCGATCTGGGCGCTGCTGCCGGCGGGAATCTCGATCTGCCCGGGCTGCTTGACGAAACCGAGCACGGTCAACGGCAGCCGGTGCTCCTTCAGCGCGAGGGCGAAGTGGTCGAGGTCGCGGAAGCTGACGGCCAGCGCCGCGCGCACCTTCTCCCGCGCCTGGGCGATGGTCAGGCCGGCCACGGATACCGGTCCGGCCTCCGGCAAATCGATGTTGCCGTCGCGATCGACCTTGAACGGGCTGTTGAAGGCGTCCTCGCTCGGCAGCGTAAGCTGCACCACATCGCCGACATTCAGCCGCAGAGCACCGCCGGCGGCCCCCTGCGTGTCCCCTTGGGCGGCGGCCGGCATGACGGCTGTCAGCAGCATCATCAGGGCGACCAACAGGCGGAGGAATTTTCGCACCTAGGTGCACATCGGCAGGGAGACGGGGGGCGGGACCATCTCGTGGATCACCTGGTCGATGGCAGCGTCGAGCTCGGTCATGGTGATCCGGCTGTCATCGAACAACTGGCCGGCATATTCGCGCTTGGCCCGGGTGGCGGTGCTGTCTAGCAGGGCGATTTCCCCGCTGAACTGGCCGGTGCGTGCCGCGGCCTCGCGCAATGCATCCAGACGCCCCAGGGTGCAGCGCAGCCGATCGGCCAGGGGTGCGGGGGCTGGAGTCGTGGCGACGGCATCGGGCCAGCGGGCTTCAACCATGCCGCCGCGTCCAGGCTCAGGCCAGCTTTGCTGGCAGCCGGCGCAAAGTAGCACCAGCAGGACCGACAGGCTGCGAGCAGGGCGCGAAAAGGGCGGGGGCAAAATCATATCGGCAAATCATGTAACCAATGCGCTGTGGCCTGGATTGCGGCCTGGATCGGCCGATGGATGGCAACAGCCGGCGACTGCGGCCCAGTCGCGAAAACCTTGACGGTTCAGGCGTGCGATGCAGGTTCTGGCGATAGTGAGGGTCGTCACGGCAGCCTCCGGCAGCATGATTGTCGAACCCGCCGGCAGCAACGGACATGCCAGCGGTTCGCCAACCACGCTGCACGCGTATCGCACCTTCCAATGCATTTTGCGATCTAATTCCGGCAGGAGTATATTTTCTGTGTGGCATGGAGATTGCTCGGGACTGCCCGTCCCTCTCTTTGCAGCACACGGAGACACCGATGACTGAGATCTGCCTGCTTCTCGATAGCCGTGGCCCGGGCGGCATCGAGAGCCATGTCGCGGAACTGGCCGCCGGCCTGCGCGCGGCGGGTGAGACGGTATGCGTTTTGTTCCTGCAGGATCATGGACCGCACCCGCTCCGCACCCGGCTGGATGCCGAGGGCATCGTCTGGGAGGTCCTTGGCGGCGGCGTATTTCCGCTGATCGCCCGGCTGACCGGGTCGCGGCGTCCGGCGCTGCTGCACACGCACGGCTACAAGGCCAACCTGCTGGGTCGCATCGCCGCGCTGCTGGCGGGCGTGCCGGTGGTCGCGAGCTACCACGCCGGGGAAAAGCCGCCCGGCATGCTGGCCTGGTATGATCGCGCCGATCGCTGGACCTCGTTCCTCGGCGGGCGAATTGCCGTTAGCCGGCCGATACTCGCGCGGCTACCGTTCGGCGGGACGCTAATTCCGAACTTCGTGGCGGTACCCCCGCAGCCGGCGGCCCGCACTCTGCGGGACGTTGTCGCGTTCGTCGGCCGCATGTCGCTGGAGAAAGGTCCGGATCTGTTTTGCGTGCTGGCGGCCGCGGCGCCCGGTCCCGAGTATGCCGCCTTCGGCGGCGGCCCGATGTTGCATGCGTTGCAGGCCATTCACGGCGAGCAGGTGACGTTCCATGGATCGCGCGACGGGATGGACGGCGCCTGGCCCGGCATCGGCCTGGTGGCGGTGACGTCCCGGGCCGAGGGGCTGCCACTGGCGGTTCTGGAGGCGATGGCGAATGGCGTGCCGGTGGCGAGCTTCGCAGTCGGCGCGCTGCCCGAGGTGATCGAGGACGGCGTCAACGGTTTCCTGGCTCCGGCGGGCGATCTGGAGGCACTGGCCGAGCGGATCAATCGCTGGCGGGCACTCGATGCCGACGGACGCTCTGCGATGTCGCGAGCAGCCCGTGCCACTGTGAGCCAGCGCTTCGGCCGCACAGCCGGGGTGGAGGCGATCCGCGCGTGCTACAACGGATTGCGCGGCCTCGGCGCAACCAGGCTGGCGGTCCCCGTCGCCGGCCGGACGGTGTGCCGGCCGGTTTGAGGCGATTTCGACAAATCGGCCGGTTGCTCACGGTCTGCTTCTCCGCCGCCGTCATGGCCCAGCCCCGGTCTGATACAAGTCCGCGATTAAAGCGGCCCTTGCCACAAAACGTCATGGCCCGGCTTGTCCGGGCCACCTGTCGCGGCACATGCCCCCTGTAGTTGGCACGACTATCTATGCAGACGAGCCCGGGACATCACGCTGAGCGTCGAGGCGGCCCGGCACAGCCTCGTGCCCCGCACATCATGCCAGCTTGAACGCTCGCCCAAGCCGTCAGGCATCTGCGGGAGCGACACCTCTAACGGCTGCAGGGTTGGTAGATCGCGCCCATGAGGTCATAGGCGGCGCGGCGCGTCGGTTGCTCCGCAAGTGCGCGCGCTCGCAACGCAACCGACCGGAGACGTTGGCCGCCGGCCTCGGCAATCTCTGCCCGGGCGGAATAAATGCGAGCTTTAAACCCGCTATCGGCGGTCGGATCCTCCGCCAGCGCGTCGGCCCTGTGACGCTCGGCGATCAGGCGCATCGCCATAACCCGCAGATCCATCCGGCCGGTGAGGTTGCCCGGCCGGTGCATCAGGTAGTCGGCCAGGATCCGCGGCACCACGCCCACCGGGGCGCGTCCCGCCAGAGTGAGCCACAAATCCCAGTCCTCGGCGGATGCCAGGCCGGTATTGAAGCCGCCAACCTGCTGAAGCAGATCGGTTCGCGCTATCACGGTTGACGTGCCCACGACATTTTCCGCGTAGAGCATCGCCACCGGACGATCGAGAATGAAGGACTCAGTCGCGGTTCCATAACGGGCGGCGAAGCGCGGCCAGTAGGCGAAGCAGCCGCCGCGGTCCTCGTTCCGGGTGGTGACATGACGGTAATCGGTGAAGGAAAAGCCAATCTCCGGGTGCGCGCGGTGAAGGGCGAGCTGGGCATCCAGCTTGCCGGGCAGCCAGCGGTCGTCGGCATCCAGAAAAGCGACCAGGGGTGCGCGCACCGCGCCGATGGCAAGGTTGCGTGCCCGCGATGGACCAGTGCGCGATCCATGCATGAAGCGCACCCTTGGATCGGCCACGGCCAGCTCGCCGAGCCAGGCCAGGGTGCCGTCGGTCGAGCCGTCATCGACGATGAGAATCTCGGCACCGGCATAGGCCCCTATCGACTCGATGGCGGCTGGAAGCCACTGCAGCGCATCACGGGTCGGGATGATCACGCTGACTTCGGGCCGGTTATTCATAAAGGGTGCCTCATCATTCGCTGCCTGAGCGCCGCGCTGCATCGCAAAAGAGCGCTGCGGGCCTGACGTCAATGTAACAAATGCAATAAACGCGCCATCGTTTTCGCAGCAATCCCTCTCGATTTGCGAGGCTTTTTGCCTGTTCGATTCCGAGAATGTTTCGCGGGCGTGGCATGACCGATGCAGCTATGATGGTGTCGCCGTCCGCGCCGGACGGCTCGGGCAGGGAAACGCCGCCATGGACGCCAGTGCAACACCAAACGGGTCAAGCCTTGCAGGCACCGCGCCACCGCTTTCCATTTTGTATGTGCTGGACGCCTTTCCGGTGCTGTCGGAAACCTTCGTCACCAACGAGATACGGGCGATGCGGCAAATGGGGCACCGGATCGTTCCATTCTCGATCAGCAACTATACCGGTCCCTGCCAGCCGGACGACGAACCGATGAAGGCCGAGACGCTGCATCTGTCAGATGTCTCCACGCTGCGCGCGGCCGCCTTCGCCGCGATGCACCCGCGCGGCATGGCCGCGGCGCTGCGATTCGCAAATCGCCAGACCGGCATCAGGCCGCGGTCGCTGCTGCGCGCCGCCGCACGGGTCGCCTTGGCGGCCAGGCAACAAGGATGCACACATTTGCATGCCCACTATGCCCACTCGACGGCGGCAACCGCCATCGTCGCGGCGGCGTTCGCCGGGTTGACTTGTTCCTTCATCGGCCACGGCTTCGATATCTACGGTCAGTCGAGCGATCTGCCGCTGAAATTGGCCTCGGCCGACGTGGCTTTCGCAACCTGCGAGGACATGGCGGCGGACTTTCGCCGGATGGCGCCGGGGGTGAACGCCCGGATGGTGACCTGCGGCGTCGATCCGGACCGCTTCGTCCCGGCCCCGGACGCCGCCAGCAACGGCCGCCTGCTGGCGATCGGGCGGCTGGTCGAGCAGAAGGGCTATCCGGTCCTGTTCGATGCCCTGGCGCTGCTGCCGGCCGATCGGCGGCCGGTCGTCGATGTCGTCGGCGGGGGTGCGCTGGAGGAGGAGCTGAAACAGCTCGCCATCCGCACCGGTGTCGGCGACAGCGTGCGGTTTCTCGGCCGCATGCCGTCCGCCTGGATCGCGCAGGAAGGCCCGCGCTACCAGGGTTTCGTCGCGCCCTATGTGGTGTGCAGGGACAACGACAAGGATACCAGCCCGGTCGCGGTGAAGGAGGCGCTGGCCATGGGGCTGCCCGTGGTCGCGTCCCGCCTGATGGGGTTGAAGGAAAGCGTCAATGCATCCTGCGGGCGGCATGTCGAACCGGGCGATGCCGCGGAGCTCGCCGATGCCATCGCCTGGCTGGCCGGCTTGACCGCGCAGCAGCGCCAGGCCCTGGGCGCCGCCGGACGCCAGCATGCGCTGGCCAAATTCACCCTGGCAGCACAGGCAGCCGGCAACACCGCCGCCATCCGTGCGGCTCAGGCCGCAAGGACCCCAAGATGCGCCGCCTGATCGGGTTCATCGAGCTGATCCCGAGCGGGCTGCGGGCGACTTTTTTCTATGCGGCGGCGATGGCCTGGATCAAGGGCCTGTCGATGGTGACGATCCCGGTGCTGACGTCGATGTTGACGCCGGCCCAATTCGGCCGCCTGGAGCTGCTGTCCTCAGCCGCCGAGATCGGCGGGCTGATTACCGGAGCGGGCCTGGTCGATACCTTGTTCCGCTTCGCTTCGGTACCGGGCGCCGCCGGAAGGCGAGCGGGCGCGGAGGTCGCCGGGTTGTCGCTGTGCATCGCCGCAATCGGTATCGCGAGCGTGGCCTTTCTGGCGCCGGTGATCGCGGCGGCGATGCCGCTGGCGACCCCAAGCAGCGACATCGTGCTGCTCGGCATTGCGGTGGCACTGGAATCGGCGATCGGGGTGCCGCTCGGATGGTTGCGGATGCACCAGCGGGCGGCCGCGTTCGCCGCTTTGTCGATGGCGCGGGCCTCGCTGCAGGCGGCGCTGGTGGTGGCGCTGGTCGTGACCGGCCATGGCGTCGCGGGCGTGCTGTGGGCGGGATGCGTGACAACGCTGATCGTCGCCTCGGTGCTGACGGTCCGGCAGAAGCGCGAGACCGGAATTGTGGTTGCCCCGCGCGCCAGTTTGCGGCTGCTGGCCTACGGGCTGCCGCTGATTGGCAGCGGGCTGGCGGCGTTCGTGCTCGGGACGGCCGATCGATGGCTCTTGGCGGGGACGGTGTCGGCGGCATCGCTGGGGCAGTATGGCCTGGCCGCGAAAATCGCGGTGATCACGGCGCTGCTGGCGCAGCCGTTCGAGATGTGGTGGTACCCGCAGCGCCTCGGGCTCGTCGGCTCTCCGGAGGGGCTGGCGCGGTCAAGCCGCGTGGTCAGTGCCGGCGCCGCCGGGCTGCTGTGCGCGGGGGCGGCTACGGCGCTCGCCAGCCCGTGGCTGATCACGCTGCTGGCGCCCCCGAGCTATTCTCCGGCGCAAATGATGGTGCCGTTCCTGGTGCTGGCGGTGGTGCTCCAGTTGCTGAGCAGCATGGCGAACGCCGGGTGCTACGCGCGCAAGACCAGCAACCTGACGATGCTGATTACCGCCATCGCGGCGGCGATCACGCTGGCGCTGTATCTGCTGCTGATCCCGCGCATGGGGGTGTACGGCGCGATCGCGGCGACGGTGGCCGGACAGGCGGTGCGGCTGGCGATGTTCGCGGTGATTTCACAGCGGACGGTCCCGTTGCAGTGGCCGCTGGTGCGGCTGTCGGCGGTTGCGGTGGCCGGCGTGGCGGCGGGGGCGGCTCCTTTGGTCCTGGGTATCGATGCGTTCGGCGCCGGGGTGGGCGCGGGCGCGCTGGTGGTGACGGTCGTTCTGGCGCTGCCGGTTATTCTCGGGCGCGGGGGGATTACGGCGGTTGTTCGCCGCTTGACCCGGGGGAAGACGGAACTGCGGCAGTCCTCCGCAGGGGCATGACGGAGTCGACGAGGTTCGCCACACCGGCGGCGGCGTTCGTCTCATGGCAAGCCGGTTTTTGGCATTCGTTCTCACAGGAGACGCATTCATGACTCCCCTGCCGAAACCCGATTCGATCGCGCCGGCCGATCGGCTGGCGGCGATCACCCTGGCGGCCGAGGCTCGCATCGCCGCCCTGCAAGCGGGCAGCGGTCCCGACCTGACCCGGCGGGTGGACTCCGCCATCGCGCTGCTGGACAGGGCCATGCCCGGTCGGCGGTATCAGGATCTGCCGGAGGAGCTGGCTGATCTTGCGGCGGGCGATGGGGCGTTCCCGGCGCTGCTGGCAGCGAGGCTGCTTGCCGGGGTTGCCGCCCGACGTCCGGCGCGGCTGGTGCCGGATGCGGTACTGCCGGAATTGTCGCGGCAAGCAACACGCATCCTGGCGGCCGACAAGCCGAACCTGGATGACGACGTCTTCCGCAAGGACCTGTCGATCTGCCTGCTGCTGTCGTTCCCCTGCGTCGCGCAGGTGGTTGAGCAGATCGGAGGCATCCCCCGCCGCGCGCTGACCTCCGGCGGCCCCGGCCAGGCGTTGCGGCTGGGCGCGTATCTGAGCCGCACGGGCCTGCGACCGGGGCCGTATCTGGAAATCCATACCCACACGCCGATGCTGGATGGATTCAACGAGGCCGGGTGGGAACGCTGCTACGAGCTGGTAGCGGAATTGCTGGCGGCTCGCCCGCATTGCCCGGGCATGGTGGGCGGAAGCTGGTTCTATGACCCGGCACTGGCGAAGATCAGCCCCCGGCTGGCCTATCTCGCTGATACGCCCATCGGCGGCGGCGCATTCCGGGTGCGGCTCGGGCCGTCGGAGGAGGATGCCGAACTGGCCACCGCGACCTCATCGACGCGGCGGGCACTGGTCGAGGCGGGAACATACGTGCCGACGAAGTGGCTGTTGATCTGGCCGCGCAAGGCGCTGCTGGCCTGGGCCGCCGCCCGCCGGGGAGAGCCGCGATGAGACGGATGAAACTGCTGCTGCTGCGCACCGCCCGAGCGCTGGGCGGCTTCGCCTTGGCGCGCCGGTTGACACGCCAGGGCGTGCGCATCCTGTGCTACCATGGCACCTGGCGGGCCATGGACGGATTTGCCGGCGATTCCATGTTCATCGGCAAACAAACGTTCCGCCGGCGTTTGGAGACCATCCGCAGACTGGGCTATCCGGTGATACGTTTGTCCGACGCGGTGCGCGCCCTGCGCGGGGAGGCAGCCCTGCCCGATGGCAGCATCGTCATCACGATCGATGACGGCTGGTATGGCACCTATGCCGACATGCTGCCCGCCTTGCGGGAACACGGTATGCCGGCGACCTTGTATTGCGACAGCGGTACCGTGCAGTCCCGCCAGGCGGTGCCGCATGTCATGGCGCGGTGGCTTCGTGCAGCGAACGGGCGTGGTCCTCTGCCCGAAGCGGCGGAACGGGCGTTCGCCGCCGCGACGGATATTCCCGCGCCGCTGGCGTCCCGGTTCGCCGCTTTGGATCGCTTCGCCGCGGCAGCCGGGATCGACCCGGCACCCTACAAGGCGGCGCGGGCGTTCGACTACATGCTGCCCGAGGAGTTGCGTGCGGCGGCCGAGGCGGGACTGGACGTCCAGTTGCATACTCACAACCACACGCTGAGCGACCTCTCCGCGTCGTCGGTCAAGGCTGAGGTGGCGGCCAACCGTGCCGCGCTGGCGGAGATGCTGCCTGCATCCGCCGCGCCGCTGGAGCATTTCTGCTATCCGAGCGGGGTGTGCTCCGCCGAGGCGGGGGAGACTTTGGCGAGCGCCGGCGTGATCAGCGCCACCACGACAGCGCAGGGCATCGCGCGGAAGGGCATGAACCCGTATCTGCTGCCGCGGCTGCTGGACGGCGAGCAGGTGAGCGATATCGAGTTTGAGGCGGAACTATCGGGGTTCGCCGACTTCGTGCGCGGCCTGAAGGCAGGGGCGCGCTGAGTGCGGTCAGCGCACCAGGATCGGGGCCGTGGGTATCGCCGACCCGAGATACCCGTCATGGCGGCCAACCGGCCACCATGACGGCAAGGTGTGGTTAGTTATTACAGCGGCACGACGAAGCGGAAATTGAAGAAGTTCCCGGCCACATCATTCCTGGTGTAGATATTGTGATTCCATTCCGCAACTACACCGATACCACTGAACTGATAGCCGATCAGCGGACCGAGGCCGAAGTTAGTTACGATGCTGTTCGGGACCGTCGCGCCGTTCAGAGTGTCGGCGTTGAACTGATTCTCCTGATGCACGCCCAGGCCGAATGTCCACTTACCGATCGTCTTGGCGGCCGTATAGTCAGCCGCAAACTCGTTGCCGGA
Organism: uncultured Rhodopila sp.; assembly: GCF_903915725.1. GTDB lineage: Bacteria > Pseudomonadota > Alphaproteobacteria > Acetobacterales > Acetobacteraceae > Rhodopila. The sequence goes on from NZ_CAIWTY010000090.1 coordinate 13,622, forward strand.
GTGGTAGTTGCCGGCTGCGGTGCCGCTGGAGTTGACCGGGAAGGCGAAATGCAGATCGGCGCTGAGATTCCAGCCGTCGTGCAACCAGCTGAACGCCAGATCGGGCTGCACGGCCCAGAAGTCGTTGCCGGACGGCAGTCCACCGCGCCAGTTGCTGGTGTTCACTGTGGACGTGGCAGTGGGAAGATAGATCTCAAGCCCGGTCTTGATATGAAAATCGCCGAACGTCCAGGCCAACTGACCGGGAACAAGGATCGTATTGAACGTTCCCCAGTTGCCGGCCCCCCCCGGCCCGCCACGTCCGCCATATCCGGCGGCCGCCGAGGTGTAATCAAACGGCTGCGCAATGGCGACCGCGAAATCCGCGCCCAAAATCTTCAGCCCGGTCGACCACAGAACGATCGGCACCTCAACCAGCGCGGTCAGGCCGGTGTTCGGCGCCTGCTTGTTGCCGGGGCTGAAAAGGTTGTACTGTGCCAGGTAGTTGTCCAGCACGAAGTAGACACCCTCCGGCGGTAGCGCACCGGCCGCGAGGCCCTCGTTAACGCCACGCAAATACGGATCCCACAACTGTTCCGCAGACGCCTGACCGGCAAAAGTCGCCGCTCCAGCCATGACAACGGCAGATAGCAGTTTTTTCACAGCACGTTACCCCTCATTTTTGCAACCTAGTGTTAATTGTCTTGCACAGCAAACCAGGGTGATCAACCCGGCTTTGCAGTGATTCTGTCATTTTTCTGACGCCTACGACTTGTGGCGTAGGTTCGGGCATGGTCGTTGCATTTTCGCCACAGCACCGTGTTCGAGGCTCCGGTTGGCGTATTGCCGGTGTATCGGGTACCCTTATTATTATGACCGGCCGCGTTCCGAAGCCGCAAGCAAGACGATGGGGAGAAGACACGATGTCATTGCGCGTCAGGCTGGTCCTGTGGCTCGGCTGCGTGCTGGCCATCACCCTCGCCCTCGGCTGTGCTCTCGCCGGGTGGCGGGCCGGCGCATCGGTTCGCGCCGAAATGCAAGCCGCCCTCAGCACCGGACAGCAGAACGTCGCCAACGCCATCGCCGAAACGGCGGACACTCCGGACGAGCTGCGTCACCTGGTCGCAACCTTCGATGGCAACCGGCACGTCAGCGCAGTCCTCCGCGATGGGAAGGGCGGCGTCGTTGCGGCATCCGCCCTCCAGCCTGCCGCCCATCCAATCCCCGGTTGGTTCCTGCGGCTCCTCGGCTCGCGCCTGCCACCCGGGATCATGCCTGTCCCGGGTGGCTCGATTACGCTCACGGCAGAACCGGCAAACGAAGTGGGAGAGGTGTGGGACGAGGCCAGCGACGCGGTGCGCACGCTGGCACTATTCTTCGCAATGAGCGTGCTTCTGATCCACTGGACCGTCGGTCGCGCCCTGGCGCCGCTCGCGCGGCTGTCCGAATCATTCGAGCGAATCGGGGCGGGCGACTATGCGGCGCGGATCAATCCGGTGGGGCCGCCTGAACTCGCCCGTCTTGCCAGCGGCTTCAATCGCATGGCGGAACAGCTCGGTGAGGCGGAATCTCAGAACCGGTCGCTCCGCGAACAATTGCTGAACCTGCAGGAGGAGGAGCGCGCGGAGCTCGCCCGCGACCTGCACGACGATGTCGGTCCCTTCCTGTTCGCTGCCGCCATCGATGCGGCAGCCATTCCGGGTCTGCTCGCCGCGGGCAAGACCCTGGAAGCGGAGGAGCGGGCCGATTCGATCCGCGACGCGGTCGCCCATATGAAAAGCCACATACGCTCCGTTCTCGGACGCCTGCGCCCGCTCAGCTTCGGATCGGTTGGCCTCGCCGAGGCCATCGAGAATATTGTCGTGTTCTGGCGCAGCAGCCATCCCGGCATCACTTTTGCCACCGATATCGAGGATGATGACTCACTCGATGAAGCAGCGCGTGCGACGGTGTGCAAGGTGGTGCAGGAGAGCATCTGCAACGCACTACGCCACAGCTCTCCCGGGCGCATCGACATCCGCGTGACGCGCGACGCGGACGGCTTGCTGGTGCGGGTTGACGATGACGGCGCCGGCCCGGGTGCCGAGGGGGTGACACCGGGGTTCGGTCTGGTCGGGATGCAGGAACGGGTGCAGGCGCAGCGCGGGACCTTGGCGATCACCGCGCGGCAGGGCGGACGCGGGTTGGCGGTGATGGCGCGCCTGCCGCTGGAGGCCGCGGCATGAAAGCGCTGTTGATCGACGATCATGCCATTGTGCGCAGCGGGCTGCGCCGCCTGTTCGCGGGACTGCCGCAGTGCGACATCATCGAGGCGGCGAACGGTCGCGATGCGCTGCTTCTGGTTCGGGCTGAACGCCCGGATCTCGTCGTGCTCGACCTCAACCTCCCGGGCATCGGCGGATTCGAGTTGCTGCGGCGCATTCTTGTTGAGCATTCGGCGGCGCGGGTGTTGGTCCTCAGCATGCACACCGAAGCCGGCTACGCCAGCCGCGCTATCCAGGCGGGTGCCCGCGGCTATGTCAGCAAGAACGCCGCGCCGGCCGAACTGCTCAAGGCGCTGCGGGTGGTGGCGGATGGCGGCCGGTATATCGAGAACGACATAGCCCGGGCCATGGCGTTGGCCGCCTCGGACGCAGCCGACGGGCGGGCGGCGCTGACGGAGCGGGATCTTGAGATCGTGCGTTTGCTTGGGGCAGGCCGCTCATTGAGCGAAATCGCGGGAATTCTGGGAGTCGGTTACAAGACCGTTGCCAATAGCTGTACGCAGATCAAAGCCAAGCTGGGGGTCAGCCGGACAGCAGATCTGATCCGTCTGGGCGTAGTCGCGGGATAGACCGGGCCGGGACGGACGTTGACGCCCGCCGAAACGCCAACCTATCCTCCCGCCCAACGATAAGGGCCGATCCGGCCCGCGACAGGGAGGCCGACGGCGGTGGAAGACACTGCGCGCATATTGCAGCTTGTCGTCAATGGTGCTGCCTCCGGCTGCATCTACGGTCTCATCGCGCTCGGATTCGTGCTGATTTACAAAGCTACCGAAATGGTGAACTTCGCCCAGGGCGACATCATGATGCTCGGCGGCTTTGTTGCCTTCAGCCTCATCGCCTGGTTTCATCTGCCGTATTGGATCGGCGCGCTGCTCGCGGTGATCATTACCGCCGCGTTCGGTTATGCGCTGGATGCCATTGTCCTGCGACGCGTTATAGGCCAGCCGCAATTCGCCGTGGTGATGCTGACATTGGGCCTTGGCTTCATCTTCCGCGCCGCGGCCGGGATCACCTGGGGCTATGACTCCGTCGGCTTCGCCACACCGTTCACCAACAAGACGGTCAATATCGGCGGACTTGTGCTCGGGGAGGACAACGTGTCGATCATCGTCGGCACTTTGCTGCTATGCGCCGTGCTGTACTTGTTTTTCAGCAAGACCCGCATTGGCGTCGCCATGCAGGCGGCCTCGCAGAATCAGCTCGCCGCTTACTACATGGGCATCCCGGTCCGTACGATCTTCTCGCTGATCTGGGCGATCAGCGCGGGAGTCGCCTGTCTTGCCGGCATCCTGCTGTCGCCGGTTTCGATGATCGACGTGAACATGGGCGGCCTCGCCATCAAGGCGTTCGCCGCGGCCGTCATCGGCGGCTTCGGTAGCATTCCGGGATCACTGGTGGGCGGCGTCATCGTTGGTATTGTTGAACAGTTCGCCGGTTACAAGCTGCCCGCCGGGTTCCAGGAGGTGACCTCCAACGTCGTTCTGCTGCTGATGCTGTTCATCCGGCCGCAAGGGCTGTTCGCGGAACGCATGGGGAAGCGCGTCTGATGCGGCATTTGTTCCGCACCCGCTACCAGCAGGACATCGCGCTGTGGCGGCACAACGGCGACCGGTTCTGGTACGCGCTGCTGGCGTTGATCGTCCTGCTCGCTCCCGCGGTTCTGGGCGAGTTCTATATCGGCGAATTGGGGGCTGTCTTCATCTTCGCCATTGCCGGCGTCGGGCTGATGCTGCTTGTCGGCTATACCGGCCTGATCAGTCTCGGCCACGCGGCGTTTCTTGGCATCGGCGCCTATACAAACGCCGTACTGCTGGCGCAGGGCGTGCCGTTCCTGGTCACGCTGCCGATCGCCGGGCTGTTCACCGCGCTGTGCGGTGCGGCCATCGGGCGGCCGACGTTGCGCATGAGCGGGCTGTATCTCGCCATCGCCACGCTGGCCTTCGGCAGCATCGTTGGAACGGTTTTCCAGAAATGGACCGCGGTGACAGGGGGCTTCGACGGGTTCGCGGTGCCGACGCCGTACGTGTTCGGCATGTCGATCGAGGGGGCAACGGGCATCTACTATGTGTCGCTGGCCGTTCTCGTACTTGTGCTGTTGGTCGCTGCCAACCTGCTGCGCTCCCCCACCGGCCGGGCCCTGGTCGCCATCCGGGATAGCGAGGTGTCCGCGCAAAGCATGGGCATCCATCTGGCGCGGTACAAGACGCTGGCCTTTGCGATCAGCGCCGGAATGACCGGACTGGCGGGGGCGCTGTTCGCGCATTACGTCCGCTATCTGGCGCCCGACGCGTTCGACGTGCTGCTGTCGGTGCAGTTCGTTACCATCGTCTTCGTCGGCGGCCTCGGATCGTTGCGCGGTGCTGTGCTGGGGGCGATGTTCGTCCGCCTGCTGCCTCAGTTCATTGCCGTGGTGCGCGACAGCCTGCCGTTTGGCATCGGCCGGCTTCCGGGTCTGGAACCGTCGCTGTTCGGCCTGACACTGGTGCTGGTCATCCTGTTCCAGCCCGGCGGCCTGAACGGCATGTGGCTGAAGACGAAACAATGGTTCCAGGCGTTTCCGTTCAAGCGCCAGGCCAGCTTCCGGCGGCAGAAATCCTATGCACGGTCGGAGCGGCTGCGATGAGCCTGTTCCAGGCGCGGGACATCTCCGTTCGTTTCGGCGGCATCCGCGCCGTCGATGCGGTCAGCTTCGACGTTCATCAGGGCGAGGTTTTCTCCATCATTGGCCCGAACGGCGCCGGCAAGACGACGATCTTCAACCTGATCAGCCGGATCTACAGCGCGACATCGGGCAAGCTGATCTTCGAGGGCGAAGAATTTACCCGCACCCCGGCCTGGCGGATCGCCGGCCTGGGTATCGCCCGTACGTTTCAGAACATCGAGTTGTTTCCCAACGCCACCCTGCTGCAAAACCTGCTGATTGGCCGCCACTGTCATTCCCGCGTTGGGTTCATCGCCGAACTCGGCTTTCTGCCGTCCGTGCGCAAAGCCGAATTGCACCACCGGGAAAAAGTCGAGGATGTGATTGCCTTCCTCGGCCTGGAACGCTACCGCGATTCGCTGATCGCCAACCTGCCCTATGGCGTGCGCAAGGTCGTCGAACTGGGCCGGGCTTTGTGCATCGAACCGAAACTGCTGCTGCTGGACGAGCCGTCCTCGGGCCTCAACGTCGAAGAAACGGAAGGCATGGGCTTCTGGATCGAGGACATCAAGAAAGACCTCGGCATAACCGTCATCATGGTCGAGCACGATATGTCACTGGTGAACCAGGTTTCGGACCGGGTGATGGCACTGAACTACGGCAAGGTTATCGCCATGGGAACGCCGCGGGCGGTGCAGTCCCATCCGGAGGTGGTGAAAGCCTATCTCGGCGGCGAGGTCGATGCATGACCGAACCGCTGCTCCGGGTTAACTCTATCGAGACATTCTACGGGCCGATCCAGGCGATCCGCGGGGTTACGCTGGATGTGGACGAGGGGCAGATTGTAACGGTTCTCGGCGCCAATGGTGCGGGAAAAACCAGCGTACTGAGGACGATCTCTGGCGTGCTCGATCCGGAGCGCGGGCAGGTGGTGTTCGAGGGGCAGGATATTTCGCGGATGCCGCCTGACCAGGTGATGCGGCGCGGCATCTGCCATGTGCCGGAGGGCCGCGAAATCTTTCCGTTCCTGACGGTGCGGGAAAATCTGATGATGGGCGCCTATACGCGGCACGACCGCGACGGGGTCGTGCGCGATACGGAGCTGTGCTTCGACTATTTCCCGCGGCTGCGCGAACGCGAAAGCCAGCGTGCCGGACTCCTGTCCGGCGGCGAGCAGCAGATGTTGGCAATCAGCCGCGCGCTAATGGGCAAGCCGAAGCTGCTGTTGCTGGATGAACCGTCTCTGGGTTTGTCGCCGCTGCTGGTGCAGCAGATTTTCGGCATCATCCGCCGCATCAACCGCGAACAGAACGTTGCCATTCTGTTGGTGGAACAGAACGCCCATATTGCGCTGAAAACCGCCGATTACGGATACGTGCTGGAGGTCGGGCGGATCGTCGCCGCCGACGACTGCAAGACGTTGATGCAGCGCGAGGACATTAAGGAATTCTATCTCGGCCAGAAGGAGACCGGTGCACGCGGCACGCGGCGCTGGAAGAAAAAGCGGTTGTGGAACTGAGCATGGAGCAGTCTTGTGTCCCCGCCCTTATCCGGCAGCGCGCCGTCTCGCACCCGGCGGCAACGATTCTGCGAACCAAGGATCGTGGCATCTGGAAGGCGATCAACTGGTCGCAGCTCGACGCGACCGTATCGCGAATTGGTTCGGCCCTGTTGTCGGCGGGCTTCGGCCGTGGCGACGTGGCGGCAATCCTTTCGGAGACGCGGCCGGAAGCGGCATATGCTGATTTGGCGACCCTGGGATCAGGGGCCGCAAGTGTCGCCATTCATCCAGAGGACGAAGCCGATCGGCTTGGGCATATTTTGTCGTCGAGCGGAACGAGGTTGGCGTTTGTCGAGAATGAGGAACAACTCGACAAGGTGCTGAGCATCCGCGACCGCTGCCCGGCCCTGGCCCGGATCGTGGTTTTCGACATGAAGGGACTGCGTGACTTCGTGGATGCAACGGTTGTCAGCCTTGAGGCATTTGGCAATGCGCCGGGCGCGGACTGGGATGCGGCGGTGCTGGCGATCACTGCCGATCGGCCGGCCGTCATTCAGTTTCCGCGCAGCGAGGCCAGCGGTTTTGGGCGCGTGCTGACCCATGGTGATCTGTCCCATATGATTGATGCGGCCGCCGCCCGGCTGGCGATCCACCCCGGCGATGAGCGGCTGGCGGTGCTGCGGATGGCCGATATTACGGAACGGGTGTGGGGGTTATACCTGGGTCTGCAAGCGGGTTGCATTAGCAACTATCCGGAACGTCCCGACACCGCGGTGGAAAATCTACAGGAATTGCAGCCGACGGTGCTGGGTGCCGATGCCGGGGTTTGGGACCGCCTGCACGCGCTGGCCAGCCTGCGCGCAAAGAATGCCACCCGGTCCCAGCGGATCGCCTATGCATGGGCGTTGCATGCCGGCGGAGCGAAACGGGCGCTTGCCAAGTTTCTGGTACTGCCGGCGGTCCGACGCGAATTCGGGCTTAACCGGCTGCGTGTCGCCTATGTTGGGGGTGCCGCAGTGCCGCAGGCAGCGAACGAGTGGGCGGCGTCCCTGGGCATTATGATCCAGCGTCTGGATGAACCCGTTCCGGGGCCGGGCCAACTGGATGAGCGCTATCAGTCCCTGATGCACAACGCCTACGCATGAGGAGAATACGCATGATCAAATCGGTACTCCTGGCCGCGGCACTGGCTTTGGCGAGCCCGGCCTTTGCCGCCGAACCGGTGCGTGGCGTAACGGACAACGAGATCGTCATCGGCACGTACACCGATCTGTCCGGCGTGACGGCGATGTGGGGCGTCAACAATTCCAACTCCTGGCGGCTGGTTTTCGATCAGGTCAACGCGGCCGGCGGAATCAACGGCCGGAAGATCCGATACATCGTCGAGGACAACCAATACCAGGTTCCGCGCTCGGTGCAGGCAGCGAACAAGCTGATCAACCGTGACGGCGTCTTCATCATGGTCGCCAACGGCGGCACGCCTATGAACAACGCGGTGATGCCCGACCAACTCGCGAAGGGTGTGGCCAACGTGTTTCCGCTGACTTCCGCCCGGTCGATGTACGAGCCGTTGAATCATCTGAAATTCGGCCTTGGCTCATCCTATTACGATCAGATCCGCGCCGGTCTGAAGTATTTCACCGAGCAGCGCGGCAGGAAGCAGGTCTGCTCGATGGCGCAGGATACGGATTTCGGCCGCGACGTCACCGCCGGCGTCAGGGACCAGTTGGCACAGGAGCATTTGACCCTGGTGGGCGAGACGTTGCACAAACCGACGGACACCGACTTCAGCGCGTCGGTGGCCCGGATGCACGACGCGGGGTGCGATCTGCTTGTGCTCGGAACGATTGTGCGTGATGCTGTGCAGATCATTTCGGCTGTGCGGAAGACCGGCTGGGATGTCGATATGCTCGGCCAGGCCGCGAGCTATGATGATGTGGTCGCGCAGGTTCCGGGCGGCACGACCGAGGGCTTCTATTCAATGACGCCGATGCTGTTCGCCAGCGATGAGTCCGAGTCGCCCGATGTGCGAGCGTTTGCCGAATCCTACCACAAAGAATACGGGAGAAAACCCAACTTCGCCGCGCAGATCGGCTTGACCGGCGCGATGGTGACGGTTCTGGCACTGAAGAATGCCGGACGCGAACTGACGGTGGACGGCTTCGTCGGAGGCATGGAGTCGATCAAGGATTACCACGATATTTTCGGCTCACCGGCGATCTCCTTCAGTCCGGCAAAGCACCAGGGCTCGAACGAATCGTTTCTGTGCGTCATCAAGGACGGACATTGGAAGGCCGTCCAGGATACGCCTCTTGGGTACTAAATAACGGAGAAAAGAGCTGTCAACTTTTCAGGCAGGTCCACCAGACTGCGCGAATCGACCAACCGATGTTCTCCCCAAAGCCGCTGCAGACCGTACGAGTCGAGCGAACAGTCGCCGAACTTGTCCAATATCTCATGGTAAGCGCCGCTTAGGGCGGTTGACGATGGGTCGAGTCGCGATACCGCAACAAGGCCCGTCGGCGGGCAATCGAGTACGTGAACCCTGAGATCCGGTCGATACTCCTTCAGTATCGGGATGATCTTCCAAACGTCGCCCGTCCAGGAATGCGCAAGTTCGCCCTCGTCCGTGTCGCCCAACGTGAAGTTCCGCCGCGCCATGCGGCTGTTCAGCGGCAAACAGTCATGCAGCAGGATCAAGGAACGATTATGCGAGGCGGCTTCCGTGTTGATAAAGTCGCGCAACAGATATTCTATGCGATGCATGCCATCGAGGAATGCCAGGTCGATGCCCTTAGGAAAGTAGTTCCGCACGTCGTTTGAACGGAAGAATGCATCGGATGTCATCTGGAAGAAAAAGGTCTGACGCCGGCCGCCAGCCGCATTGCCCTGGACCCTGAAAGCCGGGTCCACCACAATCGTGTCGCACTCCGCGCAGGCCAACGATTCGCCCAGATCTGCACCGATCTCGAAATAACTATCCGGAGCGAGATGAACGTGCAACTGTCTAAGGAACTCGATATACCTTATGCCGTAGAGTTGCAGAGGCGATACGGGTGCGCTGGGCGTTGCATTGTCACGGTCGTCCACGGTTTGGCCTCCGATCGGTTGAATTTTCATGTTGGCGACTTGCTCACGCCGGAAGACTGCGGGGAAACGCATCATTTCCCGACACCCATCGCGTTCAGGCCCATCCGGATCTTGGAAAGATCAAGATAAAAGCTCGATCGATGTTCCGCCCTTCGATCCAGTTCAACGACCGGCCCCCGCAGATCGGCATATGTTCCGTTCCGGCTGACAATCAACGCATAGAAAAACCGGTCGCCGAAAATCGCCGGCGCGGCGCTGATCACCTTGATACCGTCAGGCGCGTAGATCAGATCCGAAAGATCGGATCCCAGCACCGCGAAAACCACAGATGCAGTCTGGAACAAGTCGATCTGGGCGGTAAACGCCATGGTGCTGAGAGTGTGAAATTCGAAGCCGTGGGCACCCAGCAGCTCATGAACTTCCGCCAGATTGGTGATCGCCCGCCCCGGACCGTTGCGAATCAGGCATATGCGCCTCGACGGCGCTGCCTCACGAGACGGATTCGCGGCAGGAACCAGGCGCTTGCGCATCAGCGATGCAATCGACGGATGCATGATGTGGTCCGACCATATCGGCCCGAGCGTATGCAATCGGTCGAATTGATAGTCGGTGGCCGGATACAACGGCAGAACACGTTCCCTGCCGATACCGTAGGCATGAAGCGTTTCTCTGATCCTGACGGTTGGCAGCCCGGGGTCCGGATCCGTCAATACCGTGGTCGGAAGCAGATAGCGGAAACGTCCGGGAAAGCAGGCTTCGGCAAGGACGATCTTCGGCAGCAATTCCCCCAGCCAGTGCCCCCAGGTATAGATGCCGAATCGGGCCACCAGCAGGCTTTCCTCGCTCACCCTCATGGTCGGCCGCCAGGTTGAAGTGATTTCCCTTATGAGATCGTGGTTGTCACGCAGATAAGGAGCAATCTGCTCCTGCAGCAAACAGCCCCCGGAACCGACAAGGAACTCATCGCCCCCGAACAGAACCGCTCCCGCGGGAAGCCGCGCCAGGGTGATCGGCGCGACGGAGCAGGTCCGTTCGGTATAGATATCGTCCAGGTGGTGCCGCCCGAACTCCCGGGTGAGTTCGGCGATGTTGGTGTAGACCGTCGCGTTGCGGATCGGATGAAAGCATTCCGGAAACAATGTTTCGGCTACGACTGATAGATCGGTCGCGGCACCAACTCCGGCGAACTGGAATGGTTCGGCACGCTCGTTCCGGGACACCGATGGATTCACAGCCGGCAACATGCTCCTTGTGAGGCAGCAACCCTCATCCGCCCGATCGCTTGTATCAAGCCACTTCCTCGTCAGCCTCGTTATAGAGGCGCAGAAAGTTCTTGGCCATAACGTCGCGGCGAGGATAGGCCGGAAGCGCGTCATGCAACTTACGCCACAACCCGTCTTCCGTGCAGGCGCGACGCATCACGGCGGCAAGAGCGCGCGCGTCGCCCATTTCGAAATGCAATCCATCGACCTCGTCGGCGACGCGTTCCGCCATGCCGCCGACGTTCGAACAGATCACCGGTTTGCCAAACATCCATGCCTCCGAAATGACCAGACCGAAGATCTCCCACCAGATGGATGGCACCAGACACCAGTCGACACGCGCCATTCGGGTGTGCAACTGTTCAAGATGGTACGAACCGTTGTAACATACGTTCTGTGCATTATACGGAAGCGCTTTTTCCGCCGCCAAAAAAACCTCGATTTCCTGGCGCACTTCCGGCGAAGCACAGTGAATGTTGGTTCCGTTCAGATCCACGCTAAAATCGGTGAAACCACTATCTCGCAAGATCTGAACCGCGCGAAGCACGATGTGCACGCCTTTGGCGTCGTGTAACTGGCCGAAAAAGCCAAATCTGTTTCTCTTCGCCACTCGCCCGCTGTCCACCGGCGGCGGGCCGTAGCGCCGCTGGCCATTCGGAACGTGCTCGATCTTTTCCCGCGGAATGCCCCAATCGACATAGTGTTCGATCATGAACCTGCTGGGACAGGTGAACCGATCGACATGTTGCAGATGCTGCATGAACCACATCTTCCGGACCAGAAATTCTTCCGGCCGGCGTTCCGGGAAGCACTGGTGGCATCGGACCGGGGTAGCCCGGCTGCAAAGCGACCGATCACTGCGCCGAACCATATGGCCGTCGGCGGCGCAAATAGCCAGAAATTCGTGAAACGTCAGTATAATGCGGCAGGACGGCAGGACCCGGCGAACCACCGTGACCAGATCGATGCCCAGGGTCATAAAATGGTGGAAGTGCACCACGTCCGGATTGATGGTCTCCAAAAATTCGATAAACGACGCTATCAGAAGCGGCTCGCCGACTTTGTGCCACCAGTAATCGTAATCTCGGCTAAGGAACAGGAATTCGTCCGCCCTGCCATCGAAACCGGTTATGCGCGCCCCTGACTTGAATAGCGCGGGATAAGAATCATCGACCGACGCAAGAAGGTAACATTTGGCTTTCGCATCCGCATGCAATTCCTCGAACAGCTCGTGGCAAACGACCTGGGCGCCGCCACGCAGAAGTTCCGGGTGATACGCGCTGATCAGTAAGATTTTCTTGGGCATTGTCGCAGTTCACCGGACCCGCATCAGCGCCGGCCGCTTCGCCGCCGCGCGGCGCGACACCTTTGCAGCGAACACCGGCAAGGGCGCCTCAGTAACAGGATCGACCTCATTGCCAATCTCCACTGCCTCCCGCAGCAGCCTGTGTCCCGGCAGCTGTCCAATCAGCTCCGGAACGATCAGAGACTGCCAGTTACGCGAAAACAACCATCGATTCAACAGGCTTCCGCCCTCGTGGGGCGGAAGCCGTTTGGCTCCCTTGCCTTCAAGATGCCACATCGGAATGTCATGCACCCAAACCGGAGCCCCCTCCGCCAGACTTTTGAGACAAAGATCGGCGTCCTCGTAATGGCCGAATATATAGTCTTGCGTGAAACCTCCGAGCTTCTCGAACCAATCGCGGGCTATCGAGATAAATGCGCCGGTGACAGCGGGGACCCTGCGGGATGCAACAAATTGATCGGCCCAGGCCGGAGCGCCTTTGCCATAGTGCTCAACCCGCAGCATCACATGCCGCGTGATGTTTTCTCGCGTGACATGCAGGCCGGTATCCATATCGAAATACATGCCGCCGTGCATCAACGAACCGTCGTCGTAATAAAGCGAAGTGCCAAAAAAACGGGTCTGCTCGGCCGGCATTGAATTCAGCAGGTCGCTGTGCCGTTGCGCCCAATCGCTGACGCGGGGAAAAACGTCGGGGTTGACGCAGAGAAGCCGATCGCTGCGAGCATAGCGGGCGGCGACGTTGTTGGCGGCGCCGAAGCCAAGGTTGTCAGGCAGCATGACCAAAGTCTGTGACAGACCGTAGATCATTTCAGCGAGACGGGCCTCTCGTTGAATGAGTTCGATCAGCTCGGGGCTGTTGATGACATAAATAAATTCGTAGTCCGCGATGCCTTTTCCCTGCGAGTAAAGACAGCTCTGCAAGAAGAAAAACTCGCTAATTCCAAACAGAGGAACGATAATGGAACCGGTGAAATGCTTCCTGTTCGGGCCGAAGCGCTCCGTCGCCGCACCTGCCGCAATACTGTCGGACAGCGCTCGATTGAACCGTATCAACGCATCGCCGGCGCCAAGATCGAGACTCGTGAAGGCTTCAACCGTGCGATTTCCATGATAGCCGATCGCTGAAAAATATCCCATGACGGTATCGCGGAGCTGTCCGTTTCCTTCTCGCAAAAGTGGCTGCCGCGCCTCGCCGGTGACACCGGATTCGAATCTGAGTTCGACAAGGCACTCGGTATCGGCCGGCGCCAGGTCGGTCCGAAGCGGGGCCGTATCGTCGTTACAGAAGACCCAAAATCCATGATTGCAGGGCTCGGTCGACTGGACGACCGTTTCCACATCGGGACGCCGAAGCCTGGGGAACCGCGTCCACGTGTGAGGTCTGCCATGACCAGAGGCAACGCTTATCGTCACCAAAGGATCCTGCCGATCATCGGCCCAGCCGACTATAAAGACCGCCCCCGATTCCGATGCTATCGCTACATCGATGCTGAACCGAGGAACACGTGCGCCGACAGATTCATGCGCCGGTTGGGTACCGTTCCCCGCTCGCGCAGAGAGATAGGCCGGCATCTGCAAGCGTCTCTCCACGCGGCCGCACAAGGCATAATGAAACAGGCCCGAAGCCATATCGCCGCGTTCCACCGCGATGGCGACATCGGGAAACGCGCGCAGATAAGCGGCTTCGTCGAATTGCGGGTCGATCTGCTGGTCGCCGTTACCAGACGACGCCCCTGACGCTTGAGCCAGGGTTTCAGCGAGGTGCGGGTCAATGTCGTCCGGCATGGCTTTTCTCGCGTCCTAACCGAACGGACGGCGCGGTTTCCGCCTGGTTTCGGACCTCGGACCTGGCAGCAGTTCCACTCACGCGACTAGCAGCGCTTGCTGTGGCTATTCGGCGCCAAGCCACGGTCATCCAATTGTCGTTTGATCATCCGCCACAGGCCATCAGTTATCCCACCATGCCTCAGATGAAATTGCGACGCGGTTGAAGGAACGGAAGGGTTCTATTCCAAAATCAAATCCATGTCAACACGTTTGACACGGTAACCCACAGGCTTCCGCCCGAACCAGCGCCAGCCCGACGGCTCGTGCCCGTTAGCGTGAAGGACGCCTCCTGGCGAGATTCATGCGGTCACCGGCGAACGGTCGGCGACGACACACCCCGGTTGACGTGCGACATCCCGAGCTCCACCTGGTGGGTGGATCGTTCCGTCCGGCAGTCCCTTATGTTGCGATTGGCGATGGTGGACGGAAGCGATATCGACCGCAGATAGTAGCTATTTAAGAAATGATGTTCGTTTCCAAAGCTTTAGAATCGGAGTGCACGCACACTTTGCCACGCGCCACTACACGGTGCATTCAGACAGCCGCGTGGCGCGGCCGGGTCGATGCCCCCCTACAACCCCGCGAACAACGGCGTCGACAAATACCGTTCGGCAAACGAAGCCGCGATCCCGACGATCAGCTTGCCGGCATTTTCCTCCTGCCGCGCCAGATCGATCATCGCATGCAGTACCGCGCCGGAGGAAATCCCGACCGGCAAACCCTCGACCGCAGCGCACCGCCGGGCCGCGGCAAACGATTCCGCCTCCGACACCGCCCGTACCTCGTCCAGGACAGACCGGTCCAGCACTGTCGGTGTGAACCCCGCGCCGATACCCTGGATGCGATGCGGCCCGGGACTGTCGCCCGACAGCACCGCACTTTCCTGGGGTTCCACGCCAACGATTTTCAATCCCGGCCGCCGATGCTTCAACCCGCGCGCAATCCCGGTCAGCGTGCCGCCGGTGCCGACGCCGCCGACGACAAAATCCACCAGCCCATCGGTATCCGCCCAGATCTCCTCCGCCGTCGTAGCCTCGTGCGCCGCCGGATTGGCCGGGTTATCGAACTGCCGCGCGATCCACGCGCCCTCGGTCCGCGACAAAATCGCGTCCGCGCGGGCGATCGCCCCCGGCATCCCCAGCTTCGCCGGAGTCGACTCGACCTGCGCGCCCAGCAGCCGCAGCAGCTTGCGCCGCTCAACGGACGCGCCTTCGGGCATGACAACGATCAGCTTGTACCCCTTCGCCGCAGCCACGAACGCCAGCGCGATCCCGGTATTGCCCGATGTCGGCTCCACGATCGTCGTCTTGCCCGGGGCAATTTCCCCGGCCAGCTCCGCAGCCTCCACCATCGCCAGGCCGATACGATCCTTCACCGACCCGAGTGGATTGAAGAACTCCAGCTTGAAAGCGATGTCCGCGTGCAGGTCCTCGGCCGCCTTCAGCCGCGGCAGCTTCACCAGCGGCGTCCCGCCGACAAGGTCCAGCACGCTTTCGAACATGTGCCCACGGGGTGTTACCGGCCGGTTCGGCAGCGGTGTAGGCGCGAATTGAGGGGCCGCTTCGGCCAACTTCAACGCTCGGCGAGGTCTGGGCATGTCAGATCACAAAATTCAACGGCTCGTTCACGGGCTTTCGCAACCCGGCCGCGGCCGCGCGCTTCAGCAGGTCCTCGATGGTCAGCCCTTCGGCATGCCCCAGCAGCAGGGCGTCGAACTCGCCCCACAGCGGCTCTACCACCGCACGCTGTAACCGCCCGCTCAGGTCCAGCCCGCTTTCCTCAAGGCTGTGCAGCCCTACGGTGATAACCTCTGAAACCTTGATCAGCCGCCCCGGTCGGCCGAGCCGGTAGCCGCCATGCGGACCGCGCGTGCTGTCGAGCAGACGCTCGCGCGACAAAGCCTGCAACAGCGGCTCCAGCGTGCGCCGGGCCATCCCTGTGCGTTCGGCCAATTCGGCAGCATTCACAACGGTTTCGCTACCGCTGTGGAAGGCGATGTCAAGGACGATGGCCAGTGCGACCATTCCACGATCCCGGCGCGTGAGCAGCATTTTCGTGCTTTTCTTCCCGTAGAGATATTTCAATTACCGTATAGTGTGTCCTGTAGGATGTCTATCCCCTTGAAGCCCGATTCGCCAGATATCCATGCTCACATTCCCGATCAGCCCGGCTTCCAGCGCATAAGCCGTGCCTCGATCGCCGACGCGCCCAGATTGATCGCAAAGCCGACAATGCCCAGAATCAGGATTCCGAGGATCACCAGATCCATCTGGAAGCGTTCCCGTCCGGCGATGATCAGGCCACCGATGCCGGGGCCGACGGTCATGAAGTACTCCGAGCCTATGCTGGCGACCCAGGCATAGATCAGCCCCAGATGCACGCCGGTCGCGATCGAGGGCAGCGCCGAAGGCAAATACAGCCGTGTCACAAGCTGCCAACGTGTAAAGGTCAGCGCCCGCGCCACCTCCACCAGTTGTGTCGAGGCGGCGCGCATGCCTTCGCGCGTGTTTAACACAACCGGAATCAATGCGGCTGCGGCAATGAACACGACTTTCGCCGACTCGCCGACGCCGAACCAGATCGAGATGAGCGGGATCCAGGCCAGGATGGCGATCTGCCGCAGTCCGTTAAAACTCGGCATGAACAGGCGGTCCGCGACTAGCGATAAACCCAGGGCCGTGCCGATTGCCACGCCGATGAACGACCCGATGCAAAAGCCGGCCATGTCGCGGGCCAGGCTGGCGGCGAGATTGCCCAACAGGCCCTCGTGCATCACCTGATTTACGGCGGTATGGGCGACCAGTTCCAGCGACGGAAGGATTCGCGGATCGACCACGCCCGCGTGGCTGGCAAACTCCCACAGCGCCAGCAGGCCGACGGGCAGCACCATGCCGCGCAGCATGCGTTTCATGCCAGCCGCCAGCTTTGCAGCCGCTGCTCCGCAGCGGCCATGATCCGGTCGAGCGCGAATCCGACGATCCCGATGACGATCATCGCGCCCATCATGGTATCCAGCCAGAACATCTGACGGCCCCAGACCAACAGGTAGCCAAGCCCTTCGGCCGAGGCGAGCAGTTCGACAGCAACCAGTGCGTTCCACGCATGCGTTAGCCCATAGCGCAGCCCGGTGAAAATCGGGGGCACCGCGGCGGGCAGCACCACCCTGTGCAGCAACTGCCAGCGATTGAAGCGAAACAGTGCGCCGACCTCGGCATAGATGGGCGGCACGGCGCGGATGCCGGCGAAGGTGTTGAGCGCGACGGGCACGAAAGCCGCCTTGGCGATCACCAGAATTTTCAACGGCTCGCCAATCCCCACCAGCAGCATCAGGAAGGGGATCCACCCCAGCGTCGGCACCTGGGCGAACGCCGTGAACAGCGGCTTGACGTAATCTTCTGTGGTGCGGGACAGCCCCATCGCGATGCCGAGCAGCAACCCGAGCGCGCTTCCGGCCGCAAAGCCCTCGACCACCCGCAGCAGGCTGATCGCGGTGTTGGATGCGAGCTCGCCAGTGCCCGCCAGATCCCACAGGGCAGAGCCAACCTCCGACGGCGCGGGCAGGATTTGCGGCGGCAGCCAGCCGAGGCGGGCGCTGATCGACCAAAGCGCCAGAAGCGATAACGGGAACAGGAAGGCAATGCCGCCGCGCGGCAGACTCGGCCAGGGTGGCGCGGCTGCGGCGGCGACCTGCATTTATGATCCGCCCTGAGGTTTGCCGTCGGCATCGTACGGCGTCCAGTAATGCTCCAGACCGAGCTGCTTGAGCGCCACGTTCAGAAACTGCGGGTCGAACCAGCCATCGACGCTGACGGTGCGGCGGACCAGTCCGTAGTCCTTGGCCTGCAACCCCTGGATGCGATATTGCGCGATGATGTAGTCGTCCAGCAGCGGCGTATTGCGGTATTTCAGCGACTGGTCCGCGAAGTCCGCGCGATAGACCGATGCCGGGCGGCCGGTGCGCGACCAGATCTCGAACAGCGCTTCGCGGTTTTCTTCCTGCGATGACCAATACGAAGCCTTGACGATGGCGGTGACCACGCGCTGGGTCAGGTCCGGGTGCGCCGAAACGAAACTATCCGCCGCGATCAGGGTTGACTGCCGCTCGAAGGCGGGATTGTCGCCCTTGGTGGAGTAAATGATCTTCGCCAGCCCTTGATCGGACAGCATCAGCAGGCCGTAATTGCCGAACGCCGCATCGATGTTGTGCGTCGCCAGCGCGGCGTTGGCCGACGGCTCGTCCATATTGATGCCCTGCAAATCGCGCTCGGTCAGTCCGTTCGCCGCCAGCACCTTGACCGCCGCGAGATGATTGTTGGTGCCGCGGAAGATTGCAACCTTGCGGCCCTGGAGGTCCTTCACCGCCCGGATGTCCGAATCCGGCGGCGTGGCCAGATACATCGGCCCATGCGCGCCACCCGCCGCGAGGATGCGCGTTTTGAGGCCGTTCGCCCGCGCGATCACCTGCGGCAGGTCGCCCTGGGAGGCAAAGTCGAGCTGGCCGTTGGCAAAGCCCTCGTTCACCGCCGGGCCGGCGCCCTTGAAGAAGAAAAACTCCACCTTGACGTTGGGCAGGTCTTTCAGTTCGTTTTCGATATAGTGCTCCGCATGGGCGGTCGCGATGGCGTTGCCACCGGAGAATTGGCGATTGTCCACACCGACGTTGGCGAAGCCGAAGCGGATGGTGACGGGTTCGTCCGCGGCGGCGGCGGGGGCAGTTGTTACGAGTATGGCGATGAGGAGAGCGAGAGCAGGAAGCAACGAAAACGCCAGCTTTCGCAGTCCGTTCGCCGCCTCCGTCATGGCCGGGTGAGCCCCGCCATCCACGCCTTTTCCGATACCGGCACCGCAAGGCGTGGATGGTCTGCCTGCGCGGACCATGACGTTGAAAGCACGGCGGCCCACTCCCGGCCGCTCATCTGCTGCGCCGCGTCCACCCAATCGTTTCATACTCTACCTTCCGCTGTCGCAAAATCCCGCGCCACCGCCATCGGCCGGGGCGCCCCCCGCGGCGTATCGAATACCTGCGCCGCGATCGTCGCCTCCAGCGCTGTCATGACGCTGCTCCGCACGGCCGCCAGCGCCGCGCTGGTCCGGTCGCGCGGCCGTGGCCGAGCCACGTCGAACGATGCCGCGATCCGGCCCGGTCGCGGCGCCATCACCACCACGCGGTCGCCGAGATAGACCGCTTCCTCAACATCATGTGTGACCAGCAGCATGGTGATCCGTTCAGCCGCCCAGATCCGCTGCAACTCGTCCTGCAGCCGCGCCCGCGTCAGCGCGTCCAGGGCGCCGAGCGGTTCATCCAGCAGCAGCACGCCGGGCCGGTTCACCAGCCCGCGGGCGATGGCCACCCGTTGCGCCATGCCGCCGGAAAGCTGGTGCGGGTATGCATCCTGAAACGCGGTCAATCCGACAAGCGCGATATGATCCAGCACCGCCCGCCGTTTCGCCGCTTTGCTCAGCCCCGCATTCAGCAAGCCGAGCGCCACGTTCTGCGCCACCGTCAGCCAGGGAAACAACCGAGGCTCCTGGAACACCAGCCCTCGTTCCAGCCCGGGTTCCGTCACCCGCTTGCCGTCCAGGGCGATGCCGCCGCGGAAATCCGTATCCAGGCCGGCGATCAACCGCAGCAGCGTGGATTTGCCGCAACCGCTGGCGCCGACGATGGTCAGGAACTCCCCCGGCGCGACGGACAGATCGACGCGATCCAAAACAAGCAGTTCCGAGCCATTGACCCGGAACTGCTTGGAAACGTCTTCGACGCGAAGTTCGCCCTGTCGCGCCATCGGCCGCTCAGGCAATCGCCGCCGGGCGGCGAGCAACCAGTGCGCTGCCCTCCAGCACCTCCAGAACATGGCCGTTTTTCACATACGGCGCGAGGGCGTCGCGAACCTCCAGGGCCATGTCCTTGAGCCGCGATCCCGGCCGCCCCTGCCACGCCCGGCCATAGGACAAGGACCGGTCCACAATATGCTCGATGCTGGTCTGACGCTGTTCCAGCACGGCAACCCGCTCCAAATGGCTGAACGGCGAGTCGAGCAGCACCGCCTCATGGTCTTTGTTGCGATGAGTCTGCTCCCGCGCCGGATCCTCCGCCCCGTAATGATCCAGTATCGCCTGGAACGTCGCGTGCCAGGTATTGGCCGGCACGGGCGGATAGGATTCCTGGAACAAAGCGACCGCGCCGGTTGGTTCGATCAGCGTGTCCAATGCTTCCAGCGTGCGCGGACGATCCATCCAGTGAAAGGCGCGGCCGATGGTCACCAGATGCAGGCGGCCGAAGCGGGGGCCGAGGTCGTTGGAACTGCCCTCGACAAACTCGATCTCGACCTCCGCCTTCTGCGCATTCCGCCGCGCCGCGTTCAGCATCGCCGGTTCCGGATCGACGCCGATGACCTTGTCCGCGAACGGATAGAAATCCAGCGCCAGAAACCCCGGCCCCGTACCAAGATCCAGCACTGTCTGCGATCCGTTCAACCCCACCAGATCGGCGACCCGCCGCGCCAGCAGCGGCGGGTAGGTTGGACGCCCGGTGGTGTAAAAATCGGCCAGCTCGGCGAAGCGGCCGGGAAACAGAACATCGGTTTGGGACATATTATTTGACCGTTCAGATCGGGCGATCGCCCTTGATGGTGACGCGGCTGCCGGAGCGCACCTGCGGGAAGTAATCCCACATGGCGATGTGCTGCACCGCGCGGTTGTCCCAGAACGCAACCGAATGCGGCTGCCAGCGGAACCTCACCTGGAAGGCCGGCTTCGTGCTGTGCTCGAACAGGAAATCCAGCACCGCGCGGCTTTCCTTTTCCGACAGTTCGTTGATATGCGTGGTGAAGCCCTCGTTGACGAACAACGCTTTGCGCTTCGTCACCGGATGGGTGCGCACCACCGGATGCACCGCCTGCGGAAACACCCGGTCACGGTCGTCGATGCCCAGGATCCGGTTGGTCCGGCGATACGACCGGTCGCCGGAATGAGTCGCCGTCAGGCCATCCAGGAATTCGCGGAACGCCGGGCTCAGCGCCTCATACGCCGCATATTGGCTGGCGAAAATCGTATCGCCTCCGGCGGGCGGAACGGTATGCAAGTACAGGATGCTGCCCAAAGGCGGCTCGATGTCGCAGGACACGTCGGAGTGCCAGCCCTCCCCGGCCACCCGCTTCGAACTGGCATCGGCATGGATTGGCAGGATTTCCGGATGCCCCTCCGGACCCGGCGTGTTCGGGTGGATATGCAGTTCCCCGAAATGCCGTCCCAACGTCTTCTGCTGATCCAGGCTGAGCTTCTGGTCCCGGAAGAACAGCACCTGATGCTCCGCCAGCGCGGTGTGCAGGTCGTCCACCTGTTGGTTGCTGAGCGTAGAGGTCAAGTCGATATTCGATATCTCCGCCCCGAGGCGAGGGGTCACTGGCTTGACCTGGATCGTGGCGTAGCTCATGCGTCGTATTCTCCCTTATACAATGAATTATGTCAGAACGTCTTCGTAGACGCGGCTGGCGAATTTGTCCGCGTTCACGCCTGGCTTCATCACGCCGACGGATTTCAGGTCGTTGACGTAGAAGGCAATTTCCTTTTCGAAGTCGGTCTTCACCGGATGGTGCTCGCTGGTCACCGACCGCAGCATCACCGCAAGATCTGCCGCCCGCTGCTTCGGCGCATAGGGCGCGTAGATTTCGCCCGATTCCGCCGGGTTTTCGCTGACCCACTGCGCGGCTTCCAGTATCGCCCGGGTCAGCGCCGCCGCCACCGGCTTGTCGCTGCGGATCAGGCTGCCGCGGAGGCCCAGCACGCAACACGCGAGATTCTCGTAGCCGTTCTCGAGGTTATTGGCGAACTCGATAAGCCCGTTGTCGCGCTTGAGGATGAACGCCAGCGGATCGCCGGTGCTGAGCGCATCGATCTCGCCCTTCTTCACCGCCATCCCCAGCAATTCAGGCGGATACTGCTTCCACTCCACGTCCTTGACCGGGTCGATGCCCTTCTTCAACAAGACGATCGAGAAGAAGTTCTTGTCCACGCCGTTGATGTCGCCGACGCCGAGGCGTTTCCCGCGCAGATCACCCAGGCCCTTCAACCCGGACTCCGGTGCGGCCAGCACATGCATGCAGCCGCCATGCGTGCCGGCGGTCAGCTTGACGTCGAAGCCCTGCTCCATCGGCTTCAGCCAGCGCAGCGCCATGCCGATTCCGGCATCGGCTTTGCCGGTCGAGATCGCTTCCAGCAGCAGGTCGGTCGATCCCGCCCAGTTGACGAATTCCACGTCCAAATTGTGCTTCTTGAAGAAGCCCTTCTTGTCCGCCACCGGCACCGCGATATGGCACAGTGCGGTCGGCATCCAGGCGAGGTTCAGCTTGCGGGGCGGTCCTTCCAGCGGCGGCACCGGCGGCTCGCCGGCAAACGCCCGGGAGCCCAGGCCAAGTGCCGCAGCCGAACCAAGCAGCCGCCGCCGGGAAATGGTGACGTTCGATCGCGACATGCCATGCCTCCGGTGGACCAATAGACCGTCACACGTCCCAGTGGCGTGAGTCAACATCCTTGTACGATACCTATACGTTGAACGAGGCATCGAACCCCGCCGACGCGTCGTAGCGATTGGGCAAAACGCCCTCCCGCGCATAAAGATCCACCGTGTGCTGTTGATCCGCGATCATCTGCGCGTCGATCGGCACCGGTGCAAACCCCCGTGCGTTCAGCGTTTCGCGAGACACCTCGTACGGCACACCGGTTTCGTTCGCCCAGGCCGCGGCATAGGCATCCACGTTCGCCAGCCCCCAGATCATCGCCACCCGCAGCCGCCGGACGAAGGTCTTCAGCAGATCACGCTTTTCGGCGATCGCCCGTTCGGTGGCAACGTAATAGCTCAACCCGCTCATGAGGCCCTGGCCGTCGAGCAGGATGCGAGCCTTGTCCTGCGCTACCGCCAGGTAGACGTATTGGCTCCAGGTGGACCACGCATCGATCGCGCCAGACACGAACGCCGCCTTGGCATCGGCCGGCGAGAGAAACACCAGGCGGATATCGGAAGGCGACAGACCGGCGCGTTCGCGGGCCGCAACGACGAGGTAATGCCCAACCGATCCCCGTCCGGTGCCGATACTGCGCCCTTGCATGTCGGCAAAGTTCCGCGCGGTGGATTTCGCCGGCACCAGCAGCGCCGTGCTGGAACCGGAGGACCGCGTCGCGGCGATGATCTTGGCACGCACCCCGGCCGCGCGGGCGAAGGCAAACGGTGCGTCGCCGACTCCGCCGCAGTCGATTGCTCCGGCGTTCAACGCCTCCAGCAACGGCGCGGCGGCGGCGAAGATGCTCCACTCGATCGGGATTTCGGCGTCGTCCAGCAGGCCGGCGGCAGCCATAAGAGATCGAGTGCCGCCCTTCTGGTCGCCCAGACGCAGCACCGGCGACGCGCGGGCGGGCCGTAAAATCGCGGCCGAAACGCCGAGTGCCGCAAGGCGGCGCCGGGTGGGGAACGCGAGGGTCATGGCCAATCCATTGTGATATATCGTGGAACGTATATTTACATCATATCATATAGTGGAATATTGTCCGGCACAATCCGCCGCCTAACCGCCAAAGGGATACAGACATGGCCGATCCGGACGCCACTGCCGTCGATGCGCTTCGCCTCATCGGCCCCGATCCGCAGAACTGGGTGCCGGAACGAGCCGGGCTCGATCATAATGTGGTTCTGGTGGGGGGCGGACAGACCGGTTCGGCGCTGGCGTTTGCGTTGCGCCGCGCCGGCATCGGCAAGGTTTCGGTGATCGATGCCGCGGAGGACGAATCCCGGGCCGGCGTCTGGCTGACCGCGGCCCGGATGAACCTGCTGCGCACTCCGAAATCGCTGGCCGGCCCGGAGCTCGGCGTCCCGGCGCTAAGCTTCCAGTCCTGGTATGAGGCACGCCACGGGCAGGAAGCCTACACCGCGATCGACCGTATTCCGCGCCTGCTGTGGGCCGAATACCTGAGCTGGTACCGGCATTTCCTGAAAATTCCCGTACGCTACCGCACTAAACTGTTGCGCATCGAACCGGCGGAGGGGCGGTTCCGCCTGCATCTGGAGATCAAAGGTCAGCCGGCGATCGAAACCACGCGGAAGATCGTGCTCGCCACCGGCTTCACCGGCAACGGCGGTCCGTATGTGCCGCCGGTCCTGGCAGCCCTGCCGCGGACCGTGCTGGCGCATACCCAGGATCAAATCGATTTCGCCGCGCTCCGCGGCAGGACCGTCGCCGTCGTCGGGGCCGCCGCCGCGGCGTTCGATGCTGCCGGCATGGCGCTGGAGAACGGTGCCGCCGCGGTGCATCTGTTTGCCCGGCGCCCGGATATTGCGTCCGTGCCGATAACCCGGGTTCGCGGGTATCCGGGAGCGTATGACAATTATCGGCAATTGCCGGATGCGATTCGCTGGCACCAGGCAATCCGCTTCCGCCGCGCCGGCTCGACCCCGACCATCGATGCGATCCAGCGGGCGGTGGCTTTCCCGAATTTTCATCTGCACCTCGCCGCACCCTGGCACGATGCCCGGACCGAGGGGGCTGAGGTCGTCGCGTACGCCGCCGACGGTACGTTCCATTTTGATTTCGTCATCGCCGGCACCGGGTACTTCGTCGACCCCGGGGCGCGGCCGGAGATCGCCGGCTTCGCGGACAAGATCCTGTTGTGGCGCGACCGCTATGCGCCGCCTGCGGACGAACAGGACGGATTCCTCGGCAGTCATCCCTATCTCGGTGAGGCGCACGAATACCTGGAGAAAATCCCCGGCGAGGCGCCGTATCTGCGCGACATCCATGTCCACAATCCGGCCGGCTTCGTCAGCTTCGGGCTGCCCATCGGCGATGTGCCGAGCATGCGGCGGGACATCCCGCTGGTGGCGGCCCGGATCAGCCGGGATTTGTTTCTGGCCGATATCGACAGCCATGAACAGCGGATCACCGGGACGATCGCTGCAGACTTCCCGGAGGAGATCTATGGTTCGGCGGTTTGGAAGGCGGCGTCCTGAGAATGGGAGCGAGATCCTGCACCTCGGGAGCGAGCGTCGGGTCCTGAGCTAGCGGTTGTTAAGGACGCCTGCGCGCTTTGGAGCCTTGTTCGCCGCGTCAGACTCATGAGCGGCAAAGGATCGATGTTCGACCGGCGGCTCAACGGCAGTCCCACGCTCAGGTCGAGGGCATATTGCCGAACGACGCGGTCAAATTCGTGCATCCGGCCTCCCGCGCCAGCGCGACGCCGCTTCCCGCCGACGGCGCGCTGCAACGCCCGATGTTCGGGATACAAATGTCGAAAAGCGATTTCTGAGAGGTGAACAGGTAAACCCCGGGCGACCCGAGACGACGATCAGAACGGTCAGGCGGTGTCATTGTCCGAGGACCGGCCGTATCCCGCTTGGGGTAGAACCTGGGCGTCTCGTCCCCGCCGACGGCCGATCCGACAATCATCCGGTGCGTCTGTGGCGCCGGTTCGATCGCCACCCATCCGAACGGCTGACCCCGGGGTTGGTTTCATAAGCGACGAAATACTTTTTTAGTCGATGTGATTACAATATGATAGGGATCTGGGGACGGTTTCGGCTTAGGCCGCGCCATATTGAGTCCCGATCAGCCGGTAAGACCGCTGCGCGGCTGCACCGGGCTGTTTTGAAGCCCTATGGGCATCGCGACGGAAGTATCATCGGTTATGCGCATACTCATTTTCGACCAGGATTCCACTCCGGGCGGCCTCGCGGCCCAGTTAGCCAAGCTGATGCACGTGGAGGCGACGGCGGTCGCGGACGAAGAGTCATTCTGGAAACTGTTGCGCAACGAACGACCCCGGGTCCTGGTGCTGGATCTGGAACTCGGAGCCACCGACGGCGTCGAGCAATTGCGGCTGCTGGCGGAGGCGCACTATCCGGGAGCAGTGATCCTCACGAGCGTGCATGGCGCACGGCTGCTGTCGACCGTGCGCCTGTTCGGCGAAAGTCTCGGCCTGAACATCGTATCCACGCTCGAAAAGCCTTTACATATGCCGGCGCTGGAAATGCTGTTCGCCGGTCTCCAGGCCGCCTCCCGGGTGTTGTCGGCGGAGCAACTCCGGACGGCGATCGGCAACCACGAGATGTGCCTTGATTTCCAGCCTATCGTCTCGATGTCGCCAAGGTCTCTGAAAAAGCTGGAGGCTCTGATACGCTGGGACCATCCCAGCGCGGGATTGATCCTACCGGGCAGTTTCCTCGCGATTGCGGAAGGCGACACCGCCACGATAGACGCTTTGGCGGACTGGTCCATCGGGGCTGCGATCAAGGCCTATCAGGTTTTGTCCGAGCTTGGCCTCAGCGTGCCGATCGCCGTGAACCTGTCCGCGCCCAATCTGCACGACCGGACATTGCCGGACCGGTTGCAGCAGCGTCTGCGGGCGGGCGGCATGCCACCGGACCATCTGTGCCTCGAGTTCAGCGAGACGGCGGCCTTCAAGGATGTCACCCTGACCATGGACATCATGAACCGGCTGCAGATCAAGCGTATCCGCCTTTCGATCGATAATTTCGGGACGGGCTATTCGTCGCTCCGGTTGCTCCGGCAGATGCCGTTTTCGGAGATTAAAATCGACCGGTCATTTGTCAACGAAATGACGACGTCGAGGGACTCGCTGGCGATCGTCAAATCCCTCATCGGCCTCGCCGCCAATATGGGGGTTGGCTGCGTGGCTGAAGGTGTCGAGAACCGCGAAACCGCCGATGCGCTCGAACGGATAGGACCCTGCGATCTGCAGGGATTCTGGATCGCCCGGCCGATGTCGGTGGAGGCGGTGCCGACATGGCTGGCGAACTGGATGCGGTCCGGTTCGGCCGGCGCGACTCTTCGCCACGACAGCCCGTTGCGGGCCGCGAAGTCGCAGCAGCCTTCGCCGGTTGTGCGCGCGGCAGGCGCTTCCTCCGCGGCAGGCGGGTGCGTACGCCTGTCGCCTCGCCAGATAGACGTGATGCGGTTGCTGTCGGAGGGCCGGTCGGTCAAGGAGATCGCGCGACAGCTTAATCTCGGCATTGGTACCGTGAAGGTTCATCTGTCGTCCGCGTATTCGGCGCTGGGCGCCCACAACCGTGTCGAAGCCGTACGGCGCGCCGAGCCGGTGCTTCATCAGGCCGCTGGCGGAGCTGGCACCGAACGCATGGCCTCGCTTGACTGCTAACTTACGTTTTGGCCGGGGTCGGGTAGACGGGCATGAATGTAACCGTTTAGCGGTTTGGGGCCCGTCTCATTCTCTTTTCGGGCCCCGCCGGCCCGGGACGGCCTTCTGGCGTTCGAGCGGCCGGTCTAAACCGCCGCCTTCGTTCCTGACGACGCGGGGCACGGTCTTGGCGTTGAATATTGCGGATCGTATTAGGCCAAGAGTCCGAATGGATAGCTGGTAACAAATGTGCAATTATTCCCTTGTTGCGCTACCGGGGCCTCGCTTCTTTACCAAGCCTCGGTTGTCGCACGGAAGTTCTTCGAAAGAAGAAATGGAGAGTGTCATGTTCAAATCAGTGAAACGCATTCGCGCCTTTTGGTCCGACCGGAGTGGTGTAACGGCGGTCGAGTATGGTCTGATCGCCGCTATCATGGCAGCGGTCATCGTTGGTGTTATGGCCACGTTGAGCGGGGGCCTCACTACGTCGTTTGGTAGCATAAGCGGCACCCTCTCGTCACCAGCACCGAAGACGGGGACGTAATTGACGAGGCGGAACTAGCCTGAGGCGGTCGATCGGAGTTGTGTCGGATCTATTGCGGAGGACCAAATTCCCCTTTGGCCGACGCCGGGATCCGACCAACTCCGATCCGCGTTTCGATTAGAATCTGATTCAGAAAAGAACTGGTCATGTCCACTACGGCACTTGTCCAGATCATCACGATCTTGGTGCCAGCCACCGGAATTCTCCTGCTCCTGGCCGCCGCATTGCAAGATATTGCAACCAGGACGATTCCGAACGGCCTCGTGGTCGGCGTCGCCGGGATCGGCTTCATCCGGCAGATTGTCGAAGGCAGCGCGCTGCCGGGTCTGCTGGCCTTCGCCGTCGTTCTGATCGCCGCCATCCTGTGCTGGCGAGGCGGCTTCATCGGCGGTGGCGATGCCAAGCTGCTTGCGGCGGCATCGCTGATGGTGTTCCCCGGCCAGGTCCTCGCGCTGATTCCGGCAATTGCCATCGGCGGCGGGCTGCTCAGTCTTCTTTATCTGATAGTAACGCCGCTCTGCACCAGCCGCCGGCCCGCGGCGAAATCCCGCGCGAGATGGCTGTTCGCCCGCATCCTCCGCGTAGAACGCCACCGCCTGCGTCACGGTATCACCCTGCCATACGCCGCGGCCATCGCGGCGGGGACGATCTTCGTGGTGTGGAGAGGCTGATGCGCGATGGTCTTCCGGGTCGTCCTGCTTATCATCATCTCTCTCGGCCTGCTGGGCTTTGGCGTCGTCGCCTGGGTCAGCGTCCACCCGCACACGGCCGCCTCGGCGTCGATCGCCGCCGATGTCCGCGTCTTCGTCGCCGCGAAAGCGCTGCATGCCGGGTCGTTACTCAAGGCCGATGACATCGCCTCGGCGGTGATCCAGGCCGGCAAGCTGCCCGCCAGCGCGATAAAAGACAGCGCGGTGCAGCCGGGCGACCTCAACGGCACCATGCTGCGGCGCAATCTTGCGGCCGGCGATCTTTTCCTCAGCACCGACATCCTGCGTCCGGCGGATCGCGGGTTTCTGGCTGCCGTCCTCGGCGCTGGCATGCGCGCCATGACCGTCGCGGTCGATGCGGTCAGCGGCACGGCCGGGTTGATCTGGCCGGGCGATCATGTCGACGTCCTGCTGACGCAGACACTCGACGACGCGACCCGTCCGCTCGGCCGCCGGGTGGCGGCACTGACCGTGCTCGGCGACATCCGCGTGATCGCGATCGATCAGCAACTGGTTCAGGGGGCAGCACCGGGCGCGGAGAACACCAAGCCCGCGGCAACCGTCACGCTGGAAGTCACCCCCGTCCAGGCCGAGCGGGTCGCCGTCGCAACGCGCATGGGCAAGCTTTCCCTGGTTGTCCGCTCGGCGGACAGCCAGCAGCCGAAATCCGCGGAGGTTGACGTACAAACCGTCTGGGGCAGCGACGTGGCGCCTGCCATGGGTGCGGACCCGCCGCGAACCGATCGCAGGCCCATCCGCATTTTCCAGGGCGGTGCCGATGCGAAGGAGTACCGTTTTTGATGCGCGCCCGTATCCTTATTGTCGCGCTGGTTGCGCTCGCCTGGCTACCCGCCGCGTTCGCGCAGGTGCAGACCGCGCCGGCGGCGGCGGCCATCCAGAACACCGTCATCGGTCTGGAGGCCGGCACCGGCCGCGTCGTTCAGGTCCCCGCCGGCATCGGCGATGTGTTCGTGGCTGATCCCAAGGTTGCCGAGGTGCGCCCCGCCAGCCCGACCAGTTTGTTCGTCTTCGGCACGGGCCCGGGCCACACCACCGTTGCCGTGGTCAACGGCGAAGGGCACACCACCGCCAATTTCGACATCAGTGTCCAACCCTCATCCTTCAACGCCACTTCGGCTGCGGCGGCGATCGCTCGCTCTTTGCCTCAGGCGCATATCCGTGTCGAAGCCGAGCCGAAAGGCCTGATGCTCACCGGCACCGTGCCCAATCCGGCAGCCGCCGAAACCGCTCAAGGCATCGCCGGTGCCTATCTTGCCGACGGGCAGGTGGTGGATAATCGGCTGAACGTCGCTGCCTTGCAGCAGGTCGGGTTGCGCGTGCGCGTCGCCGAGATGTCGCGCAGTCTGACGAGAGCCCTTGGCATCAATTGGCAAGCACTCGGGAATGTCGGGATCGCTGCGTCGACGGCCAACGTGGTCAACAAAGGGGTGCTGCCCCCGCCCGCCTCGCTTATCTTCACCTACGCATCGAACGTGAACGGGTTGATCGACGCGCTCGCCACCGACAATTTGGTCCGCGTCCTGGCGGAACCGACACTGACGGCGATCAGCGGAGAAGCCGCAAGCTTCCTGGTGGGCGGCGAGTTCCCGATTCCGGTTGGACAGCAAGGCAACACCGTCACGATCGACTTCAAGCAATACGGGGTCGCACTTACCTTCCTTCCCACGGTGATGTCGGATGACCTGATACGCCTGCACGTGCGTCCGGAGGTCAGTCAACTGACCCAGGCGGGCGCGGTACAGATCACCGCCGGCAATTCTTCGGTCTCCGTGCCCGCTCTGACCGTGCGTCGCGCCGACACGACCGTGGAACTCGGCAGTGGCCAGAGCTTCGCGATCGCCGGCCTGTTGCAATACGATTCGTCCGTCTCGGCCAATTATCTCCCGTTTCTGGGGGACATTCCAATCCTCGGGGAGTTGTTTCGTTCCGAAAGCTTTCAACGCAACGAAACCGAGCTGGTGATCATTGTGACACCCTACATCGTGCGTCCGCTTAACGATGCCTCGGCTTTGCAGGTGCCCGGACCACCGTTGCATCAGCTTAGCGACCTGGACCGGATCGCTGCCATCCAATATCGAAAAGATCCAGTCAGCCCGGTACTCCCGCATATACTTGGCCAGGCCGGGTTCATCGTGCCATGAAACCGAACCCGCTCCACCATCCGATGCGGCTTCTACTCATCGTCATGCTGATGACCCAGGCCGGGTGCGACGTGTGGGGGCGGTATCGCCATGGCTCCGCCGGTCATGACGAAACCATGTGGCGGCCTACAGGGGTGCCGGAGGCGAACCTTGATGCCATGGTCGCCCACCCCGGCGATCTGATCGCGGGCCGCGGCACCGCCACATCGGACGGTCAATCCGGCGCGAACGCGGTGGAGCGGCTTCGCCACGGCCACGTGACGCCCCTGCCCGCCAGCAGCATCTCCAAAATCGGCGACAGCGGCAGCGCGCCAGCCCCGGGAGGCAACTGATGGCCGAAGTTATCGCCCTCCACGAAATCCCGCCGGCGGCGGCAGAGCCGGCGGCAACCCGCCACGACCGGCCTATGCTCGCGGCTTTCGTCGCGGACGGCGCGACCGAGAAGGTCTTGCGGGACGGCCTTGCCGAAGCCTTGCCCGCGGGCAGCAGTTTCCATCATGGCGGAATCAATGCGGCGATCGACGCCCTGCGCAAGATGCCCACCCCGATCACGCTGATCGTGGACCTGAGCGGCGCGACCTACCCGCTGACGCTGCTGTCGCGGCTTTCGGATGTGGTGGAACCGAACGTGCGGGTGTTGGTCGTCGGCGACATTGACGATGTGGATTTCTACCGCGCCGTCACACACAGCCTGGGCGCGTTGGAATACCTGCCCAAGCCCCTGACGCGCGACACGGTCCGACGCCATTTGTTGCCATTCTTTACCGAAGCGCCGCCGGTCGCCGAGGATATCGGCACCGCCCGCATCATCAGCGTGACCGGCAGCCGCGGCGGCGTCGGCGCCACCACCATTGCGGCCAACCTGGCGTGGCATTTCGGCTTTACCGCCTGCCGCCACACGGCGTTACTCGATCCCGATCTGTACATGGGCAGCGCGGCGATGCTGCTCGATTCGACCACCGGCCCCGGTCTGCGGATCGCTGTCGAGGCGCCGGATCGCGTCGATGCCCTGTTCGTCGAGCGCGCGGCGCAACCCGCCTCCGAACGGCTGCACGTGCTGGGCGGTGAGGTGAAGCTGTCCGATCAGGTGGCCTACGCTCCGAATTGCGCATTGAGCCTGATGACGGCGATGTGCAGCCGCTACGCGATGATCGTCGTCGATGCGCCGTTCCGGCCGCAGACGCTGTATCGTGACCTGCTCGACCTTGCGCACCAGCGGGTGCTCATCGCGGTGCCGACGCTGGTATCGGTGCGGGACACACTGCGCCTGCTCGCCCTGCCGCCCGGACCGGGCCAGACCGGGCGCGGACTCGTCGTCCTGAATCGTGCCGGCCTGCGCGGCGGTCTGACGCTGAAGCAAGTCGAGGCAGCGCTCGGCGTCAAGGTGGATGTCGTCATCCCCGATCAGCCTCGGCAGGTCGAACTGGCCGCCAGCATGGGGCAGGCGATGGCCGCCGGCCGCAACAGCTTCGCGCGAGGCATCGTCGAACTGGCGCAGCAAAGCGCCTTTGTCCGCCTTCTCGAATCGCCCGAGAGCGCTGCCCGGTCACAAGCCGTCAGGCCCTGGTGGAGGCGATTCCTTTGATCAATCATCCGGCAGCGGTGTTCGGCCATCGTAGAACCGTCAATGGCAGCGGACGTCCCCCGCCGGTCCTGGCCCAGCGTGAAGCGGCGGCGGTAACGGTCGCCGAAGCACCGCCGCCGGACCGGGCCATTGGTGAGCTGCGGGCTTTGTGTCTCGCTCAACTCGATCCGGCGGTCGTCGCATCGACTCCGGAAGAGGAGCTTCTGCCGCAGATCGAGAAGCTGATCTCCGAAATGGCGACGGAGCGGCGGGTCCAGCTCAATGGTCGCGAGCAACGCGAGCTTGCCGGCGACCTCGTGCATGACATGCTGGGTCTCGGGCCGTTGGAGCCGCTGATCGACGACGAGACGATCAATGACATTCTGATCAACGGACCCGACAGAATCTTCGTCGAACGGGGCGGCAAGCTTGAACTTTCGGGCGCGCGGTTCCGCGACACCGAGCACCTGATCAACGTCTGTCACCGCATCGCCGCCGACATCGGGCGTCATGTCGACGAGTCGAGCCCGATGGTGGACGCGCGGCTCAAGGATGGCTCGCGGGTGAACATCGTCCTGGCACCGATAGCGCTGGACGGCCCCTACGTCTCGATCCGGAAGTTCGGCCACAAACTGATCGATTTCGGCCGCCTGATCGGCTTCGGCGCGATGACCCCGAAGGTTGCGCGCGTGCTGGAGATTTCTGCCAGGTGCCGACTGAACATCATCATCTCCGGCGGCACCGGATCGGGCAAGACGACGCTGTTGAATGCGTTGTCGCACATGATCGCCCCGACTGAGCGGATCGTCACGGTGGAGGACGCCGCCGAACTGAAGCTGCAGCAACCGCACGTCGTTCGCCTGGAAACCAGGCCGGTTAACCTCGAAAACAAGGGAGAAATCACCCAGCGCGACCTGGTGCGCAACGCACTGCGCATGCGTCCCGACCGCATCATCATCGGCGAGGTGCGGGGCGCGGAGGCGTTCGACATGCTGCAGGCGATGAACACCGGGCATGACGGCAGCATGTCGACCATCCACGCCAACACCGCGCGCGACGCGCTGACCCGGATGGAAAACATGGTCCAGATGGGACATCTCGGGCTGCCGTCGGCAGCGATACGCACGCAGATCGTCAGCGCGGTCAATCTGATCGTCCAGATCGAGCGGCAGCGCGACGGCGGGCGCCGTGTGACGCAGGTGGTGGAGGTCTGCGGCATGGAAGGCGAGATGGTGCTGCTGAACGAGATCTTTCGTTTCACCGTCGATGCCGAGGACGCCGACGGCAGGCTCGTCGGCCACTACACGGCCAGCCCGGCGAGGCCGGGATTCCATGCCCGCTTGCAGTATTTTGGCCTGGATCGTGACTGGGCGGCCGCGACCCAAGGTGACAAGCCA
The DNA here is from genome assembly GCF_903915725.1 of uncultured Rhodopila sp. GTDB lineage: Bacteria > Pseudomonadota > Alphaproteobacteria > Acetobacterales > Acetobacteraceae > Rhodopila. The sequence continues at coordinate 47,018 of NZ_CAIWTY010000090.1, forward strand.
TGAGCCTCGGCATGCTGAACACCCTGATGCTCGCCTTTGCCGGCCTGATCGGCATGGGCGTTGCCAGCCTGCTGGTCGACAATGAACAGCGTCGGCGACTGCGAATGCGGGATCGTCTGGCGAAAGCCACCACGCCGCATCTCCGCATGCGCTCGCTCGCCTTCCGGTCGTTGCTGCTATCGGCGGGACCGGGGCCGCGGCGCACGGTGCGGCAACAGGCCGCGAGCCTGATCGAGCTCGTATTGGGCGCGCCGCCCCCTAATCCCCGGGCGCGCTGGGTTATCCTTGGTATCGCTTTGATCCTGGGCCGGCTGGCCGCCGAAGCGATGACGGATGTGGCCGGCGACATCGGATGGCTCGCATGGCCTGCGATCACCATCGTCGTCAGCCGCGGAACCTTCGAGTGGCTGCGTACCCGGCGGGATAGCAAGCTTCTGCTGCAGTTCCCCGATGCACTGAGCATGATCGTTCGGTCGGTGCGCGCCGGATTGCCGCTGTCGGACGCGCTGCGCCTTGTCGCCAGCGCCTGCCCGGCGCCCACAGCGGGCCAGTTCCAGCTTGTCTCCGCCGATTTGAGCATTGGCATGGCAATCGCGGACGCACTCACGCGCCTCGCGGAAAGGACGGGACTCGCAGAGTACCGCTTCTTCGCCATTGCGCTGACCCTGCAAACCCAGACCGGCGGGCGCCTCGGCGAAACCCTGGACAGCCTGGCCGACGTGATCCGCCAGCGTCTCGCGGTGCGGTCGCGTGCCCTTGCCCTGGCTTCGGAAGCCCGCACGAGCGCTTTGATACTCGCCGCACTACCGGTCCTGACCGGGGGCGGACTTATTGTATTCAACTGGACCTACATGTCTGTGTTGTTCGAGGATCCGACCGGCCACATCGTTCTCGGTTCGGCCTTGGGTTCGCTCTCCGCAGGCATGCTGCTGATGCAGTTGATCATCCGCCGGAGCGTGTCGTGATCGCGTCGATGGCCGATCAGGTGGCAACGATTCGTTTCGCGATGCTCGCATTGCTGCTGATCTGCGCCGGCGCCGCAATACTGCTGCGCTACGCCATCCGGCGCGACCGCATCGTGCGGCGCCTGCGGGACGCGGCCGCGGGATCGCACCGGCGCGCGGACATCGACGCCGCCTCGATTTTCACTAGCACGACGCGCATGATCAGCATGTTCGGACACAGCATCGCGGGAAGCGGCCTGCTGTCGGGCCGCGCGTTGGACGGCATCCAGAAGAAGCTGACCGGAGCCGGCATCCGCGGCGGCAATGCGATAGGCCTGTTCATCGCTTCGAAGATCATTCTGATGCTGCTGCTACCGCTTGCCACCGTGGCGGTGCTGCCCGCGCCCGGGCTGTCATCGGGATTGGGCAAGCTCGCCGTCGCAGCAGTGATCGCCGCCGGATTGCTGCTGCCGGACTGGTTTCTCCGAATGGTGCAAAACCATTACGTGGCCGGTGTGGAGCGCGGACTTCCCGATGTCCTCGATATGCTTGTCATGTGCACCGAGTCCGGCCTCAGCCTGGAGCCCGCCATCCTTCGCGTCGGCACCGAGGTTCGCGGCGTCCATCCCGCGGTTGCGAGTGAGTTGCTGCTGACTGCCGGTGAGTTGCACATCCTCGCTGACAGCCGCATCGCGCTGGAGAATCTCGGCGATCGCACGGGCGTTGCCGGGCTGCAACGGGTCGCCCGCACGCTCATCCAAACCCTGCAATATGGCACGCCCCTGGCGTCCACGCTGCGCAGTCTGACCGCCGAGATGCGTCAGGAGATGTTGACGCGCTTCACCGAACGTTCGGGGCGGCTTCCGGCACTGCTCACGGTTGTCATGATCGTCTTCATCCTGCCGAGCCTGTTCCTGCTGATCGGGGGGCCGGCGATGATCCAGGTTTTCAGGCAGTTCGGAAAGTGACCAATCCCATGCGCCCTTGCTGCATCCTGATCGTACTCGCATTGGTTTCGTGCCAGTCCCCGCACCAATCCGGGACCGGCGACAGCTCAATGCATATCGGCGATGCCGCCATGCAGGCCGGTATGCCTGACGTCGCGTTGCGCGTCGCCTCCGGCGATGTCGGCAAGAACCCGCAGAACGCGGCGGCCCTGGCGCAGCAGGGCGATGCGTACCGCACGCTTGGCCGGGTTACCGAAGCCGAAGCGAGCTATTCTCGCGCTATCGCCATCGATCCGAAGAACATGCGCGGCCAGACCGGTCTTGGCCTGTTGCTTCTGAAAACCGACCCTGCGAGGGCCGAAGCGTCTTTTTCGCGCGTGGTCGCACAAACGCCGGGGCAGGATGTGGCGCTGAATGGTTTGGGGATCGCGCGCGACCTGCAGGGCGATCACGCGAAGGCCCAGCTCGCCTACCGAATGGCGCTCGCTACCGGCGGCGACAGCCGATCGGCACAGGTCAATCTCGGATTGTCGCTGGCGCTGTCCGGCGACAGCGCGGGCGCCATCGCAATCCTGGCCCCGCTGGCGGCCGAGCCACAGGCGGAGCGGCGGATCAAGGACGACCTCGCCGTCGCGCTGGTCGCCGCCGGCCGGACCGAGGAGGCCCGCACTATCCTGCGCGAGGAGATGTCGGATGACGACTCTGCGAAGACCGTCGCCGCCTATCGCTCGCTGCTCCAGTAGCGGCCGGGTTCGACAGGTTTGGCGAGATCGGCGTGGCAATGTCGCGCTGATTACCGCGCTGCTCTTGCCGGTTTTTCTGGGCATCATTGGCCTGGGCGTCGAGGTCAGCCATTGGTCCGTGGTCGAGGTGGAGTTGCAGAGGACAGCCGATATAGCAGCGCTGGCAGCCGGTCGTGTCCTGAACTCCACGGGCAACGTGTACACCGCGATGACGGCTGGTCTGAACCTGGCCGAAATCAATGGTATTGCGGCCTCGACGCGAAGCTGGAACGCTGGCACCGGGACGTTGTCGGACACCTTGGTAACGGCGCAGCTTGTCAGCGGCATCCGCAACCCGGCCGACAGCGCTATCAAGGTCACGGCGCAGCGCAGCGTGCCCGTATTTCTGGTTGCACTGTTCCTTGGCAGCGGCAGCGTTACCATCTCGGCGAGCGGATGGGCCGAACTGATCCAGGTTGCGGCCGGGACGCCGCAGCCATGTGTCGTCGGGCTGGCTCAACTGCCTTTGCCGTCCCAGCCGCACATTGTCGGGGTCAGTGTCTCGGGTGGGGCGCATCTCAGCGCCGGCAACTGCGCGATCCGCGCCAACGCCGACGTCGCGGTGTCCGGCAGCGGTCAGATCGCCTCGTCGGTGGTGTATTCGGGAGGCGACATCGACGTCCAGGGCGGTTCATCGCGAATTACCGCAGGTTCCGGCGTTTTTGCCGGCGGCAACATCAATGTCTCCGGCAGCGGCTGGATCACGGCCACGACCAGTTCCGCCGGCAACACCACCGTTTCGGGCGGCGGCGGCATCACCGGCAATGCGTATGTCGGCGGGGTCCTGACCAACAGCTCCGGCACCAGCCCGACATTGCTGCCGGGCAATCCGGGCATGCCCGGGCAAATCGCCGATCCCTATGCAAGCAACGTCCCGGTGCAGAGCGCATTCACGCAGGTAGCGGCGTCGGGTTCCAATAAGGGCGCGATCAACCTCGGCTGGACCGCGACAAACCAGACCCTGCAGCCGGGCACCTACACGAGCATCACCTTGGCCGACTGGGGGCCGACGGTGACCTTCGCGCCAGGGGTGTACTACGTCAAAGGCAACGTCAATCTGAACGGCGGAACCATTGCCGGCAGCGGGGTCACCATCATCACCACCGGCCAGTTCAACATCAGCAGCGCCAGCATCACGCTGTCCGCGCCGCTGGCGAACGCGACGATCGGCATCCCGGGCATGCTGGTAGCGGGAACCACCGGCAACCCCTTTAATATCGGTGGAGGCGCCACCGTGTCGCTGGCGGGCGTCATATACTTTCCCAATGCTGCCGTATCGGTTGGCGGCGGCGTGGCGTCGAGTTCCGCCGGATGCCTGGAAGTCATCGCCTATACGGTCGCAGTGTCGTCGGGCGCCTCGGTTGGCGGCAACTGCGCCTCGTTTGGTGCGACATCGTTCTCGGGCACCGCACCCATAACGACCGTAGCGCTTGTGCAATGAGATTCACTCGCGACGATCGCGGTGCGGCGGCGGTCGAGTTCGCCATCCTGGCGCCGTTGCTGCTGTTCCTGCTCGGCAGCCTCGCCGATCTGGGGTTCAGCCTACGTTGCCAGGGGCTGCTGGCGGGCGCGGTGGCGAGCGGGGCGCAGTATGCGCTCAATACCGGCGCTGCCGTCAGCGCCGTCTCCGTGAAGCAGATGGTACAAGGCAGTTCTTCACTGATCGGCGTCAGCGCAACGATTACCGGCCCGGCGCTGTATTGCGTCACCGGAACCCCCGCGAAGCTGGCAACCGCGACCGCCGGCCAGACCTGCTCCGACGGCGGGGCGCCCGGAACCTACCTGACGATTTCGGCCACCTATCTCTATTCACAGCTTCTGCCGTTGCAGTCGTCGTTCATGAATCCGTCGCTGTCCGAGACGGCCTCGGTGCGGCTGCAATGAGCGGTCTCGCCCGGTTAGGACGGTTGGCGCATGATCGCCGCGGCGTGGCGGCGATTGAGTTTGCGCTTGTGTCGCTGGCTTATTTCCCGCTGTGCTTTGGCATTATCGAGATCGGGCTGATGCTCTGGACACAGGATGTGTTGCAGACGACGGCGCTGATGACCGCGCGATGCGTCGCTGTCGCCGCGCCCGCCTGTAAGACCAACCCGGCGCAGTATGCGGTCAATACTGCGTCGGACTGGCTGAGCTCGGGAATGCTCATCGTCAGCGGAGTAAGTATCAAGACCAACGCGGTTTGTGCGACGGCGCCCGGCACGGCGGTGGTGGTGACGCTCACCAGCACTTATTTTGCGACCGATACGCTGCTTTTCGGTATCAGCGGCGGCGCGATCAGTGTGGTGGGGTGCTATCCCACCAGTCCATAGGTCTTCTGCATTAACGGCGAACGGCCAGAACTTCGTTGCGGTGAAGCCTTTCGACCAGGATCTGATCGGATGTTCCGCATTGGATAGCAGCCTCCGCTAATACCCCATGGCGCGCGGCAAAGCGGTGCTGAGTTGCGGCACGAATGCAATTGCCAGCAGGCATGCCAACAGGATCCCCAGGTATTTCATGATTGGCCATACCGTCTCTTCCAGTTTCACGCCGCCGATGAGGCAGGCGCCGTAAAGGCCGAGGCCGAGCGGCGGGGCAAACAGGCCAATCCCCATGCCGACAACCAGGATCACCCCGTAATGCAGCGGGTCAACGCCCAACTGGCGCGCCACCGGCATCAGCAGCGGACCGAAAATGATCAGCGCGGCGGCGCCTTCCAGCATCGATCCCATGACGATCAGAATCAAAATCGACAGCACCAGGAACACCCAACTGCCATGCGCGGATGACAGGCTTACCAGAAGCTCGGCGATGGCATGCGGGATCTGTTGCAATGTCAGCACGTAGGCGAGACTTTGCGCCGCGGCCACGATGAACAAAACCATGCCGGACCGCACCGCCGCGAGCCGGAACACGGCGCCCGCGTTGCGCCAGGTCATTTCGCGAAACAGGATCGCCCCGACGATAATGGCGTAGGCCACTGCAAATGCCGATATTTCAGTGGCGGTGGCAAAACCGGAGCGATATCCGCCGAAGATCAGCGCGATAAGACCGAACGCCGCGACGCCGCTGACGACCATGCCCGACAGCGTCTCGTCTCCGGTGCCAACGATGGCATTCGCCGCGGTGCGGCGCCCGGCGATAACCGAAGCAATGATCAGTGCCGCCGCCATCAGCGCGGAGGGCAGCAGTCCGGCCATGAACAGGCCGCCGATCGATAGATTAGCAACGAAACCGAGGATGATGAGGTTGACGCAGGGAGGAATCGTTTCGGCCATCACGGCGGACGCCGCCAGCAGCGCCACCGCCTCCCCGGGTTTTTGCCCCGACTTGCGGGCGGCCGGCACCAGAACCGAGCCGACAGCCGCGATATCAGCCATTTTCGACCCTGAGATACCGGAGAAAATAACCATGCTGAGAACCATCACCACGTCCAGCCCGCCGCGCAGCCGCCCGGCGCCTCGCTGAAGCAACGAGATCAGGCGGACCGACATGCCGTTCGCCTCCATCAGGTAGCCCACCAGGATGAAGAACGGCACAGCGAGCAGCACGAAATTGTCGATGCCGCGGGCCATCTGCTGAGCGAAGAACTCGCCCGGCAGTATGTCGCCGGCCCAGACGAACACCAGCGTCGACTGCGCCAGCACGAAGGCTATCGGCACGCCGGCGGCCAAGGCGATGATGAACACGACGGCCATTACGACGGTCAGGTCCGGCTGGGAGTCCGGTGCCCAGGCAGCCCAAATCAGCCACGCCGCGGCGACGACGGTTATCAGCACCACCGCGGCGATGACGTCGCGCCGGCGGAAACCGAGCACACTGTCCACGGCGAACAGCGTCATGGAAGCGGCGGCGATGCAGAGGGGTGCGAAGAAGATCTCCTGCGGGATGCCCGATCCGACCGTTTGCCCGCTCGTGTCCTGCAACAGCAGCATTGTATTCCAGCACAGCGCCGCGGAGACGATGACGATCACCACCGCTACGGCGGCATCGATCTTTTCGCGCTGTCTCGCCGGCAGGCGATCGACAAAAAACGTGACGCCGGCATTCTCGCCGCGCGCCAGCGCCGCCGCCGCGCCGAGGAATGTCACAGCCAACAACAGCGCGCGGGCGACGTCATCGCTCCAGACCAGCGGCGCATCGAGAAAGTGCCGACCCAGCACCGACGCGCCGACCACAAGCAGATCGGCTGCCAGCAGCAGTGCGGCCAGCATCTCGACACCGGTGCGCACCCAGTACAGCAACGACCGCCAAGCGGCCACGGCTTCAAACCTTCTCAGTCTGGTGGATCGCGTCGAGCATGTCCTTGGCCCCCGGCGTGCGCTCGACGAAGCGGTCCCACATCGGGCTGACGCGGTCGCGGAATACCGTCCGGTCGCATTCCTCCACGGTCACGCCTTTCGCCTTCAGGGCTTCGACGGCTTCGGCTTCCACCTCCGATGCGCGCTTGAAATGGTCGTCCGTCGCCTGCTTGACGGCCAGCAGCAGGCCATCGCGCTGCGCCGGCGGCAGGCGCTTCAGCGTGCGCCCGCTGATGAAGGCGCCGAAGGGGCTGTACATATGCCGGGTCAGAGTGAAGTATTTCGCGGTCTCGTAGAACTTCGCTGACAATATTGTTGGCGCGTCGTGCTCCATCCCGTCGATGACGCCGGCCTGCAGCCCGGTGTACACCTCGCCGAACGCCATCGGGGTTGCCGCCGCGCCCATTAGCCGTATCGTTTCTGTGACGACCGGCGTGGGCAGGCAGCGGATCTTGCGGCCCGCGAGGCCCGCGGGGTCGCTGAACTGGAACTTGGTGATGAAATTACGCGCGCCGAGGTTGCGGCCCATGGTCGGAAAATGCACGTTCGCCCGTGCGACCAGAGTTTCGTTGAGCGCCACGCCGGCCGGCGTTTCGGCGGCGCGCCGCATGTGGTCGTAATCCTGAAACACATAGCCCAGGTCATAGATGCCGAACTCCGGCACGACATTGCCCCAGATCGATGTGCCAATCAGCGTCATGTCGATCACGCCCATTTTGACCTGGTTGACGACGTCCGCTTCCTGCCCGAGTTGGTTGTCGGGAAAGAATTGCGTGGTCACCTGACCGTCGGTCGCGGCCGCCAGACGCGGCACAAACAGATCGTACCAGATGCGGGCGGTGGAAAACTTCGGGTCGTTTGGAAACGAGGTCGAAATTTTCAGGGCCGTCGCGGCCTTTGCCTTGCCGATGAGCGCCGGCGCTGCGAGCAGGGCCACGGTTGCGGATAGCGCGGTGCGGCGCGAAAGCATGGCTGGCATTGAATTTTTCTCCCCTGACCGGCGATTTTTCTTGGACGTTCAGCACGGACCGGAACCCTAGCGCGGCTGGTAAAATATCACAATATGCAGCCCTTTGTATTTCCTCGGCACGGCGCTACCATCATGCAAGCACGCGCATCGGGGAGTCGGATGGCCACCAGGGTAAAAGCAGAACCGGTTATCGCTTCAAAAGGGACAGTATCCGCCGCGTCGCGGGGCAACCGGCTGAACCTTTCGCACCTCGCCTATGAGAAATGCGAGGAACTGATCGTCAACTGCGATCTCAGGCCCGGCCTGTTTCTCTCCATCCAGGACATCCAGGACGCAACCCGTGTCGGCCGCACGCCGATCCATCAGGCGGTGAGCCGGCTGGCGGCGGATACGCTGATCATTGTACGTCCGCGGCATGGCTTGCAAATCGCGCCGATAGACCTGGCGCGCGAACGCACCCTGCTGCAGTTGCGGCGGGACATGGAACGTTTCGTTTTGCGCCTTGCGGCGGAGCGGTCGGGCCCTTCGCAACGCAACCAGTTTCTGCACCTCAGCCGCACCTTGCGCGCCAGGGCCGGGCAGATGACCGTCAACCAGTTCAACGTATTGGATCGGCGTATCGACCACCTGCTGGGTGCCGCCGCCGGAGAGCCTTTCCTGGAGCACACGCTGCGGCCGTTGCACACGATCTTCCGCCGTATCGGGCTGATCTATCATCGGTGGGTGGCGCCGGAGGAGGGCCTGACCCAGACTGTCGTTTGTCACCTCGACATGCTCGACGCGGTCGCCGCCGGCCGGCCCGATGCTGCCGTCGCCGCAGCCGATCGGCTGATTGGTTTCGTGGACAGCATGTTCGATGCAATGGAGCGAGGCATTGATCCGGGCCTGCTCGACTGCAATCTGGAATTGCTGGCGGTAAGCTGACGCGGGTCCATGCCGCGAACGGCGCCGTTCAGCCTGGCCTTCGATACGCTACCGAATGTCCTGATGACGCCGCGCATGTCGGGCTGGACTGACGGAACGATACGGCGGCGGCAGGACGCCATGGCGGCGAATATCCCCGCCGTATGCTTGGGTTGGCTTGCGAGAACGTGCTGCATCGAGGGTAGGTTTTCGTGCGCCCTCGTCATGGCCCGAGCCGGGCCATGACGAGGAGATTGGATCAGTCGTGCTCGTATCCATAAACCTCCGGCAGGATGAAAATCGCCGACAGCAATCCGATCAGCGGGAAGATGGCAACCAACAGCGTCGCATTCGCCTGACCGATCGCCGCGAACAGTGATGGAAAGAGAAAAATCGCCAGGAACGACGGCAACTTGACGAACATGTAGGCGAAGCCGCTGGCGGTGCCGCGATATTGCGGCCTCGCCACGACCGAGGGAATCGTCATGCAGTTCGAAGCGTCCCAGTAATGGCCCCACAGCATCGCAGCGGCGGCGAAAGGCAGCACCATCTTGTTGCCGCTGTACAGCGCCCACGCGGCCACCAGCAGCGAGACCAAAACGATCCCGAAACCCGCGATGCTGATGCCGCGATGGCCGATCTTCGGGGTGATCATCGGCCCGACCCAACCGGCGACGGCGGCGATGATGTATAGCGCCATCGTTACAAGGTTGGTGCCGAGGATCGACGACACGCCCACCATCACGAACAGCACGGGCAAGTAGAACGCGAAGGTGGAGAACTCGCTGGACTGGCAGAAGCAGGCGATCCAGCCATACAGCGTCGCTTTCCAACGGATCGGGTCCGCCCGGGTATCGGCGAGGAAATCCATCGCCCGCGGATGCGGCACGGTGATGTCCTGGTCAGGCAGCATGTCGAGCGGATCGTCGAACATCTGCCGCGAGACCTCCTTGGCCTCGCGGAAGCGGCCGCGGCGGATCAGCCATACGGCGGTTTCCGGCAGGTCGTGCCGCATCACCAGGATAATGAAGGCCGGGATGGCGCCCATGCCCAGCGTGACGCGCCAGATCAGTTCCGGCGGCAGGTTGGCGATGATGAACACCGCAATGACTGCCAGGGTCATGACCTCGCCGATGGCGAACATGAACTGCCAGCGGTTGCCCATCACCTCGCGTTCGCCTTTCGGCATCGACTCCATGATGTAAGTGTAGCCGTTGGAAATATCGCTGCCGAGCGGGATGCCGAGGATAAAGCGCACGACCACCAGCCAGCCGACGCTCGGCACGAAGGCCTGGGCGAGGGCAAAGATGATGAACATGATCATGGTGGCCAGGAACATCACCCGCCTGCCGATCTTGTCGGACAGCCAGCCGCCGAGCAGCGCGCCGACGAGGGCGCCACCCTGGGTGCCAGCGGCGGCCAGGCCGAGCAGCAGCGGGTCAGGATTGAACTGGGTGCGGATAAAGATCAGCACGAAGGCGATCGAGTAGAGGTCCCATGCCTCGACCAGGATCGAGGACATCATCAGCCAGCCGATACGGTTCCCCTTGGGATTGTATTTGGCGACCAGGTAGCGGACGGCACTGTCCATCGCAGCCTGTTGTGGCATCGTCATCGACATGTTTGTTTCTTCCCTACAACACCGCCAGCATTCCGCCGTCAACATAGATGATCTGGCCGTTCACGTAGTCGGACGCCGCGGAGGCCAGGAACACCGCCGTGCCGATGAGTTCGCCCGGCTTGCCCCACCGGCGGGCTGGCGTGCGGCCAATGACCCAGGCGTTGAAGGCCGCGTCGTCCACCAGGGCCTGGTTCATATCGGTCAGCATGTAGCCGGGGCCGATGGCGTTGGCCTGGATGCCGTACTGCGCCCATTCCGCGGTCATCGCCCGGGTCAGCATCTTGATGCCGCCTTTCGCCACCGTGTAGGGCGCGACGGTCGCGCGGGCGGCGTCGCTGGTCAACGAGCCGATATTGATCACCTTGCCGTGCCCGCGCGGGATCATCCGCTTCGCTGCCTCCCGCCCGATGACGAAGGCGCTGGTCAGGTTGGTCTCGATCACCCGGCGCCAGTCCGCAGTGGCGAGTTCGACCATCGGGCGGCGGAACTGGATGCCGGCGTTGTTGACCAGAATGTCCACTGCGATGCCGCTTGCGTCGAGGTTTTCGAATGCGGCGACGATGGCGGCTTCGTCGGTGACGTCGAACCGCGCCTCGTGCACGGTGTGTCCGACCGCGCGCATCGACGCCGCCGCGGCACCCAGCCGATCGGCGTTGGCGCCGTTCAGGACAATCGCGGCACCGGCCTCGGCCAGTCCGGTGGCCATGGCATAGCCGAGCCCGCGCGATGAGCCGGTTACCAGTGCGGTGCTGCCAGTCAGGTCGAAAAGCTGTCTCGTCATCTACGCCTCCGTTACGCGGACGGTGAGGTCGGAGCGTTCGAACACCGCAGGGAGCAGTTCGGTGCCCAACCCGGCGCCTTCCATCGGCAGCACATGGCCATCCTGGATCACCGGCATGACAGTAACGAGTTCCTTGTACCAGCCGGTGTAGAAGGCGCGCACGCTCTCCTGGATCAGCGTGTTGGGCTGGCTGAAGGAGGCATGGATGCCGGCGATGAAGCCGACGGGGCCGACGCAGTCATGCGGCGCGAAGGGGCGGTGATAGGTCTCCGCCATCGCCGCAATCTTCCGCCCCTCCGTCAATCCCCCGGTCCAGCACAGATCGGCCATCACTATACTCATGGCGTCGCGGTCCAGCATGTCCTTGTAGGGGAAGCGGCTCCCCAGGGTCTCGCTGGCGCAGACCCAGACAGTGGTGGAGCGGGCGTATTCCGCCAGCGCCTGCGGCGAGTTCATCCGGATCGGGTCCTCGAACCATGTCGGGTTGTAGGGTTCCAGAGCCTTGGCGATTTTCTTCGCCATCGGCAGGTTCCACAGCGAGTGGAACTCGACCATGATTTCGATCTTGTCGCCGACGGCGCGGCGGATTTTTTCAAATGGGTCGAGCGCGGCTTTTAACTGGGCCGGGCTGATCGACATGCCGTCGTTTTCCATGGCGGCGGGGTCGAACGGCCAGATTTTCATCGCGGTGATGCCGGATTCCAGCAGGCTTTCCGCCACCGCGTCGGCGCGGGTCATGAAGCCGTTGAGGTCCTCATACGGACCCGCCGCATCGCTGAAATTCCAGGTGGACACAGGCTTGATGTTGGTGGAGCGAACATAGCCGTAGCCCGCGCAGGTGTTGTAGATGCGCTGCTTCGGGCGGCATAGGCCGCCGAGCATCTGGTGCACCGGCTGGTCGCAGACTTTCCCGAATATATCCCACAGCGCGATGTCGACCGCCGAGGCCGAGCGGTATTCCGCCCCGGTGCTGGACTGGGCCATCGGCAGGTTCAGCATCTCGCGGTGGATCGCTTCGATGTGCAACGGATTGCGCCCGAGCAGGCGTCCGGCGAGGGTGTCGTGGATATGCGCCTCCACCGCGCCCGCGCCGTAGAAGGTTTCGCCGAGGCCAATGATGCCGGCGTCGGTGTGGACGCGGACCCAGATGACGTTGGCGAATTCGGCGGTGCGCAGCGTCTCGATCCTGGTGATCTTCATGCGTGGCCTCCCTTCGTTTTATTGCGGTGCGCAGGCGTGCCTGCGCGTTGTCGCGAACGCTAGCCCGGCTGGTGAAATATCACAATATGTCTCGGGCCGCGTTCCGCAACCATCATCGCCGGATTTAGCGCGGCCAACCTCGGCTTATACCAGAGCGACGCGACAGCTACTCTCCGGCCGCGCCACCTCGTCATGCCGACGGAGGTCGGCGTCCACGCCTTTTCCTTGTGTGAGCACAGGCGTGGATGGCGGGCCGCCGCCCGCCTTGACGGCAACGGCGACCGTGCCGATGTGTCAATCTCAACACGGCCCGGTATTATCATCGTTGCTTCGACGCAGCGGTTCGCAGCCGTGACACTGACAAGGGGATCAACGACATCAGATCGCAATCCGCCCTGCCCGAGCGGCCTCCACCGTGCGCATCACGCCGCGCAATTCCGCCAGTCCTTTCAGCCGACCGATGCAGGAATAACCGGGGTTCACCTTCTTGCCGATGTCGTCGATCAGCAAATGACCATGATCGGGCCGCATCGGAATGACGGCATCGGCACGGCCCTGCGAGGCGCGGCATGATTCCTCGGTCAGGATATTCGCGATCACCGCGATCAGATCGGTGTCGCCGGCGAGGTGCTCGGCTTCATGGAAAGAACCATCCGGCTCGCGCGTGGTGTTGCGCAGATGGACGAAATGCACGCGCGGCCCGAATTCCCGTGCCATCGCCGGCAGGTCGTTGTCCGGGTTGCAGCCGAACGCGCCGGTGCACAGAGTCAGGCCGCTGGCCTCATCCGGAACCGCTTTGAACAGCTTGCGCACATCATCTGCGGTGGACATCACCCGCGGCATGCCGAAGATCGGGAAGGCCGGGTCATCGGGATGGATGCACAGCCTCGCACCTTCCTCGGCCGCGACCGGAGCGATCTCGTTCAGGAAGGCGAACATGTTGGACCGCACGCCTTCCAGCCCGATGTCGTTGTAGACGTCGAGCATTTTCTGGAAGCCCTTGCGGTCGTAGACAAACTCCCGCGCCGGCAGCCAGTCGATCAGGATGCTTTCAAGCGATGCGATGTCGCTCTCCGACATCGCCTTGAACCGGGCTTCCGCCGCAGCCCGCCGCTGCGGCGGATGATCCGCCTCCGCGCCCGGACGCTTCAGGATGAACAGGTCGTAGGCCGCGATGTCGGTGAAGTCGAAACGGAGCGCATAACCGCCCGAGGGCAGACGATACATCAGGTCGGTGCGGGTCCAGTCGGTGATCGCCATGAAGTTGTAGCAGATCGTCTTGACGCCGGCCCTGGCGCAGGCACGGATCGAGTCCTTGTATTGGTCGATGCGCTGCCGGAAATCGCCGCTGCGCGTCTTGATATCCTCGGCGACGGCAATGCTTTCGACGACCGACCAGACTAGGCCGGCATCTTCGATCTGCTGCTTGCGCTTCAGCACCTCGTCTTCCGGCCAAGCCTGTCCCTGGTTAAGATGATGCAGAGCCGAGACGACCCCGCTGGCGCCGGCCTGCAGCACGTGGGGAAGCTGAACCGCGTCATCGGGGCCGAACCAGCGCCATGTTTCCTGCATGTCGATCTCCTTTGCTTGCTCAATGGGATGCCGCGGCGGGATAGCCCCTGAAGCGCTCGCTGCTGGCGCGCGGCGCCGTTTCAGGCAGCAGGAACGTGCAAGCGAGCGTAATCACGCCGACGAACACGACGTAGCCAGCCAACAGCCAGGGCGTGCCATCGCCGAGGACCAACAGCCAGCCCGCGGCCAGTCCACCGACCGAGCCGATCAAAGCGCCGATCTGCTGGACGAAGGAAATGCCGGTCGCGCGAAGCCGTGTCGGGAACAGTTCGGCGAAGAACGCCGCTTGCGGACCGTACATCGCGCCGTGTCCGACCGAGAGCACGCCGAGTTCGATGGGAATTGCCACCAGCGTCGCCGTCGTCATGACGGATTTAAATCGGTCAATGCCGATCGCACGCCGCCCGACAACAGCACCTTTAGATGACGTACGACTTGCTTGCGAAACACAGAGTGGCCTGCAAGCGCCGGATCGAAGATCTCCTGCACGCCGAACAGCGCCCCCGCCAATGCTTCGGCATTGCGCCCCGAGCCCGCTGCAAGGGCGGTCAGCCGTTCGGCCAGGGGATCGCTGATTTCGTAGGCGTTTCCGGGCTCGTCGTGCTGTAGCAGGAAGCGCATCCAGGCCGCGACAACCAGGGCGATGCATGCCGGTGTTTCACCGGCGCGCAGACGATCGAGGGCGGGATGCAGCAGCCGTTGCGGCAGTTTCTGCGAGCCGTCCATCGAGATCTGCTGCAAGCGGTGCCGCATCGCCGGGTTGCGGAACCGGGTCTCCAACTGCGCCGTGTAGGCGGACAGATCCATTCCCGGCACCGCGGGAATCACCGGCAGCAGATCCTTGTCCCAGAGATCCCGCAGGAAGCCGGCAAGCAACGGTTCGGCCATGGCGTCGGCCACCGTGTCCAGGCCGGCCACCACGCCGAGATAGGCCAGCGATGAATGCGCGCCATTCAGCGCCCGCAGTTTCATCAACTCGAACGGGCGGACATCCGTTACCATCGTTACGCCGGCGTCTTCCCAGCGCGGACGGCCGGCGGCGAAACGATCCTCGATCACCCATTGGCTGAACGGTTCCGCCACCACCGGCCATGCATCGCGGTAGCCGAGCCGCTGCACCGCCGCCCGATCGGCCTCGGTCGTCGCCGGCACGATGCGATCGACCATGGTGCAGGGAAACGCCGTGTCGCCGATAATGCTTTCGCCACGTTGCGGGTCGTACAGCATGGCGTAACGGGCGAGGACACGGGCCACCGTCTCGCCATTGCTGGGCAGGTTGTCGCAGACTAACAGCGTGCAGCGCCCGGCACCGGTTTCGTGCCGGCGTCGCAGCGCCTCCACCAACAGGCCCGGCAGCGTCGCCGGGAAACGGTCCTTCTGCAAATCGGCGACAATCCCGGGATGCGTCTCATCCAGGCTGCCGGTCGCCGCATCCAGGCAATACGCCTTTTCCGTCACCGTCAGGCTGATGATGCGGGTGCGCGGATCGACCAGCGCCGCCAAGGCGCGCTCCGGCGTCTCGGGCACGGTGACCGTCTCCAGAACCGCGCCAACCACCCGGGATCGGTCGCCCTCCGCGCTACGCTCCAGAACCGTGTAAAGCCCGTCCTGGGGGGCCAGCGCGTCCCGCACGTCACTGGAGCGCAGGCTGAGACCGATGATGCCCCAGTCCCCCTCCCCGGCCGCCAGGCGATCGTCGGTGTAGACCGCCTGATGCGCGCGGTGAAACGCCCCCAGGCCGAGATGCACGATGCCCGGTCGAACCTCGCGGCGGTCGTAGGCCGGCCGGGCGACAAGCTGCGGAAGCTCGGCCATCACGCGGTTGCACAGACGGGGAAGCCTTTCGGGCGCCATCGGTCAATGCGCCGGAGCGATAGGCGACCGCATCCCGGACGCCGCTACCGGCGAGATTGGCCGCACGAACACCAGGACGCACACGACGCCCATGATCGCGATGCCGCCGGCCAGCACGAACGCACTGGTGAAGGCGCCGGTTGACTGCACGATGAACCCAGTCACCGCCGGCCCGATAATGCCGGCGCAGTTGGCCATCATGTGAATGAATCCGCCGACACCGCCGATGTTCTCGCCGCGCACCGTGTCCTGCAGGATCGCCCAGTAGGTGCTGCCGGTCAGATACAGGAAGAACACCGCCCCGCTCATCAACATCAGCGCACTGCCGACGGTGGTGACCAGCCCCGCCAGCGCCACGCACACCGCCGAGACGCTCAGGCACACCGTCAGCACCAGTTTGCGGGCGAACAGCGCGCGCCCGGTGGCGCGGAACACCGCGTCGGACACCGCGCCGCCCGCCGCCAGGCCGCAGAAACCCAGCACCCAGGGCAGCACCGTCGCGATGCTCATGTCCTTGATGCTGAGGTGCTGCGCCATGGTCAGGTAGCTGGGGAACCAGGTCAGAAAGAAGAACAGGATGTAGTTGTAGCCAAAAAATGCCAGCCCGGTTGCCAGCACGACCGGCTGCCGCAGGTAAAACCCCAACGGCTGCGGCGCCAATCCCGCCGTGGGATCTGCGTGGTCGCCCTCGATCTCCTGAAGTTCTTCCGCTGTGATCGACGGATGCTCAAGCGGCGTTTCGCTGGCGAATTTCATCCAGAACAGCAGCCAAACAAAGCCCAGCGCGCCGATGGCCACAAACGAAACCCTCCACCCGAACGCCACCGCCAGCAATCCGACGATCGGCCCGGCGATCGCGCCGCCCAACGGCGTGCCGCAATTGGCAAACCCCACCGCGCTGGCCGCCTCCCGGTGCGGGAACCAGTTATTGACCACCTTGTTGATGGTGGCGGACAGCGGACCTTCGCCGACGCCGAAGAAAACCCGGATCACAAGCAGAGTAACGAACCCGGTCGCCGCCGCGGTCAGGGCGCAAAAAGCCGACCAGACGGCCATGGCGAGGGTGAAGACGCGCTTGCCGCCGAGCTTGTCGGAGGCCCAGCCACCAATGAAGTTGAATATAGCATAGCCGAAAAAGAAACTGGAGAATATCATTCCCAAATCGGCCGGCCCCAGGCCGAGGTCCCTGGACACCAAAGGTGCCGCCACCGACAGCGCGGAACGGTCGAGATAATTGACCATCCCGGCCAGGAACAGCAGGAACACAAGCTGCCAGCGTTTCTTCTTGATCATGACGTTTCCTCGTTCTTCTTCGGCAGGCATCGTCCTCCTGCCGCAGCGATACTTTTCAGTGACCGGGCAACGATGCCGCCCCGGCCTGGTCGAGGTTGAGCTGTTCGATCGTGGCGTAGACTTCGCGCAGATGCACCCGCAGCGACGCCTCAGCGATATCCGGATCGCGTTGACTGACGGCCTCGACGATCGCCTGGTGCTGCGTGATCAAATGCGGGATGTGCTCGGCCACCGGCAGGCTCAGCCAGCGCACGCGGTCGAGGTGGTGCTTGCTGTGCTGGATCACCCGCCACACGCCCGACCGTTTTGCCAGATCACAGAATTGCTGATGCAGCAGTTCATCAAGCTCGTAAAATTGAACTGTGTCGCCAGCTTCGTGCGCAGCGCGCTGGCGGCCGATGGTTCCGCGCAGCAAAGCCATGCCAATGCCATCAACTGTCGCGGCAACGTCACGGATCACTGCGCATTCCAGGTGTTCGCGGATGAATTGCGCCTCACTGACTGCGGTGACGCTGACGGGGGCCACATAGATGCCGGCTTGCGGAAACATCCTTACAAGTCCTTCATCTGCGAGGCGCAGCAATGCCTCTCGCACCGGCGTCCGGCTGACGCCGAGGCGCTCACCCAGCTCGGCTTCGGAAATGCGACTGCCCGGCGGCATGGTGGCGCGGACGATCATCTCCCGCACCGCCTGATAGACAGTATCCGACAGGCGAGGTCTCGAAAGCGGCACAACGGTTGCCATGCCCAAGGTAATATATTAATATATGAACACCATCAAGAGGAAATCGTCCCATGCGCGCTTGTGTCATCCACCAGGCTGAGGACCTCCGGCTTGAGGAGCACGAAACACCCGCCGTCACGCCGCACGGCGTGCTGGTCCGGATCCGCGCGGGCGGTATCTGCGGCTCCGACCTGCACTATTATTTTGAAGGCCGGAACGGCGATTTCCTGGTCCGCGAGCCGTTCATCCCGGGCCACGAAGTCGCTGGCGAGGTCGCCGAAACCGGCGCCGAAGTGACCCGCATCAAGGCCGGGCAGCGCGTGGCGATCCATCCCGGGCGCAATTGCGGGCGCTGCTTCGCCTGCCGCGAGGGGAAGGGCAATCTCTGCCGCAACGTGTTCTTTATGGGCAGTGCGAGCCGGTTCCCGCACATGCAGGGCGGCTTCGCGGACTACGTGCTGGTGGATGAAAGCCAGTGCTATCCGGTGTCGCAGAACCTGCCCTTCGCGACGGCGGCGTTCGCCGAACCGCTCGCGGTCGCGCTGCACGCGGTGGAGCGGGCCGGGCCGATGCTCGGGCGCTCGGTGCTGATAACCGGCGCCGGCCCCATCGGTCTGCTGGTCCTGTTGGCCGCGCGGCGCGCCGGGGCGGAAACGATCTGCATCACCGATATCCTGGACGAGCCGCTGGCGCTGGCGCGGCGCGTCGGTGCCGACACGGCGATCAATGTCGGCCGCGACGGCGACAAGCTGGCGGCGGAAATCGAGCGTGCGGCCGGTTTCGAGATCGCCTTTGAGGTGTCCGGCAATCCGGCGGGGCTGGCGACGTGTCTTGAATCGGTGCGCCCGGGCGGGACGGTGGTGCAGGTGGGAACTCTGCCGCCCGGCAAGTTTCCCGTCGCCGGCAACCTGGTCATGGCCAAGGAAATCGATCTACGCGGGGCCATGCGCTTCGACCGCGAGTTCGCGCATTCCGTCGCGTGCCTGGATCGCGGGCTGATCGACGTGTCGCCGCTGCTCACCGCGTCCGTACCGGCCGCGGAGGCGTCCTCCGCGTTCAGTCTGGCGAAGCAGCGCGACAAGCATTCAAAGGTGCAAATCGTCTTCTGAGCCGCGGGCCGGCGCGATCCCTGAACGGGCGGGGACTCAGCCGGCAGAATCGGGATGCTTCTGCACGATCACACCGTACCAGCCGAGACCCCGATAGGTCTCATAGCCGGGCGTCAAAGCGAATGCGGTCATGTTTCCGTCGCTATCCAGATAATATCCGTCCTTGGCGCCACTCCGGACGGATAACGGGAAAACGTCCGTGAGAATCCCCTCCCCGTCGGACGCGGCGATGACCCGATGCCGGGAGTCGAGCAGGAGGCAGCGCGTGCGTGCCCGTTCCTCGGCGCTCAGTCTGACGCTTCCGGCAACGCTTTTGGCCTGCGGTTGCCAATCGAAAAAGATGCCCAGCGCACCGAGCGGTTTGCCCGTGGCGTCACCCCCGGTCCGCACCGCGGTCGCGTAAGTGGCGACCTGCGCACCGCCCAGGGCGGTGGCGATGTCCGCGTCAAGTGCGGCATAGTCATCGCCGGAGCGTGTCGCCATCGCGGCGAGGAACCAGGCCTCATGGGAAACGTCCACACCGATTGCGCCCGGATAAACATCCGGCCGGCCGTTTGCGATCACCCGGCCGCTCCCGTCCGCGATCCAGAGATCGAGGTAGACCGTGTAGCTTCTGAGGATCACGCCAAGACGCTTTGACGCATGCGCGGCATTCCCCGTCCCGGGGTGCTCCAGCGCATCGACAACCGCCGCATCGGTTGCCCACCAGCGAACGTCGCAGGATCGCTCATACAGATTGCGGTCGATGATCTCGATCATGTTCAGGGCCTGATCCACCAGCCGCTGACCGCGCACCTGTTCGGCCATCAGCCGCCCGAGGCTGATCAGTTCGGCTATCGATCCGGCCAGTTCAGACGACAAAGCCGCGGCGATGTCCGTGATGCGTTGGGAAACACCTTTGACCTCGTTGGCAACGACGGAGAAGCCCAGTCCAGCCTCTCCCGCCCGGGCGGCTTCGATCAACGCATTGAGTGCCAGGATTTTGGTGCCGTGAGTCACGCCATTGATCTGATGGATCTTCTGGTTGGCGATCGCACTGATACGCTCGGACAATTGTACTATACGCTCAGGCTCGGCATTCATTGAATTGGCTCGCTGCAGAATGCGGCCACGATATCAGCTGCGCCCTCTGAAGAGGTTAACGCCGGGAAAGAAATCGGTGTCGCGGTGCGGGACCCCGATATTAATCATTTGTTCATCTTTATTTGCTACTACGGATCTTCGTCCCACTAACAAAGGACAACAGCGGGCTGTGAACGTCCTTTACCTCGTCAGCCCGGGCACCGGACTGATGTTACCGCGCCGGTCATTGTCACCGGTTAGCGGCCTGAGCCCTTGGGGCCGGACGGCGGCAAGGGCATCCGCTAAAGGACACAAACATGTTGCCTAACGTTAGTAATCCCACAGACGACACATTCGACCCGTCGGGCCGCCTGTCCTTTCTACAGTTGGACGAGGCGGCCCTGGCCCGCCTGCGCGGACTCCAACCGGAACTCTGCCGCGCCCTGCCCGGGGCAATGGAGGCGTTCTATTGCCATCTCCGGCGCGATCCGGAGGTCGCCCGCATGCTCGGCGACAGTATCCGGATGGCGCGGCTCTCCGCGGCTCAGCAACACCATTGGGCGGATCTGCTCGGTGGCGACATATCAGCAACCTATGCGAAACGCGCCGTCCGCATTGGCAATGTGCATGCTCGCGTCGGATTGGAACCGAGCCGGTATATCGGCGGCTACTGCCTGGTGCTGGAGCGGCTGATCGGCACCCTGGTGGCGCGTCATCGCGGGCGTGCCGCGCTGACCGATGACATCGCCGTCCTGCTGCGTGCGGCCTTTCTCGACATCGACCTCTCGATAACCGGCTGGCAGCGCAGCGAAGAGGCCGACCATATTCGCAAAGAAGTACTCGATCTGGCCGATATGATCGAACAGGAGGTCAACCTCGCTGTCGGCGACATCGGGCATCAGGCCGAGCGTCTCGCCGAGGGGGCTGTCCGGCTCGCCGCGGTGGCAACCGATGTACGCGCCTTCGCGGAAAGCGTGGAGACCGAGGTAACCTCCACCGTCGAAACCGTAAACGCGGTCGCCGCCGCGACGCGGGAGCTGGAAGCAACCAGCGGCAGGATCGCCGGCCAGATGGCGCAGGCCGCTTCGGTCACCGCGGACGCCGCCGGCGAGGCCGCATCCGCCAGCGAGGCTGTGCAGCTGCTGGCGCGCACCGCCCGGGAGATCGATGGCATCGTCCGGCTGGTGCGCGACATCGCCGGCAAAACCAACCTGCTCGCCCTGAACGCCACCATCGAGGCGGCGCGGGCCGGCGATGCCGGACGCGGCTTTGCCGTGGTCGCGACCGAGGTCAAAACGCTGGCCCGCCAGACCGAACAAGCCACCGGTGGCGTCGCCGCCCAGGCCGAAGCGATCAACCGCGGTGCCGGTGCCGCCGCCAGCCGCGTCGGCGATATCGGCACGCGCATTCGCGGTGTGGAGGACATCGCCGCCGGCATCGCCGCAGCGACCGGTCAGCAGCGGACCGCCGCTGCCGAGATCGCGCGCAACGTGGAGGCCACCGCTGCGCACACCCGTGTCGTTGCCGATCGGGTCCGCGGATTGCTGGACAGTGCCGGGGTGACCGCTGAAACCGCCCGCAGTTTTGGCGACATGTCAGGGTTCATGAGCCGCGGCATCGGCGACCTGCCCCGGCGCATCGGCACCATGCTGCGTAATTCGCGGGCGGGCAGCCGCAGGAAGGAGGAGCGTGAGCCGCTCTGTCTTGGCGTCTCACTGAGTGCAGGGGCATTTTCGGCCAGGGGCATGACCGGCGACCTGTCGCCCGGCGGTGCGTTGGTGACCGTGAAGGCATCGCCGGAGATCGCCGGGCTCGAGGGCATCATCACACTGGATCGTGTCGGCGCTTTGCGGTGCCGCGTGGCCGGAATTTCCGGGATCGGCGTGCATGTGCAGTTCCTGGAAGTTCCGATGGCGGCGCGGGACGCGATTGCCGCCCGTCTGGCGGAGGCAAGGGCAATGAATCCGCCCATGGTGACGCTCTGCCAGCAAGCGGCTGCGGCGCTTGCGGCCGCTTTCGAGCAAGCGATCGCGGCGGGACGCTTTACCGAGCGTCAGGTGTTCGACACCGACTACGTTCCGGTCCCGGGATCCGACCCGGCGCAATATGTTTGCGCGGCCACGCAAGTCTGCGATGCACTGGTGCCTCAGATCACCGAGCCCTTAAAAGCCGCGGATTCCAGCATCGCGTTTTGCGCGCCGTGCGATCGGCATGGCTATATCGCCACTCACAACCGCGCCTATAGCCAGCCTCAACGTGCCGGGGATCGCGCCTGGAACGTAAGCAACAGCCGCAATCGGCGGATTTTCGACGACCGCACCGGCCTGCTCGCCGCGCGCAACACGCGGCCGATACTGATACAGGCCTATGCGAGGGATATGGGCCACGAAACCGTGCTGCTGAAGGAATTCGATGCGCCGATTATCGTTCACGGGCACCACTGGGGTGCGATGCGACTGGCGGTGAAACCACCCTCCAGCGGTTGAAATGCCCGTGCGGAGATTGCCACATCGGCAGGGTCGCCAACGCACCGTGTCCCTATGCCTGTCATTTCCTTGTACTGAGATTCCTCCGTTGATAAGGCGTCGTCTTAAATCGCCTGGCTTGGTTACTTGGGACAGGCGCTCGGGCAACGAAACATCGCCGGAGTTAATCCCCGGCGATGTTTGCCGTTACGCAACCGGACTCAGGTGAAGGAATGGGTAAGCAGGCTGGTCAGGTTGGCGGTGGTGGCGCCGCTGATCGAAGCGATCGCCACGCCCACGCCGCCGGATGTCGGCGCGATCGCCAAGGTCGCGCCCGACGCCGTGTCGGTTACGGTCAGGTATTTCGCCAAGGTCGAGGCCGTTCCGGTCCAGTTTGTCGCCGCCAGTGCGACCTTCAGGTCCAGCGTGTCGCCGATGTTCAGGATATTGCTGGTGAAGGTGTCGGTTCCCTGGCCCGCCGCCGGCAGGATGTAGGTGTTGCCGCTGCCGGTATCGGTAATCGTGTCGGCACCGCCGGACAGGCTGACGAAGTCCCCTGATCCCTTAATGAAGACAAGATGGGTTCCGGCGGTCGCCACCACCGAGATCTGACTTTGGGTTACGGTGCTGCTGGCGGTGGCGGAGGCAATCGTTACAGGTGCCGGCAACGGGCTGGTGCTCGTCCCCGTGGCCGGCGTCCAACCGGCGGCCGGGCTGGTTTCACCCCACCACAGCTTGGAGGCGTTCTCCTGCCAGACCACTTTGTTGACGTAGGCAAGCTCGGTCACGTTCGCCGTGGTCGTGTCGGCGACACCGTTGACGGCCACCTGACCGGTGCTCGTGATGGTCCACTTGTTGCCGGACGCATCTGTGATGGCCGCGGTCGAGTCGGCAAGCACCATCGTGTCGTTCGGCGACGCGACCGGCGGTGGCGGCGTCACCGGCGGAGCGGGCGGCAACGGGCTGGTGCTGGTCCCTGCTCCGGTCGACCAACCGGTGCCGGTCCAGCTCCACCACAGGGCGGACGCGTTCTCCTGCCAGATTGTCCCGTTGACGTAGGCGATCTCCGCGACGCCGGCGCTGTAGCCGGCGGCGGCACCGTTCTCGTTCACCACGCCGCCGGCAAGAGTCCAGGTGTTGCCCGAGGCATCGGTAATCGCGGCGGAGGATCCGGCCAGCACGACGGTATCGTTGGCCGACACTGGCGGTTTAACCGGCGGGGGCGGTGTGACCGGGGGTGGAGCCGGTAGCGGACTGGTGCTGGTGCCTGCGTCGGCCGACCACGCCGTGCCCGCCCAGCTCCACCAAAGAGCAGACGTGTTCTCCTGCCAGATTGTCCCGTTGACGTAGGCGATCTCAGCGACGCCGGAACTGAAACCGGCGGCTGCGCCGTTCTCGTCCACGACCCCGTTGACAATGGTCCAGGTATTGCCGGAGGCATCCGTCAACGATCCGGTGGCGCCCGCCAGCAACACGGAATCGTTGGCCGACGGCGTCGCCGGGGTCTTGGGCGGCACGACCGGAGGCACGACGGGAGGAGGCACCGTCCCGCCCGCTGCGATCCAGGTGGCAACCTGCTGGCCGAAGGACGACACGCCACCGCTGGAGGTGGTAAGTCCATCCCCGGGGTTGCCGACTCCCCAGGCCCAGGCGGCGCTGCCGAAGCCGCTGTTTTCAACCGCGCTGATGACCTGGTTGGCGTTCGCGTCGATCGTCAGGCCGCTCGTGCTGTTGCCGTATTCGCCGATGATCACGGGCACTGTGCCGTTCGCGCTGGTCAGCTTCTGCGCTTGCGCGATATCGGCGGCAAGGTTGGCAGTAACTGTTGCCTGATTGGTCGAGTAGTTGGTCAGCCAGCCGTAATAGTGCACGTCCCAGACGATGTTGGTCATGCCGGCATAGACGGATGCCGTGTAGCCCTGGCCGAACGACGAAGGCGTGTTCCCGCCATTCATTTCGACCATGATTGGATTTGCATTTCCGGTGGCACGGATCGCGTTGTAGGTCTGTTGCTGCCAGGTGGACAGCGCCGCCGGATTGGTGTTGCCCGACGCGTCGACCTCGGACGGCTCGTTGTCGGTGCCAAACCAGACATACGGGTTCGACTTGAACGCGGTGGCGATCGAGGCATACCAGTTCAGCTCTGTCGTCAGCAGTGATCCGGTGAAGATCGTGCCGGAGCCGCCGCCGGCGTTGCTGCTGTCGGAATTGGAATGATCCTCGAGTTCGACGACGATTCCTGCCGCGGTCAATGAGTTTACATATGACACAAGAGCGGTCGGGCTGGCGAAATCATAGATCGCGAGCCGGACGAAGTTGATCCCGGGAAAATCGCTTTGCAACTGGCTCAGCGTCGGTTGATCGCCTTCCATGACGTCGATTCCGCGCGCCACGAACGGCGTGCCGCTCGGCCCGATGATCTGACCGGCGGTCGTGTAGAATGCTCCGGTTGCGGCATATGGGCTGGAAGAGGTGGTGCTGGACATTTGAATCTCTCGTTTTCGTGAACGAGGGGTAAGCTGCCAGCGTTATAGTATCTAATTCAATATTAATATGGTATCAACATATTTCGTAAATCGTTAGAAACGCGAAGTCGTTACGGCCAGCCGACATGACCATCGGAATAAAAAATCACAACCGGATAAAGATGTACTTTGCATGCAGTTCGATCGCTCCGGCCTCCGGGGGGCAGGACGCTGCGCTATCAGGGACCGCACCACGAAGCCGGTGCCGGCAGCCAGCTATCCCGTGTGCGGTTCGGGCAGACCCGCGCTCATCGTGGCGGGGGCACACGAGAAGCCTTGCATTCGTCGCCCGCTTCAGGCGTGACTTGCCGTCCGGCCATGCCGCACCCCGAGTCGCCATCGTCCCACCCAGCCACCCGAGGTCGCCCACTCTCCATGCCGACGCCGTTCTCGTCCCAGGACCTCGGTCGCATCTTTGACGCCCGTGCCCTGACCCGCGGCCGTAGCCTCGGGTTGGCCGGGGCGGTCTCGGTGCAGCTCGAAGGCGACACCATCGCCGGCACCGTGCAGGACCGCGATGCGGTTCGCACTGTGCGCATCACCCCGGCCCAGCTCGGCCGCCGGGTGGTATTCGACCATCGCTGCAGCTGCGGCTTGCCCGGATGCGCACATCTGGCCGCCGCCGCGTTCGCCGCACTCGACCGCTTCCCGGCGCTGCGCAAGCCCGAGCAGCAGACATTTCTCGACACCCTGACCACCCCCGTCGCGGAGAAGGAGCGGCAGCGGGTGGTGTTCGAACTGGCCCCCGCCGAACCGCCGCACGCCTGCATCGTCACTACCGTGTTGATCGGGGAGCGCAGCGCCGCCGCTACACCGACAACACCGCGTCAGATCGCCGCCGATGACCATGCGGAGGCAAAGCTGCGCGACCTGGCCTATCTGCTGGGTGAGGGAAACGAGGCCCGCACCGGCGTCGCGGCGGCACTGGTGGTGGACCTGCTCGACGCCCTGATCGAAACCGGCCAGGCCCGCTGGCATGCCGGAGGAAAACGGCTGATCAAGGGCGAAACCCGCTTCTTCCCCTCCGCCGCAGCCGCCGCGTTACCGGCGCGGTCCGGCGTCATCGTCGCCGACTCCGGCCCCTGGTACGTCGATGCCTTCTCCGGCGCCGTTGGCCGCATCCGCATTCAGGCCGCCACCCCGCCGCCCCGGCCGGCGCCGATCGCAGCGCCGCCCATGCGAGGCCCGTTCGAACCGTCCCGCCGCCGCCCTGCCGCCCCCGCCAGCACCGAGCAGGTCATCGCCGATCGGCCGATGATGCCGGTGGTGCGGCTGACGCGGTTTCCGTGCCCGGATGAGTACGGGCGGATCCAGACCCTGGACGCCCTGCTGGTGGAGTTCGACTACGACGGCGCGATGATCCCCTGCGACGACGAACGCCAGTTCATCCGTGTCGAGGAGCCGGGCGGCCCGGTCTTCGTGCGGCGCGACCGCAAGGCGGAAACCGCAGCGCTGGACGCGATCCGCCAGGACGGCCTGGTGCAGATGCGCATGGCGACGGCAAAATCGGCGAAGGGCCGCATGGTGTTCGCATTCCGGGGCCGGGACGCGGCGGAAGCCTGGCAGGGATTCGTGGCCGAACGGCTGCCGGCGCTGCAGGCGCTGGGCTGGCGCAGCCTGATCGACAAGGATTTCGGCCCCCGCCTCGTTGAATCCGTCGGCGTATGCGACATGAAAGTCGCCGACATGCCGCGCGGCGGCTTCTCGCTCGATTTCGGTATCGAGATCGAAGGCGCACGCCATCCGCTACTGCCGATTCTGATGCGGCTGCGTGAACGGGGTGGGATGGCGGCGGCGCGGGTGATCGACGGGGAGGTTGTCACCAGCCTCGACGACGGCCGCATCCTGCGCCTACCGGGCGAGCGGATCGCCCGGCTGCTCGCGATCATGGACGACATGATCGAGGCCGCCGGCCGCGCCACCGGCGACAAGATGGAGCTGGAAGCTGCCGCGGCGCCTAACGTGCTCGATCTTGAGGACCTGGTCACCACGCGCTGGCACGACGGCTCCGCCATCGCCGCGCACATTGCGCGCTTCCGGACCGTCACCGAGATCCCCGAAGCGCCGGTGCCGGCCGCCTTCACCGCCACCTTGCGGCCCTATCAGCAGCAGGGGGTGAACTGGCTGCAGCATTTGCGGGAGAACGGGCTGGGCGGCCTGCTCGCCGACGACATGGGGCTGGGCAAGACGGCGCAGACCATCGCGCATATCGTCATCGAACACGCCACCGGGCGGCTGGAGCATCCGGTGCTGGTCGTGGTGCCGACCACACTGGTGCCCAATTGGAGCGCCGAACTCGTCCATTTCGCCCCCTCTCTCCGCGTCGCCGTCCTGCACGGGCTCGATCGGCATGAGCGGCGGCGCGACCTAAGCGGCGTGCATGTGGTCATCACGACCTATACCGTGCTGACCCGGGACATTGAGGAGATGGCCGCACTGCCCTGGCACATGGTGGTGCTGGACGAGGCGCAGGCGATCAAGAGTTCGACGTCGAAGGCGACGCACGCGGTCTGCCGGCTGGAGACGCGGCACCGTCTGTGCCTGTCCGGCACGCCGATAGAGAACAATTTGGGCGAGCTATGGTCGCAGTTCGCCTTCCTGATGCCGGGGCTGCTCGGCCAGCGCAAAAGCTTCAACCGCCGCTTCCGCGTTCCGATTGAAAAGGACGGCGACGTCGTCCGCCGGCAGCAGCTTACAACCCGCATCCGGCCGTTCATCCTGCGCCGCACGAAATCCGCGGTGGCGACGGAATTGCCGCCGAAGCACACGATCCTGCGGCGGATCACGCTCGCCCCCGACCAGCGGGAACTGTACGAGACGATCCGCGCGACGATGCATGAGAAGGTGACGGAGGGGATCGCGGCGCGCGGTATGGGACAGAGCCATATCCTGGTGCTCGATGCGCTGCTTAAGCTGCGGCAGGTATGCTGCGATCCGCGACTGGTAAAGCTGCCGTCGGCGCGGCTGACCGGGACGTCGAGCAAGCTGGACGATCTGCTGGAGATGGTGGGCGAGATGATCGCGGAAGGGCGGCGGGTGCTGCTGTTCTCGCAGTTCACCTCGATGCTGGACCTGATGAAGCCGCCGCTGACGGAGTCGGGGATTCCGTTCGTCGAACTGCGTGGCGATACCGGCGATCGGGCGGAGCCGGTGCGGCGGTTCGAGGCGGGGGAGGTGCCGCTGTTCCTGATCAGCCTGAAGGCGGGCGGACGCGGGTTGAACCTGACCTCGGCGGATACGGTGATCCATTACGATCCCTGGTGGAACCCGGCGGTGGAGGACCAGGCTTCGGACCGCGCCCACCGTATCGGGCAGACGAAATCGGTGTTCGTTTACAAGCTGATCGCAGCGGACACGGTGGAGGAACGCATCGTCGAGCTGCAGGAGCGGAAGGCGGCGCTGGCGACCCTGGCGCTGAGCGATGACGGGATGGCGCTTCCCGCGATGGATGCCGACGATATCGACTTCCTGTTCGGTGCGACCCCGGATCTTCTGGCGGCGTAGCGTGGCCCTGGATAGGGGGTGGCCGTTGCGAGGAGTTTGGGGGCAAACGGTGCCGCATGTGCTGGTTTGAACACCGCTTTTAGCGCAGAGATTCGGAGATTCTGAGATCGCAGAGAAGGCACTTTGCGTGCAATAACTATGTTGCGAATCGATAAGATTGCCATTGCCGTGCGACGCGGCATATAATCGCCGGCACCCGGCGCCGAAGGCGCAAGAAGCCTTCTCTGCGATGTCAGAATCTCCGAATCTCTGCGCATAAAACCGTAGCGGAACCAAATATAGGACTACGAAACGACCCCGGTTTCCGTGTGGGTTCGTTATGGAAGGCTAACGCAGCGACGCGCGCTACGCCGCCGCCAATCCGGCATCGAGATCCGCCAGCAAGTCCACCTCGTTTTCCAATCCGATCGACAGCCGCAACAGGCTGTCGTTTATCCCCGCGGCCAGCCTCGCCTCCGCACTCATGCTGGCATGGGTCATCGTAGCCGGGTGAGCGACGAGGCTTTCGATGCCGCCCAGCGATTCCGCCAACGTGAACAACTCGGTCGTTTCGACGAAGCGCCGCACCGCCTCGACACCGCCGGCGATCTCGAAGCTCAGCATGGCGCCAAAGCCGCTCTGCTGGGCTTTCGCCAGCGCGTGCCCGGGATGGCCCGGCAGCCCGGCGTAATGCACCGCCGACACCGCCGGGTGGCCGGACAGGAACGCGGCAATCGCCGCGGCCGTTTTCTGCTGCTGCTCAAGGCGCACGAACAGCGTGCGCACGCCGCGCAACGTCAGGTATGAATCGAACGGCGCCCCGGTCACACCGGTGATGTTCGCCCAGGTTGTCAGGTCTTCGACATCCTTCTGCGCCGCCGCGACCACCGCGCCGCCGACAACGTCGGAATGCCCGTTCAGAAACTTCGTCGTTGAATGGACCACCAGATCCGCCCCCAGCGCGATGGGCTGTTGCAGGGCGGGGGAGAGGAACGTGTTGTCCACAATGACCTTCGCCCCGGCCGCCTTGGCCAACGCCGCCACGCGGCGGATGTCCACGATGCGCATGAGCGGGTTGCTCGGGCTTTCGATCAGCACCAGCTTCGGCGCGCGCGCCAGCGCCACGGCCAGCACGACCTCGTCGGCAAAGTCGATGAACGCGACCTCGAACTGCCGCTTCGCCTGGCGGGCCGTCAGCAGACGCCATGTCCCGGCGTAGCAATCATGCGGCGCGAGGATCAGGTCGCCCGGCTCCAGCGACGCCAGCGTCAGGTCCACAGCCGCCGTCCCGCTGGAGGTAACGACTGCCCCGGCACCGCCCTCCAGCCGCGTCAGCGTGTCCGCCAGCACATCGCGAGTCGGATTGCCCGAGCGCGTGTAGTCGTGGGCCCTGGGCCGGTTGAAGCCGTTGAAGGTGAAGGTGCTCGATAGATGGATGGGAGGCGCCACCGCCCCGAACGCCGTGTCTCCGCCGATACCGTTCGCAGCCGCGATGGTCTGCGGCGCCTTGTTCCGTGACATCAACCCCTCCTTCAGCCGCGAGGTGCCCGCGCGTATCCCCGCTTATGGCGCGCGGTGGGGTTCCTGCAAGAGACATCGCCGAACGGCGGCTTTCACCATGCGTTATCGTGGGTTGATTTTCTCGGTCCTTTATAACACGTATATTACACCGCCGGGGGGTGTTGGACATGTGGCAGTCGGTTTCGATCCAGGTTGACGGAAGCCTTGTCGGCGCGGCGATCCCGCAATCGAACGGCGTGCGGTTCATCGCCACCGATATCCGCGTCGCCGAGATGGACCAGACGCTGTGGCCGAGAACGGCGGATGTGCGTCAGGCGGCGGAGCAAATGGTCCGCACCGGGCGGATCAAGAACTTCAACGCCCAGTCGCTCGAGGACTGATGGTCAGCGAACGTCCGGCCTGGGGTCCGGACTGATAAAGCCGTTGCGGTTCGGCATTGCGATCTTCGGCAGGTTCGCCGCGTTCAACACGGCATCATCCGGCAGGATGCCGTTCAGCGACAGCACATAGGCCGACACCGCATAAACCTGATCGTCGGTCAGCGATTGCGGCGCGTTGAACGGCATAGCCCGGCGAACGTAGTCGAACAGCGTGGTCGCATAGGGCCAGTAGCTGCCGACCGTCCGGACGGGATTATGGTCCTTCAGCGTGCCGAAACCGCCCACGAGACGATCCGACAGCAAGCCCTGACCCTTGTCGCCGTGGCACGGCGCGCAGGTTTGAGCCAAGATGTCGCGCCCCTGCGTGACACTTCCCTGGCCGGGCGGAAGCCCCTTCCCGTCCGCCCGCACATCGATGTTCTCGGCGGCGATTTCCGCCTCGGTGGGCGTATGTCCGAACGTGTAATGGCGCGGCTCCGCGTTAGCCGGAACGATCGCCATCACG
Source organism: uncultured Rhodopila sp. (assembly GCF_903915725.1). GTDB lineage: Bacteria > Pseudomonadota > Alphaproteobacteria > Acetobacterales > Acetobacteraceae > Rhodopila. Next base: position 77,939 of record NZ_CAIWTY010000090.1, read on the forward strand.
GCGGCGGCCGCCAGCACGAGACGGTCAAACCGCATTGGAAACCGCCCCGCCTTGCGCGACCTGCCAGGTCTGCTGGGCGTTGAAATGATAGCCGGAGTTGATCCCCCGCACATCGACCAAAGCCTCGCGCGGCGGCTGCACATAGCCGGTGTCGTCGATCGCGCGGCTGCGCAGTGCCGCCGGGCCGCCATCCCAGGTCCACGGCAGCCGGAACCGGGTCAGGCATTTCGGTAGAACCGGTTCCTGCAACGACGCGGTGCGCCACGACGTTCCGCCGTCGGTAGAAACCTCCACGCGCCGGATGCGCCCGCGGCCTGACCAGGCGAGGCCGGTGATCTCGTGAAATCCGGGATCGCGCAGTTGCTGGCCGCCGGCCGGGCGGGTGATGACCGATTTCGCTTCCATGATGAAGGTGAACTGGCGGGCTTTTCCGTCCGGCATCAGATCGGTGTATTTCGAGGTTTCCTCGCGGGTCTGGAACGGCTGGTCGCCGAGCTTCAGGCGGCGCAGCCACTTGATACTCATGTTGCCCTCGAAACCGGGCAGGAACAGGCGCAGCGGATAACCCTGTTCCGGCCTTAGCCTTTCGCCATTCTGCGCATACGCCACAATGGCATCGTCCCACGCTTTCTCGATCGGCACGCTGCGCGACATCGCGGCGGCGTCGGCGCCTTCGGCCAGCACCCAGCGGGCCGAGGGTTGCACGCCGACCTCGGCGAGCAGGGTGGAGAGGGGGACGCCGGTCCATTCGCAGCAACTCAGCAGGCCGTGGGTATCCTGCGGCGTCCAGTCCGGTTTGGGATCGCGAAACTCCGGCGTGTTGCCGGAACATTCCAGAAAATGGATTTGGGAGACCGAGGGAAACCGCAGGATATCGTCGATGGTGAAGATCAGCGGGCGATCGACGAGGCCGTGGATGAGAAGCCGGTGCTCGGCCGGATCGACCCCGGGAACCCCGGCGTGGTGGCGTTCATAGTGCAGGCCGTTGGGAGTGATGATGCCGTGCAGGTCTTGCAGCGGCGTGCCGCTGGACGATGCGCTCGGGAATTTCACCGCGACGCGGGCGCGGCGGATCACGTTCTGCTCGAACTTGGAGGGCACGCCGTAGGGCGGACTGGTTACGGGTGAACCTTGTTGCCGCATCCAGGGCGGCGCGTCTTCCTGTGCCCCGGCGCGCTGGCCGGAGAGAAGCGTTACGGCGCCGGCCAGAATTCCCCGGCGGCGCGTGACGGAAAATCCAGCCATGGTCTATCCTTGCTTTCCGGGACGCTGATTAAAGCTGCCGCATCCCGCGCTATCCGACAAATAAACCCCTCGCAAGGCGCAGATGCCGTCGCGCGAGCGGACCGAGGCGAAGCCTGATCCCATCGTCACCATCGCGGCGAAATTCGCCTCCAGCGTGGCCGGCTCGTTGTCGAAATAGAGACACGCGCCGCACCTTCCCGGTACGGCGCGCGTCGAAGCGAAACGCTGCCAGAACGTCATCGTGAAAGATGTGCCCAATAGTCACCGAAGACGAGCACGGACAGAACGAAGCCGAGTATAACGTTCACAACCACGCCGGCGGTGAAAGCGATGAATGGCTTGCCGCCGGCCGGGGCGAAATCGCGGAACCGAGTGGTGAGGCCGATGCTCAGGAAACTGAATGTGAAGGCCCAGGTGCGCAATGTGGTTATCGGCAGCACCAGGCCGGGGCGCACAACGGTATTGTAGTCGGCGAAGCTGACGTTGCGCACGGCGAAGGTGATCAGCAGCGAGGCCAGCAGGAAGCCGACGACGAATTTCGGGAAGCGCCACCAGATCTCGCCGATATTGGCGCCGCCGCCGGTTTCGGCGACTTCCCAGCGCGTGACGGCAATGATCGACAGGATCAGTGCCCATACGCCGATCCATACATCGCGTCCGACAACTTTGATGAGCGTGTAGGTCCAGACGGCCTGGTCCGGGGTGCCGGAGATTGTTCCGGCTGCTGCGAAGCCGCCGTAGGTCTGTGCGGCAGCGAAACCGGCGGCGTCGGCGAACTCCGACGTGCCGATCCAGGCGCCGCCTACGCCGGCGGGGAGCGAGAGGGTGCGGGATACCAGGGGCAGAGCGAAAATCATGACGATCGCCCATAGCACCACCAACGTAATGGCGATGGGCGGATATTCTTTCTTGGCGCGCACTGCTCCGGCGATGGCGATGGCGGCGGAGACGCCGCAGACCGCGCCGCCCGCGCCAAGTACCGCGGCGAGCCGGCGATCGAGGCCGAGATAGCGCCCGGTGAAGAAGATGGTCACGAACGTCACGATAGAAACGATCGACGCCTGAAGGATGGCAACCGGGCCGGCCCAGATGATCAACGTGAAGGGCAAGGTCGCGCCCAGCAGCACGATGCCGGTCTTGATGTAGAATTCGACGCGGAAACCGGCATCCAGCCAGCGCGGCAGGCCGATCAGGTTGGCGATCAGCAAGCCGCCGAGCAGCGCGATCAGCGGCGGCTCGATATTGTAATACAGCGCCTTTTCCCAGGCACCGGCGGCGAAGACGAGAACCGAGAGGACGTAGACCAGGACGAATCCGGGGACGAACTGCTTCACCGAGTAGCCGATGGCGGAGGCGGCGATGCTGAACAGCCCGAGCAGGATGGCGAACTGCGCGAGGTAGCGGATGGCGTTGGTTTGGAAATGCGCCAGAAGCTGGGGGATAGCGGCCCATTTCGCCGGGGCGACGGCCAACCAGGCGATCGAGGAGCCGCTGGCGAACAGCGCGTAGGCTATCAGGGCGGTGGCGAGGCCGATCCAGACCGCCCACCAGTCCTCCTTGCGCCAGAGCTCGGTCCAGCCGAGCCTGCTCGTTGAGAGCGGGGGGTTTGTGGTCTGGCTGCTCATGGCTGCACCGCCAGGTCGAGCCGCGCGCGGACGCTATGGCAATGCGGTAGCAAAGCGTTCGCTGGGGCCTGGCGCTGTATTTCACTAATTATCATAGTTATATCCTGGCGGTATCTGCTTTGGCCTATAGTTCTTACGGAAAAGACCGTCAACTACCGTGAGAATGGGGACTTCTGGCGCGCCGTGGATACCGTCCCTATAAAGCCGGCAGCCCGAAAGGACCCGCCATGGCCGGCACTCCCACCTACGCCGTTCCCCCGAGCTTCCTGGGCATCACCCGCACCGGCCCGGAGGCGGACTTCGTCGTCGCCGGTATCCCGATGGATATCGGCACCACGAACCGCTCCGGCACCCGCGATGGCCCCGCCGCGATCCGCCGCGCCAGCCGCATGCTGACCGACGGCGATCATCCAGAGCACCGCGTCGAACCCGCCCGGATGAACGTCTCCGACATCGGCGACTTCGCCCTCGCGCTGGGCGACATCCAGGCTAGCCTGAGTGCGATCCAGACCCAAGCCGCATCCATCGATCACCTGATCGCGCTGGGCGGCGAGCACAGCGTCACCCTGCCGCTGCTGCGCGCGCTGACCCAACGGCTCGGCCGCCCCGTCGCGCTGGTGCATTTCGACGCCCACGTCGATACCTGGCCGGACAATTTTGGCCAGGCCTTTGCCCATGGCTCGCCGTTCTACCATGCCATCAACGAGGGCCTCGTCGATCCCCGCCGCATGATCCAGATCGGCATTCGCTCCCCCGTCCAGACGGATGTCATGGACTGGACGCTGTCGCACGGCGTGACGGTGGTGTCCGCGCAGGACGTCCACGCCTCCACCCCCGCCGCCATTGCTGCCCGCATCGTCGAGGTCGTTGGCGACACCCCGGCCTATCTCAGCTTCGACATCGACGCCCTCGACCCCGCCTTTGCCCCCGGCACCGGCACGCCGGAAATCGGCGGCCTGGCGTCCTGGCAGGCGCAGGCCATCCTGCGGCGGCTGAAGCCCATTCGTTTCGTTGGCATGGATGTGGTGGAGGTTTCCCCCGCATATGACGTTTCGGAGATCACCGCGCTCGCCGCCGCAACAATGGTCTGGGAGTATCTGGCGCTGCTCGGCGCCGCACCCATGCGCTGAACGCTTATCGGCGATCCAAAAACGCATACCAGCTTCGGGACCATCGACCCTATATCGCGCTCCTCGCCTCTTAACCGGGGCGGTGACGCATCCGCACGTGCCGCGAGCCTTGGCCGGTGAGAACCCCGGCGATGAGCACAGCAACGACGTAAACGCGTCCTTTTCGATCGTCCCGGCCAACCGTGGGCCGGGGTCGTTTAGGAACACGCCTATGTCCGACCGCACCAGCGCGATGCGAAGTACCACCAGCATCGTCTGACCCGAGCCGCGGCGTTTTCGCGCGGCTCCGGCTTCCTCACCGTTTCGTTGCGGGCGCGTTAGCGCGCGTCCGTTTGTCCGCGAGGATTCTCTGCGATGTCTGTTGTTACCTCGGTGGACGCCCGTCCACGCGCCGCCGTTTCTCCCCTCCGCCGCGAGGTTTCCGACTTTCCCCTCCGCCGCCCGACCGTCGATCAGGTGATCGAAGCCGCGCGTCCGGAGGAACCCGTGCATTGCCTGCGTCCCGGCGTGATCGCCGCGACCGCGCGCGACTTCTTGGAAGCATTCCCCGGCGACGTGCTGTACGCCGTGAAGTGCAACCCCGATCCGGCGGTGCTGCGCGCGCTGCACGACGGCGGGGTCCGGCATTTCGACTGCGCGTCATTGCCGGAGATCCGCCGCGTGCGCGACATGTTCCCGGACGCGGTTATCCATTTCATGCACCCGGTCAAGGCACGCGGCGCCATTCGGGAGGCGTGGGAGCGGCATGGCGTGCGCGACTTCGTGCTCGATAGCGCCGAGGAACTGGCGAAGATCCGCAACGAGATTGCCGCAACCGGCGTGTCCGGCTCGCTCGGCCTGATTGTTCGCATCGCGCTGCCGCGGGGTGGAGCGAAGCTGGATCTGTCGGGCAAGTTCGGCGCCGAGGCGGATGTCGCGGCCGATTTGCTGCGGGCGGCGCGCGGCTGCGCGAAGACGCTAGGGGTGAGCTTCCATGTCGGCTCGCAGTGCCTCGATCCGCTGGCCTGGCGCGATGCGCTGGACCTTGCCGGGCAGGTGATCCGCGCGGCGGGCGTGGCGATCGACGTGGTCGATGTCGGCGGCGGCTTCCCGGTGGCCTATCCGGACCAGGAGCCGCCGGCCCCGGGCGCGTTCTTCGCGGAGATCGAGGAGGGGTTCGATCGTCTCGGGCTGCCGCGGGCGCGCCTTTGGGCGGAGCCGGGGCGCGCGCTGGTGGCGTCGGGCGCGTCTGTGGTGGTGCAGGTGCAGGCACGGCGCGGCGGGATGCTGTATGTCAATGACGGGGTGTATGGCAGCCTGTCGGATGCCGGCGTGCTCGGGTTCCGCTATCCGGTGCGGATGCTGCGCCCGGGCGGCAGCGCGGCGGAGCAGATGGTGGCGTTTTCGCTGTTCGGGCCGACATGCGACAGCGCCGACGTGATGCGGGGGCCGTTCGTGCTGCCGGCCGACATTGCAGAGGGCGACTGGATCGAAATCGGCCAACTCGGCGCGTACGGCGCTTGCCTTCGCACCGCATTTAATGGCTTTGACAGGGCAAAGATCGTCGAAGTGGCTGATAAGCCGGTTGTTGGCTCTCCGGATTTCGGGGCCGAGTCGCTTCGCATCGCCGCCTGACTGCTCGGATTAGAAGGAAAATCGACCGATGAAACACGTCGCTTTCGGCGGCCGTCTGGTCATGCTTGGCTTTGGCAGCATCGGCCAGGGAGTCCTGCCGCTGATCCTGCGCCATATCGACATCCCGCGCGACCGGATTTCCATCCTGTCGGGGGACACCCGCGGGCGGGACATCGCCGCCGAATATGGCGTGCCGTTCACGATCCTGCCGCTGACCCGGGGGAATTACCGGGATGTGCTGACGCCGTTGGTCGGAGCGGGCGACTTCCTCCTCAACCTCAGCGTCGACGTCTCCTCGGTCGCGTTGATCGACTTTGCCCGGGAGCGCGGTGCGCTGTACCTCGACACCTGCATCGAGCCCTGGGCGGGCGGCTACACCGATCCGTCGCTGACGCCGTCGCAGCGGTCGAACTACGCGCTACGCGAGAGCGCCCTGGCTCTGGGCGGCGGCAATGGGCCGACGGCGGTCGTGACGCATGGCGCCAACCCGGGGCTGGTGTCGCATTTCGTCAAGGCCGCGCTGCTGAATGTCGCGCGCGATACGGGTGTAGGGACGGATGTGCCGGCGACGCGCGCTGGCTGGGCGGCGCTGTCGCGGGATTTGGGCGTCAAGGTGATCCATATCGCCGAGCGCGATACGCAGCTTGCGTCGTTTCCGAAGCAGCCGGGCGAGTTCGTCAACACCTGGTCGATCGACGGTTTTGTCGGTGAGGGCTGCCAGCCGGCGGAACTCGGCTGGGGCACGCACGAGAAGGCGCTGCCGCCGGACGGGCGGCGGCATGATTTCGGCTGCGATGCGGCGATCTATCTGATGCGGCCGGGTGCCTCCACGCGGGTGCGGACATGGACGCCGCTGGCGGGGCCGCTGCACGGATTTCTCATTACGCATAACGAGGCGATCTCGATCGCGGATTACTACTCGGTGACCGAAGGCGGGGCGGTTTCGTATCGGCCGACGGTGCATTATGCGTATCATCCATGCGATGACGCGGTTCTCTCGGTGCATGAACTGGCGGGCCGGAACTGGCAGCAGCAGGCGACACAGCGGCTGATGATGCAGGAGATTATCTCCGGCATCGATGAGCTGGGCGTGCTGCTGATGGGGCATGCCCGGGGGGCGTATTGGTACGGGTCGCGGCTGTCGATCGAGCAGGCGCGGGCGCTGGCGCCGCACAACAACGCCACGTCGTTGCAGGTGACCGCGGCGGTGCTGGGCGGCATGGTCTGGGCGATGGAGAACCCGCGGGCCGGGATCCTGGAGGCGGACCATCTGGATCACGCCCGGGTGCTGGCGGTGGCGGAACCTTACCTGGGCGAGATGGCGGGGGCGTACACCGACTGGACTCCGCTGCTGGATCGCGGGCGGCTGTTTCCGGAGGATGTGGATACGGAAGATGCGTGGCAGTTCCGGAATTTCCGGGTGGTGTGACAGGGGTTCGGGCCTGGCGGCACGGATGTCGCGACGGTGTCATGACCAGCCTCGTGCTTGGCCATCCACGACTTGCCGAGTTGGTTGCGGCAAAGTTGTGGATGGCCGGACTAATCCGGCCATGACACAACAGGAGCGGCCCTTGCCGGACCCGTATCGTCAGCGACTGGAAGGCATGTCCAGACCATGACGGGGAGCGGGTGGCTACGGCCCGGTTGACTGCCCCGAACCGGCATCCAAGGCCGCCTGAAGCATCCAGGCCGCCGCCGCCCGGTCCACGACCTCCCCCCGCTTCGCCCGCGTCAGATCGGCTTCGTTGATCAGGAACCGGTTTACCGCGGCACTCGACAGCCGCTCGTCCCACAGCGCGGCGGGCAAGCCGATGGCGGCGGACAATGCATGCGTCCAGTCGCGCGCCGCCTGGGCCGCCGGACCGGCGGTGCCGTCCATCGACAGCGGCAGGCCGACGACCAGACCGTAGGCCCCTTCGCGCAATGCAATCGCGGCGATCTCGGTGGCGTTCGCCTTCAGCTTCCCCCGCTTCAGGCTGCCATATGGCGTCGCCAGCCGCCGCCCGACGTCGGACAGCGCGATGCCGATGGTCTTGCTGCCGGGGTCGATGCCCAGCACCCGCTGGCCGGGGCCGAGCGACGCCAGCAAATCGCTTATGTTGAATACCGCCATGGCCATCGTTATGGTCCCGGCTTCGCAGTCAGCCAAGGGATTCTCATGTCGCTCGATCACGCGACCGTCCGCCGCATCGCCTCGCTCGCCCGCATCCGGGTGGAGGAGCACGAGGTCGAGACGCTGCGCAACGAACTCAACGGCATCCTGGGCTGGATCGAGCAGTTGAACGAGGTCGATATCACCGGCATCGCGCCGCTGACCGGTGCGGCCAACATGGCGCTGGCGCTGCGGGCGGATGTCGTCACCGACGGCGGCTACCCGGACAAAATCCTCGCCAACGCGCCGGAGCGTATCGGCGATTTCTACGCCGTGCCGAAGGTGGTCGAGTGATGCTGACGGATCTGACGATCGCCGAAGCCCGCGAGGGGCTGCGTGCGAAGGATTTTTCCGCGGTCGAGCTGACGACGGCGCATCTGGACGCAATCGATGCGCTGAACCCGCGGTTGAACGCTTTTATCACTGTCAGCCATGCCGCTGCGCTGGAGCAGGCGCGGCGGGCCGATAGCGCGCTGGCCGCCGGGACGCCGCGCGCGCTGACCGGCATCCCGCTGGCCATCAAAGACCTGTTCTGCACCGAGGGCGTGCGCACCACGGCCGGCAGCAAGATCCTCGGGCCGTTCGTGCCGCCGTATGAAAGCACGGTGACCGCGCAGTTGCTGCGCGACGGCGCGGTGTTCCTCGGCAAGGCGAACCTCGACGAGTTCGCCATGGGGTCGTCGAACATGACGTCGGCGTATGGTCCGGTGGAAAGTCCGTGGAAGCGGCGGCAGGATCAGGCGGCGGTGCTGGTCCCGGGCGGGTCCTCCGGCGGGTCCGCCGCGGCGGTGTCGGCGCGGCTGGCGATGGGAGCGACCGGGACGGATACCGGCGGGTCGATCCGGCAGCCGGCGTCGTATTGCGGGCTGGTGGGGATGAAGCCGACCTATGGGCGGTGCTCGCGCTGGGGGGTGGTGGCGTTCGCGTCATCGCTGGATCACCCGGGGCCGTTTGCGCGGACGGTGCGGGATACGGCGATCCTGCTGGGGTCGATGGCGGGGCATGACCCGAAGGATTCGACCTCGGCCTTTCTGCCGGTGCCGGATTTCGAGGCGGCCTGCGCGCGCGGGGTGAAGGGGCTGCGGATCGGGGTGCCTCGGGAGTACCGGGCGGACGGGATGCCGTCGGAGATCGAGGCGCTGTGGCAGCAGGGGCTGAACTGGCTGCGCGCGGCGGGGGCGGAGGTGGTGGATGTCTCGCTGCCGCATACGAAGTACGGGTTGGCGACGTATTATATTGTGGCTCCGGCGGAGGCGTCGTCGAATTTGGCCCGGTACGATGGCGTGCGGTTCGGGTTGCGGCACGATGGCGAGGACCTGCGCGATTTGTATGAACGCACCCGGGCCGAGGGCTTTGGGCACGAGGTCCGGCGGCGGATTTTGATCGGCACGTATGTGCTGTCGGCCGGGTATTACGATGCGTATTACCTGCGGGCGCAGAAGATACGCGCGCTGATCCTGAAGGATTTTACCGAGGCTTTCGCGCAGGTGGATGCGCTGCTGACTCCGACGGCGCCGAGCGCGGCGTTCGCTCAGGGCGAGAACATGGATGATCCCGTTAAGATGTATCTGAACGACGTGTTCACCGTGCCGGCGAATTTGGCAGGGGTGCCGGCGGTTTCGGTGCCGGCCGGGCTGGACGCGAACGGGCTGCCGCTGGGGTTGCAGGTTATCGGCAAGCCGTTTGATGAGGAGACGCTGTTCGCGGTGGCGGGGGCGATTGAGGCGGCGGCGGGGTTTGCGGCGGTGCCGGAGGTTAGGGCGGGGGGTTAGTGGGAACGCCTGACCCATCGCGCCGCAGCAAAATGGCGACAGGGAAGCCCGGGTTCGAACACCGGCACCGTCGGCGGCCGATGTCCATTTAGTGTGTCCCCACAGGGTGATGTCGGTGTTGCGCGGATGATCGTTCCGCTCTCGGCTGTTTGCGTCCGATTGCCGATGGGCCTGTCGCTATGACTTCGTACCCGAAACCGACTTTTGGCTAATCATCGCAAGCAAAGCCGTCACCATCGTGTCCAGTAGCACAAAAAATATCTCGCTACTATAACCCGCAAGGAATGCGATCCCGAATGCGGTGATACTGAGCGACTCGCCGATAGCAATGCTTTGGGCGGATGGAGACCAGAACCAGCTCACGATAATGCCTGCGAAGCCACCAAGAGCGATTCTGAATACTAATCTGATGGGTGGTAGACCAGGTTGCACGGGATTCAGGACTCGTCGCATCTGGAAAACAATCGAACCGACAAGTCCGTATGCGGCAGGCAAAAACCAGCTACCCAGCAACAAAACAACTTTCTTGCAGAAACGGATGTAGTCGGACTCGCTATGAGCCACCGCTCGCATGCTCGCGATCCCGTAGAGCCCATACACTAAGAGCCTGACTCGAAACTACACCACCGTTTGGTAGTCCCTGGCGATTCTGCGAATCAGCAGGAAGCCCATGGCCAGCATGAACCAAGCCTGCTATGACGAAATCAAGGTCTCAAAGTCCTTGGCGAGGCGGCGAGATCGGTTGATCCAGCCGAAGGTTCGCTCAACGATCCACCGCTTTGGCAACACGATAAATCCCTTGATCTGCCGGTCCGACCGTTTGACCACGCTGAGCCTGATCCGGCTCGCCTCATACGCGGCGCGTTGGGTTTCATCGCCGGCATATCCGCCATCGACGAAGGCGAGTTTAACCCATGGACTTTTCTGACTGACGGCCTTGAGCAAGGCCGGCAGGGCATCGCGATCCTGCTTGTCGGCCGTGGTGACCTGGCACTTGATCGCAAGACCAAGCGTATCGACCGCGATGTGGCGTTTGCGGCCCTTGATCTTCTTGCCCGCATCGTATCCTTTGGGACCGCCCGCCTCGGTGGTTTTGACCGACTGGCTGTCAACGATGACGACCGTCGGCGCTGCCTCTTTCCCCACCGCCTCGCGAACGGCCATGACCAGGGTGCCGACGATCTGCTCCCACAGCCCGCTGTCGCGCCACGCGTAGAAGCGGTTCTGCACGGTCGTAAATGGCGGAAAGTCCTTCGGCAGGTAGCGCCAAGGGCAGCCCGTCCGCACCATATAGAACAGGGCGTTGAGGATCGCACGGGCATCGGTCGGTTTGCGGCCACGCGGCTTGCGCGCGGGCAGCAATGGCTCGATCAGCGCGAACTCGGCGTCCGACAGGTCGCTTGCATAGCGCGTGCGGATGACGGCATATTTTTCTCGATCGGTCTCGTTCCAGGGCATGGCGAATCGCTCGTCTTGTTGCAGAGCAAGCGAATCGCAGCCGGCGAGGCCGGTCAACCCTTTCAATGCTTTAGGCGAATCACGATTTGATTCCGATACCGTTACCGGTCAGGCTCTAAGGCGGTATCTGAATTGTCGCCCAGGGTGACTGGATTGCTCTTCGGATTGGGATGAGCGGCGGCGGCCAAATTCGCCAGATATTCTTCTTGGCTGAGCCTCGGTGGAGAGGTGTTTGGATCGCCACTTGGTGGCGTTGGCGGCGCATCTTGACTAAACGCCGATTTCATAACCGACGCATACAGGTGAGAGAATTCACGATACACTGGCAATACAAACGGCGGATATAGCTCGTCGTCCTGCGATATGTAAAATACCGCGGTTTGCATCTCTGACGCCAATTCATTGACCACCCGAAGATCCTTCAAGTAGTTTGACAACACGGCCCGTGCGGCTTGTATGTCCTGCTGCGGCGCGTTTGCATTCTTGGATGGATCGAGCGGATCTCCCGCCGACTGCCGGAGAGCCGGGTGCTCAGCCAAGAATGTCTTGAGCGTGTCAAGCTTGTCATCAATCGCCGCTTGCTGCACAGCGTGTATCGTTACGAGTGTATCCCTAGCCGCTGTATAAAGTTGTGTGTAGAAAGCTATCATGATAATCATGAAGACACCAAGTAGAACCAGAAAACGGTTAAACCATTTATATTCTACTGTCCCGGGAAACGGTCTCCATGGCGACCCGAGATCGATCAGCGTGACCGGCGCGATGGCTCGGACAGCGTTATTGAACTGCCTCAGGAATGTCGCGTAATCCTCCGGCTCCGAACTACAGCCCGACAGCAAGCCTGCCTGAATGCGGCTGGCCGTTGCCATAAGGTCAGCCTCCTGCAATTGGCCGCTCCTTGCAGAATATGCGGAGAGCAGACTTGCATCATCGATCAAAGCCACAATTTCAGGATGGCGGACCACCGGCTCCTCCGAAGATGCCTTATCCATGGGCTTCGCCGGGGTTTCGACGATTCGGCCATGTTCGGGGACGTCGCATCAATTCCGATAACCCCCGACCGGACCGTATGGTGTTAGGCATACGCATGCCGTTCCGGGCGGACCCGGCGGCTGGGCGTAGCACCAGAACTGCGGCGTAAAGCAAATGGTGCCTGGATAGTGCTGCGGCACTTGGGCAAAGCATATCCTTGCCCCCAATCCGAGTGCAAGAATCACTCCCGCCGCCAGCATAATGAACTCACGATAACTCATCGCGCTAGCCTACCTCGCAGTGCGATAGAAGATTAGCAACAAACGAAGTGGTTGCGCAATGGTCAGAGATCGCTTGTCGCGAATTTCTCGCGGACGCGGGAGTCGCCCTTAAGGGCGACTCATATCCGGCGGGATTTCGTCCCCTCGCGACCGTCGCAGTGAGATACCGCGTCTCGCTGACCGTGACACCATTTCGGGCCCGAGTAGCCGAGCAAGGTCTAGATCAGGCCCCGTTCCCTGGCCTCATTATCCTACGCTTAGTGCGTCCTTTATATTGCCGGCGGCACGCCGAAATCCGAGGTTTAGACCGTAGCAGGCGAGTTTCTCCGCATAGTCCCTGCCGTCGGTCGTCCGGTGGGCCGTCTGGATACTCCGTCTCACCCCCCCAATGCCCGCAACGCCGCCTCCGGCTCCCGCTCCACCACCCGCAGCAGCGATCGAACAGCCGGGTCCATGCCGGTGCGGGACTGCCCCCAATTCCGCACCGTCGCCACCGGCACCCCGATCGCCTTGGCGAACGCCTCCTGCGTCATCTGAAGCCGGGTCCGGATCGCCCGCACATTCGGCACCGGCCGAAAAGGAGGAAGCGGAGCGTCCGGGTCCTCGCCGTCCTCGATCTGCTGCCGCCTGATGTCATCCTCGGTCGTCGCCGCGATCTTGACGCGATCCACAACCGGGCGGCTTGCCCTGACCCCTCCAGCGTCATCGGCTCGCGAGCCATCGGGTCCGCTCCTTTCTGTTTGCTATCCGCGCCGAGATGATCCTGCGCACGTCGCCCCGGTCTGTGAACACGACATGCAGCACAAGACCGTCCGCTTCGCCGATGGCTCGCACAAGCCTGTCGCCGTAATCGCGCCGATCGGCCGGCCGCTCGATCATATCGCCTGCCGCGGAGACGTTCCGGAAGGTCGGCGGCGCGGTTTGTGGCTGTGCCGACGGAGAGGGCGGGAGGGACGCACCCTACTCAGGCGATCGGTACTCGCTGTTCTGGCTCAACTGATTGATAACTGGCGAGATTCTCTCAGATCAGCTATACAGTTTACCTCGAAACCGTCAGTTTGGACGCTCATGGACAGGATGCAGAAACAGCGACCGATCAGCCGTTTGCACTCGAAAGACCCTGCTGCAGCTGCCTGGCGAGCGCAGCAAGCTCAGGTCGATGCAGATATTGAAGGGCTGTCGCGTGATCCCGCAGCCGATCGCATGGTTGCGGATATGGACGCGCAAGGCATCAGCCCGCGCGACCAGATCGCGCGACTCAAAGCCTATTTTAAGGCTCGGCAGGAGCAGAAATCGGCAGGTCTGTGAGTTATCTCAGGACGGCCGCCGAAGTCGCCATCTATGAACGGACGTTTTATCGGGGCACCGAAGTTTATGTGAACAAACTCGGTATCCGCGACCTCAAGCTGCTCGAAGACACCGAACGCATGCTGACCGACCGCCGTGCCGCAGAGGGCTTTCCGACAACAGCGCATCACAAGAGCTACGCCGGCTTCAAGGCGATCCATCGCCATCTGTTTCAGGATCTCTATGCCTGGGCAGGCAAGGAACGCCGCTACACAACGGGACGTGGCCCGGTGCCGTTCGCAGTGCCGGAGCACATCGGATCCTGGATGCGCGAGCAGTTCCGCAAGCTGGCTCGCGACCGCCATCTCGCGGGGCGTGACAGAACAGCATTCGCAGCGGCGGCTGGCGAGTACGTGAACGAGATCAATGCTGGTCATGCCTTCATCGATGGCAATGGCCGAACGCAGCGCTTCTGGTTGCGCATGCTCGCGAACAATGCTGGTTTTGAGCTCACCCTTACCAGCCGTGACGCGCGACGCTGGAACGAAGCCTCGCGCCTGGGCTTCCTTGAGGGCAATCACAAACCCATGGCCAGGTTGATCGAGCAGCGGCTCAAAGTGTTGCCGCCCCTCGCACCGGATGACAATCCGGCGCCACAAGGCAGGCGCCGGCGCCTGACTCCGTAGCTCGGGTACGCGACATCGTCAGACCATACGATGTCGGCCGCAGCACGAGTTCGAGGCTGAGAGTTGGAGAAAGTAACGTCATGGTTTGCCCGGCCGTATCGGTCAGACGAGGGGAATATCGGTCCGCGGGAAATCGTTCCCCTTGCACAGCAGCGCCACGTCACCCTGCCGGGCGCAGGCATACGCAAAACAGTCGCCCATGGTGAGGCCAGCCGGATGACGCCCCTTGCCGAACTGGCCAAACGTGGCAACCGGCCTGCGGACAGCCGCATCGGTGGTCGCGTCGCGGTCTGTACGAATTCGGCTACACCGGTGCGAATTATGTCTGCCGGGCCTCAGTGTTTCTCGTCTTGCAGGTGTGCCATTCCGGAATGTGATTGTGCATCGCACAAAAAGCGTTGCACCGATCTCCGATTTGGCAGATTTCCTCGGCGCTATGCTGCGAGTGCGAACTCGCCTTAGAAAAGGACCTTGCGATGACAATTGGCGCCATCCTGAAGCAGAAACCCCACAACCTCGTGGTCGTCCGGCAGACGGATCGGGTTTTCGACGTCGTCCGCGGGCTGGCCCGGCAGAAAATCGGCGTGGCGGTGGTGATGGACGGCGAAACCCTGATCGGCATCATCAGCGAGCGCGATGTCATGCGCGGCCTCGAAGCAAACGGCCCCGCAGTGCTGGAGGAGACGGTCGACCAGCACATGATCCGCGACGTCCGGACCTGCACGCCCCATACCATGGTCGACCAGGCTATTGACCTGATGACCAAAGGCCGGTTCCGCCACCTGCCCGTGCTGGACGAAGGCAAGCTCATCGGCGTGATCAGCATCCGCGATCTGCTGAACTCCATGGTCGCCAAGCAGGCGGTCGATGTCACCTCGCTGTGCGGCTACGTCACCGGCGCCTACGCCCGGGTCTGATCAGAACCAGATAAGGCGGCGAGGGCCCCTGCGTGACGGTTCATGCATTCGCCCGCCGCCATCCGGCGGCCAGAAAACCCGCCCCGATCAGAAGGGAGCCGCCGGCACGATTGATCAGCCGCCGCACACGCGGCTGACGCATCCTCCGCCGGGCGGCGGCGCCCAGCAGCGCGAACATCGCCGCGTTCAAAGCCGCCAGGGTGACGAAGGTCGCCTCCAGGGTCGAAACCTGGGGCAGCAACGGCCGCGTCGCATCGAGGAATTGCGGCACGAACGCGACAAAGAAAACGATACTCTTCGGGTTGAGCGCGGTGACCGCGTAGGCATGGCCCAGCATGGAAGCCGTCATCGCGGTGAGATCGCCCGGCGCCACACCCGTGACAACGGCAGCAGCGGCCTTCCGCCCGTGACTGAGCGCGTAAGAAATCACCAGCAGCACCGTCGGCCCCGGTATCGCGAGCAAGACCGCGGACGCGGCTACAAACGCCAACCAGTGGTCGAACGCCATTTGCGCACTCTTCTCCGCAACGAACCATTCTATTCGGCAAAGACCGCCTGTAGCCTGGTCAGCATTACGCCCAAGGTGCGGATATCGGCGGCGCCCAACCGCCTGACCAGACGATGCTTGTCGAGGGCGCGGATCTGATCGAGCAGCTTCAATCCCGCCTTGTCCTCAAACCGGACAGCGACCCGGAACGCCGCGGGCCGATTGCCCGTTGTCATCGGCGCTGCCAGCACGGTTCGCAGATGATCGTGCACCTCCGGCGAAGAAATGATGACGCATGGCCGGGTTTTCTGGATCTCGGCGCCAATGGTCGGATCGAGTGCCGCCAACCAGATATCACCGCGCGCCGGACCAACCACTGGCTGGCGCTTTACCATACGAGTTCATCGTCACCGGCATTGCCGAACTCGGGCCAGACGAGGGCGTCGTCGCCACAGGCGGCAATCACCTTGGATGCCTCCGCCCAGCCGCTCCGCGGATGCGCCTTGGCCGGCGTCAGGATGACGCGGCCCTTTTCCAAGGTCAGCGACAGGTCGTCACCGGCTTTGACGCCTAATTCGGCCAGGACCGGTTTGGGCAGGATGATACCGGCGGAATTGCCCATCCGCCGCACAGATGCACGCATTTCACTTGGCTCCCGGGCAACAGCGCCATCGCTCACGTGCCAACAATGTTCGTACACCATGAGCCGATCGGCGTTCAAGCTTCGGGTTGCGACCCCCTTCGGCGGCAGTTAAACACCTGATCGAACTCGAAAGGCCCAAGCGATGACCTACACGATCGAAGGCTCAACCGGCCCCTGGGAGGTGGTCATCGGCCTTGAAGTCCACGCCCAGGTCATCAGCAACGCCAAGCTGTTCAGCGGCGCCGCCACCGCATTCGGCGCGGAGCCGAACAGTCAGGTCAGCTTCGTCGATGCCGGCTTCCCCGGCATGCTGCCGGTCATTAACGGCGAATGCGTCGCCCAGGCCGTGCGAACCGGCCTCGGGCTGAACGCGCGCATCAACACCGTCAGCCGCTTCGACCGGAAGAACTATTTCTACGCCGATCTGCCGCAGGGCTATCAGATCAGCCAGTATGAGCATCCGATCGTCGGCACGGGTGAGGTCGAGGTCGAACTCGCCGACGGCTCCACAAAGGTTATCGGCATCACCCGCCTTCACCTGGAGCAAGATGCCGGCAAGTCGATCCACGACCAGCACGCCACCAAGTCGCTGATCGACCTGAACCGGGCCGGCGTCGCGCTGATGGAGATCGTCTCCGAACCCGATATCCGCACGCCGGAGGAGGCCGGCGCCTATTTGCGGAAACTGCGGTCGATCCTGCGCTACCTCGGCACCTGCGACGGCAACATGGAGGAAGGCTCCATGCGCGCCGACGTCAATGTGTCGGTCCGCCACCCCGGGGAGCCGTACCGCACCCGCTGCGAGGTCAAGAACGTCAACTCCATCCGGTTCGTCATGCAGGCGATCGAGGCGGAGGCGGCGCGCCAGGTGGAGGTGTGGGAGTCGGGCGGCACGGTGATCCAGGAGACCCGGCTGTTCGACAGCAACCGCGGCGTGACGCGGTCGATGCGGTCAAAGGAGGACGCGCATGATTACCGTTACTTCCCTGATCCGGACCTGCTGCCGCTGGTGCTGGAGGAGGATTGGATCGCCGCGCTGAAGGCATCGCTGCCGGAGCTGCCGGATGCCAAGCGGGCGCGGTTCATAAAATCGTATGGGCTGTCGCCCTACGACGCCGCGGTTCTGGTCGCCGAGCGGGCTACCGCCGACTATTACGAAACGGTGGCGAAGGGTCGCGACGCGAAGATCGCCGCCAACTGGGTGACCGGCGACTTCTTCGCAGCGCTGAACCGCCTCGGCCGCACGATCGAGGACACACCGGTGACGGCGGCGGCGTTGGGCGGGCTGCTGGATTTGATGGCCGACAACACAATCAACGGGCGGATCGCCAAGGACGTGTTCGAGGCGATGGTTGAAACCGGCAAGGACGCCGCCACGATCGTGGACGAAAAAGGGCTGCGGCAGGTCACCGACACCGGCGCGATCGACGAGGCCGTTGACCGCATCCTGGCGGCCAATCCGGACAAGGTGGCGGAGTATCAGTCGGGCAAGGACAAGCTGTTCGGGTTCTTTGTCGGCCAGACCATGAAGGCGATGGCGGGCAAGGGCAACCCGGCGTTGATTAACGAAACTTTAAAGCAGAAGTTGGCCGTCAAGAAGGAGTAGGCCAGCCGTCGGGATAGTCTCCGCCGGCCAGCCTGCCCCCTACTTACGGATGCGGAGGATCTTGACTTTGATAATCAAGATGACTACGAACCTTCGTATGGTAGTACGATGGCTTCTACCCATCGTAACCTCCTTCGTTGACGGCGGTCGGGACATTCCGGCCGCCGTTGTCGTTTACGGGAGGTTGGTTAACAGAGTGCTAATCGGACGTTGGATTCTCGCCCGCCGCAGCGGTTTTAGCATTGTGATCGCCAGCACCGCCGTCAGTAAATCTGCTGTGATCGCGACCCCGAATACAGTCGTCCACGTTCCCGTTGCTTCGTGAAGCAGGGACGCCATCGGGCCGCCGAAGATCGCGCCGATCCCTTGTGCCATATACAGACAGCCGTAGTTACGCGTGGCGTGGCGCGTGCCGAACGTGTCGGTCAGCGTTGACGGAAACAGCGAGAAGATCTCGCCCCAGCCGAAGAACACCAAACCCGACAGCAGCACGAACAGCAGCGGGTCGCTTCGCGTGACCAGCCAAAGCGCCATCGCCAGGCCCTCCAGCGCGAAGGCCAGGCCCATCGTGTTCTCCCTGCCGATGCGGTCCGACACCCAGCCAAAGAACGGGCGGGTCAGGCCGTTGGTGAAGCGGTCGATCGTCAGGGCCAGGGGCAGCGCCGCGACCCCCCAGACCATCGCCTTGGTGATTCCGAACTCCCCGGCGAAGGCCGCCATCTGCGAGGTCACCATCAGCCCGGATGTGGACATCATCGTCATCATGACGAACATCAACCAGAACACCGGGGTGCGCAGCATCTCGCCCGTCGATGCGCCGGCTACATCCTCCGCGACCATCGCGGGTGGCGGCTTCAGGCCGAGCGCGGCGAGCAGGCCGATCAGGGCAAAGGCGGCGCCGAATTGCAGCAAGGTCAGTTGGTAGCCGACGGCGGCCAGCGAGTTGGCGATCGGGAACGTGGACACGATCGCACCCATGCCATAGCCGGCGGCGACTACGCCCGCAGCGAAGCCTCGGCGATCGGGGAACCAGCCGACCATCTGGCCGACGACGCCGACGTAGACGATGCCGGTGCCGATGCCGCCGACAAGGCCGTAGGTGAGATACAGCATCGTCAGCGAGGAGGCGTAGGACGCCAGCACCCAGGACAGGCCCGACAGCAGGCCTCCGGCGCCGATGAGCAGCTTCGGCCCGAAGCAATCCACCAGCCAGCCCTGGAATGGCGAGAAGAAGGTCTGCAAGACGATCAGCAGGGAGAACGTCACCTGCACCGAAGCGGGCGTGGCGCCCAGAGCGGTGCCGATCGGTTTGGCAAACAGCGTCCAAACATATTGCGGGCTGGAGATCGCCATCATGCAGATCAGGCCGAGGCCAAGCTGCACCCAGCGCGTGATGCCCGTGGTCGTGGTCGTAGGGTGGATGGCGACAGGTTGATCCATGCTGTTCGGCCCTTTCCGTGGACCGGTCAGACCAAGCAAGCGTTACGCCACGCAATGGTCCGCTTCCGGCGAAACCGGTGCCTGTTTCCGCACCCAATCGCCCGTGAGTTGCCGCGTTTTCAGTCGATAGCGAAGCTGGTCCCGCACCCGCAGGCCGATTTGGCGTTCGGGTTACGTATCGAAAAGTGGCTGCCCATCAGCTCGTCGGTGTAGTCCAGCTCCGACCCGCTCAGCAGGTCCATGCTGACCGCATCCACCACCACCCGCGCGGGGCCGTGCCGGATGACCAGATCGTCCTCGGCGGTCTGGCCGTCGAGTTCGAAGCGATATTGAAACCCGCTGCAGCCGCCCGCCAGTACGGCGACACGGAGAGCGACATCCTCATTCGCCTTCGTCTCGGCGACGATTTCGGCGATGCGGGCGGCGGCGCGATCGGTTACGGCAAACTGTTCCATGCCGGACAACATAAGCGATCCGTCAGAAGAATTGAAGCGGCGCGATGCAGGGTGTATCGCGGCCTGTATGTCCGGTCGCCCCCCTCTGGCTCGCCCCCCTCTGGCTCGCCCCCCTCTGGCTCCCTACGCCGTTTCCCCCGCCACCGCGCGCGGGCGGCTGCACCATGAACCGGAGGCGGAAACCCGATCCCCCTGGCAGCGCGACCGCGACCGAATCATCCACAGCTCGGCGTTCCGGAAGCTGCAATACAAGACCCAGGTCTTCGTCAACCACGAGGGCGACTTCTTCCGCACCCGCCTGACCCACAGCATCGAGGTGGCGCAGATCGCCCGCTCCATCGCCCGCGCGCTGGGGCTGGACGAGGACCTGACCGAGGCTTTGGCGCTGGCCCACGACCTCGGCCACCCGCCCTTCGGCCATGCCGGGGAGGACGCGCTGAACCTGGCGATGAAGCCGTTCGGCGGCTTCGACCACAACGCCCAGAGCCTGAAGGTCGTCACCTTGCTGGAAAGCCGCTACGCCGGGTGGGACGGCTTGAACCTGACCTGGGAGACGCTGGAGGGCCTGGTCAAGCACAACGGCCCGCTGCGCACGCCCTCGGCCTACATCGTTGACTACAACGAGCACCACCGGCTCGACCTGCACACCCAGCCGAGCGCCGAGGCGCAGATCGCCGCGATGGCCGACGACGTGGCGTATCACAGCCACGACCTCGACGATGGGCTGCGGGCGCGGCTGTTCACCGTGGACGACCTGAAACACCTGCCGATCGTGGGGGAGGCGCTGGCGGCGGCGCGGCTGTCGAGCCTGGACGTGCCGCCGCCTCGGCTGCGGCACGAGACCTTGCGCCGGGTGATCAACGCCCTGGTCAACGACATGATCACCGAGACGGGTGCGCGGCTGGCGAAACTCGATCCGGACGGCCCGGACGCGATCCGGCGCAGCAAGCAGCGCGTCGTGGCGTTCAGCCCGGCGATGGCGGACGCCAACCAGGCGATCAAGGATTTCCTGTTCGCCAAGATGTATCGGCACTGGAAGGTCAACCGGATGACCGCCAAGGCGAGGCGGCTGACCGAGGAGCTGTTTCGTCTGTTGCACACGGCACCGGCGTTGCTGCCGGACGACTGGCGGTCTCGCGCCGGGGAGGCCGGGACGCAGCGGGCGGCGGTGACGGTGGCGGATTACGTGGCGGGGATGACGGACCGCTATGCGATGGATGAGCACCGGCGGCTGACGGATATCTCGGTCGCCGGGTAGGGTTCGGCCTTTTATCGGGACGCCGCCGGCTTATCTTCTGTTTCGGAAGGTTGTGGGCTATGGTGCCGCCACAGAGGAAGATACCGACATGTCCGCATCGCGTTCCGCACCGGCCGCAAGATCGGCTCGGATAAAGGCCCCGGCAGCGGCGGCCAAGAAAGCCGCGGCGAAGCGGCCGACGGCGGACAGTCGCAAAGCCGCCGAGATGCTGCGCGAAATCCAGATCGAAGGCGAGGCCCTGTCGGCCCAAATCGATCGGCTGCGCCACCGCTTCCTGTAGGACCATGGCCCGCACGCCGCCGAGCGAAATCCTGCTGACCATCCAGGCGGTCAAGCAGATGCAGGTCGAACTGAGCAGCCTGGCGCAGGTGGTCGAGGCCATCGGTGAGCGGCTAGCGCGGCTTGAGACCAGGCTCGACGCGCCGAAGAAGGGTTGAGAGAACCGGTGACCGGAGCCACCCCGGAAGGCTGGCCGCCCGGCGTGACGCCGATTGGCACCGAGGATCTGGAGAAGCTGGAGCTGAACGGCCGGAACCAGTTGTTCTGGGACGGCAAGCGGATCGAGGTTCGCAACCGGTTGGATCTGACGCGGATTCAGAAGACGTTCGCGGTGATCGTGTCGGTGTTCGCGGTGCTCGGGGCGATGGGCGGGTTCGTGACGGGGTTGAATAATGCGTCGATTTTTCTGTGTGCCCGGGACATTCATTGGTTGAGTTGTCCGGTGCAGGCGGGGCCGTGACTGACGGATCTTGCCGCCGTTTTCATGAGGCGCCACGGGCCAATCGGGCGCGCAGGCGGCTCATGGCGGCTTCATGAAGCGCCAGGCTTTCCTCGGGCGTGGACACCGTCACGTAGCGTCCGGCCTTAAGGTCGGCATCGGCACGCTCGACCATTCGGGCGATCTCGTCCGGCACTTGCACTCCCATTGACACCTCTCTCCGATGCTCCGGATATCATACCGCGCATGACCCTGCATCACGAGTGGCGGACGCGGATTACACCTGTGCCAAGAGCATCCGGGTTCTGCCGACGCCATCGTCGCAACCCTCATAAATGTTGATTTCGCGGACTTTGTATGACAATATCATACGGTCATCTTCGAAGGACCGCCGATGTCAGCCTCCAACCCAGTCGTGAGTGTCCGCGTTACGCCGACCGAGCGTGACCTGCTGGCGTCCGCGGCCGAGCACGCCCACACCAACCTGAGCGATTTCGTCCGCCGCAAAGCGCTCGAAGCGGCGGAGATGGACCTGGCCGATCGGCGTGTCGTGACGATCCCCGCGGAGGACTGGGAAAAGTTTGAGCGTTGGGTCCATGCGCCGGCCAGGCCGAACGCCGCTTTGCGGGAATTGGCGGCGACCCGGCCCGTATGGCAGGACTAACGCCGCCTCGGCCGCTGATCGCCGGGGACGACCGCGACGCCTTCGATTGTGGACGCGAGTCGCTCAACCAGTGGTTTCGCCGCCATGCGTGGCGCAACCAGCAGGGCGGAATGTCTCGCACGAGCGTTGTCTGCGACAGCGTGGCGGGGGCGGTCGCCGGTTATGTCGCGTTGAGTGCCGCGCAGATCGAACGGGCGCATCTGCCCCGCTCGGCACAGCGGAACCGGCCGGACCCGATACCGGTGATTTTGCTCGGGCAGCTTGCCGTAGACCGGCGGTATCAGGGCAAGGGCGTCGCGAAGTCGCTGCTGCTGTTCGCGCTGACCACGGCGGTCAGGCTGTCGAAGGAGATCGGCTGCTTCGGTGTGCTGACACACCCAATCGATGATGGGGTGCGAGATTTCTATCGGCGGTTCGGGTTCGAGGAACTGCCGTTCGATCCGGGAAGGAGCATGGTCGTGCGGATTATGGATTTGGAAGGGAATGGAATCCTTCCTGACCCCATCTAAGTCTGGTATCAAACCAGAATGCTTTGGAAGGCTATAGCGGTCGATGGTTCACTCCCACCCACGAAAAGCCCGGCTACACTTCTCAAAGTTGCGCACGCGGCCAGTGACCGAAATGATAGAGATCGAAAAGCTCTCCATCGACGAGGGTATCAAGCGTGATGATCACTTCATATCCCTGTACAAGCAATACCTATTGGGAAAAAGGCATGCCCACGTTACTAGACTCCCGCTGAAGCACATTAACGTCGGCGTAAGAACCAGAGGAAAAGACGGGACCTTCCAGTGGGCCTTTAACGAACTTGCGGACGATTCAGTCCAACGGGGAATTCGCTCTTTGCGGCGAGGCATGCGCCCGACCCTGCACGTTTATCGAGGTGAGGGGGAAACGTTCGTCTGTCCCGACGACGCCCACTCCGCTGAAGCTTATCGGCTTAGTGGAATTGGGCTTGTGCCCTGTTTCATCCTTGAGGACGTGCCAGCTTTGCCCAATGGTTGCCTCACTATTAGGACCTTTTATCCGCTCGGACAGGCACTGACCGGCGTACGAAGCCGCAGAGATGTCAGCAGCCTTCCGGCAAAACAGCTACCAGGTCCGGACGCCCGCACCAGAGTTGCGGAATTAAGTGACTGGGCCAAAGAAACGGCTATTGCCGTGCGGGGTTTCCATTTGGAGGCCGACGAGCCAGTGACGCACTGGCACCATGTTCTGATTTCGGTCGCGGAACGCGTGGCGACAGCAACTGACGCGATAGGAATGCTGCTTGAGAGGCGCGCAGTTCTTGAGGCGGCCGCGATTGTTCGGCTAGTTTACGAGATGGCTCTCACGTTCCATCTGAATTGGCTCGATCCGGAATATACCGGTCGATATTTGCAGGCGATTGCGGACGTGGGTCCAAGGGGTTGGAAACAGGCGATCGAGGTCCTGCAATCAGAGCCAGATGCAGGTATCAACGTTTCGGTAAGAAGGGCCTGGGCTGAGGGTCACGAGCGAATGGGCGCCCTTTGTTCCTCTCCCAATCAGAAGGCGGATTTATCGCCAGTTGGGGTGCTACATGCAAAAATTTATCCGAAATTATCCGGTATCGCGCACCAGGACTTCGGAGCATTGGCCGCCTTTGCTGGCCGACTCGATCACGCTGACGCAGCGCCTGCAACAGGTTTGGACGAGACAAGTCTGGAGCATATCACCAACGTTTCTACGACTTCAATCCTGCTCCGCATACTTGATGATGTTGGTTTAGGCTCGGTTGATCTTTGAGGCTCAACAGCTATGGCCTCGCAAACCGAACCTGCGCATCTTTAATATCACACACCGGCCAATTCATGCCTAATAAGATACGGTTACGGCTACTCGGCGCGCGTCGATGGCCACGCTCTGCTTAACCGCCCATTTCCAAAGCAGCCACGAGATTTGCCGCCGCCTGCTTTCGTCTCAGTTCCTCCAAATACGCGATCGGTTCCCTAACCTGAGCGCCGGCCCGCCGACTCGCCGGGATCAAGCCGAAATGTCGGCTTGCGCTTCCTGCTGTCGCGCCTCCATCCGAGCGATACTCGCCCGCAATTCATCTAGGATCGGCTGCAGCGGTTCGATCTGCCCGGCCTCAACTTCCAACCTGCTCTGCGCCAGAGAAGCAAGCCAAACAGCCGGGTTGTTATCCTCGATCATGTCCATGCCCCTAACCTCAGGCGAGTGGTGGCTCTTTCCAGCCGATTAGCAATAAACGGCACCATACACCCCATTCCCATCGACCCCCCCCCCGATCCGCGCTAACACCCGAACCATGAACGCCACCGACCTCTACGCTCACCTCCGCCAGACCGTCCTTACCGCCCTGGCACAAATCATCCCCGACCTCCCGGCGGACATCGCCGCGCGCGTCGAGGTCACCCCCACCCGAGACCCCGCGCACGGCGACATGGCCACCAACGCCGCCATGGTCTCGGCCAAGGCCGCCCGCCAGCCCCCCGCCAAGATCGCCGCCGCCCTGGTCCAGCACCTCGCCGCCGCCCCCGAGATCGCCGCGGCCGAGACCGCCGGCCCGGGCTTCGTCAACCTCCGCCTCCACCCGCAGACCTTCCGCGCCCTGCTGCCGATCATCCTGGCCAACGGCGAAGCCTATGGAGACGCCACCGCCGGCACGGGCACGGGCACGAAAATCAACCTCGAGTATGTCTCCGCCAACCCCACCGGCCCGATGCATATCGGCCATTGCCGCGGCGCCGTCGTCGGCGACGCCCTCGCCAACCTGCTGACCAAGGCCGGCTACACCGTCACCAAAGAGTACTACATCAACGACGCGGGTGCCCAGGTCGTCGCCCTCGCCTGGGCCGCCTACTGGCGCTACCTCCAGGCCATCGGCACCCCGCTCACCGAGGAAGAATTCGCCGCCGAAGTCCCCGGTGGCCTGCAATACAAAGGCGACTACCTCATCCCCGTCGGCGAAATGCTGAAAGCCACCCACGGCACCGCCCTCGCCACCGAAGCCAAAGGCATCGCCGCCCCGGAAACCTGGCTCGACACCGTCAAGGACACCACAATCGCCGCCATGATGACTGAGGTCCGCGAAGACCTCCGCCTGCTCGGCGTCCAGCAGGACATTTTCACGTCTGAGCGTGCCCTGGTGGCCTCCGGCGCGGCCGACACCGTCATCGCGAAGCTGCAAGCCGACGGACTGATCTACGAAGGCGTGCTGGAGCCGCCCAAGGGCAAGACCCCCGACGACTGGGAACCCCGCCCGCAGACCCTCTTCCGGTCCACCAACTTCGGCGACGATGTCGATCGCCCGCTGCGCAAGTCCGACGGCAGCAACACCTACTTCGCCAACGACATCGCCTACCACGCCGACAAGATCGGCCGCGGCTACAACGAACTGATCGACGTCCTCGGCGCCGATCACGGCGGTTACGTGCCGCGCATGAAGGCCGCGGTGAAGGCACTGTCACACGATGCCGTGAAGTTCGACGCCGTTCTTTGCCAGATCGTTCACATCCTCAAGGGCGGTGTCCCGCTCAAAATGTCCAAGCGCGCCGGCAGCTACGTCACCCTGCGCGACCTGCTGGAGGAAGTCGGCAAGGACGCCGTCCGCTTCACCATGCTGACCCGCAAGGCCGACGCGCAGATGGAGTTCGACCTCGACCAGGTGCTGGCCACCACCCGCGAAAACCCTGTGTTCTACGTGCAATATGCGCACGCTCGCTGCCGCTCCGTGCTGCGCGCCGCCGCCGAGATGTTCCCGGGCGCCGCGTTGACCGACGCCGACCTGTCCACCACGAACGTAGATACGCTGGACGGCGAACCGGAGCTGACCCTGATCCGCCGCCTCGCGCTCTGGCCGCGCACCGTCGAAAGCGCGGCTTCTGCAAGGGAACCGCATCGAATTGCATTTTTTCTCTATGACTTGGCGGCCGACTTTCATATGCTGTGGAACCGAGGCAAGGACGATGCGACGCTTCGATTCCTCCAGGCCGACCAGCCCGCGGCGACGCGGGCGCGGCTCGCCCTGGTGGCGGCGACGGCTGTCGTCATTCGATCCGGTCTCGCAGTGATGGGCGTCACTCCAGTGGAAGAAATGCGCTGACCTCCGGTTTTCCCGCCGGCGGGTCGCCGAGCGGGAAAGAGCAAGACAGTGTCGGACGATTTAAGCATCCCCAACCCCGGTTACCGCGCCGCCCGTGTCGGCCGCTACGGTGCCGGCCAGCGTGTCAAATCCGGCGGCATGGACCCCGATATGCGCCGCATGGCGATATTCGCGGGCGGCATCGGCACGGTGCTGGTGCTGCTGATTGGCGCCTCCGCCCTCACCAGCCGGCATAGCGGCGAAACCCCGGTGGTTACCGCCGATACGCGTCCGATACGCGTGAAGCCGGAGAACCCCGGCGGGATGAAGATCGATGGCGCCGAGAACGACGTGTTTTCCGCCGGTGCCGACACCGGCAACGCGAAGCTGGCGCCCGCGGCCGAAACACCGGATACCAAGGCGTGGCGCTCCGCCGCCGCCTCGCCTGCCCCCGCCGCGGCAGAAGCCCCGGCACCCGCAGCCCTGACGCCCCCGGCCGCTGCGCCGCAGAAAGCCGCCGCGCTGCCAGTCGTAGCCAAGCCGCAGGTCGCGCCGCCCGCGCCGACAAAGCTTCCGGTCGCCGCCGCAACCTCCGGCCACGCGGCCACCGTCCAACTCGCCGCGCTGGCGTCGGAAGAAGCCGCCAAGGGCGAGTGGCAGGCGCTGTCCAAGCGCATGCCGGACCTGCTGGTCGGCCACCAGCCGAGCTACTCCCGCACCGAGCACGACGGCCATACCTTCTGGCGCGTGCGGACCTCGGGCTTCTCCGATGCCGCCCAGGCACGGGGGTTCTGCGATAAGGTGCGGGCAAAGGGCCTCGTCTGCTCGGTCACGGAATCCTGAGCTGGTCGCCAAAGCCGCCATCCTCGGCATCGCCGGACCTGTTCTGCTGGCGGAGGAGGCTGCCCTGTTCCGGGCGTTTCCGCCCGCCGGGATCATCCTGTTTGGCCGCAATGTCGAGGACCCGGACCAGCTCGCCCGCCTGATCGCCGAGCTGCGGGCCGTGCTGCCTGCCGATGCCGACCTGATGGTGGATCAGGAAGGCGGCCGGGTCGCCCGCCTGCGCCCACCGCACTGGTGCGCCCATCCGCCTGCCGCCGCACTCGGGCGGCTGTTCGAAGCCAACCCCGGGGCGGGCCTGCGCGCGGCTTGGCTGACCGGCGCTTTGATCGGCCTGGATTGCCGGGGCGCCGGGTTCACCATCGCCGCGGCCCCGGTTCTCGATCTCTTTATCCCCGGCGCGCATGACGTCATCGGTGACCGCGCCTACGCGGCGCACCCGGCGGCAGTCGCCCGCCTCGGCCGGGCGGTGGCCAACGGATTGCTGGCCGCGGGCGTGCTGCCCGTCGGCAAGCACGCTCCCGGGCACGGCAGGGCGCGGGTGGACAGTCACCTTACGCTGCCCCGCGTGCCGGAAGCCGACCTGGAAGCCGATTTTCGCCCTTTCACGCTGAATGCTGACCTGCCATGGTTGATGACAGCCCATATCGTTTATGCGGCGCTTGATCCGAACGCCGCAGCGACGATGTCCAGCGTCATCATACGCGACATCATTCGCGGACGGTTCGGCTTCGAAGGAGTGTTGGTGACCGACGATCTGGCTATGAAGGCTCTGTCCGGCGCCCCGGCCGATCTGGCGGCTCAGGCGCTCGCGGCCGGCTGCGACATCGCGCTTTATTGCAGCGGCGACTTTCCGGCCAACGAGGCCTTGCTGAGCGCCTGTCCGGCGTTGACACCGGGAGCGCAAGCACGGCTGGATGCCGGCCGAACCCGCGTGGCAGCCAGCCGGCTGATTCTGGCGGGGACGCCCCTGGCCGACGAACGCGCGCGGCTGCTTTCGTGACGTCCCTGATCTTCAACCTCGCTTTGGCTGTCATCCCGGTGATCCTGGCGATCACCCTGCATGAAGCGGCGCACGGCTTCGCTGCCTTGGCATTGGGCGACACCACCGCGCGCGATGCCGGACGGCTGTCGCTGAACCCGATCCGGCATATCGACCGCATGGGCACCATCATCCTGCCCGGCATCCTGCTGATCAGCCAGCTTGTCTTCCCGCCGCATAAGATCTTTTTCATGTTCGGCTGGGCCAAGCCGGTGCCGGTATCCGCCTGGAAGTTCCGCGATCCTCGCCGCGGCATGGCGCTGGTGGCGATTGCCGGGCCGCTGATGAACTTTTTCCTCGCGTGGCTCGGCGCCTTATTGATGCCACTGACTGACGGCCCCGGATTTTGGTCGGCCGCCGGCCAACAGTTTTTGATCTATTTCATGCTGTCGAACATCGTGCTCGGCCTGTTCAACCTGCTGCCGATACCGCCGCTGGACGGCGGCCGTGTCGCCGTCGGCGTGCTGCCGTTGGCCGTCGCCAGGGTCTGGGCTCAACTCGAGCGGTTCGGCATCGTCATCGTCCTGCTGGCAGTGTTCATCCTGCCCAGGCTGCTCGGCGTCGATCCGGTGGGCGAGGCGCTGAACCACGTGTTGCCCTGGGCCTTCCGCACCATCTTCTGGCTGGCGGGCCAAGACATCGGCGGGCTGGATGGAAACACCATCTGACATCGCGGCCGCTCTGCCGCCGGAGCCAGCGAACGAAAACCTCGTCCTCCGGCTGGAGGGGTTCGAGGGTCCGATGGACCTGCTGCTCGACCTCGCTCGTGCGCAGAAGGTCGATCTGGCGAAGATCTCCATCCTGTCGCTGGTCGATCAGTATCTGGCGGTGATCGAGGGTGCCAAGCGCATCCGCCTTGAACTGGCGGCCGACTGGCTGGTCATGGCGGCCTGGCTGACCTGGCTGAAATCCCGCCTGCTGGTTCCCGCCGCTGCCAACGACGACCTGGAAGACGGCCTGATGGCCGCCGAGGCGCTGGCCGAGCGCCTGCGGGAGATGAACGTCATCCGCACCCTGGCGGCCTGGCTGGGCGCGCGGCCGGTGCTCGGCCAGGACGTGTTCGCTCGCGGCGCGCCACAGCGGCATGAGGAATTCGACCGCTCCCGCATCGTGCTGGAACCCGGCCCGTTCGTCCGCGCCTATCTCCAGGCGATCCAGCGCGGCACCAGGTCGTCCACCTATACGCCGCGCCCGCTCACCCTCTGGACCGTGCAGGACGCGCTGCGCCGGCTGGCCGATCTCGTCGGCTCCCTGCCGGACTGGAGCACACTGGAAGAGTTCCTGCCGGATCACATGGAAAGCCCGACCGAACGCCGCGCGGCGCTCGCCAGCACGTTGATGGCCGGCCTGGAGCTGGCGCGCGGGGGCACCGTCCGGCTGCGGCAGGAGGAAGCCTTTGGGCCGATCCTGGTGCGGCGGCACGGCGGCGATGTAGAAACGGGTGCATGAGCGACGAACCCGAACAGCCACCGGTACCGCCAGAGCCCGACGAACCACCCGCGCCGGTCAGGACGCGGGAGCCGGACGAGGACTCGGTGCGCCTCGCCGAGGCGATGATCTTCGCCAGCGCGGAACCGGTCAGCGCCCGCAGCCTGACCAAGGTGCTGCCGGACGACATCGACGCGGACGCAGTGCTGGCGCTGCTGCGGGACCGCTATGCAGGGCACGGGGTGG
The DNA here is from genome assembly GCF_903915725.1 of uncultured Rhodopila sp. Classification (GTDB taxonomy): domain Bacteria; phylum Pseudomonadota; class Alphaproteobacteria; order Acetobacterales; family Acetobacteraceae; genus Rhodopila. The sequence continues at coordinate 107,971 of NZ_CAIWTY010000090.1, forward strand.
AACTGGTGGAAGCCGGCAACGGGTTCATGTTCCGTACCGCGCTCGATCTGGCACCGAAACTGCGCAAGGTCATCGACGTGCCGCGCCGGCTGCCGCGCGTGGCGCTGGAGACGCTGGCGATCATCGCCTACCACCAGCCGATGACGCGGCCGGAGATCGAGCATATCCGCGGCACGGCGCTGTCGCAGCAGACGCTCGACGCGCTGCTGGAGCTGAATTTGATCGCGCCGAAAGGGCGGCGGGAGACGCCCGGGCGTCCGACTCTGTGGGGCACCACGCCGGAGTTCCTGGCGCATTTCGGACTGACGGATCTGCGCCAACTGCCGAGGCGGGAGGATCTGCTGCTAGAGACGGCGCCGCCGAAAGCAAAGCCGGATGTGCTGCCCGCCGATTTGCAACCGCCATCTGAGGAGAAGCCCGCCTGATCGGCGAAGTCTTCCCCCTCCGGGCGGGGTTTATAACGCGGCGCTGGCGATGCGCAGATGGCGTGCCATCTGTTCCATGACGTACCAGACGAAGTTCGGCATTTCCTCCATCATATAGCGGAACTTCTTCTGGTCGATCAGCGCAAGATTGCAGTCGTCTCCGGCGTGAGCGGCAACGCCTCTAGGCTCCCCGTCCAGGAACGAAACAAAACCGAACGCGTCGCCGGCATACATGGTTTCGATCACTCGGCGCTGCTTCGTCAGGTCCACCGAACCGCTCAGGATCACATACATCAGTCCCGCGGCATCGCCCTCGCGGAAGATCGTGTCACTGGCTGCATAGCGGACGACCGTTCCGACGGACCGTGCGAAGTCGCGAAAATCAATTTTTGCAATTGCCGGCATGAGTTCGCCCTCGTGAATGACATTTCCATGACATTCATCGCTGCAAATGGTGTCAATTCAAATCGTCGGTGGCACCCTCAACCCGGCTTGCGTCAGAAGTCGCCTCGAGTGTTTTGGCTTTGCATTTTCCGTGCATTCGCACGATTTTGCACCGCACTGCGGAACGGTGATAGCTTTGGCGCGTCGCTGCGTCGCTAAAACGGAATTTCCACCTCCAGCCGCCAGCGCAGCGTCCCCTGCGGGCTGGACTGTGTCGCACCGAACAGCCAGCCAATTTCGTATTTCAGCTTGCCGGCATGGCCAAGTCCCAATTGATCCAACCGCAACGAGCCGATCGCCACCGGCCCGACCAGCAACTCCTGCTGCCCGAGCGCCGGGCTTCGGCCGAGCGTTCCGGTGTCGCCATAAATCTCGATCGCCGGGGACAGCGGCGCCCACAGGTTCCACCGGCTCTGCCAGGCATAGCTGAAATCCAGGCCGCTGCTGGTCTGGTCCGGACCTAGTTGCCGCGTCAGGAACAGGTTCACGGTATGCGTGAACTGGCCGATGTCCTTGGCGATCAACGGCCCGAACGTCACCTCGTTCGGACCGGCATTGTGGCCCGTGGTCATCGTCTGGCCGTATTCGAAATAGAAGCCGAAGTCGGCGAAGTATTCGCCCGGCTCGGTCAATTGGAAGGTGTTTTCCGTCACCAGCTGGGTGAACAGCGTTGGCTCGTTGAAACCCGGGTCGCGATCCCAGCCGAATTCGATTTCGCTGTGCCACCAGGGCGTCAGGCCGGTGCCGAGCTCCAGCGTATAGCTCGTCGCACCGTTGTTGGACGGCAGATGGTCGAACTGGGCGTCGCCGTTATGCTCGATTTCCAGCTCGCCGTAGTCGATTTCATAGGGAGAAAAGATGTGGAAGTCGGCGCGGGCCGGCATCGGCGCCAGCAATGCCAGCGCCGCGGCCACGCTCAGCGCAAGTCGGATCATTTCACTACCAGCACGCCCTGTGCGGTATCCTGATGGTAGTCACCGAAGAACTTATACTCGCCGGGATCGAGCGGTCCGAGGAACACCGTGATCGTCTGCCCCGGCATAACCAGTTTCTCCCGGTTGAGCATCGTGCTTTCGAATTCATCGGCGGTGTCATCGGTGTTCTTCACCAAAAGCCTGAACTTCGCATTGGCGGGCACCTCGATCCGCTCCGGCTGGAAGCGGTGATTGTGGAACACCAGCACCGGCAGATCCTCGGCACGGGCACTCGGCGCCCCTGCCAGCACCAGGGTCAGCACTGCGGCCACGGCCAGCGGCCTGACGCGGGGCCGGCTAATGGCGCGGGACGCCACCACCAACACCAGCAGCGTCGTCAGCCACGCAACGAACTGGATGCCCGAGGGACGCGCCGAATAGCCGACAAGGGCATGCAGCGCGCGTCCGACCAGAGTGTCATCCGCCAGCAGGGCGCTGCTGTCCCACAGATGCTCGCCCCAACCCGGCAGCAAGTCGGCGCCATGCAGGACCGCGGCGGCCTGACCGGCCATGCCGGCGGCGAGCAGCGCGATCAGGCCGTTGGTGACGCTGAACAACCGGTGCAACGGAATGGCGACGAGGCCGCGATACAACAGCCAGGAGAGCAGCGCCGCCAGGGCGAGCCCGGCCACGCCGCCGCCGAACAGCGACAGGGCGCTTGCCTGAGACCCGACGACGATGCCGTACAGAAACAACACGACCTCCGCGCCCTCCCGCATCACCGCGACGGCGACGACGGTCGCCAGGGCGGCCAGCGAGCGCTGCCCAAGCTTCACGGCCTGGCCGACTTCGCGCATTTCGGCGACCATGGCGCGGGCGTGGCGCGACATCCACAGGATGTGCCAGCTCAGCATGACGACAGCGAAGCACAGGATCGAGGCGGTGAAGATTTCCTGGCCGGTGCCCTCGAACGCGTCCGACAAGGCGGCGGCGAAGACTGCAACCAGGCTGGCGCCGAGCACGCCCGCCCCGACGCCGCCGGCGATCCATCGGCCACGGCCGCGGACGCCTTCGGTCGCCGCCAGGACGATGCCGACGATCAGGCCGGCCTCCATGGCCTCCCGGAAGACGATGATCAAGCTGACGAGCATGCAGGCGTTCCTAGATGTGCAATTGCGAGTGGTTCGCATCTCGGCCGCTGATACAACAGCCTGTGCGAAGAGTGCAAGGGACTCGTGCAGCCCGGCTCACCCGTCGGAAACAGATTGCCACCGGTTGACACGCGGTGTCGGTGCGATGCGATAATGGTGCCATGAGTGAAGCACAGTATCCCGTCGCCTCCGGGCGCCGTCGCCGGCTCATTATATGTTGTGACGGCACATGGAATGCCGCCGACGCCGGGCCGGCGGCGACCAACGTGCTGCGAATGCTCCGCTGCATCGCGCCAGGGGACAAGGATGGCACGCCGCAAATCGTCCGCTACCATGCCGGCGTCGGGACCGGAAACCGGCTCGACCGCCTGCTCGGCGGCAGTGTCGGCATCGGGCTGGGACCGGCGATCCGGGATATCTACGCATTCGTTGCTAACAACTACGAGCCCGATGACGAGATATTCCTGTTCGGCTTTTCGCGCGGTGCCTACACGGCGCGGGCGGTTGCTGGACTCATCGGGGCGCTCGGGGTGCTGCATCCGCGCGAGATGGGCCGTTTCGCGCAGGCATGGCAATGGTGCCAGCTTCCCGCACACGCGCGTGATTCGGATGCCTTGGAGGCGTGTTTCCCGCTTCGGCAAAAAGGCGTCCCGATTCGCTGCATCGGTGTCTGGGACACCGTCGGGGCGCTCGGTGTGCCGAGATCCCTGCTGACCCAGTATTGGCAGCCCTGTGCCGAGACCTACCGGTTCTACGACACGACGCTCGGACCGAATGTGCAATATGCCTTTCAGGCGCTGGCGATCGACGAACGCCGGGCGTTGTTCGAGCCTGTGTTGTGGAACACCACCAAGGCTCTCGCACCCGATCAGGTGGTGCGACAGGTCTGGTTCGCCGGCGTACATGCCGATATTGGCGGCGGTTATTCCCGGCATGGTCCGGCGGACCTTTCCTTCCTTTGGATGCTGGCGCAGGTCGCGCCGTTGCTGGAACTCGATTTGTCGAGCATACCCGAGGAACTCGACACGACTGAACCTTATGGCAACGGCACGCTGAACGACTCGTTCAAGGGGATTTTGAAGCTGGGCGGCGAGAAACGCCGGTCGGTTGGTCCGGGGGCAAACCAATATGTGCACGAAACGGCACTGCTCCGCCGTGGCTATCACGGCTATCCAACCAATCCGGATTTCGATTGGACGGCGCTGCCAGTCTGGCCGCGTGACAGTTTCGAGAAGGACTTCGCCTGGTCGACCACCGCGCCGTGGGCACCGTGGCCGCCGCTGCCCGGCGCCAGGCAGGGGCCCTGCGCGAAGGTGGTGAAATGGCTTGAGGGCAGTTGAACGCCGGCCGGCGGGATCGGAGCCGGCTTCCGGCGGCGATTTGCGACCGCACCACCTTGGTTCAGGCGCCGACGGTCTCAATCCGGTCAGGCGCGGCGGTCAATCCGTGGCATGTGAGGAAGTATCCGGTTTGATCCTTGTGCCGCAGGCGGTTAGTTTAACCGCCGACAGGACCAGGGGGAGATTCGACGTGAAACTGCATTTCGGACGAACGGGCATAGTGACCGCTGCACTGCTGCTGGCCGGTTTGACGGCGTCATCGGCCCAGATCAACCCGTTCCGGAGCAACAACCAGACCAACGGCCTGACCAAGGCCGATGTCGGCATGCTGTCCACCACCACCGGCCTCGTGAACAAAAAGGAGCCGGTCAAAGCCGGCGATACCGAGGACTGGAGCAATCCCGCCAGCGGCAATTCCGGCAAGGTGACGGTGACCCGGGTGTTCCGTTCCGCCGGCATGGAGTGTCACGCCCTGCGCTACGACTTCGCCTACAAGGCATCGAACACGCCGCGGACCTACAACGCGGATTGGTGCAAGACGAAGACGGGCGAGTGGAAGATCAAGAGCTGAGACGACCCGTGCCCGGCTCGGCGGCGCCCGCGCGCATCACCGGCGCGGTTTGACGCACTCCCGGATGTGAACTCCGGACATCCCTGGTTTGGCCTAGACTCACCGGCCACCCGGCAACAAGGGTGGACAAACGGCTGATGATCAACAGGCCAAACAGGGAGTTTCGCCAATGTCAAAACAATGGACGGTCTCGCGCCGCCAGGCAGTGAAGCTTGGCGCCGCGGCGGCTGCGCTGCCGCTGGTGCATATCCGCACGGCGGGCGCCGCCGGGAAGCTGAATGCCGGCTTCTGGGACCATTGGGTCCCCGGCGCCAACGCCGTCATGCAAAAGCAGATCGATGCCTGGGCGGACAAGAACAAGGTCGAGGTATCCGCCGACTTCATCACCACCACCGGCGGCAAGCTGCAACTGACCCCGGCCGCCGAAACCCAGGCAAAGGCCGGGCACGATGTGATGACCTTCATCACCTGGGACGTGCAGAACTACGCCGACTCTCTGGAACCCGTTGACGAGGTGATGCAAAGCCTGGTCGCCGCCAATGGCGAGGTGAACCGCGTCGGCACCTACCTGGCGAAATACCAGGGCCACTGGGCCGCCGTGCCCGCCAGCAACGGCACCCAGACCAAGCCGCCCTGCGCCAGGATCAGCTGGTTCAAACAGCACGGGCTGGATATCCAGGCGATGTATCCGGCGAAGGAGGAAAAGAACGCGCTGCAGGACGCCTGGACCTGGGAAGCCTTTCTGAAATACGCCGAGCTCGCCGTGAAGGACAACCTGACCTTCGCAATGGGCATGGGCGGAGGGCTGAACACCGACGCCACCGACACGCATGGCGCGATCTTCGCGGCGTTTGGCGGCACGCTGATCGACGCCGAGGGCAAGTCGCAGCTCAAGTCCGATGGCACGCGGCAGGCACTGGAATACGCGCAGCGGCTGGTGAAGTTCTACCCGGCCGATGCGGTCAGCTATGACGACGCCTCCAACAATCGCGCGCTGATTTCCGGCAAGTCGGCGCTGATTTTCAATCCGCCCTCGGCCTGGGCGGTGGCGAAGCGCGACAACATCGCGGTCGCGTCGGATTGCTGGACCTTCCCGGCGCCGTCCGGTCCAAAGGGCCGCTTCGTGCCGACGCAAAGCTACTTCTGGGGCGTCTACAATTTCAGCCAGAACAAAAGCGCCGGCAAGGATCTGCTGGAATTCCTGATGCAGCGGGAAAATGTGGAGGCGCGTGATGTCGCCAGCGACGGCTACGACCTGCCGCCCTATGCCAGGCTGAACGACTTCAAGATCTGGGAAGAGGTCGGGCCGCCCAAGGGCACCGTCTTCAACTATCCGCTGCGCCCGTCCAGCGGGCAGAAGCCATCTTTGACCGGATCCGAAGCGGCGCCCGAGGTGGCGGTGCAGATCTACAACCGCGGCGTCCATAACCAGATGTTCGCGCGCCTGCGGGACGGCCAGACGATCCCGCAGGTGGTCGCCTGGGCGGAGGACGAAATCGCTGGCTACGCGCGATAGGGAGGGTCCCCGGCCCCTTGGGGCCGGGCTCGCCGCTATTGCTGGCTCAGCAGATAGGCGATGACGTTCTGCCGATCCTTCTCCTTGGGCAGGCCCTTGAAGTACATTTGCGCGCCGTGCACGTCCTTGCGGGGCTTCTCCAGGTAGGCGTCGAGCTCTTCCACCGTCCATTCACGGTGCAGGTTTTTCAGCGCATCGGAATACATGTAGCCCTGCGCGGTTGCACTCGGGCGCCCGACGATATGCCAGAGGCTGGGACCAACCTCATTCACGCCAACGGACAGGGAGTGGCAATTGTGGCAGGTGGCATCGAAAATCGCCTTGCCGGCAGCCACGTCCGCGGCCTGAGCAGCCGGCGGGATGCTGAGCGCGGCGAGAACGAAGAGTGAAGCGGCGAGGCGCATAAGACGATCCCGGATGGTTACGCGCGCGTTAGAGCCGAAACTTTTCAGCGTTGCTTTGATCTGGCGCAACACGCGGCGGCACTATGGCACAGGTTCAGCCGCCGGTGGGCGGACAAAATGCGACGGCGTCACTGGCCGGTTGCCTTGGAGATTTGCCGGTCGCCCCCGGGTGCCGAGCGTCCGGGACAGCGCCGCCATGCCGGGCGGCCGTCTAGCCCGCGGCGCCTTTCACATGCTCCTGGAGCCGCGGCATCAGTTCCACCAGATTGCACGGCCCGTGCCGGCTATCGAGCTGGAACACCAGGATATCGTCCCAACCGTCCTTCACCGCGCCCGTGCTGCCGGGCAGGGCAAACAGATACGTGCCCCCCGCGACCCCGCCGATGGCGCGGGACTGCATGGTGGAGGTGCCGATCTTCTGGTAGCTGAGCATGCGGAAGAGTTCGCCGAAGCCCTCGATGCGCTTTTCCAGCACGCGGTCGAACGCTTCCGGCGTGACGTCGCGCCCGGTGATCCCGGTCCCCCCCGTCGTGATCACCACATCGATGTCCGGATCGGCCACCCAGCGGCGCAGCAGCGCCTCGATCGCTCCGGCATCGTCCTTTTCGATCGCGCGGTCCGCCAGACGATGGCCGGCCCTGGCGATGCGCTGCACCAGCGCGTCGCCGGAGGTATCGTTCGCGGCGGTGCGCGTGTCGGACACGGTCAGCACCGCGATGCTGACCGGGATGAACGGGCGGGTTTCGTCGATACGAGCCATGGTGCCTCCGGCGCAGTTTGGCCGCGCCGGGGTCAGCGCGTGTCCGACGCGAGCACCTCCAGTGTGCGCTCCTGCCGGGGCGGCGTGAAGCGGGGGAATTCGCCGGCGGCAACGCTGTCCAGGCTCGGCGCCTGGCGATGCAGCCGGGCGGCGTAGATCCACGAATACAGCAGGACATGGGGCACGAAGGCGCGGGTTTCCGCTATCGGAATGGCCTCGATGAACAGCAACGGATCGCCGCCGTCATGGACATCCGGGGCCCAATGCAGGTAGTTGCCGGGGCCGCAGTTGTAGCTTGCCAGCACGCGCAGCAGGTCGTCATCGATACCATCGAGCCGCGCGAGATATGCTACGTAACGCTGTCCGATCTCCAGGTTCGTTGCCGGTTCGTGTAGGCGGTCCGGATTCATGTCGGCGTTGCCGGTGATGTATTGGGCGGTTGAGGGCATGATCTGCATCAGGCCGCGCGCGCCAACGGATGAGACCGCTTCGGGATCGAAATTCGATTCCATGCGCGTCAGCGCATACACCAGAGGCGGATCGATACGAAACCCGCCGGCTGGTCGCAGTTTCGGCACCGCGAACCGCAGCTCCTCATGCGGGCGGCCGTCGCGGGTTTGCAACAGACTGGCCATTTGCGCCGCATAGTCGGTCAGGCCGGTGGCCGATGCCACCATCAGCAACGATTGCCCGAACGCGCTGTTCGGGGCAGCATCCGGCCACAGCGTGCGCAGTTCGGCTTCGGCACGCTGCGATTGGTTGACCTGTAACAGGGCGAAGGCGCGCAACCCGGGGGGGGTGGCGGCAACGGCGGCGACGTCCGCCTGGCTCAGCAGCTGGCCGCTGGGCAGGATGCCGGTATCCATGCGCAGGATCCGGCGTGCCAGAAATCCGTGCAGCGTCAGGCGTTCCGCCGCGGCCGAGCGCAGCCATTTCAGCGTGCCCGCGGCGTCGTTCATCTTGCGGCTGGCACGCGACGCCCAAAACGCCGAGGCAGCGTGCAGATGCGGCGAGCTGTTGCGCGCCTCCGCACCATCCTCGAACATCGTCTTTGCGATGTCGATCTGGTCCAGCCGCCATGCCGCAAGGCCACCGACGTAGTAGGCGAGCGTGGCCTGATCATCGGGGTTGGTGCTTTTCAGCGAGGCCTGAACGATGCGCAGCGCCTCCGCATCTTCGTTTCGAATGAAACTGGCCTGCGCAACTTCGGCGCGAAGCTGTGCGGCGTAGACCGAATCGATGCGGCGTGCCGACGCGATCATGCGCAACGCGGCGACGGTGTTGCCGCGCTGCGCGCGATCGATGACAGCGCGGTCGAATTGCGGATTGCGGGCCAGATTATCTCGTGGCGGATCGATGTCTTCAGGCACTGTTTGCGTCGCGGCGGACCGGGTCAAAGCGGTAACAGCGGGCGGATCGGGCGGTGTCGCGTCCCTCGGCAGCTTTGTTAGCAACAAAGAATAGATAGCCGGCGCATCGGGAAGATCGCGATACTGCATCAACCAGTCCGACAACTCGGAAACCGTTGATTTATGGAAACGGCTCAGATACCGGTCGGCCAATACAGTGCCGAGTAGCAACGGATCTTCAAGCAGATTGGCGGCACGCGCCGCATTTGCCATGTCCCCACGGCGCTGCAACGAAAAAATCCGCTGTATAACAGCAGCATCACTTGGACGTAACGGTCGTGGAAATACCGTTCCGGTGGCGCTGTCGTGCGGCGCTCGCGGAACTTCAAACGCCGCCTCATCGGCGGTCGTACTGTCTGTAGCCGGCGTCCCGATGCCATTCCTCGATCCGAACGTTTGTCCGTGCGCGGGAGAAATCAACGCCCCCGCAATGATCGCAGCCCCGGCAAAGCAAACCCGGGCGGAAGGAAGGCGGGAGAGCGTGTAACCGATCCCTCGCATGCCATCTCGCTAGCCGCTCCGGTCATGAGACGCAACCCTGCGCGGCGAGACGTTTTGCGAACGGTGAGATCACAAACGGTAAAACGCCAGTTTCTCCGCTGGTAGCGATCTCACGTCTTCGTCAGTTCCTCGTCCAGCGCCCGCCGCAACAGCCGCAGCCCGGCCCAGGCGTCCCGCCGCACCGAAGGGGTCTTCAGCATCTCCGCCATGCCCGGCAGCGCCAGCGCGGGCAGCGTGTCCGTCAGCCCCGGGATGCGGGCTTCGGTCCAGCCGCGCGCCGGGCGGCGGCGCACCGCGTTCGGCGTCAGCAGCACCCGAGAAGCCGTGCCACCGAAAATCACCAGCCGGCGCGGCTGCAGCAGGGTGATCAGCCGGTGCAGGAATGGCAGACAGGCCGCCAGCTCGCCGGGATTGATCGGCCGGCCGCCCGGCGGACGCCACGGCACCAGCGGTGCCAGCATCAGCGCGGACCGGGTCAGGCCGATACTGGCCAGCATCTGGTCCAGCAGCGCGCCCTCGTGTCCGGCGAAGGGATGGCCACTGCGATCCTCCTCGCGCCCCGGCGGTTCCCCGATGATCAGGGTCGTGCCCGCCGGGTCGCCCTCGGCAAACACCAGGTGGCTGGCGGTGTCGCGCAGGGCGCAGCCGTCGAAGCCCGCCAGGGCGGCGCGCAGTTCATCCAACGTCGCAGCACTTCCGGCCAGGCCAACCGCGCGCTCCGCCGCGGTGCCGATCGGCGCCGGCTCCGCCGCCGGCGGAACGGCGCGCAGAACCGGTTCAGCGTGAACCTCGGCCGGCCGCATGCGGTCGAGCGGTTCGATGGTGATCGCCTCGTCGGCGCCCCACTCGACCTGCAGCCGCAGCAGGGCGAACGCGTCATCCAAGCAGCGCGGCCCGGAAGCGGTCCCGTTCGATATGCGGGATGAGATTCTTCTTGCCGAGATGCGTTGCCGGGCCCTCCTTCACTCGCAGCAGGATGAAGGTCAGGCCGCCACCCTCCCGCATCAGCCGGCGGCCTTCCGGCATATCGGCCTCGGTGTTGATCACATACACCACCGGAAAGCCCGCCCCGGCGGCCATCACGTCGAGGCGGACACCGAAGCCGGTATGGCTCTCCTGGTTGCCGGTTTCGCCGTAATGGCCGTTATCGACGCAGATGATCGTCAGATTGGGCGGGTTCTGCAGCGCGATGGTCGCCAACGCGCCGACATTCATCAGCAGTTCGCCGTCGCCGGTCGCCACCAGCACGCGCCGCTTCGGCTGCGCCAGTGCCAGGCCCAGCCCCAGCATCGGCGCGGCACCCATCGCCCCGGCCAAGCCGAACAGCGAGGGCGATTCATGCGTCAGGGCGGACAATTCCCATGCCGTGCCGGCGAGGCCGGCAATCATCAGGAAGTCGCCGGGGCTCTCGATCAGCGCCGGCACCGCCTGGCGGCGATCCAGCACCGGGTCGGGCAGCGAGGCGGTCTGCAGCTTGTTCAGTTTCGCCATGCGCGCCTCAGAACTTCTTGGCGCCAATCAGGCGCTGCGTGAGCAGAACGGCGACCTGCTGGCCGGCCTGGAAAGCCATGGTAATGGCCGCTGTGACCGCCTCGATCGCGTCGTCAGGCGTCTCGGCGCGCAGGACGATGACGCCCATCGCCTTCAGCACCGGCTCGACCGCCTGGCCCATGGCAAACTGCCAGGGATTGCCCTCGCCGTATTCGCCGCGCATCGACACCAGGGTGAGGAACGGAAACCGGCCGCCCTGAGTCAGCGACAGCATGTTGATGCAATTGCCGACCCCCGACGACTGCATCAGCAGCACCGCACGCTGGCCGCCGAGGTCCGCGCCGGCGACCAGCGCGACGCCTTCCTCCTCGGTGGTGAGCGGCACCGCGTGCACGTCGGGGTCAGCCAGGGACCGGTCGATCAGCACCTTGTGGCCGGCGTCGGGGACATAGGCGAACTGCGTGACGCCGTTTTCGCGCAGCAGGCGATACAGCGCGTCGGGCCAGTTGTCTCGGGTTACCGTTTCCGCCATCGGCTTCTTACCTATACAGCACCGCTCTGAAACGACGATGGCACACGCCCGAAGCAGGACGCCAGCACCTGGGCGAAGGCCCGTGCGCGATGGCTGATCGCGTGTTTCTCGTCCGGGTCCATCTCCCCGAAGGTCCGCTGGCCTTCCGCCGGCAGGAAGATCGGGTCATAGCCGAAGCCCTTGGCGCCGCGCGGCGGCCAGACGACCGCGCCGTCGATGCGGCCGAGAAAGGTTTCGGTATGCCCGTCCGGCCAGGCCACGCAGAGCGCGGCAACGAACCAGGCACGGCGGTCATCGGTGGTGCCGAGTTTCTCGTTCACCGCCTCCATCGCGGCTTTGAAGTCCTTTGCCGGGCCGGCCCAGCGCGCTGACAACACGCCCGGTTCGCCACCCAGCGCGGCCACGCAGAAGCCGGAATCGTCGGACAAAGCCGGCAAGCCGCCCGCGGTCGCCGCCGCCAGCGCCTTGATGCGGGCGTTGCCGGCGAAATCCGGGGCGTTTTCCTCCGGCTCCGGCAGACCGAGCGCTCCGGCGGAGACCACGTCCACGCCATGCGGCCGCAGCAGCGCCTCGATCTCCCGCAATTTGCCGGGGTTGTGGCTGGCCAGGACCAGCTTTTCCCCGGGAGCGATCTTGCGCGGCATCAGTCGCCGAGCGCCTGACGCTGAAGCGCGAACAGCGCGCCGGTGCCTTGGCGGGCGAGAACCAGCAGTTCGTTGAACTGAGCCTCGTTGAAGGCGGTCTTTTCAGCCGTCGCCTGGATCTCGACGATGCCGCCATTGTCGGTCAATACGAAGTTCGAGTCGGCATCGGCCGAGGAGTCTTCGGTGTAATCCAGATCCAGCACGGACGTGCCGCCGACGATGCCGCAGGACACCGCGGCGACCTGCCCGGTCAAGGGTATGGTCTTGAGCACATTCATCTTCACCAGATGGCGGAACGCCAGCGACAGCGCCACCCAGGCGCCGGTGATCGCGGCGCAACGCGTGCCGCCATCGGCGTTCAGCACGTCGCAGTCGAGCGTGATCGACATCTCGCCCATTGCGGCGCGGTCAACCACGGCGCGCAGGCTGCGGCCAATCAGGCGCTGGATTTCCTGGGTGCGCCCGGATTGCTTGCCGCGAGCGGCTTCGCGGTCGCCGCGGGTATGCGTGGCGCGCGGCAGCATGCCGTATTCGGCGGTCACCCAGCCAAGGCCGGTGTTGCGCAGGAACGGCGGCACCCGGGCCTCGACGCTGGCGGCGCAGAGGACTTCGGTGTTGCCCATGCGGATCAGGCAGGACCCCTCGGCGTGGCGGGAAAAGCCGGTGGTCATGGTGACTTCGCGTAACGCGTCGTGAGTGCGGCCGGAGGGGCGCATGTCGGTGTGTCCTTGGGTCAGGTCAGGGCGGACCATACAGTCTCCGGTCCCGGGGGCAACGGTTGCGTGGCTGCCTTGTCAGTCACCCACCGTCAGGGATTGATCTCCGCCGCATCGCACGCAGCAGCCACCACTCCGTCCACCCCGAGCTTGCCGACCGAAAACGCGTCCAGCCGCGCCCGGATAGCCTGATACTCCGGGGTCTCGCTCTGCTCGCGGCAGGTGCGGGTCATCCCCTCCAGGCGCACCGGAAGGCCGCCATTATCCTCGATCAGCTTCGCCATCGCCTTGGCCGATTTCTGCCGTTGCGCCGCCGCGCGCTGAACGAAGCGCTGTTTCACGTCGGCCGGGAACGGGCAGTGCGCCACCTTCTCCGACAGCGCCCGGCGGTAGGTTCGGCCCGATAGGCCATCACCGCAGGCATCGAACTCATAGAACGACGCCGCATAGGCCGTCTCGAACGCTCCGGTGGTGTCCGCTGGCTTCGCCGCTTCGTCTGCCGCCGCACCCACCGGGGCGGCCAACATCAACAGAACGAAAAATCCGCGCGGCATCCGCTATTTCTCCGCCGGCTGGAAGGTCGCGACGTATTTGGCGATCGCCACGATTTCCTCGTCGTTCAAGCCTGACGCCGCCTCGGTCATCGCCGCCACCCCGACGCTCGGGCGCGCGCCGGAGCGGTAATCGGTCAGCGCCTTGATCAGGTAATCCTCCCGCTGATCCGCGATCGACGCCGCCGCGCGCTCGCCGCGGAGACTGTCGGTGTGGCAGTTGGCGCAATGGTGGTCCGCGACGATCTGCTGCCCCTTCGCCCGCGCCGCCTCATCCGGCTTCGCCCCCGCCGGTGCGGTATTCGCCGGCAGGCTGGCATAATACGCGCCCAGGTTACGAATATCCGCATCGCTTAACTGCGTAATAATCGGCCCCATCAGCAGATTCGGCCGCCGCCCGGACCGAAAAAACACAAGCTGCCACTGGAGAAACTGATCCCGCTGCCCCGCCAGCGACGGAATCCCCGGCGACGCCGAAATACCATTCGCCCCATGGCAGCCGGCGCAGATTTTGGCTCTTGCACGGCCCGCCTCGATATCGCCGGAGGCGGCGCCGGCATGTGCAACTGGCAGCAAAACGACCGCGGCCATGACGGATAAAAATGTCTTCATTCAATCCCCGCCGATCGGCGCCCGATCCGCTTCCGGACCGGGCACCCTCCGGTTCTACTTTGCGTAGCTGATGCGATAGATCGCGCCGGCCCAGTCGTCTGATACCAGCAACGATCCGTCCGGAGCCTGCAGGATATCGTCAGGCCGTCCGAAATAGTCGCGCTGCCCGGTGATCCAACCGCTGGCGAAAACCTCCTGTCTGGCGTTCTTGCCGTCCGGATCGACGATCACCCGTTCGATCCTACCCCCCTGGTACTGGTGGCGGTTCCAGGAGCCGTGTTCGGCGATAAAGATGTTGTCCTTGTAGGCTGGCGGGAACATCGAACCGGTATAGAACTTCATCCCCAAAGGCGCGACGTGCGCACCAAGCTTCACCACGGGCGGCGTGAACTCGCTGCACTTGTGCCCAAGCGCGAACTTCGGATCCGGCAGGTCGCCCTGGTGGCAATACGGATAGCCGAAATGCTCGCCGAGCCGGGTGATGTGATTCAGCTTGTCGCTGGGCAGATCGTCGCTGATCCAGTCGCGGGCGTTCTCGGTGAACCAGTAATCGCCGGTGCGCGGATCGATGTCGCCGCCGACGCTGTTGCGCACGCCGAGCGCGACGATCTCCGCCAGCCCGGTTTTCGGATCGACATGCCGGACCTGCGATACGCTGGTCGGCGGAATGCCGATGTTGAACGGAGGTCCGAACGGAATATAGAACCAACCGTTCTTGTCGCTGACAAGATACTTCCAGCCATGCGCGATATAGGGCGGCATATCGTCATAGACGACGACAGGCTCCGGCAGGTTGTCGAGGTTGGCCTCGGCGTTATCGTAGCGCAACAGCTTGTTGATCGCGATCACGTACAGGGAGCCGTCCCTGAACGCCACCCCGGTGGGCATGTTCAGGCCCTTGATGATCGTCTTGACCTCGCGCTTGCCACCGCTTTCCGTAACGGCATAAACATTTGTTGCCCCAAACGACCCGACGAACAGCGTGCCGTTGGCACCCCACGCCATCTGCCGCGCCTCGGGGATTCCGCTGGCCCAGACTTCGATTCGGAACCCGGGCGGCAGCTTGATCTTCTTGAGGTCGGTCTGAAGCTCATCAACCGGCGTCGGGGTCGCGGGACCGGAGGGCGGTGCCAGCCCCTTCTGCCCCTCGGTCTCGTCACCCAGGAACCAGTCGGGCGGCGGATGCGCCCAGAACGAAGGCTTGCTGGAATCGTAACTTTTCAACCCCTGCGCCGCCGCGCCTACGGTCGTCGCCAGCAGCAATGGCAGCGCCGCCACGGCACGCCAACGCATTGATTGTCGGTGCATAAATTTATTCCTCCCGATCGGGCATACCCGAGTGTTACCCCCGGGACAGATAATCCTGTGCATATCCGTGCAGGAAGATCAATGCCGCCGGCTCGGCAAACCGTCTCAGTCCCGGTCGATCTCGGATGTCCGCCTGGTGTCTCCCATGAATGTGTAGACCAGCAGCGAGAGAAAAATCAGCACGGTCACGTACCAGTAGAATCCGCTCTCATGTCCGCTGTCCTTGAACCAGAGCGCTATATACGGCGCGGTGCCGCCGAACACGGAAGCGGCGACAGCATAAGGCAGCCCGACACCCAGCGCACGCACCCCCGCCGGGAACAGCTCCGCCTTCACCACCGCATTGATCGAGGTATAGCCGGAGACGATGACCAGCGCCGCCATGATCAGGCCAAGCGCCGTCAAATAGTCATGCGTCGCCCCGATGGCAGTCAGGATCGGCACCGTGCACAGCGTCCCCAGCACACCGAACCACATCAGCACCGGGCGGCGGCCGATGATGTCCGACAACGCACCGAACGCCGGCTGTAGCGCCGCGTATATAACGAGGCTGATGAACGAGATCTGCGTGGCCTGATCCCGCGTCAGTTTCACCGTATTGACCAGGAATGTCGGCATATAGGTGGTGTAAGTGTAGAACGCCGTCGTTCCGCCCATGGTCAGCCCGAACACCAGCAGAATCTGTTTCGGATGCTTCAACAGCTCCCTGATCGGGCTGCCGCGCTGCTCCGCCGAGGCTTTCCTGAACGCATCGGTCTCGTCCAGGTTGCGGCGCAGATAGAGACCGAACACCGACAAGGCCGCGCCGATGGCGAAGGGTATCCGCCAGCCCCAGGCTTCCAGCTCCGCCGGGGTGAAGGTTTGCTGCATCGTCAGCAAGGTCAGGCTGCCCAGCACCTGACCGCCGATGAGTGTGACATATTGGAACGAGCTGTAAAAGCCGCGATGCTTCGACACCGCGACCTCGCTGAGATAGGTGGCGGAGGTGCCGTATTCCCCGCCCAGCGAAATCCCCTGGATCAGCCGCGCCGCCAGCAGCAGCACCGGGGCGCCGATACCCAGCACGGCATAGGTTGGGGCGACGGCGATCAGGAAAGACCCCGCGCACATCAGGGTCACCGACAAGGTCAACGCCGCCCGCCGCCCTGCCCTGTCGGCGTAGGCGCCGAGGATCCAGCCGCCGACGGGGCGGATCAGGAAGCCGAGGGCGTAGATACCGAAGGTGTTGAGAAGCTGGACGGTCGGATTGGCGCCCGGAAAGAACGACTTCGCGAAATACAGGGCGAAGAAGTTGTAGACGTAGAAGTCGTACCATTCGATCAGATTGCCGATGGAACCACCGAAGATGGACCGCAGGCGGTGGTGGACGGTGTCGATGTCCCGTCTCGGATAAACGGCTTGGCTCAAGGCTGGAGTCCTTCGGTCGTCTGGACCCTTCATGGCCCGGAATCGGGCCGCCGGCAATGCGGGACCATAGGCGCCCCCGGTGTTTACCGGCGCACCGTCACCGCCGCCGCGGCCGTTTCTCCGGTATCCGCGGACATAGCGACCGCATGGTCTCGTGGCGCGAGACCACGAACGCATCGTTGGCGTAGATGATCTCGAACTACGTCTCGAACATCAAAAAGGCCCGCAAGACGCATTGCTCGTTGCACGACCCAGAATGACGGCACTTGGAAAGCCCGAACCGGCTTCGATGATCCGGAGCGGTCTGAGGTACGGGATCATGCACGCCAGGATCTTGGCAGCGCCGATACCGCACATCACGTTGTCGACGAAGTAGCGATGCGCCGGGGCCTCGCGATCGGGGAAATCCAGCCCCGTCCGATGCGCCACGAGACGCTCGAAGAACCCCTCCATAACGACGGATTCCAGCCCCGGCAATGCACCGCCGCCGGGCCGATGGGCACGCAGATCCACGATCGGGGGATAGAAGTGACCGGGGGGGGACGAACATGTGCGGCGCATTGTCGTGCCTTGCGCGGCGGTCAACAGCCTCTTGGCAGGTGACGAGTTCCAGGCGGTAGTCAACCGGGCTGTCGCCGGCCGTCAGGCGCTGCGACACAGAGGTCCCTCGCATGCTAAGTATCACGAAGGTTTGACCTCGACTTTGGCGATGCCCTTACTGTGCGTCGATGTCGAACCCCGGGGATCCTCTGCCCCGACACCCCGTAAACCGCCCCGCAATCACTTGAAACACAATAATTTCAGCGAAGCGCTGCCGCGGGTCAAGCATCACGAAATTTTGAAATAACCATCCTACCTGAAAATATGCCTCCACCACAGTGAATTTTTGACTTGTTCTAGGCTAGGTTTAATGACCATTATGTCTACGGCACCATATCTCATTCATAATCGAACCGCATACCACCCGATCTCGGCACGCCTCGCGATCCCGGAGCGGAAACGCGATGCACCAGCGGAGTGGCTCACCGACGAAACAAAACCTGAATACATATCGCGCAAAGCAGCAGCTCGCCAATGAAACAGGCCCGTCCCTATCCATATTACTCCTCAGGCGAACCCGCGTATCTGGCGGACAGGCTGCTCGGCCTATGGACGGACGACCTCCGGCCACGGTGCAAAAAGCTCGTGGCCAGCCTCCCCGAACGGGCGCAGCGGCCAGTGCAATCAGGTGCAATCAAGTTGCGCGATGCCGTCCGCTCGCTGCGATTGCTTGCCCGATCAAATGCCTTCAGGAACGGCGGCAACGATCCCGCGCCGGCTCCCAATTACTACCGGTCGCCGCGCAAGCCCGCAAACCTTGCCTGGCGGCTGGCGGATATGGCCTATGCGCCGCGCTTTTCTATCGTTGTCCCGATCTCTGATGCTTCGGTGCATCGCTTGGAACGCCTGGCCGCGTCCCTGGCCGAACAATGGTATCCGCATTGGCAACTGATCGTCGGGGGGCCCGACAGCGCGGAGACTACGGTTCGCGGCGCTCTGGCCGGATTTCGCGATGCGCGCATGCAGATCTGCTGCCAACAGGAGGACCGGGGCGCGGCTGCCGCGACCAATGCGGCGATCGAGCAGGCGCAAGGCGATTTCGTCGTGTTCGCGGAGCCCTGCGACGAACTGACCGCCGACTGCCTCTACGAACTCACGCTTGCCGTCATCAGGCAAGACCCAGACTTCATCTATAGTGACGAAGATAGCATCGGCTTCGACGGGCAGCTAACCGATCCGTTTTTCAAGCCGGACTGGTCACCCGACACGTTCATGAGCCTGATGTTCGCCCGGCACGTCATGTGCGTGCGCCGGATACTCCTCGATTCGGTGGGAATGCTGCATCCGGATTTCGAAGGCGGCCAGGATTACGACCTGGCGCTGCGCATCGTCGAGCAAACCAACCGTATCGCCCATATTCCAAAGATACTTTACCACGCGCATCGGCGTGGCCCGGGCGCTCCGCCAACCAGCGATGCGTCCCGCCGAGCCAGGGTGGCAGCTTTAGCCCGGCGCGGCATCGCCGGCAGCGTGGAACCGGTGCCCGGGGCCGCCGGATATTTCCGCGTCTGCTACGAAATGCGTGGCACACCGCTGATCTCGATCATCATCCCGACGAAAGACAATGCAGCGCTCCTGCGTCATTGCATTGACTCGATCGTAAGTCTTTCGAGCTACCGAAATGTGGAGATCATCGTTATTGACAACGGGTCGAGCGACCCCGAGGCGATTGAAACGCTGCGGCAACTTGCCAACCAGGACCGCGTCACGGTCATCAACCACGATCGGCCGTTCAACTACTCCGCGATCAACAATGCCGGCGCAAACTACGCGCGTGGCGATTTGCTATTGTTCCTCAACGACGACACCGAAGTCCTCACGCCGGACTGGCTCGAACGCATGGCGGGTTATGCGCAACTGGAGCATGTCGGCGCCGCCGGCGCCAAACTGCTGTATCCCGGCACGCGGACGATTCAACATGCCGGCGTTCTGAACCTTGCCGGCGGCCCGAGCCAGGCGCTGGCGCACCGGAATGCCGACGATCCCGGGTACTTCATGCGCGGGCTTCTCGAATATAACTGGATTGCCGTGACCGGCGCCTGCCTCATGATCGAGCGGCGAAAATTCGACGCCGTCGGCGGTTTCAATGAATGCCTGCCGATCGCGTATAATGATGTGGATCTGTGCTTCAAGCTGATCGGTTCGGGTTTTTATAATGTGACGTGTTCGGCGGTCGAGCTTGTTCACCACGAATCCATGAGCCGCGGGTCGGATCATCTGTCGCCGGAAAAGCTCGCGCGGTTAGCCGCCGAAAGAAAGTATCTCTACAAAAGGCACCCTCATTTCAATAAGCGCGATCCGTTCTATAGTCATAAGTTAGGTCCTGACGGCGCCGTTCGGGTGCAATAATCTTCCCCGTGGTTCAGGCGGCGGCAACTTGGCGAAGGTCTGCGGCCTTGTGCCTGCCGACGGCGTCAAATGCCGACACCAGGGCGTCGCGCACCGCTTCCGGAGAGAAGCGCGCCGCAACGTAAGCCGATTGCGCCGCGGCGCGCGCCGTCCACAGCGCATCGTCACGCAGCAGGCGGACAACGGCGGCGGCGAAGCCATCCGCATCGGCAACCACGTCGCATACCGCCTCGATGCCAGCCAGGCCCTGCGCGCCGATGGGCGTGGTCACCAGCGGCACGCCGCGGTGCATCGCTTCCACGACCTTGAGCTTGACGCCGGCGCCAAAGCGGAGCGGGCACACCGCCACACGGGCCGAGGCATAGTAACGATCAAGATCCTCCTCGCTGACATGGCCGGTGACCGTGACGCCGCCGCCCGCCAGGGCGAGCACCACTTGCGCCGGGTTTGAGCCAACCAGCGCCAGCGGCAGGCCCGGGTAGGCGGCGCGAATACGCGGAAGAACCTCTCGCACCAGCCAGATTGCGGCATCGACGTTGGGCGGATGCGCGAAACCGGCAACGAAAACAAGCCCGGCCTCAGCCGCGGGAGGCCGGGCACGGATTGTCTTGGGCGGCGGCAAGGGGTAGGCCGGCACGGCTTTGGCGACGATGCCAGGCTCCAGCCTGCGTGCTTCGGCAGCCTCCTGCTCGGACAGGTAAAGCACGAGATCAACCGATCGCCAGATGCGCCGCTCCAGCGCTTCCGCCGCATCGGCGGCGGCGGACTTGACCGGGTCCTTGTCGGCGCCCGGCTCCAGCCGCATACGCGCGTGGTGCAGATCATGGCCGTAGAAAACCACCGGCGCGCGACAATGCATCGCAAGCTGATCGAGTACTTCCTCGGCTACGCACGGCCGGGATACCAGTACCTCGTCGATCTCGGCGCCGTTGACGGCGATCCATTCGGCGAAGGACCCGGACCAGGGATCGTACAGCACTTCGATCCCCCGGCGCTGCAAAATCTCGGTATAGCCCGGGGAGCGAACCCTGTTGGCCGGGAAGAATTTCACCACGCGCCCGGATTCGATCAAGGCGTCCATGACGCCGAGGATCGCGCGCGAACCGGCGTCCCGATCCGGCTCCGGCACGTAATGGTCGATCACCAGCGTGACGGTGCGGCCGACAGAGCGGTCGCGAGCGCGCATGACACGCTGGCCGTTGGGAAGGTGTTCGCGTTGCAGCGTCTCCCGCCACCGCGCCACCATCTTCCCGGCATTCGCTACCTGGAATGCCTTGATCCCGGATGACGTGTCGGTGCCGTGCGACACGCCTTCAAAATGCACAACACTCGCCTCCGGGTGATAGACCACGCGCAAGCCGGCGGCCCGTATGCGGAAAGCCAGATCGGTGTCTTCGTAGTAGGCCGGCAGGAACAACTCGTCGAAACCGCCGAGCTGCTGCCAGGTCTCGCGGCGGAGCATGATCGCCGCGCCGGATATGTAGTCTACGTCGCGAATGTAGTTGTATTCCGGCTTGGCCGGATCGTCCCGGTGGCCATAGTTCCATGCCGAACCGTCACACCAGACGATTCCCCCCGCCTCCTGCTGAAGGCCGTCGGGATACATCAGGCGCGCGCCCGCCAGACCGATGTCCGGGCGCGCCAGCAGAAGTTCAGCCAGTGTATCGATGGCCCCCGGCAGGACCACGGTGTCGTTGTTGAGGAGCATCACCAACTTGCCGCGTGCGAGACCTGCGGCTTCGTTACATGACCGCAGAAAACCGCGGTTGTTCTCCCACTTCACCAAACGCAGGTTGCTGATCGCTCGCAGTTCGTCGACCCGCGCGTCGCCGGACGCATCATCGGCAACAATGATCTCAAACGAAACATGCGGCGCCGATCGGCTGATCGAACCGAGGCAGCGGAGGGTGTAGTCCACCTGACCGCAGGCCGGTATGATAATAGAAACAACCGGTTCGCCGGCGGGCGGGAGCAAAATCCGCGCCGGGGCGGGTACCGGATCCGCCGCGCCCGGAAGGGAGGCAACGCCTCGCGTTTCGGCGGCCGAGGCAGCGAGCCTTTGCCGATGCTGTCGCCATAGGCGCAGCTTGACGAAGATCTGTCCGGTCAGGGTCCAGTAAAGCACCCTGGCCGGGCGTCTGATGACGCGGGCTGCGCCCGGGAACGTCCGGCCAGCCACCCGCAGCGGCGCGCCGGCTTGCCACCACGTGCTTAAAAGCATCGCATTGACCTGTTCGGTCAGCGACGCGTTTCGCTCGCCGCTATGCCGAAGCTGTTCGGAGAGGCGGTCGCGTTCGGCCTGCGCCTCTGCCAGATCCCGGGCTGCGCGGTCAGCCTCCTGCCTGACCCGCGGCAGCGCAGCCGCCGCGTTGATCGTCTGGTCGATCGCGGCGGTATCGCTGTAAACGCTGGATCCCGGCTCCGGTATCGGCAGATCGCTGGCGACGGCGATCAGATAGAAGGCGCGCGACAATCCCGGCATCGCCTCCATCATGTCGGCGGCGCGACGCTCATAGCTGCGCCACCCTGCCACGTCCGCGTCCGCAGGCGCCATGACCGAGCCGAGCAGAGGACGCTGTTTGAGCATCCGGTGGTGAACGAAGAAGTGGTTCAGCAGCGTGGCAAATTCCGGACGGGTCAGCTCCAGCACGTGATACCGGTTCACCGGCTGGCCCAGCGCCGAATAGACATCGCGGTCGGGCGTGCTGATGACAAGCACGCCGCCCGGACGCAGGACGCGGCGGATCTCGGTCAGGAACGCCCATTGGTCGCGGAGGTGCTCAAGCGTCTCGAAACTGACCACGACGTCGAACGCCGCGTCGTCCAGCGGCAACGCAACGGCATCGCCCTGCAGGAATTCGAGGTTGCTGCCGGTGTAGGATGCGCGTGCATGCGCCACCGCGGCGGCATCGATCTCAACCCCGACCGCCCGCCGGGCGACGCCCGCGAGCAGAGCGGTTCCATAGCCTTCGCCCGAAGCAACATCGAGCACATCCTTGCCGACGCACAGATCTCGGGCGACGCAGTAGCGATGGAGATGCTCGAAAGCGATCTGGCCCTCGACAGCGCTCGTCATACGCTCCCCGGTGAAGGGGAGCGCCTGCGCCGGGCGAGGCAATGCGAAATTGCCGTCAGCGGCACGTGACCACGGTGCGAGGACCGATGTATCCGGCATGCCCGGGGTTGCCCCTTACCAAGCTAAGATTATCGCCGCGGCCCGCTATCGGGATGCCGTGACTGTGTCCCGCCAGACGATCGGAGGCGACGCCAGTCCCGACGCCGGTGCCGGAACCCCGTACACAAGACGTTAGCTAGTGCTAATATAATATAATTGGGTTATCGATGCAACCGTTTTGGCGATTCGTACCTCTAGTGCGAAGTGCCGCGCATCCGGTCCTGAAAATACTGCCACGTCGCCTGTCGCTGCGCCGGAGTCAGGTTCTGCACCCCTTTCTCCGCCAGGAACTTGTCGAACCCCGCCTGCAAAGAGTCCGGTTCGCTCCCGGGACCGTGCCGCGCCAGCCAGTCCGCCGCGGGCTGGAACCGGGTCCAGCCCGGTTGTGCCGCGGCAAGATTGACATCGTGCCACTTCGGATGATGCGGCGGCTTCAGCAGCTCGGGAAACTTCGTGAAGAAGGTATCGACGAACAGCGCAAGATTGCGATAGCGCGACGTATTCGGCTGCCAGGCGAATACCGCCAGGGCGACGCCGACGCCGATAGTCTCCACCGTCTCGTCCTCGGGGATCAGCGTCGGGTAATCCGCGTGGGTCAACAGCCCGCCGGGCAGGTAGTTCTTCTCCAGCACCTCATTCGAGGGTATCGGCAGGAAGTGCAGCCCGGTCCCGGCGGGCGCGTTGACGAAAAGACGGATCGGCTTGCCCGCGGCATAGACATTGGCGGCGAGTTCGCCTCGCCGCAGCTTGTCCTGGCCAATCGTCGGCTCCTCGGAACGGAAGTCGGGCTTGATGCCCAGGGTGGCGAAGACCGTCCGGGCGGTCAGGTTCGTCCCGGCGCCTTCGACGTCGATATTGACGGGCTTGCCCTCAAGGTCCGCCAGAGCCTTGATGTCCGCCCGGGCGCACACATGCACGTCCTGGTCGTATAGCTTGCATATATATTGTATCTTCGACAGCTCCCCCGGGTACATTTTCGCCTCCCGGGCGTAAACCAGCGCGTCGGTGGCCACCAGGGCCAGGTCCACGCCCGGCAGATGCAGCAGGTCGCCGATATTCTGCAGCGACCCCTTCCCGACGATCGGCACCACCCGCAACGTGTCGGAGTTCATCACCGACGTCAGGTCGGTTGCCACCCGCATGAACGTCCCATCGATTTCGCCGCCCATGATGCCGATGGTGGCGGGCGGCGGGGCCGCCCCGGTCAGCAGCGAGGCAGCCGGCAAGGCGGTCAGCAGGAAGCGGCGGTTCATGATCACCTCGCGGACAGAGCTTGAAGCAAGGGTGCGGCCTCCGGGTCGCCCAACTCGGCGGCGCGCTGATACCAGTGACGAGCCGCCGCGGGATCCGCATCGATGCCGCCGACGACGGTTCTGCCGAGGTAAGCCGGATCGTACAGGCGCCCGAGATCGCGAGCGGCGACGGCGTTTCCGCGCCCCGCGGCACTGGCATAGAAGCGCCTGGCTCCGGATATATCGCCGGTTCGTTCGGCATCCTCTCCCCGGGCGAGCAGTTCCGCGGCACGCGCGTCGGGCGAGCGGACCGTCAGCCTCGGCGCCGGATCGGGCGTGGGGGAGGCGGGAGGCGCTACCGGGCCGGCGGGCGCAGGAGGCGCCAGTCTGGCGGCGGGCGGTTCCACTGCCGGCGCTGCGAGCGGGGGAAGCGGCTTCGGCTGCAGTTGTTGCATAAGCTGCTGTTGTTCCTTGCGGTCGCGTTCGAGCAGCTCCGAGAAGGCGGCAAGCTCCTTCGATGTCGCCGTCGGCGCAAGTTGGAACAACGCAATGACGGTATCGGCCAGATTGTCGCCCGGAGGCTCCCAGCGGCGGCCGGCTGCTGATTCAGCCTGCGCCTTGGCCAGCAAGTCGGCGAAAGTCGGTTCAGCGGCGACGACCGGCACAGCCAGACAAAGGATGAGAAGGCCGCCACCAATCCATGCCGGCACGCTGAGGCTTCGAAACGTATCCGCGTGGATGCGCATTGGATTTAATTATCCTTCACGCTCCTATCGGCCTCCGATTGTCGGGACGCACAATTGAAATAATCTTGAGCGAGCCGCCGATTGGCCGCGGAACAGAGGCAGCGGCGTTCCGGATAAGGCAATTTCATTGACCAATCAGCCGGGGCATCTTATTATAAATGGTTGGAGTTTTTAATCTTAATGAACTTGCCATTGCCCCCGGCCGGCCGCTTTCCCCGCTTCCATGGCCGGACTCAGTCATCCGCGGCGGCCGCTCCGGCTCTCCCACCGGGGCTGGACGCCCGTTCGGCCGCGGTGCTGCGGGAGATCGTCGAGCAATACGTCGCGACCGGCGAACCTGTCGGCAGCCGCACGCTGGCGCGCCGCCTGCCGATGACCCTGTCGCCGGCCACGATCCGCAACGTCATGGCGGATTTGACAGAATCCGGGCTGCTGTTCGCGCCGCACACCTCGGCCGGGCGGCTGCCCACCGACCAGGGCCTGCGCCTGTTCGTGGACGGGCTGCTGAATTTTGGCGAACTCACGGAGGACGAGCGCGAGTCGATTTCCGCCGCCCTGGCCGCATCCGGCCGCAGTCTGGAAGATACCCTGACCGAGGCGAGTTCCCTGTTGTCCGGTCTTTCCGCCGCCGCCGGCCTGGTGCTGGCGCCGAAGTCGGAGGGGTCGATCAAGCATATCGAGTTCGTGCCGCTGGGTCCGGGCCGGGCGCTGGTGGTGCTGGTCAACAGCGACGGCCAGGTCGAAAACCGCGTCATTGAAACGCCGCCCGGCCTGCCGCCCTCGGCCCTGCAGCAGGCCAGCAACTATCTGAACGCCCGGCTGTCCGGCCGCCCGCTGGCGGAACTGCGCCGCCTGGTGGCGGAGGAGATGGCGGCCAACCGCACCGAACTGGATGCGCTGTCCACCCTGGTGGTGGCCGCCGGCCTGGCGACCTGGACCGGCGAAGGCCGCTCCGGCAGCCTGATTGTCCGCGGCCAGGCCCGCCTGCTGTCAGATGTGACCCAGCTTGATCGCCTGACCGCGATCCAGGCGCTGTTCGAACGGCTGGAGGCACAGGAGACGATGCTGCGCCTGCTGGAACTGGCCGAGCAGTCGGATGGGGTGAGAATCTTCATCGGCGCCGAGAGCGGCGTGTTCAATACTTCCGGGGTGTCGATGGTGGTGGCTCCGGCGCGCAACGGGGCTGGCCGCATCGTCGGGGCCATCGGCGTCATCGGCCCGTCGCGGATTAACTACGGCCGGATCATCCCGGTGGTGGATTACACGGCGCGGGTCATCGGCCAATTGCTGGGGTGATCCGCACGCGTTCGCATGTGGCGGGATGGAACCGTTGCGTGTCCAGCGTGCCGCGGCACGAAACAAACCCCTCGATACGGGTTGTTCTCGGCCACCGCCTTGCCTAATTGATGCCCGCCATGACAACAGAACCCCAGCCCGTTCAGGACACCATGCAAGAACAATTCGCGGCGGAACACAACGCCGCGCCACCGGAGCAGGAACTGCCTCCGGAGCAGGCGCTGCAGGCCGCATCCGAACGCATCGCGGCTTTGGAAGCCGAGTTGGCGGATATGAAGGAACGCTGGATGCGGGCCGAGGCGGAAAACGCCAATGTCCGCGCCCGCGCCAAGAAGGACGTCGACGACACGCGTCAATACGCGGTGCAGAAGTTCGCCGCTGATGTGGTGGACGCCGCCGACAACCTCAAACGCGGCATCTCCAGCCTGCCCCCGGCCACAGACGACCAGCCGGCGATCGTCGGCAAGGTGCGCGAGGGCCTGGAAGGCGTCGAGCGCAGCTTCGTCAGCACCCTTGAGCGCAACGGCATCAAGCGGGAGGACCCGGTTGGCCGCCCGTTCGATCCCAACCTGCACCAGGCGATGGCGGAGCATGAAACCGACCTGCACCCGCCCGGCACCATCATCCAGGCCTGGTCGCAGGGCTGGACCCTGAACGGCCGCTTGCTGCGTCCGGCCATGGTCGTCGTCTCCAAGGCGCCCGCCCCCGAGCTCGCCGGCCCCGCTCACAAGTGAGGCCGGTCCGGGAATTGTGACAGAACGGAACGGAAAAATTGGCTAATACCCTTGTCCTGACCGGGTCCGCCCCATACATCCTGTGCATTACACCATAGGGACAGCGTCGGTGCTTCGGGCCAACGCCGTCCGCTGAAAGGAGCTGCAATGAGCAAAGTCATCGGTATCGATCTCGGTACCACCAATTCCTGCGTCGCCATCCTCGAAGGCAAGGACGTCCGCGTCATCGAGAACGCCGAAGGCGCACGCACGACGCCCAGCATGGTCGCCTTTGCCGACGGCGGCGAGCGTCTCGTCGGCCAGTCCGCCAAGCGCCAGGCCGTCACCAACCCGACCAACACCCTGTATGCGATCAAGCGCCTCATCGGCCGCCGCTACGACGATCCGCTGGTCGCCAAGGACAAGGGGATGGTCCCCTACACCATCGTCCGCAACGACAACGGCGATGCCGCGGTTGAGGTCAAGGGCGAGAAATACTCCCCGAGCCAGATCAGCGCGTTCATCCTCGGCAAGATGAAGGAAACCGCCGAGGCGTATCTCGGTGAGCCGGTATCCCAGGCGGTCATCACCGTCCCGGCCTACTTCAACGACAGCCAGCGCCAGGCGACCAAGGACGCCGGCCGCATCGCCGGCCTGGACGTGCTGCGTATCATCAATGAGCCGACGGCCGCGGCACTCGCCTACGGCATGGACAAGAAGCACGCCGGCACCATCGCGGTGTACGATCTCGGCGGCGGCACCTTCGACATCTCCGTGCTGGAAATCGGCGACGGCGTGTTCGAGGTGAAGTCCACCAACGGCGACACCTTCCTCGGCGGCGAGGATTTCGACCTGCGCGTCATCGACTACCTCGCCGATGAGTTCAAGAAGGAGCAGGGCATCGACCTGCGCAAGGACAAGCTGGCGCTGCAGCGGCTGAAGGAAGCCGCTGAAAAAGCCAAGATCGAGCTGTCGTCTTCGAAGGAGACCGAGGTCAACCTGCCGTTCATCACCGCCGACGCCTCCGGGCCGAAGCACCTCGTGATGAAGCTGTCGCGCGCCAAGCTGGAAGCGCTGGTGGACGACCTGATCACCCGCACCCTGGAACCCTGCAAGGCGGCGCTGAAGGATGCCGGCGTCACCGCGGGCGAGATTCAGGAAGTCATCCTCGTCGGCGGCATGACCCGCATGCCGAAGGTTATCGACGCGGTGAAGGCGTTCTTCGGCAAGGACCCGGCCCGCAACGTCAACCCGGACGAAGTCGTCGCCATCGGTGCCGCGGTCCAGGGCGGCGTGCTGAAGGGCGACGTCAAGGACGTGCTGCTGCTGGACGTGACTCCGCTGTCGCTTGGCATCGAGACGCTGGGCGGCGTGTTCACCCGCCTGATCGACCGCAACACGACGATCCCGACGAAGAAGTCGCAGACCTTCTCGACCGCCGACGACAACCAGCAGGCGGTGACGATCAAGGTTTACCAGGGCGAGCGTGAGATGGCAGCCGACAACAAGCTGCTGGGCAACTTCGACCTGACCGGCCTGCCGCCCGCCCCGCGCGGCGTGCCGCAGATCGAGGTGACATTCGACATCGACGCCAACGGCATCGTCTCGGTGCAGGCGAAGGACAAGGCCACCGGCAAGGAGCAGCAGATCCGCATCCAGGCCAGCGGCGGACTGTCCGAGGCCGACATCCAGCGCATGGTCAAGGAAGCCGAGGCCAACGCCGAAGCCGACAAGGCCCGCCGCGAGACGATCGAGGCTCGCAACCACACCGAAAGCCTCGTCCATCAGGTCGAAAAGAACCTGAAGGAGCACGGCGACAAGGTCGGCGCTCAGGAGCGCGGTGAGGCCGAAGCGGCGATCACCGCGGCTCGCACGGCACTTGAGGGCACCGACGCCGAAGCCTTGAAGCAGGCGGGCGACCGCCTCAGCCAGGCGGCGATGAAAATCGGCGAGGCGATGTACAAGGCCGAGCAGGGCGCCGGACCGGGTGGCCCGGGCGCTGCGGGGCCGACGGGCGGCGCCGCGCCGGATGACAAGGTTGTCGACGCCGAGTTCGAGGAAGTCGATGAGAAGAAGAAGTCCGCCTAAGGTTTACGGGCTGGCTTAGCGTAGCAAGGTCGCGCCCGCGCTTCATCGAAGGCGGGCGCGATTTTTGTTTTTAATCATGGCATCGGCTGGTGGGGGCGGCGCACAACAGCCGCTTCTGGCGATAAAGGGCTAAGATGGCCAAGCAGGACTATTATGCCACACTCGGCGTGGCGAAGGACTCAAGCGCGGACGACCTGAAGAAGGCGTACCGCAAGCTCGCTATGCAGTATCACCCTGACCGGAATCCCGGCGACAAGAAGTCCGAGCACCGGTTCAAGGAAGTCAGCGAAGCCTATGAGATCCTGAAGGACGACCAGAAGCGCGCCGCTTACGACCGCTTCGGCCATGCCGCGTTCGAGCAAGGCGGCGCAGGCGGGGCGGGACCCGGGTTTGGCGGCTTCGACTTCTCCGCCACCGGCGATCTGGGCGACATCTTCGACCAGATGTTCGGCATGGGGCGGCGCGGAGGCGGCGGCCAGCGCACCCGCAGCGGCGCGGATATCCGCCAGGGCGTGGAAATCAGCCTCGCCGACGCATTCGCCGGCACCAAGGTCAATCTGCGGGTGCCGACACGGGTGAAGTGCGAAAGCTGCAACGGCACCGGGTCGGAAGACAAGAACCGCGCCGCGGAAACCTGCCCGACCTGCCAGGGCGCGGGCAAGGTGCGGACTCAGCAGGGCTTCTTCCTGGTCGAGCGAACCTGCCCGACCTGCGCCGGCCAGGGCCGGGTGATCCGCAACCCCTGCCGGGTGTGCAGCGGCGCCGGCACGGTGCAGCGGGAGCGCAGTTTGCAGGTGGCAATTCCGGCTGGCGTCGAGGACGGGACTCGGATCCGCGTCACCGGCGAGGGCGAGGCTGGTGGTGCCGGGGCGCAGAACGGCGACCTGTATGTGCATGTCGGGATCCGGCCGCACGAGTTCTTCCAGCGCGAACAGGCCAATATCCTGATGCGCGTGCCGCTGCGGATGACTCAGGCGGCGCTGGGGGATGAGATCGAAGTGCCAGTGGTCGATGGCACGCGGGCAAAAGTGAAGATCCCCGCCGGCACTCAGACGGGGGACCAGTTCCGGTTGCGCGGCAAGGGATTCTCGGTGCTGCGAAGCGCCGCTCGGGGCGACATGTTCATTCAGGTCGCGGTGGAGACCCCGCAGAACCTGTCCGCGAAGCAGCGCGAGCTGCTGGAGGCGTTCGAGTCGGAGGCGCAGTCCGGCGGCAAGGGCAGTCCTGATCACGAGGGCTTCTTCGCCAAGGTGGCGGCGTTCTTTGAGGGCGGCCGGAGCTGAACGACCGAGGTCGGTAAGCGCCATGCCGTATCGGGAGACGGAGGATCTGCCACAGTCCGTGCGGGAGCATTTGCCGCAGCATGCGCAGGAGATTTACCTGGCCGCGTTCAACAACGCCTGGCAGCAGCATGAGCGGGACCCGGACATTGAGGCGATCGTTCATCGTATCGCCTGGGCGGCGGTGAAACGCAGCTATCGAAAGGAAGGGGATGTCTGGGTGCCGATAGAGCGGTAGTGATGCAGCCCTCTGGCGATGAGCCGACACGGATGCGGCCAACCGATCCAAGGAGGATTTCATGACTATTCGCATCGGCATTGCCGGCATCACCGGCCGGATGGGTCGCCTGTTGGCCGAGGAAGTGTGCGCTGCCGGCGCCGATCTGAGCGGCGGCATCGGCCTCGACGCCCCGGACGAGCGCAACTTCGAACTCTTCGCCGATATCATGGCACTCGCCGCCGCCTCTGACGCCGTGCTGGATTTCACCCACGCCTCCCTGGCGCAATCCCATGCCGCGGCGCTAGCCGTGTCCGGCAAAGCCTGGGTCCTCGGCACCACCGGCCTGTCAGCCGCCGACGAAGCCGCAGTCGCCGCCGCCGCGACAAAAATCCCCGTCGTCTACGCCTCCAACTTCTCCCCCGGCGTCAACCTCGTGCTGGCCCTGGCCGAGCGCATGGGTGCCGCACTGCCGGATGACGCATACGATGCGGAGATTGTCGAGATGCACCATCGGCAAAA
The DNA here is from genome assembly GCF_903915725.1 of uncultured Rhodopila sp. Taxonomy (GTDB): domain Bacteria; phylum Pseudomonadota; class Alphaproteobacteria; order Acetobacterales; family Acetobacteraceae; genus Rhodopila. The sequence goes on from NZ_CAIWTY010000090.1 coordinate 138,885, forward strand.
GGTAGATGCGCCCTCTGGCACCGCCATCGCCATGGGCCGGGCGGTGGCGAAAGGCCGCGGCGTGGCGCTGGAGGACGTCACCGAAAGCGGCCGCCACGGCCACACCGGCGCCCGCAAGACCGGCGCCATCGGCTTCGCGGCCCTGCGCGGCGGCCAGGTCGTCGGCGAGCACAGCCTGATCTTCGCCGCCGCCTCCGAACAGATCGTTCTGACCCACCGCGCCTTCGACCGACGGGTCTTCGCCACCGGCGCCGTCCGCGCCGCGCTGTGGGCGGCGAACCGCCCGCCCCGGCTCTACTCCATGATGGATGTACTCGGGATGGCCTGAATCCCCGCCGCATTCCCTTGACCCGGGCGGCGGTTTCGGCCAAACACCGCGCCATTACGTTTCACTTGGCATCCTGCCGCAGGCCGTCCTCTGATCGGCCTCCATCCATGGCGACGCGAGACACCACTTCATGCGCGACACGGGCGAGTACCTCTTCACCTCGGAGTCGGTTTCCGAGGGCCATCCCGACAAGGTCGCGGACCGGATCAGCGATACCGTGCTGGACGCGTTCCTGACCGCGGACCCCTATTCCCGCGTCGCCTGCGAGACCCTGGTCACCACCAATCGTGTCGTCCTGGCCGGCGAAACCCGCGGACCGGAGAGCGTCACGCCCGAACTGCTAACCGAACTGACCCGCGCCGCGATCCGCGACATCGGTTATGAGCAGTCCGGATTTCACTGGAAGCATGCGGATGTTGCAGTCTATCTGCACTCGCAATCTTCCGACATCGCACAGGGCGTCGATAGCGCCGGCAACAAGGACGAAGGCGCCGGCGACCAGGGCATCATGTTCGGCTACGCCTGCCGCGAGACCGCGACCTTGATGCCGGCGCCGCTGTACTATGCGCACGAGATCCTTCATCGCATCCGCGACCTGCGCAAAGCCGGCGACAAGTCGGTGGCCGGGCTGCTGCCCGACGCCAAAAGCCAGGTCACCCTGCGCTATGTCGATGGCAAGCCGGTTGCCGCGACCTCGGTCGTGATCTCCACCCAGCATGAGGAAGGCCTGGAGCAGTCCCACATCAAGGGCCTGCTGTGGCCGCTGGTCGAATCCATCCTGCCGTCCGGCTGGCTGCCTCCCGAATCCGAGTTCTACGTCAACCCGACCGGGAATTTCGTCATTGGCGGACCGGACGGCGATTGCGGCCTGACCGGGCGCAAGATCATCGTCGACACCTACGGCGGCGCGGCCCCGCATGGCGGCGGAGCCTTCAGCGGCAAGGATCCGACCAAGGTTGACCGGTCCGCCGCCTATGTCTGCCGCTACCTGGCGAAGAACGTCGTCGCCGCCGGTTTGGCGGACAAGGTGACGTTGCAGATCAGCTATGCCATCGGCGTCTCCGACCCGCTGTCGGTCTATGTCGATCTGCACGGCACCGGCAAGGACGTCGATGAGACGCGCCTGGAGAAGACCCTGCGTGAGCTGGTCAACCTGCGCCCCCGCGGCATCCGCGAGCACCTGAAGCTGAACCGGCCGATCTACGTGCCGACATCGGCGTATGGGCATTTCGGGCGGGAGCCGGATGAGGCGAAGGGCACCTTCACGTGGGAAAAGACCGATCTGGTGCCGGCCCTGAAGTCAGCCTTCGGCCGCTAGCATCGTCATGGCGGGCGAAGGCCCGCCATCCACGCCTTTGTCCGAACGGAAACCGCAAGGCGTGGATGGTCCGCCTCCGCGGACCATGACGGAGGGGAACGCGTCCGGCATCGTCATGGCGGGCGAAGGCCCGCCATCCACGCCTTTGCCCGAGCAGGAACTGCAAGGCATGACGGAGGGGAAACCGTCCGGCGCCCTTTTGCCTAAACCCCTCAAACCCCCAGCCGATCGGCTGTATGGCAGAAGCCGCGGACACAAGCTGCGGCCTCGCCAGGAAGTACTGCTGGATGTGACCTTGCCCCGGCTGCTGTTCCGCGACGCGGATATGGCAACGCCGGGGCAAGCGTTTCCGGCTGAATGCAGCGAACTCTGGCTGGAAGTCGGCTTCGGCGGCGGCGAGCACGCTATTGCCCAGGCGCGTGCCAATCCGCACGCGGCGCTGATCGCCTGCGAAGTGTTCGAGAACGGCATCTGCTCGCTGCTGTCGGCGCTGGTGCCGGAGGGCGGCGAGGCCGATGCGCCCCTGCCCCCGAACCTACGGCTGTGGACCGAGGACGCGCGGATTTTGCTGCGCGCGCTGCCGGATGGCTGCCTCGACCGCCTGTTCCTGATGTTCCCCGATCCCTGGCCGAAGCTGCGGCACGCCAGGCGCCGCTTCGTGCATCCCGCCCTGCTGCCGCTACTGGCGCGGGTGCTGAAGCCGGGCGCGGAGTGGCGGGTGGCTTCGGACGACCCGACCTATCAGGCCTGGGCGCGCGACGTGATGGGCGCGCAGACCCTGTTCGAAAATCCCGAACCCGCTTCCGTCCGGCCGGACGGCTGGCCGCCGACACGCTATGAGGCCAAAGCGCTGCGGGCCGAACGCCAGCCGCTGTACTGGTCGTTCAGGCGGCACGGCGCCTAGCCTGTTCCGGGCCGCGGTGGACACGGCCGCGAAATGCTGGTTATCGGTCCCGTCTGCTTACAATTTTGACGGGAAAACACCGATATGATTCGATTTGATCGCCTGACGGCCGCGGCCGCCCTGCTCGCCTTGCCGCTGCTCTGCGGTTCGGCGCTGGCCCAGGACCCTGCACCCGCGCCTGTGTCCTCCTCGGATATCGAGCGGGTGACGGCGACCGCGACGGTCGTCGCCGTCGATCCGGCGACCCGCGTCGTCAAGCTAAAGACTGAAGACGGCGACGTGATCGATGTCACCGCCGGTGAAAACGTCCGCAACTTCGCGCAGATCAAGCCCGGCGACGGGCTTGTCGTGACGCTGCAACGGTCGCTGACCTACACCGTGTCGCCGAAGGGCACGAAGCTGCCGGCGGCGCTGGTGGTGGACCGCGCGGGCCGCGCCAAGCCGGGGCAGAAGCCGGCGGCTGCCGTGTCGCAGTCGACCTCCATCACCGGCATCATCACCGCCGTGGACGTGCCCGCCAACACAGTCAGCGTCGTCGGCCAGGGCGGCGGCCCGGTGCACGTGCTCGAGGTGCACAACCCGGAACGGCAGGCCTATCTGCCGAAAATCACCCCCGGCAGCCTGCTGACCGTGACCTACACCGCTACGGTCGCGCTAGAGGTCACGCCGGCGGCGAAATAGGCATCGAACCGCTATCGGAAATTGGCTGCGATTTAGGTGATTCTGGCCCTTGATCCGGTGAGGCAGGGTGAGTATACCCCCTGCCTCACCGGTCGGGGCCGTAGCTCAGTTGGGAGAGCGCCTGAATGGCATTCAGGAGGTCAGGGGTTCGATTCCCCTCGGCTCCACCAGTGATCCCATCGGCCGCCGCAAGTTGCCGGATGACATTCCAACCATCGTTCAAGCCCACGACTCCGCCGGAAGCATCCGGCGAGGATGCCGAGAGGCGATGAGCGGTTCGGGCCCGGAATTGCGCCAGAGGGACACCCGCTTCCTGCCCGGTCGGCTGTTGCCGCCCTGAGCAGCATACGATCTTCGGCTTCGGCCGATCGGCCGTGTTCGTCTGCCCGGACAGGGAGTTGCCGGACGGACTCCTGCCGCATATGCGGCCAACACCGAGTCATTGCGTGCCGTCAGCGCCGAGGATAACAGCACGTCATTCCGGGCCACGGTCGGTCTGGTGCGACGGCGCATTGTTCCGGGCAATTATATCGCGACGCCCGTTATCGAATCAAGACGGGACGTTACGGTAGAGCGGCAGCTTTTTCGTGTCTATATCGACATGAGTAACGTTTTTGCCGCAATCCGGTTTAATCAGGCTCACTACGTAGACTTATCGCAACGTTTTAAGCGATTTCCCGCTTTGACAGCGCATGATCTCGCACGACATAATGAATGCGCACCTAGCCCGCACATTTATTGTCGTTTGACTCCAGTCCACCCGAACGTGTCCCTTGGCGCCTGCGTAAATGAAACCGCGCGAAAGGACATTCGACGTGGTCGTTCCCTGCTGGACCGTCAGTCACATCATACCGCCACCACCGGTCGCCGCACCCGCTCCGCATGGCGTTGTGCATGCGGTCAAAGCCGTGATCCCGCATGCCCACAGGCATGTGGTGCATCATGTGCACCATGCCTTCCATGCTGCCGCAACGCATCCTCGTGTCTGGATCGAAACTGTCTGCCGGGCCGCGCCGCTGGCGGTTGCCTCCGCCGTACTCTCGGTTCCGGCTCCGCTAACGGCGCCTATCGAAGTAACGCCGCCGGCTATCGTGCAGCCTGACGTTACGTCACAGAAATCGTCTGCCTATGCGGCAATTCCAGGAACGCAGCCGGTGCTTTTTGGCTACGGTCCTGCCGCCAGGCCAGCGGGAACCGGCGCCTCCCCGACCGGATCGACGCTTGTTACGCTTCCGCAGAATGAAGCGCCGCCGCCGCCAACCGCCGAGCAAACCCTGGCACCCTTCACCCCGGGCCCGCTGAGCACGGGCGGTCTTCCCGTGGTGCCGGGGACGCCGGGCGGCATTACGCAGCCCCAACCTTCCGACACTCCGGTGCCGGAACCGTCCTCGCTCGCCGTGCTGGCGTCCGCCGTGGCCGCGTGTGCGGTGCTGCGGCGGCGAAGACGCCGGACCTAGGTGCCGCAAAAGGTCTGCAAAACTCGCTCATCGTCACCGGGGCCGCGTGCAAAGGCCGCCATAGCGGGGTCGTTCTGATACGGCCGCGACAGCACGCCGAGTAGCGTCTCGAACGGCGCGAAATCGGACTGTTTCGTCGCCGCCGCCAGCGCCGCTTCCACCAGATGATTGCGCGGAACGAACGCCGGGTTGACCTGCCGCATCAAGGTGGAGGCCGCGCCGGGGCCGCCCGGTTCCGCCTCCAGCCGCAGCCGCCACCGTCTCGTCCAGGCATCGAACGCGTCGCCATCGGCGAACAGCGCCTGTGCGGCCGCGGCCTCGGACAGCCCCCGGAACGCCAGGGTGAAATCGACCCTGCCGGCGGCGAGGAGTGCCAGAAAATCCGCGGTCAGCGCGTCGTCTCCCTCCCGCTCGGTGGCCAGGCCGATCTTGCGACGCAGACCGGTGCGGTAGGCGGTTTCGAAGCGCGGGGCGAAGGCGGCGAGCGACTCCTGCGCCGCCGCCATTGCGGAGTCTTCGTCCGTCCCCAGAAGTGCCAGCAAGGTTTCCGCCAACCGTGCCAGATTCCACTGCGCGATCCGCGGCTGGTTGCCATAGGCGTAGCGACCGCCGTGGTCGATCGAGCTGAACACCGTCGCCGGGTCGTATTCGTCCATGAACGCGCAGGGGCCGTAATCAATGGTCTCGCCCGAGATGGCACAGTTGTCGGTGTTCATTACGCCGTGGATGAAGCCAATCAGCAGCCAGCGCGCAATCAGCTCGGCCTGGGCGGCCATAACGGCATCGAGGAAAGCACGATACGGATTATCCGCGCCCGCCGCGTCCGGATAGTGCCGGGTGATCGCATGATCGGCCAGCAGCCGCACCGCCTCGGCATCGCCGCGGGCGGCGAAATACTGGAACGTGCCGACGCGGATATGGCTGGTGGCGACGCGGGTCAGGACGGCGCCCGGCAGGCTGGTTTCGCGCCAGACCGTCTCCCCGGTCGTCACGGCCGCCAGCGTCCGGGTTGTCGGGACGCCAAGTGCTGCCATCGCCTCGCTGATCAGGTATTCGCGCAACACCGGACCCAGCGCCGCGCGGCCGTCGCCCGCCCGCGAAAACGGCGTCGTGCCGGACCCTTTAAGCTGGATATCGCGCCGGATTCCGTCGCGGCCGATGACCTCGCCCAGCAGGCAGGCTCGGCCGTCGCCGAGTTGCGGGACGAAGTGGCCGAACTGGTGACCGGCGTAGGCCTGGGCTATTGGCTCCGCACCTGGCGGCGCGGCGTTCCCGGCCAGCATGGCAGTGCCCTCCGGGCTGGCGAGTTGCTCCGGATCGATGCCGAGTTGCTCGGCCAAAACCGTGTTCAGCCGCACCAGCCGCGGCGCCGCGACCGGTTTCGGCTCCAGCCGCGCGTAGAAGCGGTCGGGCAAACGGGCGTAGCTGTTGTCGAATGGGATGCTCAGGGTCATCGATCAACCTTGGCGTTTCATCGGCGCTTACGCCACCCCATATGGTGCGCATGATCCCATTGTCCGTTCTCGATCTCTCTCCGGTTCCGGAAGGCAGCAGCGCCGGGCAGGCGTTGCGCAACTCGGCCGATCTGGCGCGTCATGCGGAGGCGCTGGAGTACAAGCGGTTCTGGATGGCGGAGCACCACAACATGCCCGGCATTGCCAGCGCGGCGACAGCGGTGGCGCTGGCGAATGTCGCCGCCGGAACCAGCACCATCCGTATCGGCGCCGGCGGCATCATGCTGCCGAACCATGCGCCGGTGATCATTGCGGAACAGTTTGGCACGCTGGCGGCGCTGCATCCGGGGCGAATCGACCTCGGGCTGGGCCGGGCGCCCGGGTCCGACCAGGCCGCCGCGCGGGCGATGCGGCGGAATTTGACCGCGGACGAGAATCAGTTCCCGCAGGATGTGATGGAGCTGTTGCGCTATTTCGACCCGCCCGAAGCCGGCCAGCGGTTGCAGGCGGTGCCGGGAGCGGGCGAGGACGTCGATGTCTGGATACTGGGTTCGAGCGGGTTCGGTGCGCAATTGGCGGCGATGCTGGGCTTACCGTATGCGTTCGCGTCGCATTTCGCTCCGGCGATGATGCGCGACGCTGTCGCCGTCTACAGGGAGCGCTTCCGCCCGTCCGATCGCCAGGCCAGGCCGTATGTCATGCTAGGGGTAAACGTGTTCGCCGCCGATACGGATGCTCAGGCGCGGCGGTTGTTTTCGTCGCTGCAACAAGCGTTCCTGAACCTGCGGCGCGGGCGTCCCGGCAAGCTGCCGCCGCCGGTGGACGGGCTGGACGCGGGTCTGGATTCGTTCGGACGCGCGATGCTGAATGATGCTCTGGCGTGCTCCGTGGTGGGCGGGCCGGATACGGTGCGCGACGGGCTGCGCGCCTTCGTTGCATCGACGGGTGCGGATGAGTTAATGGTGACGGCACAGATTTTCGATCACGACGCGCGCAAGCGGTCGTACGAGATCCTGGCGGGCGTGCATCGGGAGCTGATGGCTTAGGTTTGGTCCAGCACCGCCGCGGGGTTCGGGCCAAGCGCGTCCGGTGTCCATTCCCTTTGCTTTTCGAATAGTTCGACCAATGCCGCGGTGTCCTTGTCGCGATCCAGCCCGACGGCGGCAACGACGTGCCCATCCTTGACGTAGTAAGCAAGCAATTCTGGTTTCTCCAGGTCGCCGTGCACGACGATGTCGTCCCAGTCCGTCGCGTGACCGATATAATCCAGCCGCTTCAGATACTGGATCGTCCAGAACACCGGAACGGAATCATAGCGAACGCCGCGCCCGAGCATGTTCAGCGCGGCAACCCGCCCCTGCTGCTCGGCAACCCGCCAATGCTCGACTCTTATCGGCTCGCCGTCCCCGCTCAGCGGAAAGCGGGCGATGTCTCCGGCAGCAAAAAGAGCCTGGGCCGCCTGAAGGGTCGCATCGACGTTAATGCTGCCATCGTCGTTGCGGTCTATACCGTCGGCGTAATCCGTCACCGGCCGCACGCCGAGCCCGGCAACGATCAGATCCGCTTTCAGCTTTTCACCGGACTTCAGCGCAACACCTCCGTCCGGCAGCGCCGCGATCTCCTGCCCGAAACGGAATTGCACGCCATGGCTTTCATGCAGCCTGGTGAAGACGCTGCCAATGCGAGGACCCAATTGCTTTTCGAACGGGGCTTTTTCCTGCGCAACGACCGTCACGTCCAACCCGCGCTCTCGAAGGCTGGCGGCGACTTCCATGCCGATGAAGCCTGCGCCTAGCACCACGGCCCTTTCACTGCGTTCCGCCCGCGCCAGGATCGCCTCCGCATCGGCACGGCTGCGCAGCAGAAACAGCGATTTCGCGCCCGCGATCGGCGGACGTTTCGGCTCCCCACCGGTGGCGAGCAGCGCTGCATCGTAGTTGAAAACGGAACCATCGGCGCAGACGATGCGGCGTTCCGCGGCATCGACTCGGGTTATCTCCGCCGTCTTTCTTTCGATGCGTTGCTGCCGGTAGAACGACTGTGTTTGCAGCGGGGATTTCTCGGAGCCCGGCTGCCCGGAGAGGAAATACTTGCTGAGGGTTGTGCGGTCATAGGGAACCCGGTTCTCTCGATCGAGGATGACGATGCGTCCCCCGAACCCCTCCTGGCGCAACGTCTGCGCGGCCACCGCCCCGGCCGCACCGCCGCCGGCGATGACGAAGCAGCGCGAGTCCGCGGCGGATTGTTCGCGGGTTTCTTCCGTCTGGCTCAGCAACACCCGGCCGGCCTCGATCCGCACATCGTAGCGCGGCAAGCTGTCTACGGCGGGCGGTTCCAGGAGCGCACCGGTTCGTAAGCAGAACGTCGCCTTGTGCCAAGGGCAGACGATCCGGTTGACGTGCCGCACGCCCTCAATCAGTGGCGCCCCGGCATGCGGGCAGGTGCCGTCGACAGCGTGGATACCGTCGCTGTCCCGAAACAGCAGGACCGGTTCGCCCTCGACCTCGACCTGCCGGATGGTGCCGGCTTCGCAATCGTCCGCTGCGGCGACGTCGTGAGACGGCATCGCGTTTCTCCTGTGCTGCGCGCAGGCATAAGTGCGGCGGGGTGAGGAGGTTTGCGCGGTCCTACAACTCGTGATGGGAGGGGGAACCCAAATCAGGGTCTCTCCGTTGCTGGCCGATCCTTCCTTGGAGAACGCCATGTCATCCGATCATGAAACTGCCTCATCCCCGGTTCGGCGCAACCTGCTTAAATGGACGGCGCTGGCGGCCGGAGCGGCAGGGATCGGCGTCGCGTCAGCCAGGGCTGAGCAAACCGGCCAACCGGTGCAGCGCGAACTCGGCGGCCTGCGCAAAGGCATGTTCAGCTTCATGCTGGCGCACGAACAATTTTCCGTTCCGGAACTGCTGCAACTTGGTGCGCTGGCGTCCCGATCGGGTTTCCAAGTCCTGTCCACCAGCGATCATTTCCAGCCATGGCAGGCGGATGAGGGTCACGCCGGCCAGGCCTGGATCACCATGGCCGCGCTCGGGGCCCAGGCGCATAATAGCTGGATGGGGACGACGGTGACCTGCCCGACCCTGCGCTATAGCCCCGCTGTCGTGGCGGAGGCCTTTTCGACGTTATCTCATCTTTACCCCGGCCGCGTCTTCCTCGGCGTCGGTTCCGGCGAGGCTTTGAACGAGCAAGCCGCCATCGGCGAATGGCCGAAATGGCAGGAACGCTGGGATCGTCTGATCGAGGCAATGACCATCATCCGCCAGCTCTGGAGCGGTCAGGACGTTGCGTTCAAGGGTAAGTACTACATGGTGAACGCGAAGCTGTATGACCCGCCCGCGCGGCCAATACCGTTGCTGGCGGCGGCGAACGGCAAGAAATCAATGCGCCTGGCCGGACAGCATGCCGATGGGTTGATCAGCGATCCGCTGACCTGGAAGCAGCATAAGTCAGAATGGGAAGACGGCGCCCGCACTGCCGGAAAGAACCCGACCGAGATGCCGGTGCTGATCGAACATTACGCTGTCGTCGGCGACCAGACACAGGCCAAACAGGCGGCGCAACTCTGGCGTTTCGGACCGAAGGCGTTCAAGACGCTCTACGACGTTCCCAGCCCTGTTTCTATTCAGCAGCAGGCCGAGCAACAGACGCCGATTGAGGACGTAACGAAAGCCTGGGCGGTGGGAACGGACCCGGCGGTGCATATCGCTGCGGTGCGGGAACTGTTTGATAGCGGCGTCAGCATCGTCAACATTCATTCCGGCCAGCCCGAGCAACGCAAGGTGATTGAATTCTATGCGACGCATGTGCTGCCGAAATTCCGGCAGCCTGTCTGAGACGTGACAGTTGGTCACAATTTAAAGCGGCGGCGGCGCTTGTGAGTCGCGCCGCCGCGCTTAGCTCCCGGACATGGGGCTGGTCAAATATGCGCTGAAGTTCCGCATCACGTTCTATGTGATGTCGATCCTGATTCTGCTCGCCGGCGTCGGCGCTTATGTCGTCATGCCGAAGGACGTGCTGCCTGAAGTCAACATCCCCGTCGTTACGATCGTCTGGACATATACCGGGCTGGATACGCCGGAGATGCAGCAGCGGGTGACCACCTATACGGAGTTCGCGCTCAGCAACAACGTCAACGGCATCCGGAATATGGAGAGCACGACGCTGCAGGGCGTCACCATCACCCGGATCTATTTCCAGCCCGACGTCAGCATCGATCTGGCACTTTCGCAGGTGACGGCTTCGACCAATTCGATTCGCGCGGTGCTGCCGCCGGGCATTCAGCCGCCGGTGGTGATGCGGTTCTCAGCGTCATCGGTGCCGGTGATCCAGTTGGCTTTGAGCTCTAACCAGGAGAACGAACGCCAGCTTTACGATTATGGGCAGTATCGCATCCGTCAGACGTTGACGACCGTTCCGGGTTCGACGCTGCCGTCGCCGTATGGCGGCCAACCGCGGCAGATCATGGTCGATCTGGATTTGCATGCGTTGCAGGCCTACGGGTTGACGCCCGTCGACGTGACCAATGCGATGACGGCGCAAAACATTACCGTGCCATCGGGTCTGGCGAAGTTCGGCGGGAAGCAATACGTCATCAGATTGAACTCGACGCCCGAAGCCATTGCTACGTTGAACGAAGTGCCGATCAAGGTGGTGAACGGGTCGCCGATACTGGTGCGGGATGTTGCGTATGTGCGGGATGGTGGTCCGCCGCAGCAGAACATTGTGCGCCAGGATGGTCAGCGCGGCGTGCTGCTGACGGTGCTGAAGAACGGTGCTGCTTCGACGCTGTCCGTAGTGAATACGGTGAAATCGCTGCTGCCCGGCATCCGTGCCGCGGCGCCGCAGGACATGAAGATCACGCCGCTGTTCGATCAGTCGGTGTTCGTTTCCGGCGCCATCGGTGATGTTTTGCGTGAGGGTGCGATTGCCGCGGGTCTGACCGGGCTGATGATCCTGCTGTTTCTTGGTTCCTGGCGCTCGACGCTGATCGTCCTGGTATCGATTCCGCTGGCCGTGCTGGCGTCGATGGCGGTGCTGGCCGCCCTGGGCGAGACCGTGAACATCATGACGCTCGGCGGCATGGCCCTGGCGGTCGGCATACTGGTGGACGACGCGACGGTTGCGATTGAAAACACCTACCGGTTGATGGAAGAAGGCCGGGATTTCAGGCAATCGGTGGTTGAAGGCGCCGCCGGGATCGCCAAGCCGGCGTTGATCTCGACACTGTCGATCTGTTGCGCGTTCGTGTCCGTCACGTTCCTGACCGACGCGCCGAAATACCTGTTCACGCCGCAGGCGCTGGCCGTGGTGTTCGCGATGCTCGCGTCCTATCTGCTGTCGCGCACGCTGGTGCCGATCATGATCGACGTGCTGGTCCGGACGGAGCATGAAAAGCAAAACGCGGAAAAGCGCGGGATTTTCGGCCGTATTCACAACGGGTTCGAACGCGGTTTCGCGCAGTTCCACCGGGCCTATGTCGGGCTGCTGCATGTCGTGATCCGTCGGCGCTGGATCACTCTGGGCGTGGCGGGGATAGTCATGGCCAGCGCGGCGCTGATATTTCCCTTTGTCGGCACCGACTACTTTCCCCGGGTCGATGCCGGACAGATGACGTTGCACGTTCGCGCGGCGCCGGGGACGCGGATCGAACAGGCGGAAAAGCTGTTTCAGCAGGTCGAGGACACCATCCACCAGGTGATTCCCAGCAACGAAATCGGCACGATCATCGACAACATCGGTCTGCCTGCGTCGAACTATAACTTTGCCTTCGGCAACGGCACCTTCGTTGCGTACTATGATGGCGAGGTGCTCGTCACGCTGGCGCCCGGGCATGCCTCGACGTCCGCATACCAGAAGAAGCTGCGCAGTGTGCTGCATCAGAAATTCCCTGATGCGGTGTTCTATTTTGAACCAGCCGACATGATCACCCAGATCCTCGATTTCGGCGTGCCGTCGCAAATCGACGTGCAGGTCAGCGGGCGTCATGCGGCGAAGGATTTGCAGGCCGCTCAGACCATTGCCAGCCGCCTGCGCCTCGTGCGCGGCGCGGTCGACGTCCATATCCAGCAGATCACCAACGCACCTGAATTTTTCGCCAAGGTTGACCGCCAGCGCGCGATGGAACTCGGGCTGACCGAGCAGCAGGTGGCGAACGATCTGAACGTTTCGCTCGGCGGCAGTTTCCAGGTCAGTCCGAATTTTTGGGCCGATCCCAAAACGGGCATACCTTATCAGGTGTGGGTACAAACGCCGGAGTATCGCAACGATACGCTGGGTGCGCTGAGCAATACTCCATTGCTGGCATCCGCCAGCCCCACCGGCCCGAGCGCATTGCAATTGTTGTCCAACGTGGCAACGATGCAGCGCGGCAGCCTGGAAACCGTCTCCAACCACGTCAATACGCAGCCGACATACGACGTCTACGCGGCGGTGCAGGATCGCGACCTCGGCGGCGTGGAGGCCGAAATCAACCGGATCGTTGCCGATGTGCAGCCGCAACTCCAGGCGCCGGACAAGATCTCGGTCCGGGGTCAGATCGAAAGCAAGGACCAGGCATTCCTGCATATCGGCACGGGCCTGATCGTGGCGATGGTCGCGGTGTATCTGCTGATGGCGCTGAACTACCAGACCTGGGGCGATCCGTTTGTCGTGCTGGCGGCGCTGCCGCTGGCGTTTTGCGGCATCGTCGCCAGCCTGTTCATCACCCAGACCAGTTTTTCAATCCCGTCCCTGATGGGCGCCATCATGAGCGTCGGCGTGGCCTCGGCGAACTCGATCCTGCTGGTGACTTTCGCCCGCGAACACCGGGAACGAACGGGCGCCAGTGCGGAAGAAGCCGCGATCAAGGCTGGCGAAACCCGCCTGCGCCCGGTGCTGATGACCGCGGGTGCGATGTTCGTCGGGTTGCTGCCGATGGCCATCGGCATCGGCGAGGGCAGCGAGCAAAACGCCGCGCTCGCCCGTGCCGTGCTCGGCGGGATCAGCGCCGGCACCTGCTCGACCCTGCTGTTCGTTCCGTTCCTGTATGCGACGCTGCGCCGCAAGGCCGCCAAACCTCTGGAAGATTACGTATGACCGACGAAACCCCGCCGCCGCCGCGCAAGCGGATTCTGGTTTTCGTTCTGGTCCCGGTGCTGTCTTTGCTGATCCTCGGCGGCTACCTGCACTACCAAACCTATGCCGCCGCGACGGCGACGCAGCAGGAGCAACAGAATTTCGTTCCGCAGGTGCGCACCGCAACGGCGCAGACAGTCGATAAGCCGGTGGAACTGACGCTCCCCGGGCAGACCGAGGCTTTCAACGTCGCCAACCTGTTCGCTCGCGCCACCGGCTACGTGGCGGAGCGCCGGGTCGATATCGGCAGCCGCGTGCGCAAGGGCGATCTGCTGCTGCGCATCGCCGCGCCGGATCTGGATCAGCAGCTTGAACAAGCGCAGGCGCAGCTTGGCCAGACTCAGGCCGCGGTGCTTCAGGCGCAGGCGCAGTTGCAGTCCGCGCAGGCCAACACGCATCTGGCTGACGTAACGAAATTCCGCGAGACCACGCTGGCCGGCCAGGGTTGGGAAACCAAGCAGAACGCCGACAACGCCTCGGCAAACTTCTCGGTGCAGACCGCCGGGATCGCCAACGCCCAAGCCGGCATCGCGGTCGCGGTTGCCAACGTCAAGGCGCAACAGGCCACGGTCGATCGTCTACAGGCGCTGATCGCATTCGAGCAGGTGAAAGCCCCGTTCGACGGCGTCATCACCGCCCGCAACGTCGAAACCGGCGACCTGCTGACCCAGGACAATGCCAGCGGCACGCCGCTGTTCAGTATCGCCCGCGACGATGTCCTGCGGGTCTCGGTCTACGTGCCGCAGAGCGGCGCCATCGGCATGCATGACGGCCTTGAGGCGACCGTAACGGTACCGGAAATGCCGGGCCGCGCATTCAAGGCGCGTGTCGCCCGCAACGCGGTGGCGCTGCAGGCTGCATCACGCTCGATGCTGACCGAGGTTGACGTGCCGAATCCGGATGGCGCGATACGGCCGGGGCTGTTCGTGAACGTTACGTTCTCGATACCCCGCCAGGCGCCGGGCATCGTGGTGCCGGATGAGGCTTTGGTGTTCAACGCCGATGGCCTGCGCGTCGCGACGGTGGAGCCGGACAACACGATCCGGTTCCGGAAAGTGACGGTGTATCGGGATTTCGGCACATCCGCCGAATTGCGGGATGGTTTGCACGGCGGCGAAACGCTGGTGCTGAGTCCGCCGACCGAACTGGCCGACGGCAGCAAGGTGAAGGTGTCGAAACCGCCGGGGCAGGACCAGGATACGTCCCGGCAGACGGCGAGCCGCTGAGACTATAACCGCCGCCGCTATACTGTAGCGCCACGGCCATCATGGAATTCCAATGCTCCGCCCACTATTCTGATCGACGCGCGTTCGGCACAGCCGCACGCGGCCGAGAGGATCCAGTCATGGTCAGGCTTGCGCAAAGCAACTCCGGGCACCTGCTCGCCGGCATCGTTCGTATCGCCATCATTCTGGCCGTCGCCGCTTACGGCGCGGCGATCGTGCAAAACGTTAACGAGGTCCTGCACGGCATCGCGCATCAGCAGGCGCCGACCACAGTGGTTCAGCGCCCGGTTCGCTAGATTAATAGTCGGTCAGCGGCAGCTGGCCACGTTCCCCTGGCGACGGCCGCGGCCTGTCGTAGCCAGGCGGGGGTGGCGGCGGGGGACGGCCATACTCCGGGGGCGGTGGCGGGCGGCGCGGCGGTTCGACAACGCAACCGGTCAGGCCAATCGCCATCAACAACAGCAGCGCCGAGCGCGGGTAACGCATGGGATGCTCCAGTTCAACATGGTTTCCCGCCCGGCTGCAAAGCCGGTTGGGATGCGCGACAGTTAACGTCCGATCCGGGGGCGGAGTTGCATTTCAGCCGGGAGAAGTTGCTATCTGGAATCGGAGCATCGCCTGCGCGTGATCCTTTATGTCGCCATCAAAACGCGTCATATGGGGCCATGCTTCCCGAAACCTTCCGCACTGCCCGTTTACGTCTCCGCCCGATCGCGATGGCGGATGCCGGTCCGGTGTTTGACGCTTATGCCCGCTCGCCGGAGGCTACCCGGTTCCTGATCTGGCGGGCGCACCGGAGCCGGGCGGATATCGAGTCCTATATCCGTTCCTGTCTGCAAACCCCCCCGCACCGCGCGCGAACCTATGTCCTGGAAGGACGCAAGGACAGCGCCATCCGCGGCGCCTTCGACCTGAGGCATCCCGATCGGCATCGCCTGGAGTTCGGCTTCGTGCTGGCTCGCCCCTGGTGGGGCCAGGGCCTGATGACGGAAGCGCTGACCGAAATCGTCCAATGGGCGCTGGCCCAGCCCGCGATCTTTCGAATCGGCTCGGTTTGCGACGTGGACAATATCGGTTCGGCACGGGTGATGGAAAAGGCGGGGCTGGTCCGGGAAGGCGTGCTGCGGCAATGGCTGATCCACCCGAACATCAGCAAGGAGCCGCGGGACTGTTTCAGCTATGCCCGGGTACGGGCGCCGGTAGACAGCATTTCGCAACCGTCATGGTCCACGTGGCAGGCTGTTTGAAAACTCTATTCCCGCCGGGGTGACAAAAAACCCCGAGGGGAGGAAAAACCCGCGCAGGTAAATTTCGCCTGCTTCGCGGGCTCGATCGTCGCGATGACGACACTTACATTTGACCGGCCGCAATTGGACCAGCGGCAAGACCGTCCCGCCCGGCACCGATCCCCTACCCGCCCGCGAACTTCGCCAGCAGCCGCACATGCGACCGGATTCCGCGGTGAAAGCAAACCTCCTCGAACTTCTCGTTCGGGCTGTGCACCTGGTCGTCCGCCAGCCCGAACCCCATCAGCAGCGAGTCCACCCCCAGGATCGCCCGCAGCGACGTCACCACCGGGATCGAGCCGCCGCTGCCCATCAGCACCGCCGGCCTGCCATACTCCTCCGCCAGCGCCGCCATCGCGGCACGCACGTATGGCGAATCGACATTCACCTCGATCCCCGGCGAGCGGGAGAACGCCGCGAAGGTCGCGACCGCGCCCGGCGGCAGGCGGTCGTTTACGAAGCGTTTGAACTGTTCCATCACCGCGTCCGGGTCCTGCTCCGGCACCAGCCGGAACGACACTTTCGCGGATGCCTCCGAGGCGATCACCGTCTTGCTGCCCGCCCCGGTGTAGCCACCCCAGATCCCGTTGATATCAGCCGTCGGCCGCGCCCATAGCCGTTCGAGCGCTGTATAGCCGCGCTCCCCCACCGGCGCTGTCAGGCCGATGTCACCCAGAAACGCCGCTTCGTCGAAGCCGAGATCCTGCCATTGCGCCCGCTGCGCCTCGGACATGGACGAAATCTTTTCGTAGAAGCCGGGCAACTGCACGCGCCCGTCGGCGTCCTGCAAGTCGCCCAGGATCTTCGTCAGCGCATTGATCGGGTTCAGCGCGGACCCGCCGTACAGCCCCGAATGCAGGTCGCGGTTCGCCGCCTTCAGCGTCACCTCGGCATAGGCCATGCCGCGCAGCCGGGTCGTGATGGCAGGCGTATCGGCGTCCCACATCCCGGTGTCGCTGATCAGCGCCAGATCCGCCGCCAGTTCCAACCGGTTGGCGCTCAGGAACGCGTCGAGGTTTGCAGAACCGACCTCCTCCTCGCCTTCGAGCAAAACAGTGATGCGCGCGGGGATGCCGCCGCCCGCCGTGCGCCATGCCCGCAGCGCCTCCAGGAACATCACCGTCTGGCCCTTGTCGTCCACCGCGCCGCGGGCGACGAAGCGCTTGCCGCGCGGACCATCGGCATACACAGGCTCGAACGGCGGGCTGTGCCACAGCGACACCGGGTCCACCGGCTGCACGTCGTAATGGCCATAGAACAGCACATGCGGCCCGGCATAGTCCGCCGGCCCGGCAAAATGGCCGACGACAATCGGATGGCCGGGTGTCGGCCGCACCTCGGCCGAGAAACCCAGCCCGGCAAGCTGGTCACGCCACCACGCAGCCGCCCGCCCGCAATCCGCCGCATGCGCCGGCAGGGCGCTGATCGACGGGATGCGCAACAGCTCGAACAACCTCTCACGCGACGCGGCCAGGTTGGCGTCGGCATGGTCGAGAACAGCGGCTACGGGCAAAGCCGGCATCAGGGTCTCCTCGCATCCGGGGGCGACGAGTATCGCCCATCGGCGGCGCGGGTTCAAACCGGGTGACAAGCGGCGCGGTGGTGTTAAGACTCCACGCATGCATGTCAGTTTGATCGTCGCAGGTCCGCTCGCAACCGTCTCCGGCGCCTATCTCTACAATCGCCGCATGGCGGACGGGTTGCGCGGGCTGGGCCACGCGGTCCAGGTGACCGAGTTGGCGGGCCGCTTCCCCGATCCGGACCAGGCGGCGATTTACGCCGCACGGACGGCCTGGGCGGCAATCCCCGACGGCTCCGTGCCGCTGATCGACGGGCTGGCGCTGGCCGCCTTCGACGGCGTGCCACTCAGCCGCGTCGCCGGGCTGATCCACCATCCCGCCTCGCTGGAAACCGGCCTGCCCGAGGAGACCCGCCGCCACTTGCTGGCGACCGAGACCGCCATGTTCCGCGCCGTTCCGCGCCTGGTGGTGACCAGCGACCCGACGCTCGATCGCCTGACCCGGGAGTACGGCGCGCCGTGTGAGCATGTCAGCGTCGTCATGCCCGGCATCGGCGATCCGCCGCGCAGCACCGGCTCCTCCGGCCCCGGCTGCGCGATCCTGTCCGTCGGCGCGCTGATCCCGCGCAAGGGGCACGATACCCTGCTGCGCGCGATGAGTCGCCTGTTCGACCTGGAATGGCACCTGGCGATCGTCGGCTCGTCCGCCCGCGATCCGGTGCATGCGAACGGGCTGCACGCGCTGGCGGAGAAACTGCACATCGGCCGCCAGGTCGAGTTCATCGAAGAAATCACCGACGCTCGGTGGATGGAAGCGGACCTGTTCGCGTTGGCGTCGTATTTCGAGGGTTACGGCATGGACATCGCCGAGGCGCTGCGCCGAGGCCTGCCCGTCGCGGTCACCAATGTCGGCGCCGTCTCCACGCTCGTCGGACCGGAAGCCGGAGTCGTCGGCGCCCCCGGCGATGCGGAACAACTGTCGAAAGCGATGCGGCGCCTGATCTTCGACCGCGCGTTGCGGCGGGACATGGGAGAAGTCGCCTGGCAATCGGGACGGAATTTGCCGTCCTGGGATGAACAGGCAAAACGTCTGGCGGACGTCCTGGCGTCGGATCGCTGATCGATGAATGATGCCACACTTAAGCGTCATGGCCCGGCTTGTCCGGGCCACCTATAGCGGCACGTGCTGGAACAGGTGGCCCGGACGAGCCGGGCCATGACGAGCGAGTCAGTGCCGGTGCCGCCGCGTACGCGCGCAGAATAAAAACAGGAGGAACCGCCATGCTGCTGGGTGCCATCGCCGATGACTTCACCGGCGCAACCGATCTGTGTTCCATGCTGGTACGCGGCGGCATGCGTACCGTCCAGCTCATCGGCGTGCCGCCGAGGGATCAGGCGCCCCCCGACGCGGACGCGGTGGTCGTCGCGCTGAAATCGCGCACCGCCCCGGTGCGGCAGGCGGTGGACGACTCGCTGGCCGCGCTGAAATGGCTGCAGGCCGGCGGCACGCGGCAATATTTCTTCAAATACTGCTCCACCTTCGACAGCACCGAGCAGGGCAATATCGGCCCGGTGGCGGACGCGCTGGTCGATGCACTCGGCTGCGGCTTCGCACTGGCCTGTCCCGCCTTCCCGACCAATGCCCGCACCGTCTACCAGGGCTATTTGTTCGCCGGCGGCAACCTGCTGAACGAAAGCGGCATGGAGCACCATCCGCTGACGCCGATGACCGACGCCAACCTGGTGCGGGTGCTGTCGCGGCAGACCGAGGGCGCCGTGGGACTGGTGAATTTCGCCACCGTCGATCGGGGCGCGCACGCAATCCGCGACGCGATGACCCGGCTTAAGGAGCAAGGCCGCCGCTACGCCATCGTCGACGCCATCACCGACGCGCATCTGCTCGCGATCGGTGAGGCGGCCGCGAGCCACGCGCTGATTACCGGCGGCTCGGGCGTGGCGATGGGCCTGCCGGAGAATTTCCGCCGCGCCGGGGTTTTGCCCGTGCGAGACGATCCCGCCGCCCTGCCCCGGTTGGAAGGTGCCTGCGCGGTGGTTGCCGGATCATGTTCCCGCACGACGCTGGCGCAGC
Organism: uncultured Rhodopila sp.; assembly: GCF_903915725.1. Taxonomy (GTDB): domain Bacteria; phylum Pseudomonadota; class Alphaproteobacteria; order Acetobacterales; family Acetobacteraceae; genus Rhodopila. Next base: position 158,263 of record NZ_CAIWTY010000090.1, read on the forward strand.
TCGGCTACGCGCGGAACCATGTGCCGGTATTCGATCTCGATCCGCTGGAAACACCGGATGCGGCGGCGCTGACCGATGCCGCGCTGGCCTGGTCATCGGACAAGATCGGCAGCAAGCCGTTGGTGATAGCCGCCTCGGCTTCGCCCGAGAAGGTCGCTTTGCTGCAATCCCGTCTGGGACGCGATCAGGCCGGCGCGCTGGTCGAGGACGCCGTCGCCGGTATCGCCGCTGGATTGGTCGAGCGCGGCGTGCGGCGGTTGGTCGTCGCCGGCGGAGAAACATCCGGCGCCGTGGCCGGGCGGCTTGGCGTGCGGTCCTTGCGTATCGGCGGCGAAATCGATCCCGGCGTCCCCTGGACCTATGCCTCCGGCAGCGGCCCCGAGTTGATGCTGGCGCTCAAGTCCGGCAATTTCGGCGCAACCGATTTCTTCCTCAAAGCGTTCCGCGTGCTGGAAGCTGAACCATGAACGAGCAGGACATCCGGGTTCTTCTCGCCGAACTGGCGGCAAGCCTCTTCGCGCGCGGATATTCCGTCGGCAGCGCCGGCAATATCAGCGTTCGGCTTGCCGACGGCTACCTGATGACGCCGACGAATGCGAGTCTCGGCCGGCTCGATCCCGCGCGGCTATCGAAATTGGATGCGGAATTCCGGCATATCGGCGGCGACCAGCCATCGAAGGAAGTGTTCATGCATCGCGCGTTCTATCAGGCGCGCGATGATGCAGGTGCAGTGGTGCATCTGCATTCGACTTATGCAACGGCGGTGTCGTGCCTGCCGGATGTGGATGCATCGAATCCGATACCGCCGCTGACACCGTATTTCGTGATGCGGGTGGGGCGGCGAATGCCGATTATTCCCTATTACCGGCCGGGCGATGCGGCGATGGAACCGGCGATCAATGCGGCGGCGCGCGATGCGCGGGCGGTTCTGCTGGCGAACCACGGCCCTGTCGTTTCGGGGAAAACACTGACGGATGCTGTCTACGCCGCGGAGGAACTGGAAGAAGCTGCGAAGCTGTTTGTGATGGTGCGCGGACAAACGCCTCGGCCGCTGAGCGCGGCGGAGGTGGATGATTTACTGCGAACATTCGGATAGGCGGGTTTTGGCCGCACGTTTGACACTCTGGCACGGACGCCGCTGCCGTCATGGCGAGCGCAGACCCCATAGGCGTTAAAATAGTGCCGCGGCTGCTGCGTTTGTCCCCCCGTCATGGTGCGCGAAGGCGCACCATCCATGCCTTGCGGTGCGTGCCGCAGCAAAGGCGTGGATGCCGACCTTCGTCGGCATGACGGGGGGGGGGAGCGGCAACCGCCGGCCGCTATTTTAACGCGTATGGGGCGCAAGCCCACCATCCACGCCTTGATTTCGAGCGGCAAAAGGCGTGAATGCCGATCTTCGTCGGCGTGACGATGTGGCGCAGCCGGAGAGTCGCTGTCACGGGGAATGGCATTACTCCGCCGGCAGCTTATCCTGATGGCGACGGTCTCCCCGCCTTAGTACGAATAGTGCAACTATAATCCGATAAACGCCGCTTCGGCCTATAGGCCAACAAAAAGGCGCCCCGGAAGGGCGCCTTTTTTCGTCGCATGCGCGCGGGCCGCTTAATCCTGCGGCTCGCTCGCGGCGATCGCCACCGGCTCCGGAGCAGGTGTCGACGCCGGTGCGGCCTTCGGCTTGCGCCCGGGCTTCGCCTTTACGGGCAGTGCCTTCACAGCGACGGCCTTCTTGGCAACAACGGCCTTCTTGGCAATGGGCTTGGCAACCGGCTTCTCGGCAGCCTTCTTGCCCGGCGGGCGGCCAACCGGACGCTTGGCGACAGCGGCTGCTTCCACTTTCTTGCCGGCGGTCTTCTTCGGCACAGCCTTCGCAACCGGCTTTTCAGCCGTGGCCTTCTTGGCAACAGCCTTCTTGGCGACGGCCTTCTTGGTGACCGCTTTCTTCACGGGACCTTTGCCGCCGGTTTTCGACGCTGCAGCCTTTTTGGCGACCGGCTTCGCAGCAGCCTTTGTCGCCACAGCCTTCTTCGCAGCCGGCTTGGCAGCAGTCTTTTTCGCCACCGCCTTCTTCGCAGCCGGCTTGGCAGCGACCGGCTTGGCAGCGGCCTTTTTCGGCGCTGCCTTCTTGGCTACCGGCTTTTTCGCTGCCGCCTTCTTGGTCGCTGCCGAAACCGCCATCGCCATGGCGCGCGGGGCCTCGTCTGTCTTATCGTCAGTGCTCACCTGTAAAACTCCTTTTTGAACGTGCCGTCTTTGTCATGCGCTTTGAGTGAAGCCAGCTTCGCGAATCCCGGCGTTATCCGACACCGGCCGATTCGTTTCGTCGTCAGATCGTCTTGGCGAAGGCCGCGAATGGCCGGGCGCCAGCCGGGTTTTCGACAGTCGTCGGGCTTGGCACTATGCGGAAAGGACCACGTCCCGTCTGCATTGATGCACGCATGACCCGAGGCGGCACGTATCTTGGTGCTTGCTTGACTCTTCCGCGGCTTACCAAGGTCGCGGTCCATCGACCGTCCTTACTGTTGAACGTCCCCGCGCACCGGCCGTTCAATAAAAAACGGGAATCGATTCGCGGACACGAATTCCGCTATTCCCTGTCCCGCCCATACATGTCAACAAAAAGCAACAGGCGGCGCGATTGTTGATCAAAAAAATTTCCGTGCGCCGCATTCCGGAGACGCGTTCCAAATACGAAATCGCCGCGGCAACGGTGCCGCGGCGATTTGGGCAGGCTCGAAAAGATGCTGGTTAACGGTGTTCGATCGGCACGAATTTCAAATTCTCCGGTCCGATGTAATTCGCCGCGGGGCGAATCAGCTTGTTGTCGGCACGCTGCTCCAGAACATGCGCCGCCCAGCCCGAAGTGCGCGAGATAACGAACAGGGGGGTAAACATCGCCATCGGAATGCCCAGCATGTGGTAGCTGATCGCGCTGAACCAATCGAGGTTGGCGAACATCTTCTTCTGCTCCCACATCACCGACTCGATTCGCTCGGCGATGTCGAACAACTTCATCGATCCCGCAGCTTGCGACAGCCGCCGCGCGACCTCCTTGATCACCTTGTTCCGCGGATCGGCGATCGTATACACGGCGTGGCCGAAGCCGATAATGACCTCCTTGTTCTCAAGCCGCTTGCGGATATCGGCCTCGGCTTCGTCCGGATTGTTGTAGCGATTCTGAATTTCGAACGAGACCTCGTTCGCGCCGCCATGCTTCGGCCCACGCAACGCTCCAATGCCGCCGGTGATCGCCGAGTGCATGTCGGCACCGGTGCCGGCAATGACACGGCAGGCGAAGGTCGATGCATTGAACTCGTGTTCGGCATAAAGGATCAAAGACGTGTGCATCGCGCGCACGAACAACTGCGAAGGCGGCTTGCCGTGCAGCAAATGCAGGATGTGGCCACCGATCGAATCGTCATCGGTCTCCACCTCGATGCGTTTGCCGTTATGCGCAAAGTGGTACCAATACAGCAGCATCGACCCCATCGAAGCCATCAGCCGATCGGCGATATCGCGCGCGCCGGATACGGTCGCACCTTCCTTTTCCGGCAACAGGCAGCCCATCACCGAAACCCCGGTGCGCAGCACATCCATCGGATGCGTTGCGGGCGGCAATGCCTCCAGCGCCGTCTTCAGCGACGACGGAAGGCCGCGCATCGACTTCAGCTTCGCCTTGTAGTCGTCGAGTTCGCCGCGCGACGGCAGATGACCGTGAATCAGCAGATGCGCGATTTCTGCGAATTCGCAGGTGTCGGCCACATCCAGAATGTTGTAGCCGCGGTAATGCAGGTCGTTGCCGGAGCGCCCGACAGTGCACAGCGCGGTGTTGCCCGCGGTGACGCCGGACAGGCCGACGCCTTTCTTCGTCGGTGCGTTCGCCGGGGCCGGAGCCGTTGTTGTCTCACTCATACTATACACTCCTCCAGTCTTAAAAAATGCCGGGCTTGCCGGTTGCGAGCGCGCCGGCGGGCAAGGCGATATTCAGCCGGTGAAGCTCGCAGGCCGGCAGGCGCGGCAGGTCCTGTGCCGCTTCCAGGAAGCGATTCGATTCCGGGGTGGTGATGATGCCATCCGTCATCGTCAGGGACTTGCGCATGGTGTCCTCGCGCGATGGCCACCTCGATCACGCGATTGACGATCATACTCGCCACGGGCGGCATGACCGCGACCCCGCCGGCGGAAGCCCGGGCGGTCTCCCGGGCAAGCTGGTCTTGCCGTTTCAGGGCCGCCCCGGAGGGGCTGACCCTGACGTCGTGGTCGATCATAGTCCTCCTCCATCCTGCGCCGTGCGGGATGCTAAACCGGCACGGCTGCGTTCCGGCCCCCGGATTCAGGCCGTCAGCGTGCTTCGTAGTGACGCGCTGACGGAACGGCAAGTCAGGTTGATTGCGTAGTTTAGCGGAACTGGCATGCTTTCGTTTTTGCACGCAGGAGATTGGCCTTGTCCCGCATCATTACCGTCGCCGCGGCTCAGTTGGGGCCGATCCAGATGGCTGAACCGCGGTCCTCGGCGGTGGCGAGGATGGTTGGGCTGCTGGAAAGGGCGCAACGGCGCGGTGTCGAGCTTGTCGTGTTTCCCGAACTGGCGCTGACGACGTTCTTCCCGCGTCACTACCACGAGGATATCAGCCATGCGGATAAGTGGTTCGAGACGGCGATGCCCTCGGCCGAAACCGCGCCGTTGTTCGATGCCGCGCGCCGATACGGTATCGGCTTTCACCTCGGCTATGCGGAAATGGCGCGCGAGGCGGATGAGGCGGGCATCGGGCGCAACCGGCGGTTCAATACGTCGATCCTGGTCGGGCCCGAGGGCGATGTCCTGCTGAGGTATCGCAAGGTACATCTGCCGGGGCATGCCGAATACGACCCGCGGCGCAAGGTCCAGCATTTGGAGAAAAGGTATTTCGAAGTCGGCAATCTCGGCTTCCCGGTGATCCGCGCGCCGATGGGCGGTCTGGACGGGATCAATATGGGGATGATGATCTGCAATGATCGCCGCTGGCCGGAGGCCTGGCGCGTGCTCGGCCTGCAAAGCGTCGAGCTGGTAGCGCTGGGATACAACACGCCGAGCCTGAACATGGAAGCGGGCGGGTTCGAGGCGCACCACCTGCGCGTGTTTCACTCGCATCTGTCGATTCAGGCGGGCTGCTACCAGAATTCCTGTTTCGCTGTCGCGACGGCCAAGGCGGGGATCGAGGATGGCAACGAATTGTTCGGCCATTCTATCATCGTCAATCCGCAGGGCGAGATCATCGCCATGGCGGGAAGCTGGGACGATGAACTGATCACCGCGGATTGCGACCTGGACCTGTGCACGCTGGGGCGGACCACGGTATTTGCGTTCGATCGGCACCGGCGTCCGGAGGCGTATGGGCGCATAACCGATCAGGTCGGGGCGGTAGATCCGCCGGTATGGAAGAAATCGCCGCCGCGTTAGGATTTCGTTAACGTTTGCCGGTCATACTCGCGCCGAGGCGGACATGGCGTCCGGCCGTTCCGCGGCAGAACGCCGCCGCTTTCATTTCGGGAGACCTGCGCATGAGTCCTATTGGATCGGTCAGCAACATTGTGACCCAAGCATTGACGACGCAACCACTGCAGACGCCCCCGCCGGTGAAGCCGGCCGCGGATAGCGACGGGGACAATGACGGCAGTACTTCGGCTGCGTCCGGTGGCACGCACGCGGTCGATATCAAGGCGTAACCTCACGTCCGGCCGGCGGCAGGTTCAGATCGCGGAGATCAGACGTAGAAGGCACCATTCCGGGTCCGAGACTGCCGCTGCCTGCGGTTTTCCTCTGCCACGTCCGCCACGGATCGTTCCGTGATCGTTGTCCACCACCACCCGCGGCGAACGGCCTGCATCGGCGGCGGCGGGACCTTGCTCGACCGGCGCGGGGTCAAGGATATTGGTCGGCTAAAGTCGCCTTCACCTTCATAAGAACGGTGTCGCCAACCGTCTGAGGGGATGTCCCGGGTTCGGCCGTAGCCAAATCGTCCGCCTGCACTTTTGAAGCGTAAGCCAACTGCAGCGGCTCGCTCATAAGACGCAGGTATTCCGTCGGCTATACGGACAAAACCAGAAAAACCAGCGCCGCAAGTGTCGCTATAGGCGCTGCGACCAGCAGAGCGGTTGCGGTGAGCGATTCCAGGCCGCCGGCGACCGCTATCCAACTCCGCAAGGTTCCCGGGGCCGCGACCTCCAAAGCCAGCGTTGCAGCAAAGAACGGGAGGCTGCGCCAGACATTCTCGTCCTGATCGAGCTCCTTGCGGTAAGCTTCCGCGAACGTCTTCTCCAAATCATCCAGCAACGGGTCCGAAGGCATGGACGCATCTTATACCAATCGGCAGTGACTTTGACCCATAGGCAGGACCGCTTCGACCGTCATGGCGTGCGAAGGGCCGCCATCCACGCGTTTGTTTGTGCGGGCAAAAGGCGTGGATGCCGACCTCCGTCGGCATGACGAGGCGGCGCGGCCGGAGAGTCAACATCATCGCCGGTTGGTATTAGCGACCGAAACCTTACCCAATGGTTCACCGGCGGCGGCACCAATGCCGCCACCACCGCAACCGCACCGGTCACTGCCATCCGCCCCTGGCAGCCTGGCTCCGGAGCACCGATATCGCCTTGCAGAAAGCTGTACCTTGCCTGCCGAATGCATTTGACGCTTGCGCGGTGAACAGCCACCGTAGCAACCGAAGGATCACATGATGAACCCGACACGCTGGCAGCCCCCCCGGACTGCCGCCGCCAATTCATGGCCCCACCCGCCGGTATTGACCGCCATCGGCCGCGGTCTGCTGGGATTTTGCCCGGCCTGCGGGAAAACCCGCCTTTTCAATGGGTTCCTCCGCGTCAAAGCCGCTTGTGCCAATTGCGGCGCACCGCTCGGCCTGGCCCGCGCCGACGATGCGCCGCCCTATTTCGTCATCCTGATCACCGGCCACATCATCGTGCCGCTGCTGTTCCTGGTCGACCGCATGAACGAGCCACCGGTCTGGCTGATGTCGGCGATCTTCGTCCCACTGACATTTTTTGTCGCGCTTGGCTTGCTCCGCCCCGTCAAGGGCGGCACGGTAGGACTGATGCTCAACCTCAACATGCTCAAGACCGACATCGACGCCCCATGAACGATACCGCCGTCCCCGCCGCCCGGCTGCATCGCGTGATCCTGGATGGGGAGTCACCCGGGAACCTGTCCCCGTACATCGAGGCGGACCGCGAGCAGGCTGTGGCAGATCTGGCGGCGGCAAACCATTTCGCGCCGCTGATCGGCACGGCTGATCCGGGTCCCTACTCGCTGCATCTGTCGATCCTGGAGGGACGGCTGATCTTCGACGTGCGCGACATCAACGGCGAACCGCTGACCGCCGTCGGCTTGGCACTCGGCCCGTTCCGCCGGCTGGTGAAGGACTACCAGATGCTGGTGGACAGCCACATCAAGGCGGTCGAGGAAGGCCGCGAGCAGCGCATTCAGGCCATCGACATGGGCCGCCGGGGCCTGCATAACGAGGGCGCGGAACTGATGACGCAACGGCTGGCCGGGAAGATCGATATCGATTTCGATACCGCCCGCCGCTTGTTCACCCTGGTCTGCGTATTGCACCAAAGGGTTTCCTCGCGATGAAGATCGATGGCCAAGCCTACCGCAGCGTCTGGCTCGACGCGGACGACCGCTGGTCCGTCCATGTCATCGACCAGACCAAACTGCCCTGGGCGCTGGAATTCCTGCGCCTGACCACGCTGGACGAAGCCGCGCACGCTATTAGCTCGATGCAGATCCGCGGCGCACCGCTGATCGGCGCCGTCGCCGCCTACGGGCTGTGCCTCGCGCTGCGCGCCGACGCCTCGACCGAGGCGATGGAGCGCGACGCGGCGCTGCTGAACGCGACCCGGCCGACGGCGATCAACCTGCGGTGGGCGGTGGGCCGGATGCTGACCCGGCTGCGCAACACCCCGGCCTCCGAGCGTGTGGCCGTGGCGTACGACGAGGCTGGGCTGATCGCGGACGAGGACGCCGCGCAGAACGAGACCATAGGCCGCCATGGCCTGCCGCTGATCGAGGCGGCGGTGCGTCCCGGCCGGCGCGTGAACGTGCTGACCCACTGCAACGCCGGCTGGCTGGCGACGGTGGATTGGGGCACGGCACTGGCGCCGATATACAAAGCCTTCAATGCCGGGATCGATATTCATGTTTGGGTGGACGAAACCCGCCCGCGCAACCAGGGGGCGGCGCTGACCGCGTGGGAACTTGGCAAGCACGGGGTGCCGCACACCGTGGTGGCGGACAATGCCGGCGGCCATCTGATGCAGCACGGCCAGGTCGATCTGATCATCGTCGGCGCCGACAGGGTCACCCGCACCGGCGATGCCGCCAACAAGATCGGCACCTACCTGAAGTCGCTCGCCGCGCGCGACAATGACGTGCCGTTCTGGGTGGCGCTGCCGTCCTCGACGATCGACTGGACAGTGTCGGACGGCGTGGCGGACATTCCCATTGAGGAACGCTCACAGGCCGAGGTCACCGACATGACCGGGCGGCTGGCGGACGGGACGATCGCCACCATGCGTGTCGTGTCGGCGGACAGTCCCGCGGCCAACCCGGCTTTCGATGTGACGCCCGCGCGCCTTGTGACCGGGCTTATCACGGAGCGTGGGCGGTGCGACGCGACGGCCGAGGGGCTGCTGGGATTGTTTCCGGAACGGCGGTAGGCAGTCTTGGCGTCGGCGCATGGTGGGCGGCGAGGGCGTTCGCCCCCGTCATGGCGGGCGAAGGCCCGCCATCCACGCCTTTGCCTCAACCTGCACCGCAAGGCGTGGATGCCGACCTGCGTCGGCATGACGGTATTATTGCCCTACTGAAACGGGAAGGCATCCTGCTGGCAGATCGTGCCCTCGGGCGGCAAGGTGCCGTTGATCAGGTAGTCCGCCTCATACTGGCTCGCGCAACTACTGGGGTTCAGCCACACGGTATGACCATACCCTTGCACCGTCAGCAGCCGCGCCCGGGCCAGTTTTTGCGACATTGCAACGGAATTCTGATACGGCGTGGACGGGTCGTTGGTATTGCCGATGACCAGGATCGGGTTGGCAGTCGGCTTGTTCCACGGCCCGATGTATGCGTCGGCGGCCGTCGCCTGCCAACTGGCGCAGGATTCGTCGTTCCATAGATCGGGAAGTCCGCCCGGACCGTAACTGGCATAGACGGAGCGGCTCAAAGCGCGGAACACCTCGGGCGGTCGCGGATTGGGACTGTCCGAGCATTCCACCGCGTCTCCCTGGTAGGCGCTGCCTGTCGGTTCCGCTGCCCCGGGATCTGTCGCGGGGGGTGCCGGCGGCGGGCCGGGGTCCCGGGTCCACAGCGCATTCAACAGCTTGGCCGCACCCGGCCAGCCATGGTAGTTGCCTTCCGGCAGCGTGGTGAACATCAGGTTGTGCATGGTCTGCACGACCAGAGCATAAGTGAAAACAATGCCGCTGTAGGTCTGCGGGCTGACCTTCAAACGTTTCAGTAACGTCTCGTACCGCGCCCGCGTTCCCGCGGCATCCCCGGTGGAAAACGCGCATTTCGCGGGGCCGGCGACGCCGCACTGGTCGAGCATCGCCTCCACGGACTTCGCCGAGCTTTCGGAGCTGCCGAAACGAACGCCATCGCTGGCCGTCGCAACAGGGTTGCCGTAATTGGTATAGACTTCCGGATCGAGATTGCCGTCGAGGATCAGGCCGCCAACCCGGTCGGGGAACAGATTGGCGTAGACCGCACCCAGGAACGTTCCGTACGAGGCGCCGAGATAGCGGATTTTCGGGTCGCCGACGGCCTCTCGCAGCAAATCCAGGTCGCGGGCGGTATCGGTTGTCGACATATGCGACAGCAAGGCCCCGTTCTGTTGCAGGCAGATATCGGCGAACTGCGCGAAGCGCGCGAACCATGCCGTCTGCTCGGCGTAGCCGACGGGAAAGGCATTGGTCGGGACGCCGTCGAAGAACGTGGCCTCGTCGGCCAGGGTGGGGAAACACTGCATGGCGGTACTTTGCCCGACACCGCGCGGGTCCCAACTGACAATGTCGAAACGGGCCCGCACGGCGGCGGGGAACAGATCAAGAAACTGAGGCAGATCTTCCGTGCCCGAGCCACCGGGTCCTCCGGGGTTGAAGAACAGGGTTCCGATGCGGTTCGCCTGATCTGTCGCGGCGTGGCGGATGACGGCCAGATCGATCTTTTTGCCGTCCGGATCGGCGTAATCGAGCGGCGGATGGGCCGTGGCGCAATCGAAACCGGCAGCGTCCTGGCAGGCTTGCCACTGCAGCGCAGGGGGCGCAGCGCTGGTTCCAGCGGATGCCGGCCATGGATTAAATATCGATATCGCAATTATAAAGGAGGTGCAGATGCCCGTTGTAGTAAGCCATTTATCGCGTTGCATGGAAATCCCTCGGTGATCGGCGGTTGGACGCTACAGGCAGATCAACGGAGCCGGAACTCCGATTTCTCAGTGTTTGGTATCAACTATCTGTCATTTCGCAATAAATCGGGGTCGCGTAGCTCGGTCCGCCGAGAATATCCGCCCCAAAAGATGATGCTTGCCAACGCTTTGATCGACCCGATAGGTGCGTTTGCAGTTCTGGATACAATCCGCTCAGATATAATTACGTCACTCCCGAAGGGACTTCCCGCGAAAATTCGGTTGCCGAATGCCGCGGCGATGTCGCGCCAAAAATTTGCCGCGGGGTTGGCGTGGTCCATGCTTGGGGCAAGCTTTACAGGCACGAGGGGAGAGGCGCGCGAATGGCGCGCCGCGTCCGCCGTTCTACGGAAACTCCTCGACCGGAACCAAGCCCAGATCAGCCACCATAACTTTGCCCTTCGTTTCGGGGCTAAAGAACAGCGTGATGACGAAGCTGACCAACCCTCCGACCGTGCCAATCAGCATCGGAACGGCGAACCCCATGTGACGTTCGACGGCGAACCAGGTCAGCACAGGAGGCACCAAACCACCCGCTATGGCACCGATATGATAGCAGAAGGCCGCCGCGGTCGCCCTGATCTCGGTCGGGAAGCGCTCATTCGCGTAGCTCGGGTTGATGCCGTAGATCGCCCCGGCGAACGCGCCCTGGATCGAGAATGCCACCGCGATCGTCATATAATCCGTGGTCAACAGATACAGCGGCGCCACCGCCGCGCCGATGACCGCGGGAATGATCATCGCCCAGCGCCGCCCGATACTGTCCGCGAGGGTCCCCCAGAAGAAGCTGAAGACAAAAGTCAGCCCGTTGGAAAACGCCAACGGCCATCCCACCTGCGCGGCGGTCAGGTGCAGCTCGCGCGTCAAGTACGTCGCGAACAGGCCGAAGATCGAGTAATACACTGTAAATGCGCTGATCAGCCACCAGCAGGTGGATAGCGTGTTCATCCGCACCTCCTTGCGGAAGATCGCCGCGAGAGGCGCCCGCATCGGCGCGTTGTTCGCCTTCTGCTGCCGCTGGTTTTCCAGCCAGACTTCCGGTTCCTTCACGTAGACCCGGATCCACACCACCGCCAAGGCCGGCAGCACGCCGATCCACAACATGCCGCGCCAGCCTATGACGTTGAAGCAGGTTGCGTAGAGCACGGCGGCAATCAGATAGCCCAGCGCCCATGACCCTTGCAGCACCGCGGCCATCAGGCCGCGCGACCGCGCCGGCCAGCTTTCCGTTGCCAGAGCGGCACCCGCCGGCCATTCCGCCCCCATGCCGATGCCCAGCAGAGTCCGGAACACCAGAAGGAACAGGAATGTCGGCGAGAACCCGGCGATGAAATTGCAGGCCGAATACCACAGGATCGATATCATCAGCGGCGCCCGCCGCCCCATCCTGTCCGCCATCCATCCGGCGGCGATGGCGCCGACGAACCGCATCCACATCGTCAGCGACCCGACCAGCACAACAAGAGTCAGATCCGCGCTGAACTCCTTGGCGATGGGCACCAGCAGGAACAGGAAAACGGTAAAATCGAACGCATCAAGCGTCCAGCCGAGCCAGGCGGCGATGAAGGCATACCACTGATCTTTGGTGGGTTCGCGCCACCATGGTCCCGCCGACAGCGATTGCGAAGCATTGGACATGAAGCAAACTCCCGTTTCCTGTTTCATTTGGAACAGATTGCCGGGCTGCGGTTGGCCCGCTCCCGCGCGGCAGATTGCCCGAACGCGGCGGCGGGTAAATGCCGGGTGCGAGCAATCTTGCGCCATCGCTGCCCGGGCCGCACATTGGCCAGGAGACAGAAGGGATGCGGGCGCATGGATTTCGACCTGTTCGTCATCGGCGGTGGCTCCGCGGGGGTGCGATGCGCACGGATTTCCGCCGGCCACGGCGCCCGTGTCGGCATCGCCGAGGAGCGCCACTGGGGCGGCACCTGCGTCAATATCGGCTGCGTGCCAAAGAAACTCCTGGTGCAGGCAGGCGAATATGGTGGCTGGGCCGACGATGCCGCCGGTTTCGGCTGGACGATCCAGAAAGGTCCGCATGACTGGGGCAAGCTGATCGCCGCCAAGGACCGCGAGATCACCAGGCTGGAGGGCATCTACCGCAAGCTTCTGGTGGGCGCGGGTGCGACGATTTTCGACGGCCGCGCGGTGTTCGTCGATCCGCACACGGTGGAGGTCGCCGGGAAACGCATAACCGCCGAAAATATCGTCATCGCCACCGGTGGCTATGCCGAGCGTCCGGACATTCCGGGCGCCGAGCTGGGTATCATCTCCGACGATGCGTTTTATCTGAAGACGATGCCGCGCCGGGTGGCGGTCGTCGGCTCCGGCTATATCGCCGTCGAATTCGCCGGTATCTTCCGGGCGCTTGGTGCCGAGGTGCATCTGGTTTATCGCCAGCCTCTGCCGCTGCGCGGCTTCGACCAGGATCTGCGCGAGGCGTTGGTAGAGGCGCTGACGGCGCAGGGGATCATCATGCACCCGGGCTGCCTGCCGAAGAAGGTCGAAACCGACGGGCAACGCCGCATCCTGACCTTCGGTAACGATGAAACGATCGATGCGGACCTGGTGTTTTTCGCTACCGGGCGGAAGGCGAATGTGAAGGGCCTCGAGCTGGAGAAGGCCGGCGTCGAACTGAATGCGAAGGATGCCATCCGGGTCGATGAGCATCTGCGCACGACGCAATCGCATATCTACGCGATGGGCGACGTGACCGACCGCGTGAACCTCACGCCGGTCGCAACCGCCGAGGGCCATGCGCTTGCCGACACGCTGTTCGGCAATGCGCCGCGCACCGTCGCCTTGTGGAACGTTCCGTCCGCGGTGTTCACCACCCCGCCAATCGGCACGGTGGGATTGTCGGAGGATCAGGCCTCGGCGATGGGGGCGGTGGACATCTACGTCACCCGTTTCACGCCGATGCGGCATAATCTGTCCGGCCGCAACCGGCGCTCGCTGATCAAGCTGGTGGTGGACAAGGAAACGCAGAGAGTCGTCGGCGCGCACATGCTGGGCGAGGACGCGGCGGAGATCATCCAGGGCATCGCCATCGCCATCGTCATGGGCGCAACAAAAGCCGATTTCGACCGGACGATCGGAATTCATCCCACGGCGGCTGAGGAATTTGTGACGTTGCGAACCAGGACAAGAACCACCGATTTGGCAAAGGCCGCCGATTGAGAGTAACACAAAAAGCTTTCCGTGCAGTATGAATGGGCGACGAAAGCAACTCACCGGCCGCCCCCTCTCGCCATGTTCCGCAGGTCGGCATTCACGCCTTACTTTGCTCGAAAAAACGCGTGGATTGCGGGCCTGCGCTGCATCAGGGTCAGAATAGTGCTCTGCGGGGAATCAGCAGCCGACTGGCGGTTACCTCTGCCGGCGGCACGTCGGTGCGGCTTTCAGCGTTGCGGCTCAACCCGGCGCCGGATCTGTGGCTCGGCTTCCGCTTTATGTTGAGGGCGCCGAGAAAGATTGAGATCGCAGAGAAACATTGTGCCGGAGGCGCAGCTGCGGATTCCGATCTACCAGACATACCAAGTCATGATCAATGCTAGTACAGTATGGTATCGAAACGCGGACGAAAAGCCTTCTCTGCGATCTCCAAGTCTCCGCGATCTACCATGCAAATGCCCGGCGCGGCACGTGCCGCTGGACGTCATGGCGGGCGCAGCCCTCCCTCGCGTGCTCGGTCGCCCGCCATCCACGCCTTGGCTCGCGTCATCACCGCGAGGCGTGGATGGTGGCCCTTCGGCCACCATGACGTCAGCAACGACTCTGACACCATTTGCCGTCATCGCGGTGCGGGCGGCCGCCGCTGGTTGGCTCTGCGCTAAATTTCGGCGGTTAAACCGGCACCTGCGGCGCCATGCGAGCCCGATCGCCCAGTGTCAGATCCCGTTCCTTACTCTAACAGTCGCGCCTGGCCGCGGCAGGCTCGGCGGCAAATTATGGCGATCCCCGCCAGATCACGCGCTGTCTTTCCGCCTGTGGGGCCCATAGCCGCCATGCCGTGCGCGCCCCGGGGATGGCCAACCCGCCCATCACCCGCCATGTTGCCGGCACCGTGTGCACCGTCGTCGTCCTCGTCCGCTCCGACCGCATCCTGCTGGCCGCCAACCGCGATGAGCGGGTGGACCGCCGCTGGGACCCGCCCGCCGCCTGGTGGGCCGATCGGCCCGGGGTCATCGGCGGGCGAGATCGCACCGCCGGAGGCACCTGGATGGGAATCAACCGGCACGGCGTCGCGGCCGCGGTGCTGAACCGGCCCGGCACGCTCGGACCTGCCGCCGGTAAGCGCAGCCGCGGGGAACTTCCGCTGATGGCGCTCGACCATCCGACCGCCGCCGCGGCGGCCGAAGCGATGACCGGCCTGGACGCGGGGGAATGGCGCGGCTTCAACATGGTGCTCGCCGACGCTGCCGGCGCCTGGTTCATCCGCGGCCTCGGACAGGGGCACCCGGCAGCCGAAGCCCTGCAGTTCGGCGTCTCGATGATCACCGCGCATGATCCGAACGACCGGACCAGTCCGCGCACCGCCCGCCATCTGGCGCGATTCGCAGCCGCCGAACCCTCCGGCACCGCCGACTGGCAGCCGTGGCGCGAGATCCTGGCCGATCGGCGGGGAGAGCCGGCGGAGCAGATCAATATCGTGCCGCAGGATGGCTTCGGCACGGTATGCTCCTCTTTTGTCGTGCTTCGCCCCGGCGAAACCCCCATATGGCTGTTCGCGGCCGAACCGCCGCATGCAGTGGAATTCCGGCCGGTTACGATCCGGTAGCATCCGCCCTTTTGTAGGAGGGATGCCGCTGCTATACCCCCCGCGCCGCCAGTTGCGGTGACCACAAAGGGATTCCGCTATGGCCCGCCGCCGACAGCTCTATGAGGGCAAAGCCAAAATCCTGTTCGAAGGCCCCGAACCGGGCACTCTCGTGCAGTATTTCAAGGATGACGCCACCGCCGGCAACGGCGCCAAGAAGGGAATCATCACCGGCAAGGGCGTGCTGAACAACCGCATCAGCGAATACCTGATGCTGCGGCTGCAGGATATCGGCGTGCCGACGCATTTCGTCCGCCGGCTGAACATGCGCGAGCAACTGATCCGCGAGGTCGAGATCATCCCGCTGGAGGTCGTCGTCCGCAACGTCGCCGCCGGCAGCCTGGCGACCCGTCTGGGCATCGCCGAGGGCACCCGCCTGCCCCGCTCGATCATCGAGTATTATTATAAGAACGACGCCCTGAACGACCCGATGGTGTCGGAGGAGCACATCACCTGCTTCGGCTGGGCGAACACCGCCGATTTGGACGACATTGTCGCATTGACGTTGCGGATCAATGACTTCCTGTCGGGTTTGCTGCTCGGCGTCGGCATCACCCTGGTCGATTTCAAGCTGGAGTTCGGCCGGCTGTGGGAAAACGAGGAGATGCGGATCATCCTGGCCGACGAGATCAGCCCGGATAACTGCCGGCTGTGGGACAGCAAGACCAACGAGAAGATGGACAAGGACCGCTTTCGCCGCGACCTCGGCAAGGTGGAGGAAGGCTATCAGGAAGTCGCCCGCCGCCTGGGAATCCTCCCGGAAGCCGGCACGCGCGACCTCAAGGGTCCGGAGATCATGCAGTGAAAGCGACCGTGACGGTGATGCTGAAGACCGGCGTGCTGGACCCGCAGGGGAAAGCGATCGCGCATGCGCTGGGGACGCTGGGGTTTGCCGGCGTCGGCGATGTGCGGGCCGGGAAGGTGATCGAACTGGAACTGGCGGAGACCGACCCGGCGAAGGCGAAGGCGGCGGCCGAGGAGATGGCACGCAAGCTGCTGGCGAACACGGTGATCGAGAGCTTCCGCGTTTCCGTGGAGGGGTAAAGCCCCGCAGCCATCGGGACACGCGAAGCGGGCCGGAGTCAGCCCTTTCCGTCGTGGAAGGGTCTGCGCCCGGCCATGATGTTTATGCCAATCCGTGTTGAAATTGACACGTCGGCTCGATCGCCGTTGCCGTCATGGCGGGCGGAGGGCCGCCATCCACGCCTTGTTTACACAAGAAAATGGTTTACACAAGAAAATGGCATGGATGCGGACCGGAGCCTGCCACCGGGCTTGACCCGGTGGTCGACATGATAAGGCGGCGCGGCTGGAGAGTCGCTGCCGCGGCGGACCGGTATTAATGCAAACCTTCAGCGCTACCCGACCAGCTCCCGCCACTCCGCCTCGGTCATCGTCCTGACCCCGAGTTCGGCCGCCTTCCGGGCCTTCGATCCGGCATCGGCGCCGACGACTACGATGTCGGTCTTTTTCGACACCGAGTCCGTGACTTTCGCCCCCAAAGACTCGGCGCGGGACTTCGCCTCCGGCCGGGTCATCGTCTCCAGCGTGCCGGTGAACACCACGGTCTTGCCGGCAATCGGGCTGCCCGCGGCGTTCGCCTGTTCGGCGTCCTCGATGGTCAGTTCGGCGGCGAGTTCCTTCAGGGTTTCGACGTTGCGCGGTTCGCCAAAGAAATCCACCAGTTCTTCGGCGATGGTCGGGCCGATGCCGGTGATGCTGCCCAGCGCCAGCCGCTCATCCGATCCGATCTGGCGCGCGGCCAGCATCTGCTCAAGCCAGTTGGTGTAGCTGCCATAGTGCCGGGCCAGCAGTTTGGCGTTGGTGGAGCCGATACGCCTAATGCCGAGGGCGAAAATGAACCGCTCCAGCGGGATGGTCCGCCGGGCGGTGATCGCGCGGGACAGGTTGCGGGCGGACAGCTTGCCCCAGCCCTCGCGCGTGGCGATCTCGGCCTCGCGCTCCGGCAGTTTGAACACGTCGGCCGGGCCGTGCAGCCAGCCCTCGTCGTAGAACTCCTGGATGGTCTTGTCGCCCAGCCCGTCAATGTCGAAGGCGGGGCGGGAGACGAAATGGATCAGCCGCTCCACCCGCTGCGCCGGGCAGATCAGCCCGCCGGTGCAGCGGCGCACGACTTCACCGGGAGGCCGCACGGCGTGGCTGCCGCAGGCGGGGCAGACTTCGGGAAAACGATAGGGTTCGGCGCTGTCCGGGCGGCGATCAAGCACGACCGAGACGATCTGCGGGATCACGTCGCCGGCGCGTTGCAGCACGATGGTGTCGCCGACGCGGATGTCCTTGCGGGCGATTTCGTCTTCGTTGTGCAACGTGGCACGCGCGACGAGCACGCCGCCGACATTCACCGGCTCCAGTTCCGCGACAGGGGTCATGGCGCCGGTGCGGCCCACCTGAATGCGGATTTCGCGCAGGATCGTGGTGGCCTGTTCGGCGGGGAACTTCCAGGCGATCGCCCAGCGCGGTGCGCGGCCGACAAAGCCGAGGCGGCGTTGCAGCCCCAGGTCGTCGATCTTGTAGACGACGCCGTCGATGTCATAGCCGAGGCCGGCGCGTTCCAGCCCGATCTCCTGGTGGAAGCTTTCGGCATCGGCTTCGCTGCCGAGGCGGCGGGACAGCGGATTGACCTCGAAGCCGCGGGCTTTCAGCCAGGCGAGGTATTCCCAGTGGGTCGCGGCGACCGGCTCGCTGCTTTCTCCCTGCGCGTAGGCGAACAGCGACAGCGGCCGGGTGGCGGTGATGGTGACATCGAGCTGGCGCAGGCTGCCGGCGGCGGCATTACGGGGATTGGCGAAGACCTTTCCGCCGGCCTCGGCCTGGGACTGGTTCAGCGCCAGGAAGTCGGCCTTGGTCATGAAGACCTCGCCGCGGATTTCGATCAGCGCCGGGGCGTGGCCCTTCAGTTGCTCCGGTACGGATTTCATGGTGCGCAGGTTGGCGGTAACGTCCTCGCCTTCCGTGCCGTCGCCCCGCGTGGCGCCGCGAACGAAGCATCCGTTCTCATAGGTCAGGCTGATCGACAACCCGTCGATTTTTGGTTCAGCGACGAAGACCAGCGGCTCGGTGCGGCCGAGGAAGCGTTTGGCGCGGGTGCAGAATTCAGCGAATTCGGCGGCGTCGAAGGCGTTGTCAAGCGACAGCATCGGCACGCGGTGGCGGAGTTTGGCGAACCCGGATTCGGGCGCGCCGCCGATGCGGGTGGACGGCGAATCGGACCGGATCAGCGCCGGGAAGCGGCCCTCGATTGCGGCGTTGCGGCGGCGCAGGGCGTCGTAATCAGCGTCGGATATCTCCGGCGCGTCATGCGTGTGATACGCCGCGTCGTGATGCGCGATTTCCTGCGCCAGCCGGGCAAGCTCGGCGGCGGCTTCGGATTCAGTGAGGGAGTCGAGGGGGGGCTGGGTGTCTGTCATCGGAACAGCGGCAGACCTTCGGCCGCCGTTGTCCCCCGTTCGTCATGGCCCGGCTTGTCCGGGGCACCTATGCCGGCACGTGCCGCGACAGGTGGCCCGGACAAGCCGGGCCATGACGAACGGGTGGGGCGTGGGTGCCGCGCCCTCACACCAGCAACCCCTGGGGCGGCCTTTGCACCCGCAGCAGATCATCCGCGGCAGCCCGCGCGGCGTCGGACACTGTCTCTCCCGCCAACATCCGGGCGATCTCCTCCCGCCGCTCGTTCGCACCAAGCTGGCTCACCGTCGTCGAGGTCCTGTCCCGGCCCGACGCCTTTGCCACCCGCAAATGCGCCGCCCCACGCGCCGCCACCTGAGGACTATGCGTCACCACCAGCACCTGAACACCCTCGGCCACTCGCGCCAAACGCTCCCCCACCGCCGCCGCCGTCGCTCCGCCGATGCCCGAATCCACCTCATCGAACACCAATGTCGGCACCGCGGAACCGGCCGACAGCACCACTTTCATCGCCAGCATCAGCCGCGACAGCTCGCCGCCCGAGGCGACCCGCGCCAGCGGCCCCGGCTCCTGCCCCGGATTGGTGGCGATCAGGAACCGCACCTGGTCCGTCCCCCCCGGACCCCAACCGGCTTCCGGCAGATCCGAAACCTCGGCAAAGAATCGAGCCTTGTCCAGCCGCAGCGGCGGCAACTCTTTCGCGACCGCCTTCTCCAGCTTGCCCGACGCGGCCGTGCGCGCCGCCGAAAGTTTCCCGGCCGCGGCGGCATAGCGGTCCCTCGTGTCCCGCGCCGCCTGTTCCAGCGCCGCGATCTCCGCCGCGCCGGTTTCCAGCGCGGCCAACCGAGCCGCCAGCGTATCCAGCAACTCCGGCAGATCGGGCACCGCCACAGCGTGCTTGCGCGCGGCGGCACGCAGGGCGAACAGCCGCTCCTCCGACTGCTCCAGCAGGCGGGGATCGACCTCGGCATCCGCGGCCAGCCGGGTAAGCAGGGTTTCCGCCTCGGCCAGCGCCTCCTCCGCCCGTTCCAGCGCGGCCAGCGCCGGATCTGCCGGATTGGCTGCCTCCGGCTGGCCGGACGGCACAAGCCGCTGCAATGACCGGGCCGCCGCACGCAGCGACGAGGCCGGCCCGGAGCCCCGCCGATCGCGCGGAGTCAGTTCCGACAAGGCGGCGGCGATCGCCTCGGCACGGCGTTCATTCTGTTGCAGGCGCTGGCGTTCGCGCGCCAACGCATCTTCCTCGCCGAGCCGCGGCGCCAGGGTCGCAAGCTCATCGACCGCATGCCGCAGCCACTCTTCGTCGCGTTCCGCGGCGGCGATCGCCTCCCGCGCCTGTTCCAACGTCTTCAAGGCGTCACGCCAAGCCCGCCACGTCTCGGCAACAGCCTGGCGAATCGCCGGCGGCGTGCCGAACGCATCCAGCAAACCCGCATGCCGCGCGGGATCGGCGAGACTCATTTGCTCGAACTGACCCTGCACCTCGACCAGCAGCCCGCCAACGCGGCGCAACAGCCCCACCCCCACCGGATGGTCGTTGACGAACGCCCGGGAGCGGCCGTCTTTCGCAACGATCCGGCGCAGCACGATTTCGTCCTCGGCGGTCAGCCCGTGCTCGTCGAGCAAAGCCGCAACCGCATGATCCTCCGGCGGGGTAAAACAAGCAGTGACGGAGGCCTGCTCGGCAGTTGCGCGCACCAGTCCGGTTTCCGCCCGCGCTCCGATGGCAAGCCCGAGGCTGTCAAGCAGGATGGATTTGCCCGCCCCGGTCTCACCGGTCAGGACGGTCAGGCCGGGTCCGAACGTCAAGTCGAGCCGCTCGATCAGCACCACATCGCGGATCGAGAGGGCGGTCAGCATGAAGCGGGCTGTCGCTCAGAACACCGCATGCCACGTGCGGGAGAAGAAGCCGGGCCCGGAGTCTCCCGGCCCGGCTTTGCCGTCAGGATGCGCCACACCATCGGCCAGAAGTTGGTTGTAGCTGTCGTCATACCAGACGCTGCCCGGGTAGTTGAAACCAAGCACCGCGGCGGTCTTGCGCGCCTGATCCTTCAGGCCGAGCACGAGATAAATCTCGGTCAGCCGATGCAGCGCCTCGGGCACATGGTTCGTGGTCTGAAAATCGTCCACCACGCGCTGGAAACGCCCGATCGCAGCCTCATACAGATGCTGCTTCTGATAATAGCGGCCGATTTCCATTTCCTTGCCGGCCAGATGGTCGAAGCACAGGTCAATCTTCAGCTTGGCGTCACGGGCATAGGTGCTGTCGGGGAAGCGGGTCGTGACCTCGCGCAACGCCGCCATCGCCTGCTCGGTGCCCTTCTGGTCGCGCTGGATGTCGGCAATCTGCTCGTAATAACAGAGCGCGCGCAGATAATAGGCATAGGCGATGTCGCGATGCGCCGGATGCAACTGGATGAACCGGTCCAGCGTGCCGATGGCGTCGGTATATTTGTTCTGGAGGTAAAGCGAGTAACCCGACATCAACTGGGCGTTCACCGCCCAGGTCGAATACGGATAATTCTGCTCCACCGCCGCGAATTGATCCCCCGCGGTTGTAAAGCGGCGATCGTTCAGCGCGTCGACGCCGTTGTTATAAAGCTCCTCGACCGGTCCAACCGGGGCTTTCTTGGCGTTGTCGTCACTGCTGCCGCAAGCGGACAACAACGGCAAGACGGCAAGCGCGGACAGGGCAAAGGCTCGGGTCGCACGGAAGGGCATGGGGCAACTCTTGATCATCCCAGCCTCTATATCACGCCTGACGCGACCGCGAATACAGGGGCAACGAAGAGATATCGAGTCCGCTTATGCCGCGGCGACGAGCGGGTCCGTGCTGACCATGCGCCATGCCTCGGCATCCGCGAACAACGCGCGCAACAGGCGGTTGTTCAGTTCATGGCCGGTGCGATGCGCGATGAACCGGGCGTGCAGCGCCCCGCCAGCCAGCGCGAGGTCGCCAACGGCGTCGAGCATCTTGTGGTTGGCGAATTCGCTTTCCATGCGCAAACCACCGACGTTCAGGATCTCCGCGCCATCGACAACGATCGCGTTGTCCAGGCTGCCGCCGCGGGCCAGGCCGGCGGCCCGAAGCTGCTCGACCTCCTCGGCTTGGGCAAAGGTGCGGGCGGCGGCGATCTGATGCCGGAAACTTTGCGGCGTCAGCCGCAGCGAGCAGGACTGCCGGCCAATCGCGGAGGCGGCAAAATCGATCGACAGATCCATCTCCAGCACAGGCTGGGCGGAGCGGGCCGACGGTCCGAGGGGGCGCAGTTCGGCCCAGGCGGCACCCGCGCTTACGCGGATGGCCTCGCGGACCTCGATCACCTGGCGGGGCGAGTCCTGTTCGGTGACACCGGCACAATCGATCAGGAACAGGAAGGGTGCGGCAGACCCATCGAGAATGGGGACTTCCGGCCCGTCAACCTCGATCACGGCGTTGTCGATCTTCATGCCGGAGAGCGCGGCCATAACGTGCTCGACAGTTCCGATCCGCACCGACGGCATCGCCGGATCGGCCAGCGAGGTGCACATGCGGGTATCGCAGACATTGTCGAACCGAGCCGCGACGTCGCGGCCGAGATCGGTGCGGCGGAACACGATGCCATGGTCGGCCCGCGCCGGGCGCAGGGTCAGGTTGACGCGCTGTCCGGAGTGGACGCCGATCCCGACGCAGCCGATCGCGGCTTTCAGTGTGCGTTGCCGCCACCCAAGCCCGTCCGAATGGTCGAAAATTACTCTGGCGAAGCCGTCCATTCCATCGATTCCATCACGGCGGCGGCGAAAGTACCGACTGCCATGATGTTCGATAACGCGTCCCGGCGCTGCTGCCGAGTCAATGATTGTTGCCCGGTGTTACGCTGCAAGCTCTTGCTCTTATTGCTTTTGATGCAGTGCGTTACAAGTCGGCGCGGTACCGGTAGAAATGCCGAATCGGACCGCAAGCGCGGTGCCGGCGCGCTGTCCGGGTTGCCGAGCAGTCGCCCTGAAACCGAAAGTCGCCCCGCACGGAGCACGTGCGGGGCGACGGTGTGATCAGACTTTAACTAGATCATCACACCCTTACCAAGGCAGATGCGATTTACCGCGCATGTCGCGACTCCTTCTCCGGCTTTGCAACGCGGCACGGAGCGCTGCTCGAACTCACGTAAGGCCGCTCAAACAGTCAGACACGTGTCGGCTTCCGGCACCCATGCCGGGTCTGACGACTGCACCGAAGGTCCACACAAGCGGCGCCTTCGTTACCGGCAATCGGCGATGCATCGCGGCGCCGAAGGGCTTGTAACTCGCCACGCCGGCCAGGGGCAGCAATCCGGCGGCGTAACGCCCGCGACCCGCAGGCAGAGTTATCGGCTGACGAACCCGGGCGCCTAAGCGCGGTGTCGTGCCAGCATGCGGTCCTGCCGCCCGGGAATTGTCGTCCCGCGGCATTACCGTCCCGCCGTTTTCCGGCCGCGGCCAAACCTTCGTCACGTCGTTCATCTGGAAGTAGAACTGCGACCGGTCGCCATCTCCGCCCGCTTTATTCGCCGTGAGCGAGATACCGGCCCTGATCTCGATATCCGGCGTGCTCAGGGGCGCGCCTGAACCACCGCAGACGCCCGGGCAACCAGTAATGCCAACCGGCTTTATCCACACCGGCGGAGCCGACCTTTCAGCCTGACGGGGCAAGCTGGCGAAAGCGCGGGTCTGCGCCGGGAAACTATCCACGATTGCTGCGGCCAGAGTAGCGCAGACCAATCGTGTTGCGCCCGCTGTCCCGGTCGTCTCGCGGATTTCACCGCCAAGGAAATCCGCACGCCCGTATTCCAAAGCGGTGACGGCGACGGCGTTGAAGCCGCAGGTCGCCAACGCGGTGCCGATTTCGGCGGCCAGCGCTCCGGACCGGAAAAGATAGCTGCCGGTCATAAAGCCGATCTTAAGGGGGACCTCACTGCCGGCAGAGCCGGGTCTCGCTACCAGTATCCGCCCGCCCGGTAGCGTGTTCCGCGGTGAGGTGGCCGCTGCGGCGCTGCGAGCCAGATCGCAAAGTTCCGCCTGCGTGTCATCGCCGCCAAGATTTTTAAGGACCCGGGCAGCCCGTGCGCTCATGCTGCTCGCTGCCAGATTGCCGCCGCCATCCGGGCTGATTGGAGCGTGATCCCAGTCGAATATGACGCCACAAATCCACACGTTATTAAGGATTATGAGATAAAAGAAAGTCGCCCGGCTGGATCTGGAAACATACAGGGGCTGCGGTTCAAAGGGATTAACCACCAAAGCTCGTTCAAACGGGTTGCTTTCCAGAGCCAGGGTCTTGCGCGACAGAATCAGAAACTCGGCCGTTGTCCGGGATGGTATGATTTCTCCGGAGGAATCGAGGAGGTCAGCCTCGCGCAATGCGAGTACTTTGCGGGCGATGAGCGAGCCTGGAAGATAGCGCACTTGATAGCGGAATTGACCGATGTGGCTCACGACCCTTCTCCCGATTTGGCGATCCCTAAACATTATTCAGGCACGTTCACGTCATTTATGGGTTGCCGCCGACACAGGTTCAATGGCAACACACATTGAAAATGGTATGCCTATCATGTTTTTTTTATACCATTCATATGTTGATCGTCCACCTATTCCGCTGTATATGATTTCAGTCCTCGCAGAGATCTGCGCAGGACCGATTTAGATTCTCATTCAGGCAACGGGGAGCTCGCCATGGCGCAGACCACTTTCGAAGTCGACAAGGCAACGCTGGAGGCGATAGCCGAGCTCAAGAGCGCGTTCGGGGTCAAGACCAATGCGCAGGTCATCCGCAAAGCTCTGGCGCTGGCCCGCGTCGCGGCCCAGAACGCCGATGAGCAAAATACCCTGACAATCGTCTCGCCCGGTGACGGGGAGAGAAAGGTACTGTTGGCTGGTTGATCGTGGCGTGTGACTGAGGGTGAAGCCATTCGGCAGCTCCCTCGGTCGAACCTGGATAGTCGTGATGTCCAATCGAAGTCCTTCCGAGCCTATTTCATTGGACCTGACCGCTCCCGATCTCCATGTCGCGGACCGACCTGCCGCAAGATCGGATACCGGCTCGATCTCGCTGGTGCGTGAGGAACAAGCATTTCCCAGCATTCACCCGATCGCCAAAAAACGCGAGGACGTCAGGTGGTACATAGCGTTGATAATCGTTTTGTCCCTGGCTTTTATCGTGGTCGCTTCTTTCGTCAGCCTGTGGGTGCGTGGGGAAACACCCGTCGATGAAGTCGTGAAGGTCATCGGGGCGATAACCGCGCCGGTCATCGGCATCGTCGGCGCCGTGACCGGCTTCTACTTTAGTGAGAGCCGAAATATCCGCGACTGACCTCCGCCGTATAGGCTTTGATCAGTGGATCTCACCCGACCGCTTCAGCGCTTCCCGCAGCTTCGCCGGCGTGAAATCCGGGTCGCGGCAAACATCCAGGATCACCTTCTCCCGCCGCGAGACCAGATCGATTGCCGCCGGCAGCTTGCGCACCGCATCGGCCGGGATCACCACCGCGCCGTGGAAGTCGGCGTGGATCACGTCGTCGTGCGCCGCCTGCATCCCGAAGATGTTCACCGGCTTGCCGAAATCCACCATATGGACATGGGCATGGCTCGGCCCGATCCGGCCGCCGATGATCTGGTAGCCGGGCGCCCACATATCGAGGTCCCTGAAAGACCCGTTGGTGACGCAGCCAATGGACCCAAGCGCCTTGTGGATGGTGGACTGCACCTCGCCCCAGTAGGCACCGTAGCCGATGCGGCCGTCGATGTCCTGGATGACCGCGATGGTGGGGACATCGACCCGGGCGACATACTCGTACCAATCGGCCCGGTCGGTCACTTTCGAACGCGGCGGCTCGGTCGAGCGGATCATCCCGACCCGCGCGACACCGACGATCGGCTTGGCCTTGGGATCGATGCAGACCATCGGCTCCACGGTGAAGCCGATGGCGCGGCGCTCCGGCACCACGATCTCCAACCCGTTGCAAATCGTCGGCGTGTCCCATTGGGCCAGGGTGTCGAGGTCGGCCTGGGTGAAGGGGCGTTCGGCCATGACGGTTTTCCTCTCCTGTGCGGTATCCGGGCATACTCGCGCCACCAGCCCGGCCGCGGCAAGACGGGCGATTTTCATGCGGCCGCCCGGCCATCGCATGGCTGGCTCTTTCCAGCTTGCGGTCCCGGGCCGAAATCATCTACTTCGCGATACGAAATTTTTCGCACTCGGAGCGCTGCGCCCATGCCATCTACATCCCCCTCTGAGGGTCACGCGGCCAGGGTGAGTGACCGAGGGTTGGACGTCCTCGGCCGCCGCGCCCTGTCATGCGCGCTGAAGCCGTTCAAGGCCGCGCGGGGCGGAAGGCTGACGACCTATGCAGAACCGCTACCGGGTCGCCTCGCTGCTGTCGCTGTTGCCGCTCCGGCTTGGCTGGCTGCTGCATCTCTTCGGATCGGATAAACAGAAAGCCGGTGAACACTTCTACGGCGCCACCTATCACGCCGTTATGCGCCCGTTCCGCTACAGGCGCATCCGGTTGCTGGAAATCGGCGTGCTCGGCGGCGCTTCATTGCTGGCCTGGCGCGCTTTCTTCCCCCGCGGCAGGTTCATCGGCTGCGACATCGACCCGAAGGACCAGTTCGCCATCGGGCGCGTCGCGACGCGCGTGACGGACCAGAGCGCACCATCCGACCTCAAGACGCTATGCGACCGGGATGGCCCGTTCGACATCATCATCGACGACGGATCGCATCAAAACGCGCATCAGATATTCACCTTCTACGAGATCTTCGATCGACTCGTGGCGGACGGGATCTATATTCTCGAAGACACACAGACGTCTTTCTGGCCAGGGCCATACGGCGGCGCACATATCACCGAACCGGCTTTCGCAGCGACCTGCACCGGCGAATTTCTTGAGCTGGCAAAATATCTCAATCACGATGAATTCTTGTCGCGCGACGGCCTCAACGAGCGGCGCCTGGCCTTCGGCCGCAAGATCAAGCGCATCGCCTTCGAGCACAACCTTATTATCATTTGGAAAGGAGAGAACAAAGACGGCAGCAATTCCGGCAAATACGCCTGAACCAAAGCCGATCCTGCCGAGCCGACCGACTGACCGCGCGGTCGGCTCCTTTACGCAATTTCCCATCTGCCCGCCGCGGGTGCCCAGTTCAATTTCGTCACGGCAATCGTTATATACCGCCGTGCAAAGCATTGGTCCAAACAGGGAGAGAACCGATGAAGCTGCTGCGCTACGGTCCGGCCGGTGCCGAAAAGCCCGGCCTTTTCGCTAACGACGGTACGATCCGCTGCCTCAGCAGCATCGTGCGCGATATCGACGGGTTCGCGCTGTCGGAAGCCTCCCTGAAGACCATCGCCGCGGTCGATCCCGCGACGTTGCCGAAGGTCGAGGGCAACCCGCGCATCGGCGCATGCGTGGTCAGGCCGGTCAACTACATCTGCATCGGCCTGAACTACGCTGACCATGCGGCCGAGACCAACAATCCGATCCCGAAGGAGCCGATTGTGTTCCTGAAGTCGCTCAGTGCGTTCAACGGTCCGAACGACGACGTGAAGCTGCCGCGCGGGTCGACCAAGCTGGACTGGGAGGTTGAGCTGGGCGTGGTCATCGGCAAGACGGCACGCTACGTGCCCGAGAACGCCTCCATGGACTACGTCGCCGGTTATTGCGTCTGCAACGACGTCAGCGAACGTGAATACCAGCTGGAGCGCGGTGGCACCTGGGACAAAGGCAAGGGCTGCGAGACGTTCGGGCCGACGGGGCCGTGGCTGGTGACGAAGGACGAGGTCAGCGATCCCCAGGATCTGCCCCTTTGGACGGAGGTCAACGGCAAGCGGATGCAGGACGGGTCTACTCAGACAATGATTTTCGGGGTGGCCAAGCTGGTCAGCTATCTCAGCCATTTCATCACACTGCACCCCGGCGATGTGATCGCGACGGGCACGCCGCCGGGCGTGGGCATGGGCCAGAAGCCCGAGCCGGTCTTCCTCAAGGCCGGCGACGTGGTGCGCCTGGGCATTGAGGGTCTCGGCATTCAAACCCAGAGGGTTGTACCGGCCTAGCCGGTGCCCAGCCGATCGGCTGTGTCCGCAAGCAGACGCGCGCGATGAAGGTCTCGCCGATCGTTGTGCTGGTGTGCGCGACGGCGCTTGTGCGGGTCGCGTTTGCCGCGACGACAGGGCTGGGGGTGGACGAAAGCTACATGGTGACGGCGGGGCGGGTGCTCTGCCTCGGCTATTTCGACCATCCCCCGGCTTCGTGGTGGCTATCTTGGGCAGCAGCGCACCTGTTCGGCACGGAAGCGCCGGTCGTCGTCCGGCTGCCGTTCATCCTGCTGTTCGCGGTGTCGCAAATCCTGGTTTGGCGCATCGGGTGCCTCGTGTCCGGGAGCCGGGCGGGGCTATGGGCCGCGGTCGCCCTGAACCTGTCGCCGGTGTTCGGGGTAACGACGGGAAGCTGGGTCCTGCCGGATGGCCCGCTCGACGCGGCGCTGCTGGGCGCGGCGCTGTGTTTGCTGCATGCGCTTTCCCGCGATGACCGGCGGTTCGGCTGGTGGGCAGGCACCGGCCTGTGCGCCGGTCTGGCGTTGTTTTCCAAATACACCGCGGTCCTGCCCATCGGCGGCGCATTCCTGTATCTGCTGACCAGCCGGACCCATCGGCATTGGCTGGGCCGCTGGCAGACCTATGCCGCTTCGGGCCTCGCCGTGCTGGTCTTCAGTCCTGTGCTGATCTGGAACGCGACGCATGGCTGGGCCTCATTCGCATTCCAGGGCGACCGGGCTGTCGGGTTGCGCTTCCATCCGCTCGCGCCGCTGACCACCCTGGGTGGGGAGGCGCTGTTTGTCCTGCCCTGGATCTGGGCGCCGATGATGGTGCTGTTCGTCGGCGGGTTCCGGCGAGGGGCGTCTTGGATGCATCGCCTGCTGGTGTTTTTGGCCGCGCCGCCGATACTTGGTTTTGCTCTGATCTCCGCGTGGTCGAGCCAGCGGATACTGTTTCACTGGGCTTCCCCCGGTTATCTGATGCTGTTTCCTTTACTGGGGGAGGTCATCGCCTATCGGCTGGATCGGCCGCGGGTGCAGCGGCTGATCGCCGCAACCGCCGGGCTTGTGCTTGCCGCCATGGCGATCATCAGCCTGCAAATCCAGTTCGACTTTCTGGGCGGCAGTCTCGCGGCGATAATGGGCAGGGACCCGACGGCCGAAGCCTTGGATTGGACATCGGTCAGAGATGATTTGCGAGCGCAGGGCGTGTTGCCTCCCGGGGCCGTTGCGGCATCGGTCAGTTGGCGGGACGCCGGCAAGCTGGGTTATGCACTTGGCCCCGATGTCACGATGCTGTGCCTGAACCGCGATTCGCGCCAGTTCGGCCTGGCCGATGCGGTCAGCGGCTTTGTCGGCCGCGACGTGATCGTGCTGTTGCCGGATCCGGTTGGCGGGAGTCTGGACGAGGCGAAGCGTTGGTTCAGCAGCGTGGAGGTGTTGCCCGGGACGTCTATTCGCCTCGATGGGCGGGTGCTGCGCACCGTTACGGTCCTGCGAGGCCATGGGCTGCAGCCGCCGAGCCGATGAATAATGTCCACCCGTGTTGAGATTGACGCTTCGCAAGAAACGTCATGGCCCGGCTTGTCCGCATGGGCGCTAACCTAAGGCGCGCAGGGCACGGCCGTTGCCCCAGGGTCCAGGCTCGCCGCTAGGCCGGGCGTGCGCCTCCCCCTCGCAGACCTTTGTTTTCCCTCCGCGTTCCGACGCAGAGCCAACCAGCGGCGGCCGCCCGCACCGCGATGACGGCAAATGGTGTCGGCTTCGCTGCTGACGTCATGGTGGCCGAAGGGCCACCATCCACGCCTTGAGGTGATGACGCGAGCCAAGGCGTGGATGGCGGGCGACCGAGCACGCGAGGGAGGGCTGCGCCCGCCATGACGTCCAGCGGCACATGCCGCGGCGGGCATTTGCATGGTAGTTCGCAGAGCGGGGCGCAGAGTCAGCAGAGGAAAAGTCATACCAATCCTCAAATCCAACCGGAATAAAATTATCTCTGCGAACTCTGCGCCCCGCTCTGCGAACTCTGCGTCGAAACGCGGATTTTATACGCACACCGGGGTCGCCGCCATCATCAATGGCCAGCAGCGAGCAAAGTCCAAAACGGGACCAGCGTCAAAACCCGTACAGCCGTGCCGGATTGTCCACCAGGATCTTCTGCCGCGCTTCGGTCTCTGGCACCCACGCGACGAACTGGTCCAACAACAGACCCGCTTCCGGCGCCGGGTCCATTTGCGAATGCGGCCAGTCCGTGCCCCAAACGCAACGATCCGGCGCGGCCGCGACCAAAGCCTTCACGTTGGCCTGCACATCCGCCCAGGGCGGCCCGTCGGACGAGGCGCGATAGCTGCACACCTTCATCCACGCCCGGCCGGTATCCAGCAGCCGCAACAGGGCCTGAAATTGCGGGTGAGCGACACCCCGCGCGGCCTTCACCCCGCCGCAGTGATCAATCACCACCTCCACCGGCAACCGGGCCAGCAACTCCCCGATCTCCAGCATCTTCGCGCCATCGGCGTAGATCTGAATGTGCCAGCCGAGTGGCGCGACCCGCCGCGCCAGCGCCTCCAACTGATCTTCCGGCGTGCCATTGCCCGAAACCATGTTGAACCGCACGCCGCGGATGCCCTGATCGTGCAGGCGCGTCAGTGCTGCCGCGTCGAAGCCGTCGTCGATCACCGCCACGCCACGCGCTCGGTGCTGGCCGAATTGCGAGATTGCATCCAGCGTCACCGCATTGTCGGTGCCGTAGATGCTCGCCTGCACCACCACCATGCGCTCGATGCCGATGGTTTCCGCGACCCGCAGATAGCGCCGCACCAGCGCCTCGGGCGGCGTGTAATGACGGCCCGGACTCATCGGGAACCGGTCGAACGGGCCGAAGATATGGAAGTGGCAATCGGTGCTGAGCGGCGGTGCCTTTTGCCCGGGTGGGCGCGTGTCCATCGGTCCCCTCCTGCCTCTTTCGGGCGTGGCTATCAGTGTAGCTCAGGCTTCGGCGCGGACCAGGGCCGGCGCCGGCCGCACGCCGGACACGGCCCAAAGCGACACGCAATACGCCAGCGCGGAGACGACGAATGGCGCCCCCGGCAGCAGGATCAGCGCATAGGGACCGGTGAAGTGAGCGAACACCGAACTGGCCACCAGCGGCGAGACGATCGCCACAAGCCCTTGGATCGACGACAGCGCCCCCTGCGTCTCCCCCTGCCGATCGGCCGGGACCGCGGCGGAGACGAGGCCTTGCACGGCCGGGTTTGTAATGGCGCCGCCGGCCTGGATCACAATGCCGAGCAGCACCACCCAGCCGAACGGCGCGAACGCGATCAACAGGTAGGAAACCACGGTGAGCGAACTGCCAATCAGCGCCGAGCGCAATTCGCCGAAACGCGGGATGATGCGCCGCACCAGCAGCCCCTGCACCACCGCCGAGCCCAACCCGGCGAGGGCCAGCGCCAGGCCGTTTTGCTGCGTGTCCCAGTTGAAGCGAAGCTGGTTGGCCAGCACAAAGGTGGTTTGCAATGCCCCCATGGCGAACCAGGTGCAGCCCCAGGCGATCGCCAAACGGCCGAGATTGGGGCTGCTTGTCAGCACCTTCAGCGATCCCAGCGGATTGGCGCGCCGCCACTCGAACGCGCGGCGGCGCTCGGGCGGCAGGCTTTCCGGCAGCACCAGCAGGCCATACAGCACGTTGCAGGCGGTCAACGCCGCCGCCGCCATGAACGGCACCCGCAAGCCGTAGGTGCCCAGCAAGCCGCCAACCGCCGGCCCGAGCACAAAACCGAGCCCGAATGTCGCGCCAATGAGCCCGAACCGCGAGGCGCGGAGCTGCGGCGGCGTCACGTCGGCGATGTAGGCGGAGGCCGTGGCCGCGTTGGCCGCGGTGGCGCCGGCGATCATCCGGCCCAGGAACAGCCAGATCAGCGACGGCGCCCAGGCAAGCATGGCGTAGTTCATGCCCACCCCGGCGAGCGACAGCAGGATCACCGGACGCCGGCCGAACCGGTCGCTCAGCCCGCCCAGTATCGGCGCGCAGACGAACTGCATGACCGAGAACGCCGTCAGCAGCGTGCCGACCCAAAGCGCGGCGCCGGATGCCGTCAGTCCCGACATCTCCAGCACCAGCGACGGCACGATTGGCACCACCAGGCCAAACCCGAGGGCATCGATCACCAGGGTGACGAGGATGAACCCGACGGCCGGACGGCGATGGCCGTGAGGGAGCAGGCTCATCGGCCGCCGCGGCGGGGCGTTATGCCGATGGGTATCGGTAGTGCGGCGAAGTCGGTCATCAAATCCCCAATGCGTGCTGGTCGTATCGGCTGAAAGTGCCGACCTATGTCCAGGGTGTCGATGTAGATGTGCATCCTACCGCCCGGTTGCCAAGGCGGTGCAACCTTGGGGACCGCTTCCCTTTTGTGCCATCGCAGCGTTTGCGAGAGGAGGGCTGTAATACGGACATCGACGAGCATTTCTGACCCATCCCCCTGCGGTCACCATTCGTCCGCTGACCGCGGCCGACTATCACAGAATGGGTGAGGTTGGCATTTTCGGCGAGTACGAGCGTGGCGAACTTATCGAGGGTCAGCTTGTCGCGATGTCTCCAATCGGCAGCCCGCATAGTGCCGCAGCCATTGTGCTCACGCGCATTTTGGTTCGGGCGGTGGAAGACCGCGCGCTCGTATCAGTCCAGCTTCCCGTCCGCCTGAACGACCGGACGGATCCCGAGCCTGACCTGACCCTGCTTCGTCCCCGTGGCGATGACTACCGGTCGGCGCTGCCAGGGCCGGCGGACGTGTTGCTTCTCATCGAGGTCGCCGCCAGCAGCCTTGAGTACGACCGCGGCTTGAAGCGGGCGCTGTGTGCCCGGCACGGCATTCCGGAGTTTTTCGATCTCGATCGGTCCCGCGTCGAAGTCTACCGATTGCCCGAACCTGACCTTGGCCGCTAGGTATCGCTTTCATACATTGAAAGCGATGGCCAGCTGGATGTGGCCGGCCTCCCTGGCGTGGTTGTTCCGGTGTCCGCGATCTTCCGCTCGGCGCCACCGCCTAACCGGTTGCAGCGGTTTCTTCCCCACACCAGTCGATGTCGAAGCGCCGAGCTGTGCACGCCCCGGTGTTTGCCTGAATGGCGCCCGTCCAGGGTTTGGAGAAAGATATTCCATACAACATCGTGTAGACACAAAGATTTCCCGATTGCCCTAGGCATCTTGCCAGCCGGAGCAAAATTTGTCTTTTATACGCGGAATGGAGCCGCGTTCGCCGGTGCTTCGCGGTTGTTGCCAGGAAAAGGTCATCGCTATGGGAACTGAACACAAGCCTCTCGTCCTCGATCGCCCATTGCGCGGTCGCATCTATGACAACATCGCTGAGACCATCGGCAACACGCCGCTGGTGCGCATCCCGAAGATCCTGGCCGAGGAAGGCATCACCGCCGACATCCTGCTGAAGCTGGAGTTCTTCAACCCGCTCAGCAGCGTCAAGGACCGCATCGGCGTCAACCTGATCCTGGCGCTGGAAGAGTCCGGCGACCTGAAGCCCGGCGGGACGATCATCGAGCCGACATCGGGCAACACCGGCATCGGGCTGGCCTTCGTCGCGGCGGCGCGCGGCTACCGGCTGATCCTGACCATGCCGGAATCGGTGTCGATCGAGCGCCGCAAGGTGCTGGCCTATCTCGGCGCCGAACTGGAGCTGACGCCGCGCGAAAAGGGCATGAACGGCGCGGTGGCGCGGGCGAAGGAATTGCTCGCGGACACCCAAGGCGCGGTCACCGCGAACCAGTTCGGCAGCCCGGCCAACCCGGCGATCCATGCCCGGACCACCGCCGAGGAGATCTGGTTCGACACCAATGGCGACGTGGATGCGGTGATTTCCGGCGTCGGCACCGGCGGCACGCTGACCGGCATCGCACAGGCGCTGAAGCCGCGCCGCCCCGGCCTGAAGCTGATCGCGGTCGAGCCCGCGGCCAGCCCGGTGCTGTCCGGCGGCAAGCCGGCGCCTCACCCGATCCAGGGCATCGGCGCGGGTTTCGTGCCGGAAGTGCTGGACGTCAAGGCGATCGACGAGATCATCCAGGTCACCAACGAGGAAACGTTGGCCAATGCCCGCCGTCTGGCGCGGGTCGAGGGCATCCCGGGCGGGATTTCCTCCGGCGCGGCCCTGTCGGCGGCGTTGAAGGTCGGCAAGCGGCCGGAATATGCCAACGGCAAGCGGATCGTGGTGATCATCCCGTCGTTTGCTGAGCGGTACATTTCGACGGTGCTGTTCGAAGGGCTGTAGTCAGCGGCTGCCATCCCCGCGTCATGGCGGGCGCAGGCCCGCCATCCACGCCCTGCTGTGCCGGTTGAGGCAAAGGCGTGGATGGCGGCCTTTGTCCGCATGACGATGTGGCCTCGGCCCGCATCGCATCCACACCGAAGCGCTGGCTTCGGAACGTAAGGGGCGGTCCCACCCGCATGAATTTGCGTCCACCGGGCGGTATCAGGCCGTAATCATCATGGTTGTGATTGACCTGACGCACCCCGGTCCATAGCTTCCGGCCCATGTCCGACACTGTACGCAACAACGCGCCCGGCGTGCCCAAGGCCTGGCCATTCGAGGAAGCGAAAAAGGTAGCCCAGCGCCTTGCCGCCTCCGGCAAGGCTCACGCCCTGTTCGAGACCGGTTACGGTCCGTCCGGCCTGCCGCATATCGGCACCTTCGGGGAGGTCGCCCGCACATCCTGGGTGCGCCACGCCTTCACCGAGCTCACCGGGCTGCCCTCGAAGCTGCTGGCGTTCAGCGACGACATGGACGGGCTGCGCAAGGTGCCGGACAATGTCCCCAACCGGGAGCTGCTGACGTCGCATCTCGGCAAGCCGCTGACGCAGATCCCTGACCCGTTCGGCACGCATGACAGCTTCGGCGCGCACAACAACGCGCGGCTGCGGGCGTTCCTCGACTCCTTTGGCTTCCAGTATGAGTTCGCCTCGTCCACAGAGTACTACAAGGCGGGCCGGTTCGATGCCGCGCTGGTGCGGGTGCTGGAGTGCTATGACGCGGTCATGGCCGCCACGCTGCCGACGCTGCGGTCCGAACGGCAGGCAACCTACTCGCCGATTCTGCCAATCCACCCGCACACCGGCATCGTGATGCAGGTGCCGATGGAACGCATTGATGCCGCCGCCGCTACCGTCACATGGACGGACCCGGACACCGGCGATCACTTCGAGACCTCGGTCAAGGGCGGCGCCTGCAAGCTGCAATGGAAGGCCGACTGGGCCATGCGCTGGTATGCGCTGTCGGTTGATTATGAGATGTCCGGCAAGGATTTGATCGATTCGGTCAAGCTATCTGGCAAAATCTGCCGCATCCTCGGCGGCAAGCCGCCCGAGGGCATGACGTATGAGCTGTTCCTCGACCAGGACGGCCAGAAGATCAGCAAGTCCAAGGGCAACGGCCTGTCGGTGGACGAGTGGCTGACCTACGCGCCGCCGGAGTCGCTGTCGCAGTTCATGTACAACCAGCCGCAGCGCGCCAAGCGGCTGTTCTTCGACGTCATCCCGCGCGCGGTGGATGAATATGTCGGCAACCTCGACAAGGCGCGCACCCAGACGGGCGAGGACCAGCCCACCAATCCGGTTTGGCATATCCATGCCGGGACGCTGCCGAACCATGCCGGCAGCCCGGTGTCGTTCGGCATGCTGCTGAACCTCGCCAGCGTGGTGAACGCCGATGAACCGGGCATACTGTGGGGCTTCATCCGCCGCTACGTCCCCGGCGCCAGCCCGGAAACCGAGCCGCTGCTGGCCCGTCTGACCGATCACGCGGTGGCGTACTATCGGGCTTTCGTCCGGCCCGAAAAGCGTTATCGCGATCCCGATGCGATGGAGCGCGCCGCGCTGAAGGATCTTGCCACCGCCCTCGCCACGCTTCCGGCGGACGCTTCGGCCGAGGCGATCCAGACGGTCGTGTTCGAAGTCGGCAAGCGCCACCCGTTTGCGGATCTGCGCAGCTTCTTCGGCTGCCTGTATCAGGTGCTGCTCGGCCAGCAGGAGGGACCCCGTTTCGGCGGGTTCGTCGCCCTGTATGGCATCCAAGAAACAATTGCGCTGATCCGAACCGCGCTCGCACGCCACGCGGACGCGGCCTGACGATGGAGCCGGGCAAGCGAGAGAGCCTGAAAAGCTGGCTCCGTCATCTGCCCGCGGTTCTCGGCGTGGTGCTGCTGATTGGCGCGATCTATGTGGTGCAGCGCGAATTCCGCCATCTCCAGCTTAAGGACATCGGCGCGGCGCTGAGCGCGATTCCGCGCAATGCGCTGCTGTTTTCCTTCATCTGGACCATCCTGTCGTATTTTATCCTGACGTTTTACGACCGTCTCGGCACGATCTACGCCGGCCACAAGGTTTCCTACGGCAAGGTCGCGTTCGCCTCGTTCTGTGCCTACGCGCTGTCGCATAACCTGGGCTTCGCCGCGGTGTCGGGTGCCGCCGTCCGCTATCGCCTGTATGCCCATTGGGGCCTGACGCCGCTGCAAATCGGCAAGACGGTGGCATTCTGCAGCCTGACCTTCGGCCTCGGCGGCATGGTGCTGGGCGGCGCCATCCTGTTCATGGAGCCGCGCGCGATCCCGTTCTTCGGCCAGCATTTGCCGGCCATAGCGCTGTACGGCGTCGGCGCGCTGCTCTGGCTGATCGTCCTGGGCTACGTCACCTTTTCCAAGGTGCTCGGGCACATCCGGATGTTCGGCAACCAGATCGAACTGCCCGGCTGGCGCATGGCGATCGTGCAGGTGCTGCTGGCGACGATCGATGTCGCGGTGACGGCGACGATCTTTTACGCGCTTTTGCCCAAGGCTCCCGGCCTGACCTGGCTGATTTTCCTCGGCGTCTACGTCGCCTCCTACACCGCCGGCCTCGCCGCCAACCTGCCCGGCGGCATCGGCGTGTTCGATACCGCGATGCTGTTTGGGTTGGCACCCTACCTGGAGGCCCCGCAGATCGTCGGGGCGATCCTGGTGTTCCGCCTCTATTACTACATCATCCCGCTGTTCCTCGCCGGCTCCTTGTTTGCCGGGAACGAAATCCTGCTGCGCGGCGGCGGCCTGCTGAAATACTTTGGCAGCGGCTCGGCGCCCGTCCAGGCGATTGGCCGCTGGAGCGAGCCTGACTTCGCCGTGACCGCGGCGACCGGCGCGGTCGGGCTTTGCGGCGCGCTGATGCTGTGCCTCGGCGTGCTTGCACCGCAAACGGATTTTGCCTGGCTCGACCCCGACTATGCGGAGTTTGCCAGCCAGGCCGGCCAGTTTGTCCCTTCGCTTATCGGCGCCGGCCTGGTGCTGATGGCCATCGGCCTGTCACACCGTGTTAACCTGGCCTGGGTGCTGACAATTCTCCTGCTGATAACCGGGGCCGCCTTCGCGGCGACGCAGGAGAACCGGCTGTGGGTCGTCGGCATTCTGGTGCTGACCACGCTGCTGCTGGCGCCGTTCCGGGCCTGCTTCTATCGGCACGCCCATATGTTCACCGGACCGTTGCAGCCGGGCAGCGCGCTGTCGATTGTCGTCCTGGTGGTCTGCCTGATGGCATTGGCAGTCACCCGGCCGCATACCCATGCGCTGCAGAACAACGCCTTCTGGATGGTCATCATCTCCCGCCAGGAGCCGAACTCCGTCCGCGTGGCGGTGGCGATCTCGGTAATGCTCGGCCTGACGGCGCTCTGGCTTCTGGTGCGGCCCGGCCAGATTCGGTACGTGCCGTGGGACTCCAATGCACGCGATCTGCTCATCGGCCTGGGCGCGCATCCGGAGCAGACCTGTTCGGCCGGCGCTGACGGCCTGGTGATGGGCGAAGCCGGGCGGGCGGGCGTTGCATTCCGGCGTTGTGGCCGGGTGCTGCTCGGGCTTGGCGATCCGGCGGGTGACGAGAGCGACCGCGTTTCCGCGGTCTGGCGCCTGCGCGATCTGGCGCGCCAGGAAGGTCTGGACGCCGCCGTCTGGCGGGCCGGGCCGGACCTGTTGAAGGTTTACGGGGATCTCGGCCTGACAGCCTTGCCGTTGGGCCCCGACGGTTTGCCGCTTCCGGAATCGGAAGGCGATACGCCGCGCGCGGAGCAATATCTTGTGTGCGTCGCCGAGCGGGACCTGAAGCTGCTGCTGCCAGTACTGCCAAAACTGGCGCTGGGCCCGCGATCGGTTGTCGCAGCGTCGGTTTGACGCCGCGGATAACGGAGTCCATTTCCGCGACTTTCGGACAAGGTCGCGTGTACAATTGGATGTTTTGAGCGAAAACCGCGCCCCGTCTCGGAAATCGGGCCGATGCGAATCATGAGATCTGCTGTTCAAGGCGCCGCCGTACGGCCGCGTCCGCGGGATAAATCGCAATCGAATCAGCGTGCTGGCAGCGGGGTATACGGCATGCCGATAACGTTATATGGAAAAAGCGGGCGGAATTTGGGCGATTCGCTGGAATCCGCCCGATTTGCTATGGGCGAAAGCGCGATCACCCCGTATAGTGTATCGGCCTGTAGTGACGACACGAGGACGGTGACCGCTCCCGGCAGGGTTCGGTTCTTGTTCTGGCTCGGTTACCCAAACGGGAGAAACCGGCTCCGTGGCCCGCAAGGGCTTCCGGCGCTATGAACAACGCGTATGATAATAGGGACGATTTTCTCTTGAACATGACCAACCGCGGCCGCGGACGCCCAAGCCGGCGGCGCGGCTTCGACGACGACTTCGCCTTTGACCGTGCTCCGCCAGGCGACCTGCCGCGGACCCCACCGTCATGGCCCTCCTCGGCGGGTTTTGGCCCGGAGCACGACGCGACCGTGAAGTGGTTCAATCCCGAGAAGGGATTTGGCTTCGTGGCGCTGTCGGACGGGTCCGGGGATGCGTTCCTACATGCGAACACACTCAATCAGTCCGGTCACAGTGCCGTAAGCCCCGGCGCAACCCTCCGGGTGCGCATCGGCCAGGGCCAGAAGGGCCGGCAGGTGTCGGAGGTGCTTTCGGTCGATGAAAGCACCGCGACCCCGTCTGCCGGCCGCGGCGCCGGCGGCCCCCCGGGCGGTGCGCCGCGCGGTCCCGGCGGCTTCGGCGGCGGTCCCGCGGGCGGCGGTGCGCCGCGCCGCGGTGCGCCCACAGGCCCCTCGGTGGAGATGCAGGGTACCGTGAAATGGTACAATGCGACCAAGGGCTTCGGCTTCGTGGCTCCGTCCGAGGGCGGCAAGGACGTGTTCGTGCACGCCTCTGCCCTGCAACGGGCTGGCGTCATGCAGCTTGCCGAAGGCCAAACCATCTGGATGGATGTCGTCCAGGGGGCCAAGGGTCCGGAAGCGACCTCCATTCGCACCGACTGAGCCGATCGGCGGTAGCCGGTTGCTATTGAAAAGGCCCGGGTGAGGAACCTCCTCATCCGGGCCTTTTTGCTGGCTCTTTCCGAGCCGAACGGCACGGGGCATGCTGATCCTTCAATCGAGGAGGACGTCCATGCTGCCGATTGTCGCGGTTATCGCTCCCGGGATGATGGGAAGCGCGGTCGCCAAACGCCTCACCTCCAGCGGTCTCGAAGTCCGCACCCTTCTCTCCGGCCGATCGGCTGCGACGGCGGCGCGGGCGGGCGCGGCGGGGATGCGGGACGCTTCGGTCGAGCAGATTGCCGCGGCCGATTTCATCCTGTCGATTGTCCCGCCGGGGCAGGCTTTGGGGCTGGCGGAGCAGTTGGCCCCGGCGCTGCGGGCAGCATCGCGCAGGCCCATCTACGTGGATTGCAACGCGGTGAGTCCGGAGACGGTGCTGCGGATTGAGGGCGTGGTGCGGGAAACCGGGGCTGCGTTCGTCGATGGCGGCATTATCGGTCCGCCGCCCGAGCCGGATTCCGGCAAGACCCGGATCTACCTGTCGGGGCCGGATGCCGGCACGGTCGCACGGTTGTCGGCATTCGGGCTGTCGATGCCGGTGCAGCCCGGGCCGGTGGGTGCGGCGTCGGCGATGAAGATGTCCTATGCCGGGATTACCAAGGGCTTCACCGCCCTCGGCGCGGCGATGATGCTGGCGGCGACGCGGGCCGGAACGGCTGACGCGCTGATCGCGGAGATGGAAGTCAGCCAGCCGACCCTGTTAAAATGGCTGACGGCGCAGATGCCGAAGATGCACGGCAAAGCCTATCGCTGGGTCGCCGAAATGGAAGAAATCGCCGCCTTCGTCGGCGCCGATCGGCCCGGCTCGGGGTTTTATGAGGCTGCGGCGCGGCTGTATGAGGGGATCGCGGCGGATTTCGAGGGACCTCGCATCGAGACGGCGAGGCTGGATGCGTTCTGCGACAAGGCGCAGGGCAAGTAAGGGAACCGGCGCATACAAAGGACTTCAAGGCGCGCGATCACGAAGTCCTTCATGTCAGCGAGCTGAGCGAAGCAGACATCGAGGCAATTCGCACGGCCGAGGTTCCGCGGGCGTTCGCCGCGTTCGACCATGAAGTCGAGTCGTGGAGGTTGGTCCGGACGCAAACGGCCCTTGAGCATTTTCTGGCTGACCAGAAAGGCGCCGGAAAGTGCCACACCGTCATGGCCCGGCTTGTCCGGGCCATGACGACTAAGGCGGCTGCCACGATTCCAGTCAGTCTGAAGATGCTCTAAGCCCCATTCCCCGGCCACCGGCGAAGCTGATAAGCCCCATCCCAGAACAGCCACTCATACTGCGTTGACCGGATGAACGCCGTCAGCATCCGCGCCCGCACCGCATCCGAGGCCGCCGCGGCGGCGCGATCGGTTGCGGCCTTCACCGCCTGGACGACCGAGCCGAAGCCGTCCTCGGCATAGGTGTCGATCCAGGCGCGGTAGGGATTGTCCGCCGCCGCCTCGCGCGCGATGGCCTGGCCGACGACCCAGTAGATCCAGAAGCACGGCAGCAGCGCCGCCAACAGCACCTCCCACGGCTCGTGATACGCCGTGGCGAGCAGGAAGCTGGTATAGCTCAGGCAGTCCGGCGACGGTTCAGCCGCAGCTTCACCGCCGAAACCGGACAAGTATTGCGCATGCAGTGCCTGCTCCACGGCGACTCCCTCCAGCGCGGCATCCGCGAACAGCCGTAACGTCGCGCCGTCCGGACCCCGCGCCGCCGCCATCGCCAGGATGCGGGCATACTGCTCCAGGTACAGCGCATCCTGGACGATGTAGAAGCGGAACCGCGCCTGATCCAGCGTCCCCGCCGCCAACTCCCGGTTGAACGGCAGGTGATGAATCGCCGCCCGCAGTCTCGCCGTCCGCTGCCAGGCGAGGTCGCAGAACGCCATCACACCCCCGCCTTCACACCAAACTCTTTGACGCCATCTCGAAGGTGTTGCGCGACAGGTTCGGCAGCGCCAGTATCCGCT
The DNA here is from genome assembly GCF_903915725.1 of uncultured Rhodopila sp. Taxonomy (GTDB): domain Bacteria; phylum Pseudomonadota; class Alphaproteobacteria; order Acetobacterales; family Acetobacteraceae; genus Rhodopila. The sequence goes on from NZ_CAIWTY010000090.1 coordinate 199,370, forward strand.
CCAGCTCCTGCTTCATCAGCGACTGCCGCCGGTCATCGTAGCGCCGCCATTGGCCCAGCGGCGACACCATCCGCGCCGCCACCTGCCCGTTGGTGGGGTCGAGTTGGACCAACGTATCGGCATACAGCCGGTATCCCGCGCCGGAGCCGTCATGGAACCGCACCTGATTGCCGGCAAAGCTGCCAACAAGGGCGCGGATGCGGTTCGGGTTGCGCAAATCGAAATCCGCATGCGACTTCAGCGCCTCTACCGCCGGCAAGGTGCCCGGCAGCGGCGACAGGGCCTGGATCGCGAACCACTTGTCCAGCACCAGCGGGTCACCACGCCACGCCTGGTAGAACGCCGCGAGGGCATCCAGACGTTCGGCGCAATCGACTCCGGACAGGACCGCCAGCGCCGCCAGCACGTCGGTCATGTTCTGACCGGCGTCGAACTGCGCCTTGGCCAGGGCGACACCGGCGGCGTCGCCGCTGGCGACAAGGTAAGCCAGGCACGAATTCCGCAGCGACCGCCGCCCGATCGACGCGCCGTCGATACGATAGCCACCGTGATCGGTTAAGGATTCATAGGTTGCCCGCAACTCCGTGGCCAACGCCTGCCCGATGGCGGCGCGGGCCAAATCGCGGGCGGTGTGGATCGCGTCCACATCCACCACCTTCATCCTGTCGGCCAACGTCGCTTCACCCGGCAGCGCCAACGCCTCGGCGGCGAAGGCAGGCTCCTGTTTCAGGGTGGATGCCATCGCTTCGATCAGCGCCGGATCGACCTCCGGCTGGCGTCCCTGCTGGATCGCCGCAATCATGTCGAGCAACACGGAGGAGGCATATTGCTGTCCCGACTCCCAGCGCACGAACGGGTCGCTGTCATGCGCCGCCAGAAACCGCAGCCGATCGGCTGACAGTCCGGAGAGCTTCACCGGGGCGGAGAAGTCGCGCAGCAGCGACGGCACCGGCGGGCTGGCGACATCCGTGAACTCGAACCGGTTCGTCGCTTTGGTTGCCAGCAGCACGCGGGTGCCGGCTTTCGCCTCCGCCTCGCCATCCAGCCGGGTCGCGACTTCCTGCCCGTTGCCGTCGAGCAGGCCCATCGCCACCGGGATGACCAGCGGCTGCTTGTCCGGCTGCCCGGGCGTCGGCTTGGTCTGCTGGCTGATGCTTAGCGTGTAGCGCTTGGTCGCCGGGTCGTAGGAATCCTCGACCGAAATCTCCGGCGTGCCGGCCTGATGATACCATAGCTTGAAGTCGGTCAGATCGACGCCCGAAGCGTCCTGCATCGCCTGGACGAAATCGTCGATGGTGACGGCGTGGTTGTCGTGGCGGGCAAAATACAGGTCCATGCCGCGGCGGAACGCCGGACGGCCGATGATGGTGGCCATCATGCGGATCACCTCCGCACCCTTGTTGTAGATCGTCGAGGTGTAGAAATTGTCGATCGCGAGGTAAGCCTGCGGCTGCACCGGATGCGCAAGCGGGCCGGCGTCCTCGCGGAACTGCGCCGCCCGCAGCGCCCGCACATCGGCGATGCGCTTCACCGCGCGGCTGTTCTGATCGCCGGAGAATTCCTGGTCGCGATAGACCGTCAGCCCTTCCTTCAGCGAAAGCTGGAACCAGTCGCGGCAGGTCACCCGGTTGCCGGTCCAGTTGTGGAAATACTCGTGCGCGATGACTGTCTCGATGCCCTGGTAGTCGGCGTCGGTCGCGGTTTCCGGCCGGGCGAGCACATACTTCGTATTGAAGACATTCAGCCCCTTGTTCTCCATCGCGCCCATGTTGAAGTCGGACACGGCGGCGATGTTGAACACGTCCAGGTCGTATTCCAGCCCGAACACCTCCTCGTCCCAGCGCATGGATGTCTTCAGCGACTGCATCGCGTGCGAACACCGGTCCTCATCGCCGCGGCGGACATAGATGCCAAGATCGACGTGGCGGCCGGAGCGAGTCGCGAAACTGTCCTTGACCGACACCAGATCCCCCGCCACCAGCGCGAACAAATAACACGGTTTCGGATGCGGGTCCGACCAGGTCACGCTGTGCCGCCCGTCGCCGAGGTCCATCACCGGCCCGGGATTGCCGTTCGACAGCATCACCGGACAGGCCCGTTTGTCGGCGGTGATCGTCACCCGGTAGCGCGACATGACGTCCGGGCGGTCGGGGAAATACGTGATGCGGCGGAAGCCCTGAGCTTCGCATTGCGTGAAATAGTTGCCGCCGGAGACATACAATCCGCTGAGTTCGGTGTTGTCCTTCGGCGAGATCCGCGTCGTGATCTCCAGTGCGCAGGTCTCCGGCATGTCCTCGATCGTCAGGCCGCCCTTCGTCTCGATCGGCACCACTGGCTCGCCATCGCGGGTGATGGCGACAAGGGTCAGCGCCTCGCCATCCAGGTGCAGCGGCGATCCGGGCGGCGCGGCGGGGTTCCGGCGCAGCGTCAGCCGAGACACCACGGTAGTCGCCGCCTCGCCGAGTTCGAACGTCAGGTCGACCGTGTCGATCAGGAACGCGGGCGGGGTGTAATCCGCGAGGCGGATTTCTGCGGGGGCGGCATCGGTGCGAACGGAATCGGCGGACATGATATCTCCGGCATTAGATCGGCCAGCATATATAGGGAGACTATCGGCCGCGTGCGGCCTCGGCGAGACTCTCCCGCGCCAGCGGCAACATCGCGTAATCCACCATCGCGCCCTGGTAGCTGACCGCCCCCAGCCCGGCTTTCTCCGCGGCTTCGAAGGCAGCAAGCAGGCCGGTGAAGTAGGCGACCTCCTCCGGCGTCGGCCGGAACACCGCGTTGGCGATGGCGACATGCGACGGGTGCATCACCGCGACCCCGGAGTAGCCGATGTCGCGTGCCTTGCGGATCAGCCGCTCCACCGCGGCCAGATCGTCCTGCGGCGTGCCAAAAATCCCGGCGATCGGATAGGCGGCACCGCCAGCCCGGGAGTCGAGCACGAGCTTGGAGGCGAGATACAGTTGCTCCTCCCCGCCGGATGTCGCGCGGAAGCCGAAGGCGCGGGCGAAATCGCCTGACACCGGGCCGCTGATCGCGCCGTGGATGCCGCGCACCCGCGGGCTTGCCTTGGCCAGGTCATAGGCGTGGTACATGCCCTGTGCGGTTTCCGGCAGCGGCAGGATGCCGACGGTTCCCAGCGGCAACCCCGCGCGCCCCTCGGCATAGCTCAGCAGATCATGCACGTGGCGGATTTCATCGGGCGCCGCGACTTTCGGCATGACGATCGCGGTCAGGCCGTCGGTCACCGCGGCGGCGATTTCGGCTTCGGTGCCGTCATGCAGCGGCTGGATGCGGACGAAAGCACCCGCACCGGCATCGCGCAATTCGTGGATTTCGCTCTTGAGGTGCTCCATCGCCTGCGGCTTGAACTGCGGCGGCACGGAGTCCTCGATATCCAACACGGCGGCACCGGGTGAGACGCGGATCGCCTTCGCCACCCAGTCGCGGCGGTGGGCGGGCACGAACAATGCGGATCGGATGGGCCACATGGCGACGATTCTCCTTTGCGCGGCAGTGTGCGGGCGGAGGCGTTGCGGTGCAATCAGGCCGGTGGGAGATTCGTGACGGCGCGGCTAGACACTGTTGAAAACCGGAGACGGCCCGGGCTCGCCTTGTGATCAACCCTCTTTGCCATGCAGCGGCTACGCGCTATGGGTGGCGCCGAGTGGCGCACTTCAAGGCGCGGGGACAGCGATGGACGATGATCAAAAGGAGCGGCCGGAGAGCCTGCTGCCGTATGAACGGTGGATCGAGCAAGCCTTGCGCCAGGTCGTGGCGCAGGCGGTCGAACACGCCGCGACCGAGGGCCTGCCGGGTGGACACCATTTCTACATTACGTTCCGCACCGATTTCCCGGGGGTGGCGATCCCGCAGCGCGTCCGCGCGCAATACCCGCGCGAGATGACGATCGTCCTGCAGCACCAGTTCTGGGATCTGGCCTATGACCGGGAGAACCGGGCGATCTCCGTGGGTCTGTCGTTCGGCGGCGTGCCTTCGACCCTGACGATCCCGCTCGACGCCGTGGTGGAGTTCGCAGATCCGCATATCCGCTACGGGTTGCGGTTCCAGGCGCTGGATCAGGAGGCTGACTCCGAGGAAGCCGAACCCGAAACCGCGGAACCGGAAGCGCAGGAGCCGGCGGCTCCGGCCGAACCAGGCCAGGTGGTCAGCCTGGACGCCTTCCGCCGCCGTACGCCTCAAGGCTAGGCCACCCGTCTTTTTGAAAGGACCGTTTCGTGGACACCGAAGCCCATCGGCCTGCCAATTTTCTGTATTCCCCGATGTTCCCGCCGGGGCCCGACACCACACCGTGGCGCAAACTGCCGATAGAGGGCGTGCGGACCATCAGCGTGGAAGGCAAGACGGTGCTGCGCATCGCGCCGGAGGCGCTGACCCAGCTCGCCTTGCATGCCTTCGATGACGTGGCGCATCTGCTGCGCCCGGCGCATTTGGCGCAGTTGCGCAAGATTCTGGATGATAATGAGGCCAGTTCGAATGACCGCTTCGTCGCGTTCGACCTGCTGAAGAACGCCTGCATCGCCGCCGGCGGCGTGCTGCCGATGTGCCAGGATACCGGCACGGCGCTGGTGTTCGGCAAGAAGGGCCAGCGCGTCTGGGTGGACGGCAACGAAGAGGAGGCGCTGTCGTACGGCGTCCACCGCACCTACACCGAGACGAATCTGCGCTACTCGCAGATGGCGCCGCTGTCGATGTACGACGAGGTCAACACCGGCAACAACCTGCCGGTGCAGTTCGACATCATGGCCGCCCCCGGCGACCACCACGCCGACGAACTACACCTGATGTTCGTCGCCAAGGGCGGCGGCAGCGCCAACAAAACCTACCTGTTCCAGGAAACCCGCGCGGTCCTGTCGCCGGAGCGGCTGGCGAAGTTCCTGGAGGCCAAGATCAAGACGCTGGGAACCTCGGCCTGCCCGCCCTACCATCTGTCGATCGCCATTGGCGGCACCTCGGCCGAGCTGACGCTGAAAACGGTGAAGTTGGCCTCGACGAAGTGGCTGGACGGTCTGCCGGCATCCGGCAGCAAGGCGGGTCATGCGTTCCGTGACCTGGAACTGGAACAGCAGATCCTGGAGATTTCGCGCAACCTGGGTATCGGCGCCCAGTTCGGCGGCAAATATTTCTGCCATGACGTGCGGGTGGTGCGGCTGCCGCGCCATGGCGCCTCGCTTCCCATCGGCATCGGTGTCTCCTGCTCCGCCGATCGGCAGGTGTTCGCCAAGGTTACGCCGGAGGGGGTTTTCCTGGAGCAACTGGAAACCGACCCGGCCCGGTTCCTGCCGGAAACGACGGATGCGCTGCTCGGCGGCGATGTGGTGGCGATCGACCTGAACCGGCCGATGGCGGCGATCCAGGCGGAGCTGACGCGCTATCCGGTGAAGACACGGCTGGCGCTGACCGGCACGATGGTGGTGGCGCGCGACATCGCGCATGCGAAACTGAAGGAGCGGCTGGATAACGGCCAGCCGTTGCCGGACTATCTGAAGAACCATCCGGTGTATTACGCCGGGCCGGCGAAGACTCCACCGGGCATGGCGACGGGCAGCTTCGGGCCGACGACGGCGGGACGCATGGACAGCTACGTCGCGGAATTCCAGGCGGCCGGCGGGTCGCTGGTGATGCTGGCGAAGGGCAACCGGTCCAAAGCGGTGAAGGACGCCTGCAAGGCGCATGGCGGCTTCTACCTCGGCAGCGTCGGCGGCGCGGCGGCGCGGCTGGCGCAGGACTGCATCCGCAAGGTCGAGGTGCTGGAATTCCCGGAACTCGGCATGGAGGCGGTCTGGCGCATCGAGGTCGAGAACTTCCCGGCCTTTATCGTAATGGACGATAAAGGAAACGATTTTTACGATGGGCTGGAATAAATGCGATTTACCGTCGACCGCATCGACCACGTCGTGATCAACTGCAAGAACGTGGAGATCACCGCGGCCTGGTATCAGCGGGTTCTTGGCATGGAGCGGGAGGATTTCGGACCGCAGCACCGCACGGCGCTGAAATTCGGCGGCCAGAAGATCAATCTGCGGCCGATCGAGGAGGACGCCGGGACCTGGCCCACGGGCGTCTGCGCGGAGCCGGGCGCCGCGGATGTTTGTTTCATAACCGCCGTGCCGCCGGATGAGGTTATCGGCCACCTGCACGACAATGGCGTGCAGATCCTGCAAGGCCCGATCGAGCGGACGGGTGCGCTGGGCGAGATCATGTCGGTGTATTGCCGCGATCCGGATGGGAACCTGGTGGAGATTTCTTCTTACCAGTCGCGGTGATTGCTGATCGCGGTTAAGAAAATGGAAACACAAATGAACACGAATGAACACAAATAGAATGTGGCCAAAGGTTCCGTGCGTCTCGGCAACGCCTATTTGTGTTCATTTGTGTTCATTTGTGTTTGCTATTCTTTTTTGCCGGGCCTGACGTGGAGATCGATCCGTCCCCGCTGACCCTGGCCGATTTCGACTACCATCTGCCGCCCGATCGTATTGCCCAGGAACCTGTCCGGCCGCGCGACTCCGCACGTATGCTGCACATTCGTCCTGACGGACTGGCCGATGGGCTGGTGCGGGATTTGCCGTCGTTGCTGCGGCCGGGCGATGTGCTGGTGGCGAACGATACCCGGGTGTTTCCGGCGCAATTGCAGGCGCTGCGCGGGGACGCTCGGATTGGTCTTACGCTGGACCGTCCGCGCGCGGACGGGGCGTGGAAGGCGCTGGCGCGCAACGGGCGGCGCGTACGGGTTGGCGATACGCTGGCGATCGAAGGTTCCGGCGGGCTGACCGCCCGGGTGGTCGACAAGGACGCTGACGGCAGCATCGGCCTGGCGTTCAACCTCGACGGCGATGATCTGATGGCGGCGTTCGGGCGGGTCGGGGCGCTGGCGCTGCCGCCCTATATCCACCGGCCGGACGGCCCCCTGCCCAGCGATGCCACCGACTACCAGACTGTGTTCGCCCATCGACCGGGCGCGGTGGCGGCGCCGACGGCCGGGCTGCATTTTACCCCCGCGCTGCTGAATGCGTTGGAGGCGGCCGGGGTGCGGCGGGTCACCGTCACCCTGCATGTCGGCATCGGCACCTTCCTGCCGGTGCGGGTGGAGAACGTCACCGAGCACCGGATGCATCCGGAGCGGGGCGAAATCACCGCCGCGGCGGCGGACGCGATCAATGCGGCACGGCGCGGTGGCGGTCGGGTGGTGGCCGTCGGCACCACCAGCCTGCGCCTGCTGGAGAGCGCGGCGCTGCCGGACGGGACGGTGCGGGCGTTCCTCGGCGAGACGGCGCTGTTCATCCTGCCGGGCTACCGCTTCAAGGCGGCGGACCGCCTGCTGACGAACTTCCACCTGCCGCGGTCAACGCTGCTGATGCTGGTGTCGGCATTCTCCGGCCGGGAGCGGATGTTGGCGGCCTATGCCCACGCCATTGCGGCGGGGTACCGCTTCCATTCCTACGGCGATGCCTGCTTTCTCGAACCGTACTCCCGGTCCGCCAGCTAGCCGCCGTCAGCGTCGACCAGCGTGCCAATCAGGCGCAGCAACTCGGCGTGCTGAGGTCCGTTGGCGTCACGGGTCAGGAAATCGCCGATGCCGCTGCGCGAAGCGCGCCCGCCGGAGGACTGGTTGGGTTCGTGCAGAACCTGTGGGATCCCCGAAGCATCGTCGCGGACCAGGGACCAATTGTCTCCGTTGGCGCTTCGGTAAAGCACGCGTCCGATTTGAGGCATGTCAAAGTCTCCTGGCCGGTTGGGCTGTATGCGTTCCCTAAAAGCGGGGTTTAAGGGAGCGATCACGTATGCGGCTGACAGTCAACTCTGGAGAGGCTCGGCGCTTTCCAGCCGTCGCGCAAGACGGCCCGGCTGGTTTCGCCGTCCCGTCCGGTTGTTTCGCCGGCTGCGCACCCAAGGAATCGATCGGCAACGACAGGTCCCGTCGCGGCAGATCGAACCCGGGGGAGACGACGTATGTAACTGGTTTACAAGAATGAAATTGATTTACATAAACAATTGACTCCTTTTGGTGAAGGTCAGCCATGCAAGTGCCATCTATCAAAAGCCATGGGCAGAGGAAGCAATGGCGCGGATAGTGTGAGCTTCCTCTGCGTCCGGTGCGGGCGCGCGTTCGTGCGTAGAGAGTAGAAACCAAGGTCCAGGATGTAGCAGATGAGTTTTAAATACCCCGGTCTCCCGGTCGTTATTCACGGCAACGGGGCGGTTGCCCATGTCATGGAGCAGGTTTGCGGCGGCGTCATCGGCTACCCGATCACGCCCTCTACCGAAATTTCCGAGCTGTATGAAGCTTTCCGGGCCGGCGGCGGACAGAACGTCTGGGGCCAGCACCCGTTCTTTTTCCATCCTGAAGGCGAACATTCCGCCCAGAGCGGCGCGCTCGGCGCTGCGCTCACCGGCGGTAAATATGTTTCAAATGCATCGTCCAGCCAGGGCATCCTTTACGGCCTCGAATCGCACTACGTCACCGTCGGCAAGAAGGTCGGCGGCTTCGTGCTGCAGGTTGCGGCGCGCGTCGTTTCCAAGCATTCGCTGAATGTCATGGCTGGCCATGACGACGTTTATGCATTGTTGTCCTCCGGGTACACTATTCTGTTCGGCAGCAATCCGCAGGAAGCAGCAGATCTTGCGGCAATCTCCTATAAAGTCAGCGCGACGTCGCTGGTCCCCGTCGCCAACGCGATGGACGGCTTCGCCACCAGCCACATGCTGTGCGAGGCGCTGATCCCGGAGCCGGAACTGCTGAAGGAATTCCTCGGCGATCCGGCGGGCCGCATCCCGTCCCCGACGGTGGCGCAGGAGATGCTGTTCGGCGCCAAGGGGCGCGTGTTCCAACTCCGCCAGTATCTCGCCCGCCACGAAGCCGATTTCGCGCCGACGGATATCAATGAGCTGCGGACCTATCTCGGTTCGGTGGCCGCGCAGGTCGAGGCGGACAACGACGGCAAGCTGGTGGGCAATACGCTTGCCTGGGTGCCGGAGGAACTGCATGGCCAATGGCGCCGGCAGTGGATCAACGCGGCTGAGAAGGGCACCCGTCCGCGCGTCCCGGCTCTGGTCGATGTGCACAACCCCGGCCTGACCGGCGGCGTGCAGAACCAGCCGGACTTCCAGGCCGGCGCGGCAGATCACCGGACGCATTTCGTGGCTGCGGTGCCGGACTTCGTGCGCCAGGCGATGGCGGAATATGCCGAGCTGACCGGCCGCGTTTACAAGCCGATCCATACGTTCCTGAACGACGATGCGGAACATGTGGTGATTGGCCTGGGGTCGGTGACCGACGATGCCGAGGCGGTGGCGACGTATCTCCGCAGCAAGGGCAAGAAAGTCGGCGTGATCTCGGTCAAGCTGCTGCAGCCCTTCCCGGAGGCGGAGCTGATCGAGGCACTGCGCGGCAAGACCGCGGTGACGGTGCTGGAGCGTTCCGACGTGACCGCGCTGACTGGCTTCGTCACCCAGGCGCTGTTCCGCGCGCGGGAAAACGCCGATGGCATCCGCCATGTCGGCATTCCGGCGATCGACAAGCTGCCGCGCGTCACCACGGCGATCTTCGGCCTCGGCGCACATGATTTGCAGCCACGCCACCTGATCGCGGCCTTCGCCAACATGGAAAAGAAGGACAGCGCGCCGTTCGTCTATCTCGGTTCGCAGTTCTTCGACGAGGGTGCATCGCCGCGCGTCAAGGCGTTGCAGGATCGCCTGAAGGCGGCCTATCCCGAGACCGGGCTGATGGCGTTGCAGACTGAGGAAAATCCGCATCTGCTGCCGCCGGGCGCGTTCCGCGTGCGGTTCCATTCCGTCGGCGGCTACGGCACCGTCGCGACCGGCAAGCTGCTGACCGACATCCTGGCCGGGGCGCTCGACCTGCATTCCAAGTCGGCGCCGAAATACGGCTCCGAAAAAAGCGGCGCGCCGACGAATTATTACATCACGCTGAGCCCGGAGACGGTGAAGATCACCAATGCCGAGCTGGAAGATGTCGAAATCGTCGTCTCCGCTGACCACAAGGTATTCATCCACACCGACCCGTTGAAGGGGCTGACCGCGGGCGGAACGTTCATTCTGCAGAGCAGCGACGCTCCGCTGGATGTGTGGGCCAATTTGCCGGCGCACACGCGCCGCACCATCCGTGAGAAGAAGATCCGCTTCTACACCATCGATGCGTTCGCGGTGGCGCTGAAGCACGCGCCGACGCCGGAATTGCAGACCCGCATGATGGGCATCGCCTTCATCGGCGCGGTCTGCGGCCACGTCGATCGCATCGTCGCGGACGCGTCGGAAGCGGCGATGCTGGAGAAGATCCGCCAGCAGATCAGCAAGAAATTCGGCGCCAAGGGCGGCAAGATCGTCGAAGGCAACATGGCGGTGATGCGCGAGGGCCTGGAGGCTACCAGGCGTGTCGATTACGACAAGCCCGGCTTCGCCGAGGTGGAGAAGGCCGTCGCCGCGACGGTTGCGCGGGGCGTTTCGATATCCGCCTCCATGTGCCGCGCCGCGGCGCCGGCCTCGGCGGCTGGTTTCCTCGACCGCGAATACTACGACGACGTCGTCGCCAGCCATTTCCGCGATGGCTCCGTCGCCGAGGCGCCGGTTATCCCCGGCACCGGGTTGTTCATGCCGGCCGGCAGTGCCGCCTGGAAGGACAAGGGGCTGTTCCGCCTCAACGTGCCGGAGTTTGACGCCGACAAGTGTACAGGCTGCATGGAATGCTCCCTGGTCTGCCCGGATGCGGCGATCCCCAACACCGTGCATGAAATCCACGACCTGTTGCTGACCGCGATCAAGCATCTGGACGTCGCCGAAGCCCAGCGCGAGGCGTTGCGCGGCACGGTGTTCGGCCTGTCCGAGACGGTGCGCGAGGCCTATCGCACACACAAGGACGCCAAGCCGTTCGCCGAGCTCGTTTCGGAGGCGGTGAACGCGCTGCATGTCGATAATGCCGTGCTGAAACGCAACCTGAGCCGCGTGGCCGAAGTGCTGGCGGGTTTCCCCGTGGCGCGCACGAGGCCCTTCTTCGATGCCATGGAAAAGGCGCAAGCCGGCAGCGGCGGGTTGTTCTCCGTCGGCGTCGATCCGTGGAAGTGCAGCGGCTGCCTGGAATGCATCGAGGTCTGCGGGCCCGGCGCATTGGTGGAGCGGCATCAGGACGCCGCGGTGCTGGATACCTTGCAGAAGCGCTTCGAGTTCCTGAGCTGGACGCCAAGCAGCCCGAGCCGTTTCGTCGATGGCGCGACCGATGCCACCGGCGATGCCAAGCGGCTGCTGCTGGATCGCGACAACTACTACGCCATGACCGGCGGCCATGGCGCTTGCCGCGGTTGCGGTGAGGTCACGGCGATCCGTCTGGTGGTCGCGGCCAACCGCGCTTTGCATGAACCGCGCCGGCGCGAGCATGTGCGGGAACTGGAAAACCTGATCGACAACCTGCAGGGCAAGCTGACGATCATCGACGACAAGGTGCGGGCGGAGCGCATCCAGCGCACCATCGATACCCTGGAAAAGCGGCTGTATCTGTTCGAGAGCGGCCCGAGCGGCAACGGCCCGGCCAATGCGGTCATCGCCAATGCTACGGGTTGCAGCAGCGTGTTCGCCTCGACCTTCCCGTTCAACCCGTACAACGACCCGTGGGTGAACAGCCTGTTCCAGGATTCCGCGCCGGTGGCGAAGGGCATCTTCGAAGGGCTGAGCGCCTCGGCGGTGGCCGATTTCCGGGCGCTGCGGACGGCGCGGCTGGAACTCGACGACGCGTATGATGCGGTGGCGCATGACGCGTTCTTCAAGTTCTTCCGCTGGAGCCAGTTCACCAAGGAGGAACTGGGCCTGCTGCCGACGGTCATCAGCATGGGCGGCGACGGGGCGACCTACGACATCGGCTTCGGCGCGCTGTCGCGGCTGCTGGTCACCGACACGCCGATCAAGGTGGTGGTGCTGAACTCGGGTGTGTATTCGAACACGGGTGGGCAGGCGTCGACGGCGAGCTACTCGTCGCAGGACTCCGACCTGACGCGGTTCGGCAAGGCGCAGTCGGGCAAGCAGGAGGACCGCAAGGAACTCGGGCTGATCGCGGCGTTCCATCCGAATGTCTTCGTGGTCCAGACCAGCACGGCGCTGCAGGGCCACTTCATGAAGAACATGCTGGCGTTTCTGAACTACTCGGACTCGCCGGCGGTGCTGGACGTCTATACGCCTTGCCAGGCCGAGCACGGCATCGCCGATGCCGCGGCCAGCGAGCATGGGCGCCTGGCGGTGGAAAGCCGCATGAGCCCGGTGTTCGTGCACGACCCGCGGCGCGGCGACTCGCTGGCCGAGTGGTTCTCCCTGGAAGGCAATCCGGAGCCGGAGAAGGACTGGGCGAGCACGACGATCGAGTATCTCGATACCGACGGTTCGATGAAGCTGCTGAACATCCCGATGACTCCCGCGGACTTCGCGCGGAACGAGTCGCGGTTCAAGAAGCATTTCCGCAAGCTGGCTGACGGTGCGGATGGCTCGCCGATCCATGAGTATGTGACGCTGTCGCCGGCCGCCCGAGAGGGCAAGACGCCGTTCGTCTGGGCGACCGACGACGACAAGCACCTGATCCGGCTGGAACTGGATGCGCCGATTGTGCATCTGGTCGAGGAGCGCAGGAAGTACTGGCGGACGTTGCAGCATCTGGCGGGTCTGCCGGTGCAGCGGACCGACGCCGAGCATCGTGCCGCGATGGCGGAACTGCAGCAGCGCTTCCAGCAGTCGGTGCAGGAGCGGGAAGGCTCGATCGACCAGATCGCGCGGGCCATGTCCGAACTCGCCGCGTCGTCCAACGCGCCGCCGACGGTGCAGCTTGGCGGGTCCGCTTTTGCGGCGCCGTCGGCACCGGCTCAGGTCGCGGCTCCGGCCGCGGCGAAGGCCAACGGGGCGATCGTCTCTTTGGCCGAGGAAGACCAGGCGAAGTGCACGAACTGCAAGACCTGCTACCAGGATCTGGGCGAACTGTTCGAGAAGACGAAGATCGTCGTCAACGGTGTATCCAAGGAAGTCGGCCGGCTGATCCCGGGCGCCTTGGCGGATGTAACGGTGACGCCGGACCTGCTCAGCCGGATCGCCCGCGTGGCGGCAAACTGCGATGCGGAGATCATTCGATGAGCACCCACATCGCCCCGCCGGGCGGGGAACTCGTGCGCTTCATGCACGCTAGCAGCGCCTACGAGACCAACCGCAGCGAACTGGAAGAACTGGCCACCAGCGCGGAGGTCGATCTGTTCCAGAAGCAGATCACCCTGCTGCGCCGGCGGTTGCTGGCGGAGCCGAATGCGTTCCGCCAGATGTTCATCGCCGATGGCATCCAGGCGGTGGCATGGGAGTTCCAGCAGGAAGAGCTGGGCGCCCAGTTCACCAAGACGCTGTGGGAGCTGCTGACCCGCAACGACGACATGAGCACGATTTTGCTTCGCTTCATCTGGGCGATCCCGCTGCGCTTCAAGCGGAAGTTCATCCGGGCGATCGACGTGCACCTGTCGGACCGCTACCCGATGTTCAAGGGCCTGTCGGAAGGCTGGCCCGGCGACAACGGCATCCCGCCCTACATGCGTCCCGCTGACGAGCGGGCGCACGATTTCGGCTTGGTGAATCAGGGCTACCTTGGCTACATGAGCCTGGGCTACAGCGCCCGCGAAGTCGATCTGTTCGTCTGGCTGGAGGTGCTGCGCGACAAGCAGTGCCAGGATCGTCCCTGCGAAATCGGCATCCCGGTCTCCGGCAAGGAGGCCAGGGGCGGCTGCCCGGTCAAGATCCATATCCCGGAGATGCTGGATCTGCTGGGCAACGGCAAGTTCCGCGAGGCCCTGGAACTGATCGAGGGCTGCAACCCGCTGCCGAATGTCACCGGCCGCGTCTGTCCGCAGGAACTCCAGTGCCAGGGCGTCTGCACCCATACCGGTCGGCCGATAGAAATCGGCCAGTTGGAGTGGTTCCTGCCGCAGCGGGCCAAGGCGTATGGCGAGGCTCCGGTTTTCGCCGATGCTCCGGTGGGTTACATCAGTCCGTGGGAACGCGCCGACAAGCCGCCGGTGGCGGTGGTCGGGTCGGGACCGGCCGGCATGATCAACGCCTATCTGCTGGCGGCCGAGGGCTATCCGGTCACGATTTTCGAGGCGTTCCATGAACTCGGCGGCGTGCTGCGCTACGGCATCCCGGAGTTCCGTCTGCCGAACGAACTGATCGACGATGTTGTCGGCAAGATCACCATGCTCGGCGGCCGGTTCGTGAAGAACTTCGTCGTCGGCAAGACGGCGACCTTGGAGCAACTGAAGCAGGCCGGGTTCTGGCGGATTTTTGTTGGCACCGGCGCGGGTCTGCCGCGCTTCATGAACGTTCCGGGCGAGCATCTGCTGAATGTGATGTCGGCGAACGAGTTCCTGACGCGCGTCAACCTGATGCAGGCGATGCGTCCGGGGTTCGAGACTCCGCTGCCGGAAACGGCGGGCAAGCAGGTGATCGTCATCGGCGGCGGCAATACCGCGATGGACGCGGCGCGTACCGCCCGGCGTCTGGGCGGGATCGTGACGATCGTTTATCGCCGCACCCAATCGGAAATGCCGGTGCGCGTCGAGGAGCTGCATCACGCACTGGAAGAGGGCATCGCACTGAAGCAGCTCCGCGCGCCGTCCGAGTTCATCGGCGATGCGGCGACGAATGTGGTGATCGCGGCGACCTTGGACGTGATCGAGCTGGGGGCGCCGGATGCCTCGGGGCGGCGGTCGCCGGTGGCGACGGGCCGGACCGAGCGGATGCCGGTGGACCTGGTGATCATGGCGCTCGGCAATACGCCGAACCCGATCGTCAAGGACGCCGAGCCTACGCTGAAGACCACGAAGTGGGGCACGATCGACGTGGCCGGCAAGGGGTCGCAGGCGACCTCGATCGAGGGCGTGTTTTCCGGCGGCGACGCGGCGCGGGGCGGCTCTACTGCTATCCGCGCGGCGGGTGACGGGCAGGCGGCGGCGCGGGAGATCGTCGGCGGCAATACGTTCACGGCGGCGGAAGTGCGCGATCTGGTTGCGAAAGCGGACCGGTATTCCTCGCTGGGACAGGCGCCGCAGGAGATCGTCGAGAAGATCCATCTTGGCGAGGGGATCGAAGAGTTTGTCGTGCGGTCGCCGCTGATTGCTCATGCGGCGCGCGCCGGGCAGTTCGTTCGTGTGCTGGCCTGGGACAAGGGGGAGCTGATCCCGTTGACCCTGGCGGATTGGGATGTCGAGGCGGGGACGATCGATCTTGTCGTGCAGGCGATGGGCACCAGTTCGCTGGCGATCAACGCCATGAAAGTCGGAGAGGTGTTCGCCGGGATTGCCGGGCCGCTGGGGCAGCCGAGCGAGCTGCATAAGTATCCGGCGGGTGAGACGGTGGTGTTTACGGCGGGCGGGCTGGGGCTGCCTCCGGTTTACCCGATCATGCGCGAGCACTTGCGGCTTGGAAATCATGTGACCCTGATTGCCGGTTTCCGTTCGGCTGACCTGGTTTTTTGGGTCGGCAAGGATGAGCGGGTTGAGAAGCTGAAGGCTGAGTATGGGGATCAGTTGGATGTGATCTATACCAGCAATGACGGCTCGTTCGGGATCAAGGGGTTTGTGACCGTGCCGTTGCTGACGATGCTGGAGGCGGCGAAGGCCGGCACCGGGATCAAGGTGGCGGAAGTGGTGACGATCGGTCCGCCGCTGATGATGCGGGCGGTGAGCGAGATGACGCGGCCGTTCGGGGTGAAGACCGTGGCGAGTTTGAACTCGATCATGGTGGATGCCACGGGGATGTGCGGGGCGTGCATGGTGCCGGTGGTGCTGGATGGGAAGCTGGTGCGTAAGCACGCTTGTATCGACGGGCCGGAGATCGATGCGCATATCATCGATTGGGATAAGTTCCTGCCGCGGTTCGGGCAGTTCAAGGTGCAGGAGGCACGGAGCCGGGAGCGGTACGCGGCGGGGTAGGATGAGCGGCGCCGCCCCATAGGCGCTAAAATAAGGGCTGGCGGCGCGGATATCGCCCCGTGTCATGGCCGGGCTTGTCCCGGCCATCCACGACTTGCGGTGCTGATGGAACCAAAGTCGTGGATGGCCGGACTAAATTCGACCATGACACAATGGGACGGGTCGCCGACTCCCGGCTCATTTAGCGCGTATGCGGCGCCGCCCCCGGTGGGGGCGGCGCGGTTTCTCTAATCGCTAATCTGCAAACCGATTCCCTCTACCGAGGTTGCAAATCGCGCATAGCGTCCTGAGGTTGTCATCATTCGTTCGGCCGCCTTTCGACCACGGTACGATATGGTCTACGTGAAGCACGCAATCAGAATTGCGTGCCGGATGATCGCCACACAGTACGCACTTAAATCGATCGCGATGCAGCACGCGAAACCGCAATCCCAGCGGAATGTCCCTACAGTCGTCCGGTGACGTTTTGACCCGCAAATGTAGCTCACTATCGGGGGCCTCGGCATTCACCGCACCGGATACGGGCGTTGATTCAGCGTCGCTGTCTCGAGTAACGCGTTCGACAAAAGCAGCCAGTGCTTTGTTCCATGTCTTGAACCGCTTTACATAAGCTTTGCCGCCGACCTCTGAAGGCTGCATTCCCATCTCAAGGTACTCTGGCGCCCGGCGATAATACGTCCATACGGCGAGCAGATTGGCGAAGCACTCCTCGTCCGTATATCGGCGCCCCAATTTTGTGGATTTCAATCCGGCAGCCTCGAATGCAGCACGAGACGTGCCCCAGCGCATACGCAATGTCGCTCCTGAAAAGGGTAGGTTGTCTTCCACTTGGCGGGTTGTCAGTTCTTTCGTTTTTAGTCGCTGGGCCAGCGTGCGCAAAGCCGATAGGATATCTTCATCCGACATGCCGCGGGACGGATGGGCGCCTCTGGTCTTTAGTACATCGCTGGATCGATAGCCCAAGTCCGCGGCCCGCAATGCGTCGCCCCACGTCCCGAAGCGTTCGTAAACGTTTCTCGTGACACGAGCGTGCTTTGCAAACGCCGAGACCGTCAAGGCACCTTCGGGCACGAGCGCTGCCACCCTTCGCAACTCAGCGAGGAGGGCTTCATCAGTGTACTCGGGCAACCGACGAAGTTCGAAGGTGACGGGTTCGGGATCGTTCATAATCACACGGGAGGGTTAGGGCACCTATCGGAGCGCAAACTGTATACGTATCGGATCGGATTGGCATTGAATTTCGCAGGGAAAGGTCGCGTCAGGTCCAGTGACAAAGCCGCCGCCTCGTTGATCTTGATGACGAAGGCATAGGCATAACCTGCCGTCCGGCGGCAAAGCACCCGGATCGGCCGTATTGACATCGCTCGCTTGAGTTGCCTCAGTGTGATAACCATATGCCGTGACGCAGTGCCGCGACCCGACCCTGGACGTCCTTCTCGACCTCGACGGGCAGGCATTCGTCGTGGACCCCGAAGGCAAACCCCGAGTCCGGTTCATGGTGACACGGGTGCCGGTGTCGCCGGACAAGCCGCACGGCCTCGACTACTCGCTGACGCTGCACGGGCCAGCAAACGAGCGGCTGGTCGGCTTCGACAACGCCCATCCGGGGGCGAAGCAGGCGCTCGGCGGGCCGCAGGACCGTCGCCACCGTCTGCGAACGATCAGGCCCTACGACTACCGGGACGCGGCGACGCTGCTCGGCGACTTTCGGACCACGGTGAGACGGCGCGAAAGAGGAGTATCCCATGACGACGCTAAAAATTGGCATCGCCAGCTACGAGGACATGAAGGCCCGCACCATGGCCATCGCTCGCGGTGAACAGCGCATCGCGCCCGATGAGCCCAAAGTCTGGTTCACCTCCACCGAGTCCTTCGCCAAGGTGCTGTCCGCCGGCAACCGCGACCTTCTGAGGGTGATTGTGGATCAGGCCCCCGGTTCGCTGGACGAACTCGCCCGGATCACCGGAAAGGCGAAGTCCAACTTGTCACGCACGCTAAGGACGATGGAGGGCTATGGCCTGATCCGCCTGGAACGGGGCGAAAGAGGGCGCATCACGCCGAAAGTCACGCACGACCGGGTGGAACTCGATCTCCCGCTGACCCGTGCGGCGACCGCGGGCTAAGGCGCGGCGCTCATCTGGCGATGACCACGCCGGGCCGTCACCAGTCCCGTTCTTGTGTGGCGCATCCGGGTTATGCTATCATGACATGATCATCACACGAGGCGGCCATTTCCGACGAACACACCCTTGAGTTCCTGTTGGCGTTTGATGGCCGCATTCACCATCTCGAACAGGGATACTGGCTCAAATTCGAGATCAAGCGCGGCACAGCAACCGCCGAGCGGCCGCACGGCCTGCGCTATGCCTTCACCCTGCATGACCCCGAGGGCCGCCGGCTGATGGGCTTCGACAATGCTCACGGTGTGCCGCCGCAGGGCGGCCGATATCGCAAACCGCCACGGGAGCATGATCACTGACACCGCACGGGCGACGACGAAGGCCGCCCCTACTCTTTTCGCGGCGCCGACCAATTGCTGGCTGATTTTTTCGCGGAGGTGGGGCGGATACTGACCGGGTTGGGCATCGAGGAAACGGTTCTGCGGGAAAGCGACACGACAGAAAGGAAGGCATCATGAAGATCCAGACGATGAATGCGCTCGAGCAGGAAATGCGCGCCGTCGCCCGCGGCGAATTGGCCCCGCCAGCCGATGCGGCGCTCCCGAGCATTGAGTCGGCCGAAGCCCTGCTACGCCTTCTCACTCCCGACAACCGGAGCCTGTTGCGCACGATCCGCGACGCCAAGCCGCAGTCCGTGGCGGAACTCGCGCGATTGACCAACCGCGCCGAACCGAACCTGCTGCGGACCCTGGGCAAGCTTGAGACGTTCGGTCTGCTCGAAATGCGCCTCGTCGGCCGCCGCCGCGTGCCAACCGCCCTGGTCGGCATGTTGCACGTTGAGATCGACCCTTACGCCATGGCCGACCGGGTCGAAACCAAGCCGGCAGCAGAATGATCGCGCCGTTAAGTCCCGCCTCCAGCGTCCCGTGCGAGTTGGTCGTGCCTCCTTTCTACCGCAGAGTGGATCACATCGCTTGATGCTCAGGCAGAGGCATCCAGTCCGGCAAGAAAATCCAGTATCGCGGTGACGGCGCTCTGAACGTGTCATAGGTAAGCCCCCGCATCACGCGGCATAAGACGAGCTCGTGTGAACGCTCGATGCTGGCCAGAATAAATGGGTCTCGGATCGCGCCTTTTTCCACCAGATCGACCCGGCGCCCCACCAGGCGTTCAAGGGCCTCCGCCAGGCCAAAAAACTGTTGCAACGGTGGCATTGAGCTGTCCGGCTCAAACTCGACCAGGAAATCCACGTCGCTGGTGTCCGGAGCAAAGTCGTCGCCACGCGCCGCCGAGCCAAACACCTCCAGCCGCCGCACCCCGAAGTGGCGACACAGCGGGGTGATCTCGGCAGGGTGCTGATCAATCAGCCTGTGCATGACGCTCCTCAGGATTCGCAGCGGAACCGAACATACCACAGTTCGCCCAGCAGGGCAGCACGGGCCGGCAACAGCGATGCCGGTCTGGCACCTCAACCATCGATCGGTTCCGCTTCGGCCAGGATGCGGCGGCGGATCGTATTGCGGCTTGCCTCGACCGCCTCGCCCTCGACGAGATCGACCGGCCGGCCCAAAAGAGCCCCCAAGCGCGTCCTTGAAATTTGCAACTCCGGCCAGATCGCGACTGGCCTCTGGCGCGAAGGTCACCAGTAAATCGACATCGCTGCGATCCGGATCGAAATCCGGCCCACGAGCAGCCGAACCGAAGACCTCCAACCGCAGCACGCCGTAGCGGCGGCACAGGGCGGCGATTTCGGCGCGGTGCTGGTCGATCAGCCCATGCATGACCTTGCTCCCGGCGTTCTGCTGCACCTGTCTACCACGCACCTCGCGGCTGTCGCAGCAGCGTCTCTTCGGAACTTTTGGCACAGTATTTGACGATGATGCCCACCAGGCTGCGCAAGGAAGGACAACTCTCGACAACTCTCAAGATCGGCATCGCCAGCTACCGAGTCCTTCGCCAAGGTCCCGTCCGCCGGCATCCGACCTCTTGCGGATGCTCCTATCGCTGACAGCCTCGCCGCGCGCACCCTAACCCTCAGCGCACCACCCGGCTGACAAGCCACCCCGCCGCCAGGGCCACCAGCACCGCCGCAAAGGGCCGCTGCTCCACCTGGCCCGACACGAGCCGCGTCCGCTCCTGCACCGCTGCGGAAATGTCCCCGAACGCCCCGCGCGCCCTCGCGGAAAAATCCGCGACAGCCGGACTGACCGGGTCCGCGCTCAGCGACCCGACCTCCTGCCGTAATCGGGCGATCCGATCCCGCGGCCTCTCAGCCTTGCCGGTCTTTGCAGCCGCCATCGCGCGTCAGGCCTCCTGATAGCGCCGCCGGGCCGATCGGCGGAACCGCAAGACCCGGGACGCTGCCCAACCTAGGCCAAACGCCACACCCACGCACAGCACCGGCGCGCGGCGCGCACGGCCGCCGAAGCGTTCGATCTGCACCTCCACCGCGGCGGCGGCGTCGATCAGCGCCGGTATCACCGACTGATCGACCAGAACCTTCACCGGCGACGGAGCCGCGGGCTGCTTTAACAGATAGTTCCGACCGATCATGACAGCCTCCATGCGCCGGGGACGCGACATTGTGACGCCGGGCGGCAGCGATCACCCGATGCGAACCAAACCCGGATCGCACCCCGCAGTTCTGCCCGTGTCGCAAACGTGTCAGGACCCCGGATGAGCCGCAGGATCAGTTTCAAGCCGTACGACCTCCCCTCCGGCGGCTGGGGATCAGCCCGCTCCGTCGCCGATATCCTAAGCCGCGAGGGGGTGCTGGCCAGCGGCGCCCTGACCCTGACGCGGCAGAACAAGGTCGATGGCTTCCAGTGCGTCAGTTGCGCATGGCCCAAACCCGCCGCCCCGCTGCCATTCGAATTCTGCGAGAACGGCGCCAAGGCCACCGCGTGGGAGATCACCACCCACCGTTGCACGCCCGAATTCTTTGCCGCCCATACGGTAACCGAGCTGCTTGACTGGGACGACTATCACCTGGAGAAGGCCGGCCGCCTGACCCATCCGATGCGTTACGATGCTGCCACCGACACCTACCGCCCGGTCTCCTGGTCCGCCGCCTTCGCCGAAATCGGGCGAGAGATGCGGGCCATCGCCGACAAGAAAAGCGTGGTATTTTATAGCTCCGGCCGCAGTTCCAACGAGGCCAGTTACTTATACGGATTGTTCGCCCGTTTATATGGCAACAATAACCTGCCCGACAGTTCGAACATGTGCCACGAAAACACATCCGTCGCGCTACCCGAAAGCATCGGCGTACCCGTCGGCACCTGCACGCTCGACGACTTCGCCAAGACCGACTGCATCCTGTTCTTCGGGCAGAACCCCGGCAGCAACAGCCCGCGCATGCTGCATCCGCTGCAAGAGGCGAGTCAACGGGGTGTGCCGATCATTACGTATAATCCATTGCGAGAGCGGGGGCTGGAGAGCTTTACGAACCCGCAATCACCAACGGAAATGCTGACCGGCAAACGAACCCGCATCAGTTCGCAATATCACCAGGTGAAAGCCGGCGGCGATCTGGCCGCACTGACCGGGATCTGCAAGACGCTGATCGCCATGGACGACGCGGACGGCCACACCGTCCTGGACCATGCATTCATTACGCAGCACACGCACGGCTTTGAACCGTTCATCGCATGGCTGCGCGCGCAGGACTGGGACGCGATCGAACGGTGCTCCGGCCTGCATCGCGCCGCCATGCAAGCGACCGCAACGACCTATGCCGCTGCCAACGCCACGATCGGGATCTACGGCATGGGCCTGACGCAGCATCGCGCCGGCGTCGAAACGGTACAGATGCTGGTCAACCTGCTGCTGCTGAGGGGCAATATCGGCCGGGAGGGCGCCGGCATCTCCCCCGTCCGCGGCCACTCCAACGTCCAGGGCCAGCGCACCGTCGGCATTACCGAAAAGCCCGAGATGGTGCCGATGGACGTTCTGGCGAAGCAATACGGGTTCGAACCGCCGCGCGAGCCCGGCCTCAACACGGTCGAGGCCTGCGCGGCGATCCTTGAAGGCCGCATCAACGCCTTCGTCATGCTCGGCGGCAACTTCGTGCGCGCCATTCCGGACCGGGACCGGATGGAGCCCGCCTGGCGCCGCATGCGGCTGACAGTGAACGTGGCGACCAAGCTGAACCGCAGTCATCTCGTTCACGGCGAAATCAGCTACATCCTGCCGGTCAAAGGCCGGATCGAGGTCGATCGCCAGGCCACCGGCCCGCAGGCGACGTCGATGGAGGACAGCACCGCCTGCATCCATGGCTCCCGAGGGGTGCGCTCGCCGGCCTCGAAACATCTGATCAGCGAGATCGACTTCGTCGCCCGCCTGGCCGACGCCGTCCTGGAGCCGAATCCGAACGTGCCGTGGAAGGCCTGGAACGACGACTACAGCCTGATCAGGCGGTCCATCGGCGAGACCTATCCGGAAATATTCTACGACTACGACCGCCGCATGTGGGAGCCGGGCGGCTTTCACCGCCACCTGCCGGCGCGCCATCGGGTATGGAAGACCAGAACCGGCAGGGCGAATTTTATTACGCCTCGCGGCCTGGACGAAGACCCGGACATGCCGGAGCCCGGGCATGACACGCTGCGGCTGATCACCCTGCGCAGCAATGACCAGTTCAACACCACGGTTTATGGCTACAGCGACCGGTTCCGCGGCATCCACGGCACCCGCATGGTCGTCCTGATGCATCGCGACGACATCGAACGCCTCGGTCTGGCCGAGGGAGAGGTCGTGAAGATGCAAACTGTATCGAAGGACGGCATCGAGCGGGCCATCAGCGGGTTTCGCGTGACGCCCTACAACATCCCGGTGGGTTGCATTGGCGCCTACTATCCCGAGGCGAACGCGTTGCTCCCCCTGTCGCACTACGCCGAGGGCAGCAAGACCCCCGCTGCCAAGTCGATACCGGTAACGGTCAGGCGCCACCGGACGACTTGAAGCCCGACATTCGGGATTGTCGGATTGTCATCTTCCGGACAACGCATCCCTGCCGTTGACGGAAAGCCGCAGGTTCTCGGCTATGTGCGGGATGGCATAGCGCTTGCTGACACCCCGAGGCACTCAACCCCGGGAGAGCCACGATGTCGGTGCACGAACGCCTGTCTGCCTCAATCGCGAAACGCGCGTTCATGGCCTCCTATCGTGGCCAGGCGGCGGCGGCGCCGATAGCGCTGGTGCTCGGCACCGGCGATATCGCCTCCGCCATCGGACGGGAGTTGTTCAATCTGGGCTGGAACGTCGTGCTGCTGCGCGATCACGCGGTCCCGGTTCTCCGGCGCGGCATGGCGTTCGATGACGCTCTGGAGTGCGGCACGGCTGAACTGGACGGGGTGACCGCCGTGCTCGCGCCTGTGGCCGACGCGCTGCCGCATTTGCTGCGGGCGCGCCGGGGGGTGGTCGTGGCAAACCTCGATCCCGCGGTGGCCGCTGCCGCTTGCGGCAAGGTGCCGGATGCCATGATCGACGCGCGGATGCGCAAATACGCCATGCCGGCCGACATCCGCCCCCTCGCCCTCTGCACCGTCGGGATCGGCCCCGGCTTCGTCGCCGGCGGCAACGTCCACGCCGCAATCGAGACACTGCCAGGGCAGGAGGGCGGCGTCGTGACCCTTGGAGCGACCGCGAATCCCACCGGAAAGGCAGTGCCGTTGGGCGGTGCAGGGGCGGAACGCTTCGTTTACGCGCCGATTGCCGGCCCGTGGCAGCCCCGGGTTCCGCTCGGGACCTGGCTGAACGCGGGCACGACAATCGGGATGCTGGGGGACGAGCCTGTCCACGCGCCCATCGGCGGCTGCGTCCGCGGCATGGTGCGCGCCGCTCCGGGCGCTGTTTCCCGCGGCAGCAAACTGATGGAAATCGATCCGCGGCCGGAAGCAACGTGGCGCGGCATTCCGCCCCGCGCCCGCCGCATCGCCGCCGGGGTGGAAAGCGCGCTGGCAACTCAGACGCTGGATCGGATCGTCGCCCGCGCCTGAGCCGCGCCTCAGGCCCCTTCGGTCGCAGCGTTCACGCCCAACACCACGTCCTCCGCCCAGTCGGCGATCGCCACCGGCGATGGCAGCAGCAGCGACGCGGGACCGCCGAGAAAGCCTTCGAGATCGTTCAGTAATGAATAGCGCACGGGGATAATTACCGCGGCACCGGAGCAGATGGCGTCGGCGATTTCCGCCCGCATGCCGCTGCCGTCGGCTTCGGCGTTGCCGAAACGGTTGACCACGATGACATCGGCGCCGGACCCGACCGCGCGCTGCAGCAGGCAGGCGGACCGCGCCAGGGCATCCGGATCGAGCATGCACGCCACCGCCCCCGGGCCGCGCGGCTGATCGAGGCGGATCGACTGGCCGGTTGAGATATCATCGACCCGCATGCTGCGCTTGCCGTTCGGCAACCGCTCCCCGAAGCGTTGCAGCAGGCCGGCGACGGAGACGCCCTGCGCCCGGATCAGTTCGATCGCGGCGGCCAGGATCGCATCGACTTCGGTCGTCTTGTCATACAGCAGGACGCCGACCCTGGCCGCCGGGTCGAGGCTGGGGAGCGGGTCCGTGGTTGTCATCAAGAAATCCATGGTCAGCCGAACCTCGCACGATGTCCGGAGGCGCCCGGGCCGGCGCGACACCGGTGTGAGTTTTTGGGCCCGTATCAAGCGCATGAGCAACATTCGTGCCAGCTCATCGCGAAGCATTGGCCCACGGAAAGTTCACAACGCCCGGCCGATCGGCGTTGTTATAGTCTGTCCGACATAGCGCCGCATTCGGGGGCCGGGGTCATGACGTATCATCCGACAACAAAAGATCTCCTGCCGCATCTGTATTCCGTTGAAACCAGGCTTGCCGGCATTTTCGACGATTACGGCTACGCGTTCGCGCCGATGCTGATCGCGGGCCAGGTGGGCGATCCGGGTGTCTACAATCTTCCCTCGACCACGCCAGTCACCACGGAAAGCGTAACGTATACGGCTGCGGGGGGCCCGGTCAGCGATACCTACACGGGAACAACGCTGTGGGATCTGCTGACCTACGCAGGCGACGTCACGACGACAACGGCGAAGAACGATATCCTCAGCAAGTATGTGATCGCTACCGGCTCCGACGGCTATCAGGCGGTGTTTTCTCTCGGTGAGATCGATCCATCGTTTGGCAATCAACCCGTTCTAGTCGCCTACTCCGATACCGGCGGCCAGCTTGGCCCGAGCGGCAGCGATGGATTGGCGCGTATCGTGGTGCCGGGCGACATCGCCGGAGGCCGATACGTTTCGGACCTGGTCAGCCTGAAAGTGGAAAGCCTGCCGGAGCCCGGTGCCGTCGGCCCGGGTGGCATTTCGCCGCAGGCCACGCTGTCCGGCGCGGTAGCTGACCCGACGATAGTCACGCCGGAAACCCTGGCCGCGCTGAACCAATCGACCACCGAAACGGCAACCTATCTGGCGGGGGGAACGCCGGTCACCGACACCTATACCGGCGTATCGCTGTGGACGCTGATCCAGGACGCCGGGCTGTTGACGGATCCGTCGATCAAGAACGACCTGCTCGGCTTCTATGTCGTAGCGACGGGTAGCGACGGGTATCGCGCGATCATTTCGCTCGGCGAGATCGCGCCGAATTTCGGCAACCAGCCGGACCTTGTGGCCTACCAGGACACCAGCGGGCAATTGGGACCGGGTGGCGCGGACGGGGCGCTGCGGCTGATCGTTCCGGGCGACGTCGCGGGCGGCCGTTACGTCTCCATCCTGGTCAACCTGCAGGTGGTCGACGCCACGGCCGCGGCGCATCTGTCTTCCTGACGGCTACGTCGTCAGCACCATGCGGAACCGCGCCGCCCCGCTCATCATCCGTTCATAGGCCTCGGCGGCGCGTTCCAGCGGCATCGTTTCGATCATCGGGCGGACGCCCGCCAGCGCGCTGAACGCCATCGTGTCCTCGGAATCGATCGACGTGCCGGAGGGCCAGCCCTGGATCCCGCGCCTCTGCTGGATCAGCGCCAGCGGCGGCACTTCGATCGGCTCCATCGACGCACCGACAACGATCAGCTTGCCGTCCACGCCGAGGCCGCCGATGGTGGCGCTCATGGCCTGCGGGCTGGTGACCGTGGCGAGGATCACCCGCGCGCCGCCCAACTTTGTCAGCTCCCCGCCCACATCCGCTGTTTTGCTATCGATATAGCGATGTGCACCCAGTTTCCGCGCCAGCGCCTCCTTGTCGGTGCCGCGCGCAATCGCAACGGTGCGGCACCCCATCTTCGCGGCGAACTGAACGCCGAGATGGCCCAATCCCCCGACGCCCAGGATGGCAACGAGATCGCCGGCCTTCAGGCCGCTGTGGCGCAGTGCATTGAACGTGGTGATCCCGGCGCATAGCAGCGGGGCGGCCTCGGCCGGAGTCAGTTCATCCGGCACGGCCGCCAGCGCCTCGAACGGCGCGATCATGTAGTCGGCGTAGCCGCCGTCATAGGAAATTCCCGGGATCTGCCCGTTGACGCATGTAATGAAATCGCCGCGCCGGCAAGACGTGCAATGGCCGCAATGACCGCCGTGCCAGCCGACGCCGGCGCGCTGGCCGGCCTGCCAATCAGGTACGTCCGCGCCGAGGGCATCGATGATGCCGACCACCTCATGGCCCGGCACGCGCGGAAACTGGATGCCGGGGAAAGCACCCGCCTTGGTGAAAGAATCGCTGTGGCAGACGCCGCAGGCCTGCACCTTGATGCGGACATGGCGCGGCGGCGGATCCGGGATGGCGCGCTCGACAAGTTCGAAGGGGCCGTTCGCGCTGGTGACCTGTACTGCTCGCATCGGGGCAACTCCAAGTCCTGGATGAACCTGGAGTTAAGTGGGGGCAATGATCCGGTCTTCCAGCCGTCTACTCACTCCGTGAAAGGGCGGCCGCCGCCGAAGCGACGGCCTGTCATCGTCAATCGGTCTTGATCCAAACCGATTTCGTGTTCAGGTATTCCTCCAGGTGCTGCACCCCGCCCTCCCGGCCATACCCGCTCATTTTATAGCCGCCGAACGGCACCGCCGGGTCCATCGCCTGGTAGCAGTTGATCCAGACCGAACCGGCGCGGATGGCCCGCGCAAGACGGTGCGCCTTGCCGACGTCGCGCGTCCACACGCCGCTGCCCAGCCCGAACTGGGTCTTGTTGCCGCGCGCGATCACCTCATCGATGTCGGTGAACGGGATGGCGGAGATCACCGGGCCGAAGATTTCCTCCTGAGCGATCCGCATGTCGTCGCGCACGTCGGCGAACACTGTCGGCGGAACGAAGTAGCCTTTCGCCAGCGGACCGTCCGTCAGCCTTTCGCCACCCGACAGCGGACGCGCGCCTTCCTGGCGGCCGATGTCCAGGTAACCGGTGACACGACTCAGTTGCTCCTGCGAAACCAGGGGGCCGACCTGGGTATCCGGATCGCGACCGTCGCCGACGCGGAGCGTCTTGCCAAAATCGGCGACCCGCCCGACGAACTCGTCGTAGATCTTCTGCTCCACAAACAGCCGCGTGCCGGCGCTGCAGATCTGGCCCGAGTTGGCAAACACCGCCATGCTCGCCCCAGGCACCGCCTGGTTCAGATCGGCATCAGCGAACACGATGTCCGGCGACTTGCCGCCCAATTCCAGCGATACACGCTTCAGATTTCCCGCCGAGGCGCGAACGATCGCCTGGCCGGTCAGGTGGGACCCGGTGAACGCCACCTTGTCCACATCCGGATGCGACGCCAGCGCGGCTCCAGCGGTCTCGCCAAATCCGGGCACGACATTCACCACGCCCGGCGGCACCCCGGCCTCCAGGCACAATTCGCCCAGACGCAGCGGGGTCAGCGGCGCCTCCTCGGCCGGCTTCAGCACCACCGTGCAGCCGGTCGCCAGCGCGGGGCCGAGCTTCCAGATCGAGGAACCCAGCGGCGCGTTCCATGGAATAATCGCGCCGACGACGCCAACTGGCTCCTTCAGGGTGAAGGACACAAATTCGCCGGGCAGCGAATTGTCGATCGTTTCGCCATGCAGCGCGGTCGCCATGCCGGCATAGAACCGCAGCATGCCCACCGCCCGGTTGCGGTTGGCCCGCGTGCGGGTGATTGGCGCCCCCATGTTGAGCGTATCGAGGGCGGCCAGTTCCTCCATATCGCGCTCGACCAGTTCGGCGAGCTTCAGCAGGATCACCTGCCGCTGCGCCGGCTTGACCTTGCTCCAGGGGCCGTTGAACGCCTCGCGCGCCGCGGCGACGGCGCGGTCGATGTCCTCGGCATCGCCTTCGGCGACGTTGGCGAGAAGCTCGCCGGTGGCGGGATTGCGCGTCTCGAACGTCTTGCCCGACGCTGCTTCGAGCCACTTGCCGCCAATCAGCATGCGCCTGGTCTTGCCGTCCAAAAACGGATGGGTCTGTGTCAGGGCGTTCATCGGTTTTGTCTCCTCGCCAGAATTAGACGTGTTTCCCGCCGGCTCGCCAGGCACCTTTTCGCTTGGCATAAGCAGCATTCCAGGCCACTATCGCTGTAGTCAAATGTATATGACGCCTGGTATCGGGGCAAACAGGACGGACCATGAGCGGAGCGGGCCTTTCCATCGCGATAAAGACCGGGGCGAGCAACCCGATGGTGCCGCGCCCGATGGATTTTCGTCCGGTTCCCGCGACGATCCTGATCAAGCGCGAGGCGGCGCCGCGGCGCACCAAGATCTGGGAATTCAGCACCAACCTGCACTGCTCGATCGTCGGCACCTGCTTGTCCACCACGGAACTGCGCTCGGTCCTGAAGAAGTTCGGCATGGCCGCGGACGGCTGCTCCGACCATGACCTGCACGCCGTCGCTGTCAGCCTCGCCAGCCGGCGGGACGAAGCGGCGCGGCAGTTGAACAAGGTGCTGGACCAGCGGCACAAGCTGGCGGTCAGCCAGTTCGCCAAGGCGGACACCGAGCAGGCCGTGCGCGCCCAATGGCGGGAGTCGGTGAAGCGCGGCGAGATCCCCGGCGCCTACTGGGCGACCCTGACGCATCCGGTCACCACCCAGGCGCTGGTCCGCGAGGCGTTTGGGGAGGTGCACATGCTGTCGCACCTCGTCGGTTCGGCCAATCGCGCGGACATCAAGCGGCTATGCGCGCTGGCGTCGGAGAAGGCGGCGCTGGAGGCGAAGGTTCAGCGCCAGCAGCAGGCGTTGCATGAGGCTGTGGTCGCCCGCGACACGCAAATCCAGGAACTGCGCCACGCCCTGACGCAGAAGATCGTCGCCTCGCCATCCGAACCGGTGGCGGAGGACAGTGCCGCATTGCGCGACCTGGTGGCCGATCTGGAACGCCGCCTATCCACCCATGCGCGCCGCCGGGCGGCGATGGAGGAGCGGCTGGCGGCGGCTCAGGCCACGGCGGAGCGGGAGGCGGCGGCGCGCGCGACCGCGGAAAAAGACCGCGACGCGATGCGCCATGAACTTAGTGTGATCGAAGCGATTCTGGCGCCGCCGAGCGAAGCCTCAGGCGCGCGGCCGGAGGTTCGCCTGGATGGCGTTGCCCTGCTGTATGTCGGCGGCCGTCCGAACCAGTTCGCGCCGATGCGGGCGGCGGCCGAACGGCTGGGCGCGACATTGCTCCACCATGATGGCGGTATCGAAAACCAGTCCGCGCTGCTGCACGGCCTGGCCAGCCGGGCGGACGTGGTGCTGTTCCCGGTGGATTGCATCAGCCATGAGGCCGTGAACACGGTCAAGGCGCTCTGCCGCCAAAGCGGAAAACGCTACATACCGTTGCGATCGGCCAGCATCACTTCACTGCTGACGGCGTTGCAGGCGCCGGAAATAGCGGCCCTGTCGGCTGCGGTGTGATCAGATCCCGATCATCACGTCGGACGACTTGATCACGGCAAACGCCTTCTGACCGGCCTTCAGGCCAAGTTCCTCGACGGCTTCGTTGGTAATGGAGGAGGTGATCAGCACCGTCGGCGAAATTTCGATCGTCACGTGCGAGGTCGTGGCGCCGCGCTTCACGTCCTTGATCGTGCCGGCGATCTGGTTGCGAGCGGAAAGCTTCATGAGTCGGACTCCGGTTTTGTTGGGCGCCCCTTGCCAGTGCAGGCACGGTTCAGCGCTTTGAGGTGTTTACGCGCCGCCAGCGCAGTGTCCATCTCAATCGCGCGATAACTGTTCACGACAGCCTTGCCGGCCTTGGTCAGCACGGTGCCGCCGCCGCCGCTGCCGCCGGCCGCGGTTTCCACCACCGGCATGCCGAGGGTTCGATTGAGCTCCTCGACCAGTTCCCAGGTGCGGCGATACGACATCTTCAGCGCGCGGCCGGCGGCGGAGATCGAACCGGAACGCGCGATCTCCTCCAGCACGGCGATCTTGCCCGGGCCGATGCGCGCGCCGGATGACAGGTCGATCCGGATGCTCAGCCGATCGGCTTTGGGGGAATCGGATGGGGTGGAGGGTCGTTTTGCCATTTGCTGGAACAAACCACATCGGATGGACAATGATCAATCGGGTGGCTGTTGTCCGGCCGTTTCCGGGCTTCCCGTAGCCGGGGATCAATCGCCCATCGTCATGGCCCGGCTTGTCCGGGCCACCTGTCGCGGCAGGGTGCTGGAAGAGGTAGCCCGGACAAGCCGGGCCATGACGATGAGGGCAGCATGCCGTCCGCGAACCACTGGCGCCGCCGTATCGGTACAACTATACCGCATATAACGAAGGAGGCAGCATGCGCCGCGCAATCCTGATCCTGGCTGTGATGTGGTCCGCCGCCGCGGGCGCGGCCGAGGTCGTCGATTCAGCCGGCCGCATCGTTCAGGTTCCGGACCGCATCGCCCATATCGTGCCCGCCGGTCCGCCCGCCTCCGTCCTGCTCGAAGCCCTTGCACCCGACCTGATGATCGGCTGGCCCTCGCCGCTGCCCGATGCCGCCCGCGCAATTCTCGCGCCTGAAGCAGCGAAGCTGCCGCAAATCCCCCGCCTGACCGGGCGGGAAGACGTCTCGGAGGCGATCAAGGCGCTGCATCCGGACCTGATCCTCGACTACGGCACGGTGTCGCCGCGCTATGCCGAGTTGGCACAGAAGACGCAGGAGCACACCGGAACGCCGACGCTGCTGCTCGATGGCGCGCTGGACAAGATCCCTGAAACCTTCCGCCGCCTCGGCGCCATTCTGCATCGGGACGACCGCGCCGAGACGCTGGCCCGGTTCGCCGAGGCGCTGCTGTCATTGCCCGCCTCCACCGCCCACCCGCGGGTGCTGTATGCCCGCGGGGCCGATGGCCTGACCGTCGCCGCACCCGGCACCGACGTGACGGCGGTCTTTACCCGCCTCGGCTGGCAAGTGCTCGCACCGGACGGCGAGGGGACCTTCCGGACCTCCAGCATCGAGGCGATCAAGGCGCTCGATCCGGACGTGCTGATCTTCTCCAACCCCGCCATGCACGACGCGCTCGCCGATTCCGACGCCTGGAAGACGGTGCGCGCCGTTCGGGATGGGCACGCCCTGGTGTCTCCGGCGCTGCCGTTTGGCTGGGTCGAGGAACCGCCCTCCATCAACCGCCTGATCGGGCTGGCCTGGCTTGAAGGCCGCGACCCGGTGACGGTCGCCGCCTTGTCGAATTCGATCGTCTATGGCCACGTATTGACACCTGCCGAACGCGACGGCGTGCTCGCCGGCATTCA
The DNA here is from genome assembly GCF_903915725.1 of uncultured Rhodopila sp. Classification (GTDB taxonomy): domain Bacteria; phylum Pseudomonadota; class Alphaproteobacteria; order Acetobacterales; family Acetobacteraceae; genus Rhodopila. The sequence continues at coordinate 231,124 of NZ_CAIWTY010000090.1, forward strand.
ACCCTGAGAGGCTCCATTCATGCGTTTTCTGCTGTTTCTGTGCATCCTGCTGGCGCCGATTGCGGCGCGCGCGCAGGAGCTGACGGTGTTCGCCGCCGCCAGCCTGACCGACGCGATGAACGATGTTTCGGCGCATTGGGTGACCGCGGGGCACAAGCCGCTGCGGCTGTCCTTTGGTTCAAGTTCGACGCTGGCGCGCCAGATCGAGCAAGGCGCACCGGCGAACGTGTTCGCGTCCGCCGACGAGAAATGGATGACCTATCTCACGGATAAGGGCCTGATTGCCGCCGGGACACGCAAGGATCTGCTGAGCAACGACCTTGTCCTGGTGGTTCCGGCCACCAAGGCGGTTCACGTCGCCATCGGACCGAACTTCGACCTGGCCGGATTGCTCGGACCGAACGGGCGGCTGGCCGTCGGCGATCCGGCGCATGTGCCGGTCGGCATTTATGCGCAACAGGCGCTGACGAAGCTCGGACTGTGGGACAAAATCGCCCCGAAGCTGGCCAGGACCGATGACGTGAGGGCCGGCTTGCTGCTGGTGGAGCGCGGGGAAGCGCCGGCCGGGATCGTCTACGGCACCGACGCGGCGGTTTCAAAGGCGGTCGTGGTGGCGGGAGTTTTCCCGGCGAGCAGTCACGATCCGATCACCTATCCGTTCGCGGTGGTGAAATCGGGCGACACGCCTGACGCACATGCGCTGCTGACCTTCCTGGCCGGCCCGCAGGCGCGCGAGGTGTTCGTCAAGCGCGGCTTCAAGGTCGAATAGGCTGACACCCCCACTTTTTCGTCATGGCCCGGCTTGTCCGGGCCACCTATCGCGGCAGATGCCGATGGCGATGGCCCGGAGATCCCCCGGACAAGCCGGGGGAGGGCCATGACGAAGATGGCGGCGCCCGCGGGATGAACCTAACACCCGAAGAATGGACCGCCGTCCGGCTGACCCTGATCGTCGCGGCGCGGGCGGTCGGCTTTGGCCTGCCGCTGGCCGTGATCACCGCCTGGGTGCTGGTGCGGCACCGCTTCCCGGGGCGCTCCCTGCTGAATGCCCTCGTCCACCTGCCGCTGGTGTTGCCGCCGGTCGTCACCGGCTGGTTGCTGCTGATCCTGTTCGGCATCCGCGGACCCATCGGCTCGCTGCTGTATGACTACCTGGGCATCCGGCTGGTGTTCACCACCGCGGGCGCCAGCCTGGCCTGCGCGGTGATGACGTTTCCGGTCATGGTCCGGTCCATCCGGCTGTCGCTGGAAGCCGCCGACATGGGCCTGGAGCAAGCAGCCCGCACCCTCGGCGCCGGGCGGCTCGATCGGCTGTTCAACGTCACCCTGCCGCTGGCATCGCCGGGCATCCTGGTGGGAGCGATCGTCGCCTACGCCACCTGCCTGGGTGAGTTCGGCGCGGTCATCACCTTTGCCGCCAACATTCCGGGCCAGACACAGACTCTGCCGCTGGCGATCTACGCCGCGCTGCAGGTGCCGGGCGGCGAGGCCAAGGCAGCGGAACTATCCATGGTGTCGCTGGCCCTGGCGCTGATCGGGTTGCTGCTGTCGGAGTGGCTCGGCAAGCGGCTGAACGTGGCGCTGGGACGATGACGCTCAAGTTCCGGCTGCGCCACCACTTCCCGACTATCGACATGGACATGGCGTTCGAGACACCCTCCCCCGGCGTGACGATGCTGTTCGGGCCATCGGGCTGCGGCAAGACCACCATCATCAACGCCGCCGCCGGCCTGTTCCGGCCGGACGAATGCCATATCAGCATCGACGGCAAGGTATTGGGCGATACGAAGACCGGCATCTGGCTGCCGCCGGAGCGGCGGCGCGTCGGCCTGGTCTTCCAGGACGCCAAGCTGTTTCCTCACATGTCGATCGAGACCAATCTGCGCTTCGGCATGCGCCGGACCGAGCCCGGATCGATCCGTTTCGACGAGGTGGTCGATCTGCTCGGCATCGGGCACCTGTTAGCCCGGCGGCCGAAGACGCTGTCGGGCGGGGAGCGCCAGCGCGTCGCCATCGGCCGCGGCCTGCTGGCGCAGCCGCATCTGCTGCTGATGGATGAGCCCCTGGCCAGCCTGGATGCGCCCCGCAAGGCGGAGATCCTGCCGTTCCTGACGCGGCTGAAGACCGCGCTGCGGTTGCCGATAATCTACGTGACGCACTCGCCGGATGAGCTGTCGCAGTTGGGCGATTCGGTGGTGCTGCTGGAGAAGGGCCGGGCGGTGGCCTGCGGCTCGGTGCCGGATATCGCCGGTCGGGCCGATCTGCCGCTCGGGCAGCGCGACGATGCCGGTGCGGTGCTGGTCTGCCGCGTGGCCGAGCATGATGGCGACAGCGCGCTGACCCGGCTGGAGGGCGGCGGAGTCACGCTGTGGGTACCGCTTCTGGACGCTGAGCCTGGCGCCGAATGCCGCGTGCGGATTCCGGCGCGGGAGGTGATCCTGGCCCGCCGGACGCCGGAGGCCATCAGCCTGCACAATATCATTCCGGGAACGGTACGGCGGATGACCGACGGCCCCCGGCGGCAATCGGTGCTGGTGGAAATCGTCCTGCCTGACGGGGTTTTGCTGTCGCGGGTAACACCGGACGCAATCACGCGCCTGGCGCTGGAACCGGGGAGCGCGGTGCTGGCGCTGATCAAGTCCACGTCGATCGAGGTGCTGGGGGGTACCACACCGGGGTGATATACTTGCCGTAATGGTCGGATTGCCGGATGGCGAAGCCGAGGAAGTCGCCGAACAGGCCGGGGGGAGCCGATTTCAGGGTCGTTCCGATATCCGTCGGATTTTGTCGTTTCATGAGTCACGAAACCTTCTTCAGCGATGATCGAAGCGACGGGCGAGGCAGTCGCCGCCAAACCGCACAATCGAAACGAGTGCGATCAGGACGATGATAATGCCGATCATGATGCCGGTGTTAAAACGTTGGTAACCGTAACGGATAGCCAGGTCGCCAAGGCCGCCGGCACCGATGGCTCCGGCCATGGCGGAGGCACCGATGATTGTTACGATAGTGACGGTGAAGCCGGAAAGGAGGCCAGGGAGGGCTTCGGGAACGAGTGCCTCGCGCATGATCGTCCAGCGGCTGCCGCCCATGGCTTTCACCGCCTCGATCAACCCGTGATCGACGCCGCGCAGCGAAACTTCGGCGGTGCGAGCGTAATAGGGTGTGGCTGCGATGGCCAGGGGCACGATGGCGGCTTCGGTGCCGATGGAGGTCCCGGCGATCAGCCGGGTCAGCGGGATCAGTGCGACCAGCAGAACGATGCAGGGAACGGCGCGGAAGGCGTTGACGATGGCACCGAGGATGCGGTTCAACCAGCGCTGTTCGCAGATCCCGCCGGACGCGGTGGCGACCAGCACCAATCCCAGCGGCAGGCCGGCGAGAAACGCGATGGCGCCCGCCGCCGCGGTCATTTCCAGTGTTTCCAGCAGCGCCTTTATGAAGAGGTCAGGCCAGTTGCTGGACATAGCCCAGGACCTCCAAGCGGGACACGCGGGACGCCAGATACTCGCCGATGCGCCGGGCAAGCAGTTCGCCCGGATCGTGGAACGCAACGGTGAAGCTGGCCAGAGCATGATCTTGAACGTGTTGGACGGAGGCATCCAGCACCACCGGCAGAACGTCGAGGTCGCGGGTTAACTGCGCCAGCACCGGATTTCCCGCCGCCGAACCGGATAACTGCAGCCGCAGCACCAGATCGGTTCCGCGGGTCCATTCGTTGCGCAGACCGGTGCGGATCGCGCTCGGCAAGTCGCTTGTATGGCCGCCGATCAAGCGATGCGTCACATCGGCCTCCGGGGCGGTGAAGACGCGCCACACATCGCCTTCCTCGACGATGCGTCCGTGCTTCAGAACAATCACCCGGTCCGCCACGGTCCGCAGCACGTTCATTTCGTGCGTGATCAGCACGATGGTCAGCCCGAGGCGGCGGTTGATGTCGCGCAGCAGGTCCAGGATCGACAGAGTCGTTTCCGGATCGAGCGCTGATGTCGGCTCATCGCACAGCAATAGCGCCGGGTCCGCGGCCAGCGCCCGGGCGATGCCGACACGCTGCTTCTCGCCGTCGGAGAGTTTCGACGGATAGACCGAGGCTTTGCCGGACATGCCCACCATCGATAGCAGATCCTGCACCCGAAACTCGCGTTCCTGCCACGGCACGTCGGCAATCTTCAGCGGCAGGGTGACGTTTTCGGCCACGGTCCTGGCGGACAGCAGGTTGAAATGCTGGAAGATCATGCCGATCCGCTGGCGCACCAGTTGCAGGCGGCGTTCCGGCAAGGGGACGATATCCTGGCCGAGGACTTCCACGCGGCCGCGATCGGGTCTTTCCAGACCATTCAAGCAACGAATCAGCGTCGATTTGCCGGCGCCGCTGCGGCCGATGATGCCCAGAATTTCGCCGCGCTGCACATCCAGCGTTATGTCATCCAGTGCCTTGACCCGCCCGAATGACTTGCTGACGTTGCCCAGGCGCACAATCGTGCCGTCGGGTATCGACTGACGCCTCAGAACGAAATCCGCCTCGACCCGGACGCAATCGCTGCATGGGATTTTCTCCGCGAAAGCGGCCGTCTCGGGGTCCCACCAGTCCATGCAGCAGCTCATGGCGTGCTCCTATTCCGCGGCCGAACGTTGCCGGCTCGGCGGCAGCCGGCGGTATGACGCGGCGGGAAGCGAGTCCGCCAGCCGCGCATGGCCGAAAAGTTTCTCTCGCAACGACCCTGGCGCGTAGTGCCGCTTGCAGGCCCCGCGTTCCTGCAATATCGGCACAATCAGGTCGACGAAATCCTCCAGGCTTTCCGGCGTCACTATCCGGCTGAGGTTGAAGCCGTCGATGTCCGTCGCCCGCACCTCGAAAGCGTTCAGGCGGATTTGTTTTGTCATGGCCCCGGCTCAAATGCGGTGGATGGTGCGGTTCGACCTGAACAACTGACGGGCGGACCGCTGGGCGTAGTCGCGGGTTGGCCAGATGCTCTGGTCCATCTCGGTCACCCGGACGTCCACCGCGATGAAGCGGACGCCCAGTTCATGCTCGACCGCGGCACCGAGGAAGATGCCATCCACCTCGATCGGGACGGACTGCCGCATCGGCACGCGAGGGCGGTCGGACTGCGCCGGAGTTGCGATGTAGGTGTGGAGGTTGCGCCAAACATTCATGGCCGGAAGCTCTCGTTGCAGGGGGTTGATGTCAGCCGTCCGTCGATCGGATCAGCGACAACAGTGCGCCTGCATCGATAGGAGCAGCGGCGCAGGGCAACGCATCATGCCGGCCTCCGGTTCAAAGGAACGAGGCTGCATCGTGGCCTCCGGCGCATGTATTATACGCGCCGGAAGCGCATGTCAATCTTTTAATACTATATTAAGGGGTTGATAGAGACGATCACCCCGGCCCCGGGCGAAGCTCCCTCAGGCCAGCCCGGCCGGGAAGCTCGGTTTATGACGGACATCGGGTTGAGCAGGCAGCTCGCTGCAAACTCTGTTGTTCCCGGTCGCGATAAGAGGCTTTTCGCTGCCTTAGTTGCCAGCTATATGACGTCATTGACAGCATACGCAGCGGGGAATCCTGGTGGCTACTCTGACGGTTCGTAATCTTGATGACGACGTGGTCCGCGCGCTTCGCATACGTGCCGCCGAGCACGGGCGTTCGGCGGAAGCAGAGCACCGCGAGATTCTGCGTTCGGCGTTGGCCAGCACCGCGCGGTCATCCCCACGAGCGGCGGCAGCGGAACGCCTGGCAGAGTTTAGGCGCCGCACTGCGGGTCGCGAATCCGCCAGCGCCATCGAACTCCTCCGAGAGTCGCGGACGGGCGATGCGTCTCGGACGATGGACAGCTAAGGTTGGCACTGGTCGTCGATGCCAGTGTCGCCCTGAAATGGGTTCTGGACGAGCCCGACAGTCATCTCGCGCATGCGCTGGCCGAAGGCGATGAGACGCTTCTCATGCCGGACTTTTGGCTGAACGAAGCCTGCAACGTCCTATGGCTCCAGGTGCGCAAGCGCATTTTCTCGCCGGACGAGGCTCGAGAGGGGCTGGCTCTGCTTCGATGTATGGTGGAGCCGACGCCCACAGACGGACTCGAATTGCACGATGTCGCCCTCGATATCGGCCTGGCCACAAACCACTCGACCTACGACACGCTGTATCTGGCCTTCGCGGTAGCCATGGGAGCACGGGCGGTCATCGTGGCAGACGCCATGTTCATGAAGGATGTGCAAAGACATCCTGATCCAACGCTGGTGGCCATGCTTCTACCCCTTGACTCTTGGGCGCACCAATATGGGCCGGAAGGCCCATCGGCGTAAAAGTGCACCGTAAGAGACGAGAATGCGGACGAAATTCCTACGTCTCGACTTCCATCTGACCGGCGGCGAGGCTCACGATCTGGTCGGCGCCGACCACCTTTTGCCCGATATGCAAGCTGACACGTTGATCGCCGACAAAGCATTCGATGCTGACAAGCGGGTGATCGAGCCGATAGCCGCTGCCGGCAAGGCATCCGTGATCCCGCCAAAGGCCAACCGTCGCTCACCTCGCTCGTTTGATCGCGAACTCTGCAAGGCGCGCCACCTGATCGAGAACTTCTTCGCCAGGTTCAAGCGGTTTCGTGCCATCGCCACCCGATACGACAAGACCCCACGCAACTTCCTCGCCGCCGTCCACCTAGCAGCCATCGTCGTCTGGATTAATTGACGACAGGCCCTACATGGCGCTTGCCGAGGGGCTGCAAAACGCGTTGTGGGCGCTCGGCGGTGCGCCGCTCGAACACCGCGGGCGCGGTGCTCAGGCCTTCGCCGGATTGGCGGGGACACCGGCCGGCCCGGCAGGCCTGGCGGCCTCGGACCTGAGAGCCGTCGCCTGCTGAACCGCTTCGGCTTGCTGCGCCGGGGACAGGTGGGGCAGCAACTGGTCTCGCTCCTGCCGGGCCGCCGCGTTGCCGTCGAGGGCGGCTACTTCAAGCCATGAATAGGCCGCGACCGGATCAGCCGGGCCGCCGATGCCCTGGTTCAGCATGCGCCCAAGATCGAGCGCCGCACGCGAATCCCCGCGTTTGGCTGCGATGGTCAGGTAGCCACGCGCCTTGGCGAAATCAGGCGGAACCGCATTGCCGTTGAGGTACAGTTCGCCCAGGCTGGCGGCGGCCCGCGTGACACCACCCGCCAGTGCCTTCTGATATTGCGCGATGGCGGCTGTGACATCCTCGTGCGTGCCCAAACCGCGTTCCAGCGCATGGCCATACCAGAAAGCGGCCGTCGGATCGCCCTTGTCCGCCAAGGTGCGAAACGCAGCCGCCGCCGGCGCCAGACGATTCGAGTCGAATTCAGCAATCGCGCTTTGCAGTCTTGCGGGCTGGACTGCGGGACGATCAGACAATCGAATATCCACAAGGCAAAGGGCGGCTAAAGTGACCATACCCATCGCGAGATACGATATCGCCGGCCATTCGGCGATTTTCGGTTTCCGCTCTTGAAAAATATTTGCCATTCGACTGACCTCCGTACTAACATGTGGTGTGGCCTGGTTGTGCGTGCATTGCGCCTGACTGAACGATTCGCCACCCTATCAGGTCCAGGTCGTCTCTTGCAGCCGCCCGCTACGCTTGCGCCTGCGCGCGCAATGCGCTGAGCAGCGCCTCCAGATTGTCATCATGACTTGTAAGAAAGGAGTCGTAATCGCTCCGCACCGTGAGCCGCATGCTGACTCCTTCGGCGAGCAGGTCGATGATTTTGAAACCGCCGCCATCCTGCTGCAGCACCCAGGTTACCCGGGCCGGCGGTTTGCCGGTTCGGTCCACGGTGCTTGGCACGTCGATATCCTCGCCGTTCTGCTCAGGGTGCCCAACGGCGACATGCACGTCCTCCCGGGCGTAGTCGCCCAGGCGGACGACGACCTCCCTCACCAGCACGGAATGAAAAAGCTGCATATAGGCACGCTGCTGGCTCGGCGAAGCCTCGCGCCGGAACCGGCCGAGACAGAAGCGAGCAATCGTATCGACGGCAACCGTACGGTCGATCAAAGACTGCAACTGCTGCTGCTTCTCCGCCCCGGACGCAGCGCTTCCGAAGATCGTGCCCAGTTCGCCGCCAACCTGTCGCATGAAAGCGGCGGCGGCGGCCAGGTTGGTTTGTGCCCGGGCGCCCGCGCCTAAAATCGGTGCGCTGAGTGCCAGGGCCAGCAAGGCGACAAGGGCCCGGCGCCTGGTCATTTCGCGATCCGCTGTGAAGGCGGTCGATGCGCTCTGCCGCGGCGTTCGATCAGACACGATCGGAGGCATATGCTGCGTCTCCTCGAAATGAATTTGTCGCCCGCCATTGCCGATTTACAAATCGCCCAGCGCCGCCAACGCCTTGATGCGATCGCCGGTCCGGCAGGCGATCGCCTGAATGGTCAACGAGGGATTGACACCCCCGACGGTCGGAAAAACCGACCCGTCGCAAATCCACAGATTGCGGATGTCCCAACTGCGGCAGTCGGCATCGACGACGCTGGTCCGAGGGTCGCCGCCCATGCGCGCGGTGCCGTTGAGATGACATGTGTCGTCATCCTGTGTCCAGATCTCCCGCGCATCGATCGCCTCCAGCGCGCGGGCCATGAACCGCAACGAGTGGTCTATCAGGGCCCGGTCGTTCTCGCTCCACGAATATGTAATCCGGGCTATCGGCAAGCCATACTGATCCTTCGCGTCCGCAAGCGTGACCCGATTGCTTTCCTGCGGCAGCATCTCGCCCACGATCTTCAAACCCACGACGTGGTTGTATCGTTCCATCTCCGCCATCAGGCTGTCGCCCCACAACCCGCGGGCGCTCATCTGCGTGTTCGCCCAGAGCTGCGGCAACGGGCCCTGGCTCATGTAGCTGTAGCCGCCGAAAAAATCCTTGTTGTCGTCGTAGTTCCAGTGTTCGGTAATTGCCAGCGACGGCGGCCCTTTGTAGGACCGGATTTCATCCTTGGAGATACCCCACACCGCCTGGTTCGACTGCGCCATCAGGTTCTTGCCGACAAGCCCGGAACTATTGGCCAGGCCATCGGGAAACCGTGATGTCGCGGAGTTCAACAGCAATCGCGGCGTCTCGATGGCATAGCCGGCCACCACCACGTTGCGGGCTTTCTGGAAGCGCCAGCCGCCTTCGCGATGATAGTGAACACCGGTCGCCCGCCCGGCGTCGTTCACCTCCACCCGGCCAACCATGGCGAGGTCGCGGATCTCCGCCCCGGCCGCGATGGCGCGCGGAATCCACGTCACCAGTGCGCTTTGCTTGGCATTCGTGGAACAACCGGTCGTGCAGAAGCCACGGTACACGCAGGGATGCGCGCGCCCGCGCGGAGCCGAAAGCGTGGCCAGCGGCGTCTCGGTCCAGCCGATCCCCATGGCCTCGCAGCCGCGCGCCAGGGCCAGGGCCGCGGCGTTCATCTCATGCGCTCGATAAGGGTAGCGTGGCCGAGGCGGACCCCACGGATACGTCACCGGGCCGGCGATCTTCAGCGCCTGTTCGACCTTGGCATAATAGCGCCACATCTCGCGCCAATCGAGCGGCCAGTCCGCGCCATACCCGAGCAAGGTGCGCGACCTGAACCATTCCGGGCGAAACCGGAGCGACACCATAGCGAAATGAACTGTGCTGCCGCCCACCGCCTTGCCGCTGTTGTTGCTGCCCATCTGCAACGGGTTTTCGCCGTCGACGATCCGGTCGTCGGTCCAGTACAGCTTGGTCTGCTCGGACTCGTCGGACGCGAAATCCTCAAGCGGCCGGAAGTAAGGTCCCGCGTCCATCGCCACGACGGAGAAACCGGCCTCGGCCAGCTTGCAGGCCAGGGTGCCGCCGCCGGCGCCGGTGCCGACGATGACGAAATCCACGGCCTCGTCTTCGCGATACGCGTGCATCGGGATCCAGCCACCCGGGGCGAAGACATCGGGCGCCCGTCCGGCCTTGGCGCGCGGCGACAGCAGCGGATCATCCGACATGGCGGTTCTTCCGGCGTGCCGCCTCGACGTCGCCGTCCTTGACCTCCGCGGCCTCCCACGGGTCGCGCTCGTTGGCATCCATCCGGACATAGCCGCGCGGGCTGGCCGGCCCGCCCCAGCCGATTTCGTTCCAGGCTGTGGGGTGGGCGTAGTAGGCGTGGACGATGTCGTGCGCCAGGCGTTGCTTGAAGAACGTGGCGGAGGACATGCCGCCCCATGCCGCGTCCTTAAGCTTGCCCTCCTGCATCTGCGTCAGGAGCGCGTCCTGATCGGCTGTTCGAAGCTGATCGAACGGTGCCTCGTGCGCCGCCTGCGCCTCCGCATTCAATGCACGCAGCCCCTGGCGCCACGCCTCCTGTAGCGGCGGCATCCCGGCGTGGCGGTACCCATCGCCCTGGTCGCGATCGAGTTGATGATCGATCAGGGCGGCGACCGGAACCGGCGGGCGATGTCCCGGCTGCGGCACGATGCGGGCGGCGATCACGGTCACCAGGGCGAATTCCTCAGCGGTTAAGTACCTTGGCTCGTTGGTCAGTGCCAGCCGGCGGTTGATGACCTCGCGCGTCTTCTGGTTCCAGGACGGCGTCCAGCGTTTGCTGAGTACGTCGTAGCCCGGGAAGCGGTCAGGCATCGGTGTGGTCCTCCAACAGGCCTAGCGCCGCGAGGCCGGCCAGCGCCAGGCCGGTGAAGCTGGGCGGTGCGGGCAACGGCGGGCCATTGAGGACGGTCTGGCGCCAGTTGCGCCAGCCACCCATGTTCCGCGACACCCCGTAGGCGTGGAAGCCGGCGCCGGCGAAGCCGAGCAGTGCCGTCAACCGCAGCCACCAGCGGGTCAGCCAGCGAGTTCGTCCCGAAAACCCCGCCGCGGCCGCGCCCAACAGGCCCGCCGCGACAGGCGGAATGGTCACCGGGGCATACATGAACGGATTGTGGTAGGCGCCGCGAAAATGCAGCAGGCCGGCTTCCCCCGCGGTGCCGAGCAGGCCGGCGCCGGTTAACGCCGCAAGGGTGCGGCCGGCGGGAAGACCAAAGACTGTCGGTGATGCGCCGCGATCATCGCGCAGCCGCTCCGAGTAGACGCCGAGCAGGCCCGACAGCAGGATCGCCATCGGCGCGCCGAGCGGGGCGCCATAGAACAGATTCTGCCAACTGAGGCGTCCCGGCCGCTTGAGAACGTTATAGACGTGAAATCCGGTGCCGACCACGCCGGTCAGCGCGGCGGCCGCATAGACGGCGTCACGTATCCGGTGCGCGTCGGGGCGGCTGTCCGCCGTTCCATGCGCGCTGACCGCGAGGCTCAGGGCGGACATCACCAGCGGCGTGAACATGGCCTTGTTCTCGAAGGATCCGCGATAGTGCTCGATGCCGCTGTCGGCCAGCACGGACATGGAGAGAATCCCGGACGCACCATTGAGGCGGCGCGCCGCCCGCACAGTCGGTTCGCGCCGGGGGAAATGCTGAGACAATCCTTTCTCAAGCACATCAAGCTGCGCGGCAATCGCCACGAGCTGGTTCTGCATCGTCTTATCTATGGCAGTGCGCATTGACTATGCCTTGAACCGTGCGGCGTCGGACCGCTTGAAGTCGAGACCCAGACCCGGCCGGGACAGGTCGGGCCGGATCAGCCCGTCGTCTGGAGCGGGCGCGCCGTCGAACAGCATGTGCTCGATACGGACGTGGTCGTGGAACCATTCCAGATGGCGGAACCGGGGTGCGGCACAGGCCATGTGCAGGTGCAGGGCCGGCGCGCAATGGCCCGACAGGTCGATGTGATGAGCCTCGCAAAGCGCCGCCGCCAGAAGGAATCCCGTCACGCCGCCGCACCGCGTCGCATCCGCCTGCTGCACATCCACCGCGCCGGCATCCAGCATGCGGCGGAAATAGTCGATGTCGTAACCATACTCGCCGGCAGCCAGTTCCATGCGCAACGGCTGACGTTCGCGAACGTAGCGCATGCCGGAGAGGTCGTCGGATGAGACCGGTTCCTCGAACCAGCGCACGTCATGTTCCTGCATGAATATTTCAGCCAGCATCAGCGCCTGCCGCGCCGAATAGGCGCCGTTGGCATCGACGAACAGCGTGCGGTCGCCGATTGCCCGTTTCGCCACGGCAACGCGGTGCGGATCGCGGTCGGGTTGCGTTCCAACCTTCATCTTCACCCAGCGGCAGCCGTCGTTCTCCACCCAGCCGGCGAGCTGGCTGCGAAGCTGGTCATCGCTGTACGTGGTGAAGCCGCCGCTGCCATAGATCGGGACCGCATCGCGGGCGCGGCCGAGCAGCTGCGCCAGCGGCAGGTTCAGCAGTTTGCACTTCAGGTCCCACAGCGCCACGTCCAGCGCGGAGATGGCTGTCGCTGCCAGTCCGTCGCGCCCCATGTTGCGGACCGCCCGGGTCATCGCTCGCCATGCCGCCGGTGGATCCATGACGTCACGCCCGTGCACGCATTCCGCCAGCTTGCCGCGGATCAGTTCGGCCACGGACCGGTCGCTGTAGGTGTAGCCGAGCCCGATGTGTCCGCCGCCTTGAACCTCGACCACGATGATTGTCGTCGAGGTCCAGGCAAAAGTTCCATCCGCCTCCGGACTGTCGGTTGGAACGGTATAGGCATCAGCCGATACCGTTTCCACGGGGACGTGCACGGTTTCAATCCTTCCCGGGCAGGACGCGGGCAAGAACTTCCTTGGCGCTGTTCTTCAGCACACCGCCCAGTTCCGGTTCGCTGAACGTCATGGTCATGAAATTCCTGGCGTCTTTCAGCGTGATGTGCGGCGGCAGCGGCGGAACGTTGGGGTCAGTGTAAATATTCAGGATCACCGGCCGATCGGCGTGGAGAGCTTCGTCCCAGGCCGCACCGAGCCGTTCCGGGTCGCGCACGACAATGCCTTTCAGTCCGAGCAACTCCGCATACCTGTCGTAGGCAAAATCGGGAATGCTCTGCGTTGATTCGGTTTTGCCGGCGCCAAGCTGCACGCGTTCCTCCCAGGTGACCTGGTTGAGATCGCGGTTATTGAGCACCATCACGATCAGGCGGGGATTACTCCATTCCTGCCAATACTTGGAGATGGTGATCATGACATTCAGCCCGTTCATCTGCATCGCGCCGTCACCGATGAAGGCGATGACCGTGCGCTCCGGAAATGCCATCTTCGCCGCGAGAGCATACGGCGTCGCCGCGCCGAGCGAGGCGAGGCTGCCCGACAGCGACCCCTTCATCCCGCGCCGGATCCTGATATCCCTGGCATACCAATTCGCAACCGATCCGCTGTCGCCCGTCATGATGCAGTTGTCGGGAAGACGCGGCGACAACTCCCAGAACACGCGCTGAGGGTTGATTGGTTCGGCCGACTGCATGGCGCGATCTTCCAGCGTCTTCCACCACTCGGACACGTCTTTCTCGATGCCCTGCCGCCAGCCGTCTTCCGGCTTTTGGTGCAGCAGAGGAAGCAGAGCGCGCAGCGTCGTCGCGCTGTCGCCGATCAGGTTTACCTCCATCGGGTAGCGCAGGCTGATCATGGTGCCGTCGATGTCGATCTGCACGCCGCGGGCGCTGCCGGGCTTGGGCAGGAACTCGCTGTACGGAAAGGCCGAGCCGATCATCAGGAAGGTGTCGCAACCCTGCATCATGTTCCAGCTTGGCTTGGTGCCGAGCAGGCCGAGCGATCCGGTCACGTACGGCAGGTCATCCGGCAAGGCGGCCTTGCCCAGCAAGGCTTTTGCGACGCCGGCTTGAAGTTTCTCGGCGACGGCGATGACTTCATCGGTGGCGTTCAGGGCGCCCGCGCCCACGAGAATAGCGACTTTCTTGCCCGCGTTCAGCACCGCCGCGGCCTCTTGCAGGCGGCTTTCCTCCGGCAGCAAGGCGGGTCCGGCGTATCCGACCCCGGTGTGGGTGGTGCCGTGGACCAGCGGCGGGTCTTCGTAGTCGAGACCCTGCAGATCGTTGGGGAGGATCACGCAAGTAACGGTCCGCTTCGTGCTGGCGATGCGGACGGCGCGGTCTATCAGATGGCGCACCTGACCCGGGACGCTGGCCATGGCGACAAAATCGGCCGCGACATCCTTGAACAGGGACTGGAGATCAACCTCCTGCTGGTAGTGTGCTCCCAGCGCGCTGCGCGCCTGCTGGCCGACGATCGCGACGACCGGCACGTGATCCATCTTCGCGTCATACAGGCCGTTCAGCAGATGAATGGCGCCGGGCCCGGACGTTGCGTAGCACAGCCCGACTTCGCCGGTGAATTTGGCATGCGCGGACGCCATGAAGGCGGCCATTTCCTCATGCCGCACCTGGACGTATTCCATCGTATCCCTGGCACGCTCCAGCGCCAAGTCGAGTCCCCCTACCCCGTCGCCCGGATAGCCGTAAACCCGCTTGAGGCCCCATTCATGCAAACGATGCCATACGAACTCGGCGACGGTTATTGCCATTACTGCCTCCAGACCGGACGAGACTTCTACGCGTCACAAGCTCATGCGTTGCAAGCCGTTCGGCATGTGTCCGCGAGTTCACGATGCCGGCCGCTCCATGCAAGGCGGGAAGACGCTGAAACGGCCGGGGATCGATCCGTGATCGCAGCCTACCTGTTGCTCGCGGTCGTGCTGTTTCCAGCCATCTTGCTTGACTGGTTGCTGGCGCTCTTGCCGGAGGCCGGCTCTTCAACAACTGTGGTGATCGTTATCCGGGGTGATCAGAAGGGTTACCGGATCGCCCTGCTTGTCCTTCGCCTCCGCGACGAAAGAGGCCGGCATGATCTTGATATTGGTGTATCCGGCCTTCTGGAGATCCTGCTGGATGTGCTGCCGGATCGAAGGCCCGTTCATTGCCGCCGCAGCGTGGCCGTTTGTTGCGTTGTTACTGGAGGGACTTGTCTGCGCCATCGCTGGCAGCGAAAGACAAACCGCGAGGCCGGTCAGGGCCGCTACTTTCTGGAACATTGGGTGACTCCTGTGATTAAACGACGTGCTTCTGCAGGCCGCATCGCTTAAAGTCCAAATTACCCGTGGCAGTTTTGCTTTATTGTTGGACAACGCTATGAAGTTTTGGCAACGCGGGCGAGAAGCGGTTTCAGATGACCGGAGCGCCCGCACCGGCATTGCCCCTGTGTCATGGCCGGGCTCGACCACCCACGGCTTGCGATGTTTAGCGCGGCAAAGTCGTGGATGGCCGAGCCAAGCCCGGCCATGACACAGTAAGGATACTCCGCGCCGAATTAGCCGCCTCCACGGTTGATCACCGGGCCGGACAGCGAGAGGCCGGTATTCACGACGGCAAGATGCGTCAGCGCCTGCGGGAAGTTGCCGGCGAGATGGCGGGCCGGCACGTTGAACTCCTCGGACAGAAGACCGACGTCGTTCCGAACGTCCAGCACGCGTTCGAACTGGGCTGCGGCTTCTTCGGATTTACCCAAAAGGTTAAGGCAATCGGCCATCCAGCATGAACAGGCGAGGAATGCACCTTCGGGATTTTCGGTGCCGCTGTGACGGGTTCGCCTGATAAAGCCGCCCTCGCCCAGATCACGCCGGATGGCAGCGATAGTCCCGGCCATGCGTGGATCGCCGGCTGGCAGAAAGCCAACCAACGGCAACAGAAGCAAGCCGGCGTCCAGTTCCTGACCGCCGAAATACTGGGTGAACGTGCCCAGCCCGTCGTTCCAGCCCTCGCGACAGACCTCATCGTGGATCTGCCGCCGAAGCGCCTTCATCCGGCGCAACAGGTTTTCGCCGGCACCGGAGCCAAACGCCCGGACAAAGCGGTCGACCGCCACCCATGCCATGACGCGCGAGTAAGTGTAGTGCCGTGGTTTATTGCGCGACTCCCAGATCCCGGCCCCTGGCTGGTTCCAAACATCAGCCAAATGCTCCACCAGTTGCTTCCGCACCTGATCGGCCTGCCGGGACCCTGGCAGTCCCGCCTGATCCGCGAGGTGCAGCGTGTCCACCACCTCGCCCCACACATCGATCTGGAGCTGCGTGGACGCCGCATTGCCGATGCGTACGGGCAGGGCGTGGCGATAGCCCGGCAGGCCGGCGACCGGCCATTCGTCCAGGTGGCGATCGCCATCCACGCGATACATGATCCGCATGTTTTCGGGCGAGCCGCCAATCGCCCGCAGCAGCCAATCCCGCCAGTTCCGCGCCTCGTCATGGTATCCGGCGTTGATCAAAGCCCCGAGCGTGAAAGTCGAATCGCGCAGCCAGCAGTATCTGTAGTCCCAGTTCATGGCTCCGCCCGGCGCTTCCGGCAGGGAGGTTGTCGGCGCCGCAATCAAACCGCCCGTCGGACGGTGGATCATCGACTTGAGCGTCAGCAGCGAACGCCGCACCGGGTCCGGCCAGCGGGTCTTTCTGGAGTTAAAACGGGCGATCCAGTCGCGCCAGAATGCTTGAGTCCGCAGCAGCGCGGCTTCGGCATCGAGCGGCGGCGGCGCGGGTAGAGTCGCGTCGTGGTGCTGCATGACGAAGACCAGGCGCTGCCCTGCTGTGACGCTGAAGACCGCCTCCGCCGCATGGGCGCGAAGTTCAAGTGGAATTGGCGTGGTTACGGTAATCCGGTTCGATCCGACGGTTGCGACGAAACCGTCTTCCGTCGCCTCGGTCCAGGGAAGCATGGTTCCGTAATCGAAGCGCAGGCGCAGATCCATGCGAAGCCGACAGGTGCCTTCGACGCCCTCCACGATGCGCACCAGCGCCGCCACATCCTCGCGCACAGGCATGAAATCAATAAGCCGGACAGCGCCTCCCGCAGCAACGAGGTTGGTTTCCATGACCAATGTGTCGGACTGATAGCGGCGCGTCGCGCTTCGGGACGGGTCCTGTTCCGCCAGGCCAATCAGCCAGCGTCCGTTCGCAGGCGTGCCAAGCAGCGCGGCAAAGCACGCAGCGCTGTCGAAGCGCGGCCAGCACAGCCAGTCCACGGAGCCGTCGCGACTGACGAGGGCGGCGGATTCCCCGTCGCCGATGAGCGCGTAGTCTTCGAGCGGCGTGCTCACCGGTGATCTTTCTCGGGACGGGTCATCACAAATTCCAATCGTCTATGGGTAATCACATCATGCGGTGGCGCAGATTGAACAGGATGACGAGCGTGCCGCCGACCATCAGCAGGGTGATCAGGCCTGAGAACAGGATAAGCTGCAGGTCGTCGCGCGCCGATTTGCGCAGGTCGATGTGAAGAAAGAAGCGAAAATGGCCGATGATCTGAAGTAACCCCAGAGCAAACACGATCGCCAACGCGGTCGCGGGGGCCATCAGCCTCCATGCGACGATCGCGAAGGCGGCGCAGGTCAGCAGAACCGCGAATACGAAACCGATGATGTAGGATCGACGTTCGCGGCGGTGTTCGGCACGTCCGGTGGCCGCCGCCCTGACGGGCGCCAGCTCGTGCGGCTCCGCCATGAGCCATACGGCGGCGGCCACGGCGGCGACGAATGCCAGCACCCACCGAAGGACGCGCGCCCGGGGTCGATCGCTCATCGGATCAGCCCCTGCAAATAGACAACCGAGAAGATCGCGACCCAGATGATATCGAGGAAATGCCAGAACAGGCCGAGGCGAAGCACGTTGATCTTGACTCGGGCGTCGGTGCCGAACACCGCGATCTGCACCATCATCACGATGATCCAAACGCAGCCGGCAAACACGTGCAGGCCGTGCGTCGAGACCAACGCGAAGAACGCCGACAAAAACCCGCTGCGGCTCGGCGTTGCGCCGTCGGACAGCATCGTGGCGAAGTCGTGCAGCTCCATGCCCAGAAAGCCCGCACCCAGCAGCAGCGTCGTCGGCAACCAGACCTGCAACAGGCGCGGTTGGCTGCCGTGCTTCATGGCAAGCGACGCCAGGCCGAAGGTGAAGCTGCTGGTCAGCAGCAGCAGCGTCTCGATGAAGGCGCTGGACAGCTTGAACTCGGCGGCGGGCCCGGGGCCGCCGGCAGTGCCGGACAGCAGCACGCCGTAATTCGCGAACAGCAGCGCGAACAGCACGGCGTCGGTCATCAGGAAGACCCAGAACCCGAAGATGGCGCTGCCGGCCTCAGCATGTGTCTTCGGGTCGGTTGCGCCGAGATTAAGCCCGGCATGCAGGACTTCGTTCGCGCTCACGCGACGGACTCCGCCAGGCCCTTGTTGGCCGGAGTCGTTTCCAGTTCGCGCGGCACGGCGCGGACGTTGGCGACGTGGTTCAGCCAGCGCGCTTCGGTTCGGGCAACCTCGGCGGCGGGGATAACCTTGTAGATGTCGCGCACGAAGCTGCGCACGATCACCGTGCCCCAGATCAGGATCAGGCCGAGGATCGACATCCACCAGATATGCCAGACCAGGCCGAAGGCGCAGGCGGCCCCGGAGATGCCGATGACGACGCCGGCCGCGCTGTTTTTCGGCATCTCGATGTCCTGGTAGGTTTGGGGCGGATGGTAGGCTTGGCCATGCTCTTTCTGTCCGGCAAAGGTGTCGCGGCTGGTCACGGTGGGGATCACGGCGAAATTGTATTCCGGCGGAGGCGCCGAAACCGACCACTCCAGCCCCCGGCCGTCCCAGGGGTCGCCGGCGAAGACCCGGTTACTGTCTCGCTGTTTGATGCTGACCCGGAGCTGAATGAACAGGCTGACGAGCCCCGCCAAAAGTATGAATGCGCCGACCATCGCGATCAGCAGCCAGGGCCGATAGGCGGTGTCAAAGACTTCCTGCGAGCGGCGGGGCATGCCCTCGGCGCCCAGGACATACAGCGGCATGAAGGCCAGGTAGAAGCCCACAACCCAGCAGCCGAACGCGATGCGGCCCCAGGTTTCGTTCAGCCGGAAACCGAAGGCCTTGGGGAACCAGTATTGATAGCCCGCGATCATCCCATAGAGCAGGCCGGGGATCAGCATGTTGTGGAAATGCGCGACAAGAAACACAGTGTTGTGCACCATGTAGTCAAGCGGCGGTGTCGCAAGAATAATCCCGGTCATGCCGCCGATGACAAAGGAGACGATGAACGCCAGGGAGAACAACATCGGCGGGGTGAACCTGACGCGTCCCCGGCACATCGTCAGCAGCCAATCATACACCTTGACTCCGGTCGGCACTCCGATCGTCATCGTGGCGATGCCGAACGCAGCATTGATGTTGGCACTTTGCCCCATGGTAAAGAAGTGGTGCAGCCACACGGTGAAGGACAGCACGGCAATAGCCATCGTTGCGCAGACCAGCGAGGTGTATCCGTATAGCCGTTTCGAAGAGAACGCGGGTATGACTTCCGAATAGACGCCGAAGGCCGGCAGGATCAGGATATAAACCTCTGGATGGCCGAACAGCCAGAACAGGTTGGCGTAGTTCATCATATTGCCGCCCATTCCGTTGGTGAAGAAATGCATGCCGAGGTAGCGATCCAGCGCGAGCAGCGTGGTTGCCACGGTCAGCGGCGGCATGGCGAAGATCATCAGAATGCTGGTGCAAAGCGATGTCCAACAGAACAGCGGCATCCGCATCAGCGTCATGCCCGGCGCGCGGCCCTTATAGATCGTGGTGGCAAAGTTGAGGCCAGTCAACGTGGTTCCGATCGAGCTCAGCGACACCGCCCAGATCCAGTAATCGGGACCAACCCCGGGACTGAATTCGATACCGGTATACGGGGGATATCCACTCCAGCCGCCGGTCGAGAATTTCCCCAGAACCAGCGAGACCATCATGAGGCCCGCGCCACCGCCGGTCAGCCAGAGGCTGATCGAGTTCAACAGCGGGAATTTCACATCCCGCGCGCCGATCTGCAACGGCATGACGTAGTTGATGAGGCCTGTCAGGAACGGCATCGCCATGAAGAAAATCATGATCGTGCCGTGTGTGCTGAATAGCTGGCCAAAATGGTCGGGGGGCAGGAAGCCCGGTGAATTTATCGCCACTGCCTGCTGCACGCGCATCAGCACAGCCTCGATCAGCGCGCGCGACATCATTATGAATGCAATAATGATGTACATGATGCCGATACGCTTGTGATCCACGCTGGTGAACCACTCGGTCCAGAGATAGCGCCACTTTCCAAGCCAGGTGATGAGCACGAAAACCGAGATCGCGCCGACGACGACCAGGCCCGCGGCGAAAGCGGCGATCGCGCTGTAGAAGGGCAGCGCGTTGTAGGTGAGATTGCCGAGTAGCAAGTGCCAAACGCCGCGCGTCTCGGTCATGGCGTCCTCACCGGGTGATAGTGGTCGATGATCCGCCTGAACAGGCCATCCTGCACCGCCGAAAAGTAGACTGGCTGTTTCACTGAGGATTTTTCAGCGACCTTGGCATATTCCCGGGCGTCGAGCGGCGTGTTCGATGCACGCGCCCGGGCGATCCACCGGGTGAAATCGTCCGGCGAAAGTGCAAGCGCGGTGAATTTCTGGTTCTGAAAACCCATGCCGTTGAATTGCGTGTTCTCGCCCATGAATTGCCCGGGCGAGTCCGCCATCAGGTTCAACTGCGTCGTCATGCCCGCCATGGCATAGATCTGGCCGGCGAGCTGCGGGATCAGCAGCGACTGCATGACCGTGTCGCTCGTAATGCTGATGTGCACCGGCCGATCGGCCGGAAAGGCAAGCTCGTTCAGCACGGCGATGTGCTGGTCGGGGTAGATGAACAGCCATTTCCAATCCAGCCCGACGGCCTGAACCTGCAACGGCGGAACATTCGATGCGATTGGCCGGTAGGGATCAAGCCGATGCGTATCGCGCCAGAGGATGACACCAAGGCTGATCACGATCGCGGCCGGCACGCCCCAGATCAGCACCTCGAGCGGCCAGGAGAAATCCCATTTCGGCCGATACGTCGACGCTGCGTTGCCCAAACGATAGTGCCACGCGAACCACGGGGTCAGCATGAAAACCGGCACGACCACGATCGCCATCAGCATGACGACAATGACGAACAAATGGGCATCCGCCGCCGCGACCGGACCGCGCGGCGCGAAAAATCCCCTATCGGCGGAATGACAGCCGGCCAGGGGAAAGGCGAGCAGAAGCCCCGCCAACGGCCAGCGGCGGCGCGGCGGGGCCGTCATGCGTAACGCGGAAGAAACGGCCGCACGGGCGTTACACCTTCAGCCACCTGGCCAACCGCTGCAGCCCGAAGACCGCGCCGATCCCAATTGCCGCCCACATCGCGTTGCGGTGCCGGCTGGTGAACACTTCCCAGCTATGATCACGGGCCTGATCGTCGAAGCGCCCGTGCGCGGCAAACGCGCCCGGGACGGGATGAAACAGATTATCCGGCGCGCCGGCCGGCGCCACCTCCTTGGTCAACTGCCCGCTGTAGCCCGCGCTGGCCAGATAGCGATCGATCAGGCCGGGAGCGATCCGATTTGCCAGGATCGCCTTGACAGTGGGAAAGCCGATCCAGGTTTGCCGGCGCGGATGGAAGGCGGCGAAGTAGATGGCGCGCGCAGGAATTTCCGGTTGGAAAATCGGCGGGACCGGTTGCGCCCGATGGCCGGTCTTGTTCCGTGCCCAGTTGAACTGCGGCGTATTGACCGCGGGCAGGTCCACCATGCTGATGTCGATGTTCAGCTTGTCGTGCAGAATCTCGGAACGGAGTGAATCGGTGAACCCGCGGATCGCGAACTTGGCTCCGCAGTAGACTGACTGAAGCGGCACGGAGCGATACGCCAAAGCCGAACCCACGTTGACAATAGAACCGCGGTTGCGCGGTGTCATCCGGCGCAGCGCGGCCATCATGCCGTGTACTTGACCTAGGTATGTGACCGCTGTGCCGCGCTCGACTTCGGCGGCGGTGAGCTTGGAGACCGGAGAAAACACGGTCGCCATTGCCACATTGACCCAGATGTCTATCGGACCGAGTTCCTCCTCGACGCGCGTCGCGGCAGCCTCCACCGCTTCCGCATCGGCCACGTCGGTCGGCACTGCGAGTGCGCGCACGCCGAAACGCCGCGCTTCTCTTGCCGCGTCTTCAAGCCGTTCAGGATCGCGCGACAACAGGCCCACATCGCAACCGTTGCTGGCGAACTCGGTGACGGTTGCGCGACCCACGCCCGCGCCGGCTCCCGTGATAACCGCGATTTTTCTCATCAGGAACCTCTCGATCTGCGAGCCGACAACCACGTTTCGGCCGATGCGTTTTCGGGTGAGCGGAATTTCATCGGCATCCTGTTACATGGACAATCGAAGCGACCCCGGGGTCTTTTCTCGCCGGCCTTCCGAAGTTTCGAGCGGACCCGTTCGCTGAAGTGATCGCGTCGGCGGCCACGCGGGCGATGGTCAGCGGTTGCTGCCCATGAAATGCGGCGTCCACTCCGCGGTCGCCGGGAAGATTGTCCCGAACCCCGCGGCGGCACCGATAAGTTGGCCGATGCCGGTGTTCCAGGACCAGATCTGCTTGGCAGCGGGAGTTCTTGGCAGGGAAAAGCATCAGCGCCGCACTGCGCTTTCCACCCGGAACCCGGTCCATGCCAGGTCGCCAGCCGCAAACGTCTTCCGATCAGAAAGCCTGCCACCGTAGCGGTCTCTTGGCAAAAAGGCCGGCTGCTGAATAGGACGGTAGGTCAGCGGGGTGGTCAGAAGACCTCTGCAATACGTTGATGAACAAAAGGGCCAGCGCCTGCTGCGCGGAACGCGGTATATCTGGCTGCGCAACCCTGACAACCTGTCGGAGCGGCAGCGGGATGCGCTGGACAGCCTGCCGACGCGGCATCTGAAGACTGCGCGGGCGTATCGGATACGCCTTGCCTTTCAGGAACTTTACGGGCAGGACACGCCTGAGCAGGCGGCTTTATTCCTGAAGCGCTGGTATTTTTGGGCTACTCGCAGCCGCCTGCCGCCGATGCTCGCCGCCGCATACACCGTCAAGCGCCATTGGGACGGTATTCTGCGCTGGTTCAACAGCAAGATCGCCAACAGCCTGATCGAGGGCATCAACAGCCTGGTGCAGGCCGCAAAGGCCAAGGCGCGCGGCTATCGGTCAATCCGGAACCTCAAGGCCATAGTCTATCTGGTGGCCGGAAAGCTCGACCTCAAACTGCCCGCATGAGGAACGTTTCTACCCACCCCAAACAGCGAAGAACCTATTTTCTGGGTATGGAGAAATAGCCGAGTTCGCCGGCCGCCCGGGCGATCTGGCTGAGATACCCCAACGTGACGTGCCGCGCGCCGATTTCCGTGCCAAGGTAGCGGCCGTCGCCGTGGGTCGGCATGAACCACAGGATATCGGCGGCTTCCGCGGGGGGCGGGCTATCGGTCATGCAGGGCTCCTGCCGGGTGATATTTGTTTATACACCAGAGTGCGACAGGTGCAACTTAACCTACGAACAACGATAGTGGGAAGCACGGTATGAGCATTTCATGACGACGATCGCCATTATCGGCGCCGGGTTCAGCGGCACCCTGTTGTCACTGCACCTGCTGCGCCATTGCCCGGCGCATACCCGTCTGGTTCTGATCGAGCGCAACAGCCAGTTCGGCCGCGGCCTCGCCTACGCCACCCCCAATGCCAATCATATTCTCAACGTGCCCGCCGCGCGCATGAGCGCGTTTCACGATCGTCCCGCCGATTTCCTCGACTGGCTGAAGCGGCAGCCGGAGGGGGCCTGCGGCGGCGCACCGCCCGGCCCGCAGACCTTCGCGCCGCGCCACCTGTTCGGCGCCTATGTGCGCGCGCTGCTGAACGAGGAAATCAAGCGCAGCGGGCGGGACAGGCTGGAGCTGGTCAAGGGTGACGTTCTGGAGTTGGACCGGTCTGGCCAACCGATGCTGCTGACGTTGGACCGCGAGCGGACGGTGCAGGCCGACATGGCGGTGCTCGCCATCGGCAATTTCCCCCCCGAGCCGATGCCTGTTGCCAACGCGGGATTTTACGACACGCCGTATTATCGCGCGGATCCCTGGGGGCCGGATGCCTTGGCGGATCTGGACGCGGATGCCGGGGTGCTGCTGATCGGGACCGGGCTGACCACGATGGACGCGGTCATTTCGCTATTAGATCAAGGACATCGCGGGCCAATCTACGCATTGTCGCGGCGGGGGTTGTTGCCGCGCCGGCATGCGGGAGCGCCGGTGCCGGCGCCGGAGCATGAACCGTACCCGACCGCGGTGAACGCCCTGACGCGGTTTCTGCGCACCGAAACGGATCGGGCGGCGGCTCAGGGCAGCGGATGGCAACCGGTGATCGATAAGCTTCGGCCGTTCACCGTGGATGTCTGGCAGGCGATGCCGTTACAGGACCGCAAGCGGTTTCTGCGGCATCTGCGGCCCTGGTGGGACGTGCACCGGCACCGCATGGCCGCTCCGGTGGCGGACCGGATCGACGCCGCACGCACCAGCGGACAGTTCCGCGTGCTGGTCGGGCGGGTGAACGATTATGCGGTCAAGGACGGCCAGGTGGAGGTGTCGTACCGGCCGCGTCAGCAGAACGGTCCGGCGACCATCACGGTGTCCCGGGTGGTCAATTGCGCCGGCCCGGGGGCGGATTTCGATCGAATCCAGGAGCCGTTGATCCGGGACCTGTTGCGGGACGGCGTGGTGCGGCCCGATCCGTTGCGGCTCGGGCTGGAGGTTACCGGGAACTGCGCGCTGCTGAATCGCCAGGGCGCGATTTCCCGGCGGCTGTTCGCGGTCGGGCCGGTGACGAAGGGGACGTTCTGGGAGATGACGGCGGTGCCGGATATTCGCCGCCAGACGGAGAAGCTGGCGGAATATCTCGCGGGATTGGTGAAAGCCGCACCGCCGCGGCCGATCGCGTGAGCGCGCGGGCCGGTCGTTCTACGTGGGCAGTAAGTATTTCGGGCGCCCGTATTCCCACCGGCCGGTGAAACGCGGTATGACGTTGGCCCATGTCGAACCGCCGGTTCCACCTGCTCGGACTGTTCGCGGTGCTGCTGGCGCTGATGGCGCAGCTTGGCGCGGGCGCGACGGTGCCGCGACTCGATCCATTCGCACTGTTAGCCGGCGCGGAGACACTCTGCCACGTAGACGATGACCAAAGCGGCCCGCCCTCACAGTCCCCGGGCCATCCCGCGGACTGCCTGGTGTGCCCGCTCTGCGCCGCCTTCCACGCACCCGCCGCGCCGCTGATCGCCAGCGCGCCCGCACTGACACCGCCAGACCTCCGCACGGAACGCCGAGCCGAACTGCCGCCGCCGTCCACCGCGCCCCCCGCGGCGCAGCGTCCGCCGAGCCAGCCTCGGGCGCCACCTTTCTACTCCTGACCCCAGCCATCCGGCTCGCCTCCCGGCGCGCCGGTTTTTGTCTGTTCCAGGAGTATCCCATGAGACCGCGTTATCTGCTCGCCACGCTTGCCGCCGGCACGCTGGCCTTCACCAGTCATGCCAACGCGCACGGCTTCGCCGGCGACCATATGTTCATCAGCACCCTGCTGATCGACGATCCCAACGTCGCCGATGAGGCGAGCCTGCCGACCTTCCAGTTCCTGCCGCAGGATGTCGGCGGCGGCCAAACATCCTACAACTACAACCTGGGTTTCGAGTTCGACAAACGCATCACCGAGAATTTCGGCTTCGCGATCAACGACGGCTATTCATGGATGACCCGGCCCGGCGACAAGACCGCGAATGGCTGGGACAACATTGTCGTAACCCTGAAATACAAGCCGTATGTCAGCGCGGAACACGAATTCCTGCTCTCCGTCGGCGTGCAGCAGGAGTTTGCGCGCAGCGGCGCCAACGGGACCAATGGCGCGACCCTGGGCAATGACGACGCAGGCGTCACCGCCCCGACGATCTACTTCGGCAAGGGCTTCGGCGATCTGCCGATTGGCCCGCTGCGCGCGCTCGCGCTGACCGGCGAGCTGAGCTACGCGATCGCCGACAAGGGCCTGAAAATCGACCAATACGGCAACTACAACAACGGCAACGCCAACCAATGGAGCGGCGGATTGTCGCTGCAATACAGCATCCGCTACCTGTCGTCTCAGGTGAAGGATTACGGGCTGCCGGACTTCGTCAACAAGCTGACCCCGGTGGTGGAACTGGCATGGTCATCCCCCGCCAGCCAGCCCAACCAGTTGCAAACGCAATATCTCTGGGGCTTTGGCGTCAACTACACCGCCACGACATGGGCCGTAGGTGTTGAGGCGTTGGTGCCCGGCAACCGGGCGACCGGGACCCATGCTGGGGTCATCGCCCAGTTCCATCTCTATTTCGACGACCTGTTCTCGAAATCGCTGGGCACGCCCATCGTGGACTGGTTCAGAACATGACCCGTATCGTCGTCGGGATCGCCGCCGCCTGCCTGATCGGGCAGGCGGCGTTCGCCCACGCCTTCCTCGACCGCGCCTCGCCGCCGGTCGGCTCCGAGGTGTCCGGTTCGCCACCCGCGCTGTCGCTGACTTACACCGAGCCTGTGGAGCCGCTGTTCAGCACCATTCTTGTCACCGACCCCGGGGGCGCCCGTGTGGACGACGGGACGTTGGTGCCGCGGGAGGACGGGCGTATCCTGTCCGTCAAACTCAAACCGCTGAAGCCGGGGGTCTACACGGTCGAGTGGCACGTCACCTCGGTGGACACCCACAAGACGGAGGGCCATTTCACCTTTACCGTGACGCCCTGAATGATCGATCTCCTCACGATCATGCCATTGGTGAGGGGGCTGCACTTGGCGGCGACTCTGTCGCTGCTCGGTTCGGCCGGCTTCATCGCCTGGACCCTGCCCGCGGCGGGGCCACCGCCTGATGCGCTGCGCCGCCGGTTGACCGGGGTGGTGGGAATCAGCGGACTCATTGGGGTCCTCGCCGGGACGGCGTGGTTCGCGCTGCAAGCCGCCGCCATCGCCGGGGCCGCGGACCTGTCGGACCTGTGGGATGCGCTGCCCGTGGTGGCGATGCACACGCGCTATGGCAACATCCTGCTGGTCCGTCTGGGACTGCTACTTGTTGCGACAGGACTGGCGTGGTGGGGCTGCGGTCCTACCGCCGTCACGGTCCGCGCAGGTGCGCCTTTGGGTGCCGGCCCGGACAAAGGCGTGGATCGCGGCCCTGCGCCCGCCATGACGTGGGTCTACCCCATCGTCCCTTTAGCGGCTGTCGCGCTCGGCCTGCAGGGACTCATCGGCCATGCCGGCGCCACCGGGGGCGGGGCCGGGGACGAGCTTGTCGCCTCCGAGGCGCTGCACCTGATCGCGGCGGGGATCTGGCTCGGCGCGCTGCTGCCGCTGATGCTGACTCTGTTCGCCGTGCCGCCGCCGCTCGCCGCCTTGATCTGCGAGCGGTTCACCCCTATCGGCCTGGCCTGCGTGCTGGTTCTCGCCGGGACGGGCCTGGCGCAGGGGCTGGACCTGATTGGCAGCCTGCCCGCCCTGCTCGGCACCCCCTACGGCCATTTTGCCCTCCTGAAGATCAGCCTGTTCCTGGTTGCGCTGGTGCTGGCGGCGCTGAACCGGCTCCGGCTAACCGACCGGCTGGCGGCAGCAGCTGCCACCGCGAGGCGCCACCTCCTGCTGTCGGTGAGCGCCGAAACGCTGGCGGGCCTGGCGATCGTCTGCGCCGCCGCTTTCATGGCGTCCGCTCCGCCGGCCGCGCATACCGCACCCGTCTGGCCATTCGCCTGGCGGTTCAGCCTGGTGACGGTAAACGAGGATGCGGAGTTCCGCCGCGAGGTCGTCACCAGCCTCCTGATCATTGGCAGCGCCGTGGTGCTGGCCTTTGGCGCGGCGCTGTGGCGGCGGTTCCGCGTGGTGGCGCTGGCAGCCCTGGCGGCGGCCATCGCGTGGCGGGGACCATCGTTGACCCTGCTGACGGTTGCAGCATTCCCGACCAGCTTCCAGACCTCGCCGACAGGATTTTCCGCCGCCTCCATCGTGCGCGGCCAGGCGCTCTACGGTGAAAACTGCGCCGCGTGCCACGGACCCGACGGGGCGGGCAACGGACCTGCCGCCGCCGCCCGGCGCATCAAGCCGGCGGATTTGACCATGCCGCACCTCTGGGAGCATGCGGATGGGGAGATGTTCTGGTGGCTCAGTCACGGCGTGGACGATCCGGAAGGCGGCCTGGCGATGCCGGGGTTCGAGGGCTCGCTTTCGGTGGACGACCGCTGGGCCCTGATCGACTATGTCCGGGCGCATAACGCCGGCGTCGCCATGCAGCAGGATGAGGCGTTCGACGTTCCGGTGCGGGCGCCGGGCTTTCCCGTGACTTGCTCCGGCGTGCCGGCATCCGGGACCGCGGATTTGCGCGCTCACGTCCTGCTTGTCACGGCCGGAGAGACGGGCAGCCAGCCGCCGATACCGCCGCAGGACGGCGTCTCGACGATACGCCTGACGCTGCGGGATGATGCCAGGCCGGCACCCGGGAGCTGCGCCGCGGCGGACCCGGCGGCCCGAGGAGCCTATGCTATCCTGGCCAACCTGGCGCCGGACGCGCTCGCCGGGGCCGAGTTCCTGGTCGACCCCAACGGCTGGCTGCGCGCGGTGCATCGGCCCGGCGCGCCCGGCGGCTGGCAGAGCATGGATCGCCTGATCGCGGCGATCCATGCCATTTGCGCCAACCCGATCACTTCACCCGCAGGAGGCGGCCATGAACACCACCACTGATCCGAAACCCGGGCCGCGGCGGATGCTGTTTGCAACCATGGGCGTGCTGCTGGCGGTGCTGCTGCTGGGCGCCGGCGGGTTCATGTGGCTCTCCGCTGGCAGCGGCAACGGCATCGCCATCGGCGGCCCGTTCACGCTGGAGGATGGCGGCGGCAAGCCGGTGACCGACCGGGATTTTCGTGGCAAGTACATGCTGGTGTATTTCGGCTATACATTTTGTCCGGACGTGTGTCCGACAACGCTGAGCGCGGTGGCCGACGCCATGGACAAGCTGGGGCCTGATTATGCGGCCAGGGTCCGGCCGCTGTTCATCACCGTCGATCCCCGCCGCGACACGCCGGCGGTGGTGAGGAAATACACCGCGGCGTTCGGGCCGGAGATCACCGGCCTGACCGGGACGCCGGAAGCGATCGCTGCGGTGGCAAAGGAATATCGGGTCTACTACGCCGAACACCGCACCGGTCCCGGACCGGGCGATTACTCGATGGACCACAGCTCCGTGCTGTATCTTATGGACCCGAAAGGTGCATTCCTGGCGCCGATCCGGGCGGATCAGACCGGGGATGAGATAGCCGCGAACCTGAAAAAGCTGATGGGGTAGCGCGGCGATCCCGGCGTCAGGTCAGTAGTGGCGCCATCCACCGCCATAGCCCCAGCCGCCGCGATAGCCCCAGCCGCCGCCATAACCCCAGCCGCCGCCGATGACGACGGCGGGACCACCATAGTAGCCGGGGCCATAGGCATAGCCGGGACCATAGGCAGGGTAACCGCCCGCCGCATATCCGCCCGGCGCGCTTTGGACCGAGTTGCCCTTGGAATACATGCACTGGGTGTATGCGGTGTCGTACCGGGCCTGAACATTGCCGCCCGCCGCCTGGGCGTTGCCGGCGCCGATGGCGCTGCCGGCCAGCAGGCCTGTCGCTCCGCCAATGGCTGCTCCGGCACCCACCGCGCCGCCGACGGAACCGAGCGCGGCGCCGAGTCCGGCCCCAAGCGCGGTGCCCAGGACCGCGCTGCCGACGGCGCTGTTGTTGGCAGCCTGGGCAGCCGATGCGCCGCCGGTCTGCTGCGAGGCGAAGCCGCGGCACTGCGCGTCGTCAGCCTGGAATGCCTCGAAGCTTTTGCCTTGCGCCGGCAGGGCCATCACCGATGGACCTTGCGGCGGTGCGACCGCGCAGGCGCTCAGCGCCAGAACCGAGACAAGCCCAACGGCTGCGATCACGCGACTCATGTTCGGGGTTCCCACAAAAGTTCCCTGCGGAGGTCTGACCGACAGCTTACGTCAGACCGGTCTACCTAGGGGTAACATAGTGTGAGCATTGCAAAAAGCTAACCCTTCGGGGTAACGAAGAGATACGATCCGTTCGCGAGTGTAGAGGCGCTCGAGCTGGACCCGACATAATCGGCCAAGGACGGCTCGAGATCCCGGCCGAACAGACTGACCGGCTCGCCAGGCCGAGCGACCGGTGCCTAAGCCAGTTTTAGATTGGTGGCTGCGGCCTTGCCTCGTTCCATCGCTACTTCGTAGCTGACCTTCTGGCCGTCATTCAGGCCCTTGAGGCCCGCGGCCTGCACAGCGGTGATATGCACGAAAACATCCTTGCCGCCATCCTGCGGCATGATGAAGCCATACCCTTTGGTCGCGTTGAACCATTTAACCGTCCCAACGGCCATGGTTTTTCTCCTCCAATGACGACCGGCCGGCTGGGACGGCCGGTCGCTTAGCTAGTAACGCCCGGCCTGATCAGACCGGCTTCAGGTTTGTCGCGGTGAACTTACCGCGCTCCGTCGCAACGTCAAAACTCAGTTTCTGGCCCTCATCAAGGCCGCGAAGGCCGGCGGCCTGAACCGCCGTAATGTGTACGAACACATCCTTGCCGCCATCCTGCGGCATGATGAAGCCGTAACCCTTGGTGGTGTTAAACCACTTAACTGTGCCGGTAGCCATGTCTGCGTACTTCTCCGTCCAGGCACCGTGCACGATCACGCGATGCATTAGACAACCGGGTCTTTGGACCTCCTGAGGCACCCGAAGACGGAAGCGCAGCAAGGCAAGCCAAAATCGATTGCATCCCATAGTTGGCACAGATTCCGTGAGGACTGTCAATCACAGTCCCGATAGGTATGTAACATCACTTCGCAACCTACGGTAAGCGTCGGGTTTCATTCATAAACACCATCTCGCGAAACCTGCGCGCGGTTGCGTGGGTTAGCCTCCGTCCGCCCCCGGGTATGGCCGAAACGGCCCGATGCCGGCGCGGGACAGGCCTGCCAATCCAAGGCGCTTCAGTGTCGGCGCAACTCGCAGCGATCCGCGCAGCCATCGCCAGCCTTCCCGGTGATCGCCGTGGCGGATGAGTTCGCGTCCGATGATCCAGGCGGTTTCAGCCTCCGCCCGGCGCCGCAGCGCCGCCAGCCCATCGGCGCCGAACCGGCGGATGACATCGGGGTTGCCGTAGACGGCATTCGTGGCCGCCTCGAAGCGTGCCGGATCGGTTGCCATGCGGAGATACGCGCTGCCCGGCCGTTCGCGCACGAAAAGCAGCGGTTGGCGGCGAGGGACCGCGACGAAGCTGCCCAGCAGCGCCAGCCGAACCCAATAGTCCCAATCCTCGCCATAGCACAGGCCGGTGCGGAACCCTCCCGCCATGTCGATGGCCCATCGGCGTATCAGCAGATGGCCGCCGTTAGCGAACAGATTTCGCACCAGCAACCGGTCCAGCACGTCACCGCACGGAGGCCCCGGGGCGAACCGGACGCGGTGATCGTGCGCCACACGCGCATAACAACCGGCTGCCGCAACGGCCGCCGGCGCCGTCGCCAAGGCACCGCAAAGCCTTTCCAAAGCGCCCGGGGCCAACCAGTCGTCGGCATCCAGGAAAAGGCACGCATCCGAGGCGCCGGCGGCGATCCCGCGGTTCCGCGCCGCGGAGACGCCCCGGTTCTCCTGGCGGATCAGGCTGATGCGTGGATCGGAAAAGCCGGCCGCCACCCGGGCGGTGGAATCCGTGGAACCGTCGTCCACCACGGCCATCGACCAGTCGCCATAGGTCTGAGCGATGACGGACGCCATGGCGTCGCCCAGATACGGCACGACGTTGTAGGCCGGTATGATGACGGAGATATGCAGCGGACCCTCACCACGGGCAGGAGGCGCATGGCCTTACCCTGCCCGGGTGAACATCCGGTTAACGCGGTGCTGAAATCAGGCTTGCGCCTTTACCGGGACGCCGTTTTCCTTCAGCAGCGTCTCCAGCTCGCCGGCCTGGAACATTTCGGTGACGATATCGCAGCCACCGATGAATTCGCCCTTGACATAAAGCTGCGGGATCGTCGGCCATTGCGAGAAGGCCTTAATGCCCTCGCGCAGTTCCTCGTCTTCCAGCACGTTGGCGGACTTGAACGGGACCCCCAGGGCCTGGAGGATCTGGATCACCCGCGCGGAAAACCCGCATTGCGGGAACACCGGGGTGCCCTTCATATAAAGCATCACGTCGTTCGACGTGATGTCGCTCTCGATACGCTGCGCAATCGGTTCGGCCATTCTGATAAACTCCTTCTACCCTGATTATTCGGGTGCTGAGGTCTGTAATGCAAGAGCATGTAGCTCGCCGCCCACGCGTCCGCGCAGCGCGTCGTAAACCAGCTTGTGCTGCTTCACCCGCGACAGCCCGCGGAAACTCTCGCTGACGACGGTTGCGGCGTAATGGTCGCCGTCGCCGGCAAGATCCTCAACCGTGACCTTGGCATCGGGCAGCGCCTCCTTCACCAGAGCCTCGATCTCATTGGCCGCCATCGCCATCAGGGGGTGTCCTTCTTGGTTCCATCATTCATCCAGGCCGGAAAAAACCGGTCATGCGCTTCACGCAGCGCAGCAATCGATATTGTACCACCGTCGGGCAGAGTCAAATCCTGTCCGCCCGAGGTTCCCAGACGCACGGCGGCAATCCCGGCGGCCTCGGCGATGCGGGTGAAGTTGGCGTGGTCCGGGACGGCGACGAGGTAGCGGGCCTGGTCCTCGCCGAACCAGAAGGCATGGCCGGGGATGTCGCGCGGATGGGTCCAGAGCCGCGCGCCGATGCCGCTGGCCATCGCCATTTCCGCCAGTGCCACCAGGATACCGCCATCGGAGACGTCGTGGCAGGCGCGGATGGTACCGTTGAGGATGTGGGTGCGGACGAAGTCGCCATTGGCCTTTTCCGCCGCCAGATCGACCGGCGGCGGGGCACCGTCCTCGCGGCCATGCACCTCGCGCAGCCATAGCGACTGGCCCAGCCAGCCGATGGTGGCGCCAATCACCACGATGTCGAGCCAGGGCGGCAAGGCGAGGCCGACGGCTTGCGAAGCGTCTTCCAATACCCCGAGACCGCCGATTGTCGGCGTCGGCAGGATGCCCTTGCCTTCCGTCTCATTGTAAAGGCTGACATTGCCCGACACGACGGGGAAATCCAGCGCCTCGCAGGCCGCCGCCATGCCGCGGATCGCGGCGGCGAACTGGCCCATGATCTCGGGCTTTTCCGGATTGCCGAAATTCATGTTGTCGGTGATGGCGAGCGGACGGGCGCCGACGGCGGTCAGGTTGCGCCAGGCTTCGGCAACCGCTTGCGCGCCGCCGGTTTCCGGGTCTGCCAGACAGTACCGGGGCGTGCAGTCGGTGGTCAGCGCGAGGGCGCGCTTCAGGCCTTCCAGCTTGACCACCGCGGCGTCCGCGGCGCCGGGGCGCTTCACCGTCTGGCCGCCGACGGTGCTGTCGTACTGATCCCAGACCCAGGCACGCGAGCACAAATCCGGGCAGCCGACCAGCAGTTCCAGCGCACGGCTCAGGCCGAGGCGGTCCTCGACCCGTGCCGGATTCAGCTTCTCCTGCTTCGGTGTATCGACCGTCGGCCGGGTATAGAGCGGCGCCTGGTCGTTCAGCGGGGCGAGCGGGATATCGACTTCGGTCACGCCATGATGGCGGACGACGATGTGGCCGGTATCGGTGATGTGGCCGATGATGGCGAAATCCAGGTCCCATTTCTGGAAAATGTCACGGGCGAGTTGCTCGCGGTCGGGGCGGAGCACCATCAGCATGCGCTCCTGGCTTTCCGACAGCATGAATTCATAGGCGCTCATGCCGGTTTCGCGCGCCGGCACCTGGTCGAGGTCGAGCTCGATCCCGACTCCGCCTTTGCCGGCCATTTCCACCGCGCTGCTGGTCAGGCCGGCCGCGCCCATGTCCTGGATGGCAACGATGGCGTCGGTGGCCATCAGTTCAAGGCAGGCCTCGATCAGCAGCTTTTCCGTAAAGGGATCGCCGACCTGCACGGTGGGACGCTTGCCTTCGGAGTCGGCGGTGAACTCGGTGGAGGCCATGGTGGCGCCATGGATGCCGTCGCGGCCGGTCTTCGAGCCGACATAGACCACCGGGTTGCCAATACCGGCGGCGGCGGAGAGGAAGATGCGGTCCTTGCGGGCGATGCCGACAGTCATGGCGTTGACCAGCGGGTTGCCGTCATAGGAGGGATGGAAATTCACCTCGCCGCCGACGGTCGGGACGCCGACACAGTTGCCGTAGCCGCCGATGCCGCGCACCACGCCATCGACGACTCGCCTGGTCTTCGGGTGGTCCGGGCTGCCGAACCTGAGCGCATTCAGGTTGGCTATCGGCCGCGCACCCATCGTGAACACGTCGCGCAGGATGCCGCCGACTCCAGTCGCCGCGCCCTGGTAGGGCTCGATGAAGCTGGGGTGGTTGTGGCTCTCCATCTTGAAGATGGCAGCCAGGCCGTCGCCGATATCCACGACCCCGGCGTTCTCGCCCGGGCCGAGGATCACCCACGGCGCCTTCGTCGGCAGTTGCTTCAGCCAGACGCGGGAGGATTTGTAGCTGCAATGCTCCGACCACATGACGCTGAACACGCCGAGTTCGGTGATGCTGGGGATGCGGCCCATGATGGCCAGCATCTGATTGTATTCCTGCGCGCTGAGGCCGAAGCTGCGGGCGAGGGATTCGTTGACCTGGGTTTGCATGCGTTCCCGTTCAGGCAGCAGCGAGCGCGTCGAATAGCGGCTTTCCGTCGATACCGCCCATCAGCGGATCGACCAGATCCTCCGGGTGCGGCATCAGGCCGAGGACGCGCAAATTGGGGCTGAAAATCCCGGCGATCGAGCGGGCGCTGCCGTTGAGATTAACCTCCGGCGTGACGTCGCCGGATTTGGTGGCGTAGCGGAAGGCGACGAGGTTCTCATGTTCCAGCCGATCGAGCGTGGCGTCGTCGGCGAAATAGTTG
Organism: uncultured Rhodopila sp.; assembly: GCF_903915725.1. GTDB lineage: Bacteria > Pseudomonadota > Alphaproteobacteria > Acetobacterales > Acetobacteraceae > Rhodopila. Next base: position 265,860 of record NZ_CAIWTY010000090.1, read on the forward strand.
CCGTCGCCGTGGGCCAGGATTGAGCGGAAGGTCTGGCCCTGCTGGTATTGCCGGGTGAAAGCGGTGTCGGCGCGTTCCACCTTCAGATGGGTGTCCATCGAGAGGAAGCGGAGAGAGGCGTTGCGCAGCAGGGCGCCGGGCAGGATGCCGGCCTCGGTGAGGATCTGGAAGCCGTTGCAGACGCCGAGGACGTAGCCGCCTTTCGCCGCGTGCTCCGCGACCGCTCGCATGATGGGGGAGTGCGCGGCCATGGCGCCGCAGCGCAGGTAGTCGCCGAAGCTGAACCCGCCCGGGATGACGACGAGGTCGAGATCGGCGAGGTCGGTGTGCTTATGCCAGAGCATTTTCGGCACGGTGCCGAAGGAGGATTGCAGCGCGATGGCCATGTCGCGCTCCCGGTTGATGCCGGGGAAGATGACGATGCCGGCTTTCATGGGCGTAGGACTACCGCAGCGGATGATTGGATCATGCGGGACACCTGCCAGAGTTGGATGGAAAACGCCAGCACCCGAGAGGGGCGGTTGAAGCATTTGCAAAGGCTGCGTAATGATCGCGTTTGCGTCGCTCGGGATAGCTCACCCGGGGCGGAACCCGATCACTGACGAGGACTCGCTGGTCGCCGCGCCCATTCTTTGCCGGATCGGCGGCCTTGGAGCGAGCAACCAGCTCGCCCGCATGACGAGGCGGCACCGCCGGAGAACCAGTCTCTGATTCGCGGTTTTTCTTCGGTTTTACTTCAAATCGAGCATCATCTGTCCGGCACGCCACGATGTTGGCGCGACGGAGATGGCTATACCCTCAAGCCGGGTGGTATCGGCATGTTCAGGCTGTTGGGCACATTCCAAACCTCCCGCGCCTGCCGGACGACGTAGAACCCGGCGCGTCCATATGTCGGCAGGGCGCGCGGATGGTCTGCGGTGCAGGTATTGACCGTCATTCCCGTGGCGCCGGCGCGCCAGACTTCATCGACCGCCCGGCGCAGAAACGCAAACCCGACGCCCTTGCCGATGGCATGCGGCATCAGGCCGAAATAGCTCAGGTTGATATCCGGCCAGGCCCGCGCATCCAGTTCGAAGAACCCGGCGGGTTCCCCCTTGGCATACAGAACGAACAGAGCAACCGCCCGATGCCGCAGCAGGGCTGCCAGCTCCTCGTCGGTGGTGGTGCGCCGCAGCCACCACACATAGCTGTTGCCAACGGTGTTATAGAGGTATCGGTAGAACGCCACGGTTGGGCTTTCCACCCGGACAAGCTGCATGCCATGCGGCAAGGCCGGCGCAGGCTCCCGCGGCGCCTGGTCCATTCTCAAGAACGTCACTGTGACGGCGACCCGGGTGACCGTCCCCATCTGGCTATCTCCGCGTGGAGGCAAATCATAGCGTTTGCCCCTGGAGGAGACAAACCGCAGGGACGCTGCCGGGAACCCCACGTTATCCCGGCTGCGGACCGTCATAGCCCTCGATGATCACGACCTCGGCCACCGCCCGCCCCTCCCGCAACGTGCGAGCCGCCAGGTATTCCGGGGAATGATAGCACGCGACAGCGGTTTCGTAGTCCTTGAACTCCAGCACGATATTGCGTGAACGGGCGGTTCCCTCGACCGCCTCGAAGCGCCCGCCCCGGACGACGAATCGCGCGGCGAACCGGCTGGAGGCGGCGCCATTCGCCTCCATATACTCTATGAACCCCACCGGATCGGCCACATCCACCCGCGCAATCCAATAGCCCTTCGGCATTCCCCTACCTCCCCGGGGCACGGATCAGCCACATACCTATGAATGCGGCCGATCGTTGAGCAGCGTGGCGAGGAGAGGCTCGATCGCCTTGGACATCATCGCCATCCCCTGGGCGGTCGGGTGCAGCGGGGGATCTGCCGGCGTCAGCTTCGGATCATAATACAGATCGCGGTTCAGCACGCCCTTGCGCATGAACATGGCCCCGAGGTCGAGGTATGAAACCGAGGTCGAGCCGCGGTACTTCGCCGCCAGCATCTGATTGATCTGCGCCGTCGTTTCCGTCGCCCAGGCCGAACGCTCCGACGGCAGCACCGCCAGCAGCAGGATCTTGGTGTCGGGCAGGCGCTTGCGCAGTTCGTCGATGATGGCATTGATGCCGGCGACGGTATCCTCGGCGGACCAGTGCACCTTGCCCAGGTTGTTGGCGCCAATCAGGACCACGGCGGCTTTCGGGGCGATATGGTCAACTTCTCCGTTACGGATGCGCCACAGCAGGCTGGCCGTGGTGTCGCCGGTGAAGCCGAGATTGATCGCGTTTCGGTCGCCGTAGAATCGCTGCCATTCCGGCGCGAAATCCTGCCACCCCGGCGGACCGGATTTTTCCCAGTTCTGGGTGATCGAATCGCCGAGGAAGATCAGATCCGGTTTGGCCCGTGCAATCTCCTTCAGCTTGGCTTCATGCCGCGCTCGCCACCACGGCAAATTCGTCCGCGATATCGGCGTCGCCGCCATGATCGTCGCGGCGCCGGCCGCAAGCGGCAGCAGGAGAAACAGGCCGAGCAGCAAAAATGTTGCTGCCCGCATCGGGGCCGAACGCCGGTTAAGCATTGTGAATGAAATTCCTCTGATCATCGCGGCTGGCGCCGCGCGGCGGAATACACTCCGTTCCGGTATCAGGCCGCAAGCCGATGTTGATCGAGATTGGTTCGCGCGGCGCACAACCGGCGGGGCAGCATCAGTGGCAGGATCAGGCCGAGCCCGAACCCCCACAGCTCGCACGCGACGAAAGACTGCAGCATGGCCTGCGTCTGCCAACCGAAGGCGATGGGATTGCCGGCGAGCGGCCGGACGACGAACCAGGACAGCAGCATGGCGCACAGCCCGGCCGCCAAACCGTTGACCCACAAGGGCCCTTTCAGACGCGGCGCGACCCACCCGAACACGCCGCCATAGACCGCACCCCAGAAGGTGATGCTGGCCACCATGGGGGCATGGAACGGAGGCACCTGGGCGATCCGGAACGCCGCCTGCGGCGCGAGCCCGAGCCAGAAGAATATCTGCAGGGCAGTCTGGTGGAACACCAGCACCGCGATGGCGCCAGCGACGCCGCCGAGAAAAATACGCGCCGATAATGAGGTCATGCAATGCGTCCGCGGTGGAGGTCAGTATAGCGCATCCATGATCATCGGCGCACAGAGTTCGTCAATCCTGCGCTGCACCAATTGCATGAGCCGCATGGCCCGCGCCGGGCAATCCTTAGCCGTAACGGAACGGTCTCACTGCAGCTTGCAGCTCGCCGGGCCGCCGTTCCGTCATGCGGCGATCACAGATTCTGCTGGACAGTGCGGGCGCCGTCCCCTATAGGCGCGCCTCTTTTGGAACGCGGGAGATCGCCCGTCGTCAGCAATGACGTCTGGCAGTCGCATGCACCGCGGTCCCTCGGGAACAAGGACCAGGGATTGTCATGGCGAAGAAAATCGTCGGTTACATCAAGCTGCAGATTCCGGCCGGCAAGGCCAACCCGTCGCCGCCCGTCGGCCCGGCACTCGGCCAGCGCGGCCTGAACATCATGGCTTTTGTGAAGGAATTCAATGCCTTCACCCAAGCGATGGAACCGGGGATGCCGATCCCCGTGGTGATCACCGCGTATGCGGACCGCACGTTCACCTTCGTCACCAAGACCCCGCCGAACACCTACTTCCTGAAGAAGGCGGCCGGTATCACCAAGGGGAGCACCACCGTCGGCAAGGGCGCCCTGGTTGGCAAGGTGACGACCACGCAGTTGCGCGAAATCGCTGAGATCAAGATGAAGGACATGAACGCCAACGATATCGACGCGGCTGTCCGCATGCTGACCGGATCCGCCCGCTCGATGGGCCTCGCCGTGGTGGAGGGCTGATCGATGGCCAAGAACAAGCGTCTCACCGCCGCCCGCAAGGCCGTTGATAGCAGCAAGGTCTATCCGCTGGCCGATGCGATCAAGCTGATCAAGTCGATCTCCAAGGCGAAATTCGACGAGACCATTGAGATGTCGATGAATCTCGGCATCGATCCGCGCCATGCGGACCAGATGGTGCGCGGGCTGACCAGCCTGCCGAACGGCACCGGCAAGACCGTCCGCGTCGGCGTGTTCGCCCGCGGCGCGAAGGCCGAGGAAGCCCTGGCCGCCGGGGCCGACGTTGTCGGCGCCGAGGACCTGGCGGAGAAGATCCAGGCCGGCGAAATCAACTTCGACCGTTGCATCGCGACCCCGGACATGATGGGCGTCGTCGGTCGGCTCGGTAAGGTGCTCGGCCCGCGCGGCCTGATGCCGAACCCGCGCCTCGGCACGGTCACCATGGACGTCAAGGGCGCGGTCACCGCGGCCAAGGCCGGCCAGGTCGAGTTCCGCGCCGAGAAGGCGGGTATCATTCACGCCGGTATCGGCAAAGTCTCCTTCGAGGAGGACAAGCTGCTGGAAAACGCCAAGGCCCTGGCCGACGCGGTGCAGAAGGCGAAGCCGACCGGCGCCAAGGGCACATATGTACAGAAGGTGTCGATCAGCTCCACCATGGGACCCGGCGTGCGGGTCGATGTGAGCTCGATCGCCTAGCGAGATACGCCGGCATCCGGTGATCCGGGTGCCGGCGGGCAGGAAGGGCTTTTGCCTTTCCGAACCTGTCCAAGACCGCTCGTTCCTTTGCCTCGGCTTGCCGGGGTGACGGTTTAATGGATCTTCGGGTCCGCGCGCGGGAGATAGGGAAGCCAGACATTCCGGGGCCGTTGGTCCCGCGGGTCTTTGGTGGTTCCAGGACAGGCGAACCGGGCCGTTCGGCTTTGGCCGGATGGTTCTTGGGCAACCAGGCCCGGCGTTCCGCCTCGTGCGGGATGACGGGCCGAACGGAGACGAAACGTGGATCGTACGGAGAAGCGCGAGTTCGTCACCGGGCTCCATGAGGCGCTGGCCGCTACGTCGATGATCGTCGTCACCCGCAATGCGGGTCTGACGGTCGCCGAGGTAACGAACTTACGGCGCAAGATGGGAGACGCGGGGGCAACTTACAAAGTCGCGAAGAACCGGCTGACCAACCTCGCTCTGGATGGGACCCAGTTCGACAGCCTCAAGACATTGCTGAAGGGACCGATCGCGCTTGCGTGGGCGGCTGACCCGGTGGCGGTGGCGAAGGTCGCTGTCGAGTTCGCCAAGACCAATGACAAGTTCGTCGTCGTCGGCGGTGCGCTCGGAACCCAGTCGCTGAATGCGGATGGGATCAAGGCGCTTGCCGAGTTGCCGAGCCTGAATGAGCTGCGCGCCAGGCTGGTGGGGATGATTGCGACCCCTGCCACGCGGATCGCCGGCGTGCTTCAGGCACCGGCCGGACAGCTTGCCAGGGTCTTCGGGGCCTACGCCAAGAGGGATGAGGGGGCGGCCGAAGCCGAAGCCGCGTGACATGTGCCCCGGACTTGATCCGGGTATCACAATATAGTGATCGCATGGCAGGCAACGCACTCGTCAAACCGCAAGCCTCACGATGCGGCTTGCATGGAACCAACCAAAGTCTAATTTACGGGAACACACGACATGGCCGATCTACAAAAGCTGGTTGACGAACTGTCGACCCTGACCGTCCTCGAGGCGGCGGAGCTGTCCAAGCTTCTCGAGGAGAAGTGGGGCGTGTCCGCTGCTGCGCCGGTGGCCGCCGCTGCCGCGCCTGCCGCCGCGGCTGCCGCCCCGGTCGAAGAGCAGACGGAATTCACTGTCATCCTGGCGAGCGCCGGCGACAAGAAGATCAACGTCATCAAGGAAGTCCGCACGATCACGGGCCTTGGGCTGAAGGAAGCCAAGGATCTTGTGGAAGCCGCGCCGAAGCCGGTGAAGGAAGGCGTGAACAAGGACGAAGTGGCGAAGATCAAGAAGATGCTGGAAGACGCGGGTGCAAAGGTGGAGGTGAAGTAACGCTTCGCTTCCACAACTCGGCTTCGGCCCGGGGTCTCCGCCGAGACCTCGGGCTTCTGATCTCAGGGGCGGGTGGAAATCAGCCGATTTCCGCCCGCATTCCTGTTTCGGCGGACGGTTTTTCCCGTGCCTCCGGTTGCGGCACGGTTGCTGTGTCTAGCGGTATGGCAGTTCAACGTAGGGTGGATCATCGATGAACGCGATCACACGGTCCTTTACTGGGCGCAAGCGCATCCGCAAGAGCTTCGGCCGGATTCCGGAAGTGGCTCCGATGCCAAACCTGATCGACGTCCAACGCTCCAGCTACGAAGCGTTCCTGCAAATGATCGTGCGTCCGGATAACCGTACCCAGTCCGGGCTGCAAGAGGTGTTCAAATCCGTGTTCCCGATCGACGATTTTGCCGGCCGAGGCCGGTTGGAGTTCGTCTATTACGAGCTGGAGGAGCCGAAATACGACGTCGAGGAGTGCATTCAGCGCGGCATGACCTTCGCCGCTCCCCTGAAAGTGATCCTGCGTCTGATCGTCTGGGACGTGGACGAGGACACCGGCGCCCGCTCGATCCGGGACATCAAGGAACAGCCCGTCTACATGGGCGACATGCCGCTGATGACCGATAACGGCACGTTCGTGATCAACGGGACGGAACGCGTCATCGTCAGCCAGATGCACCGCTCCCCCGGTGTGTTCTTCGACCACGACAAGGGCAAGACGCACTCGTCCGGCAAGTACCTGTTCGCGGCGCGGGTGATCCCGTATCGCGGCTCGTGGCTGGATTTCGAGTTCGACAGCAAGGATCTGGTCTACGTCCGCATAGACCGCAAGCGGAAGCTGCCGGTGACCACGCTGCTCTATGCGTTGGAAGGTGCTGCGACCGAACAGTTGCGCGCCGCCCGCGAAGCCAAGGGCGAGCAGGTCGATCCGAGCGAAATCCGCGGCATGGACCAGGAGGAGATCCTCGGCCATTTCTACGGCAAGGTGGTTTTCGACAAGAGTGCCAAGGGCTGGGCGCGTCCGTTCGACCCCGATGCGTTCCGCGGCGTCAAGCTGCTGGAGCCGCTGATCGACGCCGCCACCGGAGAAGTCGTCGCCGAGGCCGAGGCGAAGCTGACCGCCAGGCAGGCGCGCAAGATTGCCGAAAAGACCAAGGAAGTGCTCGTCGGCCGAACCGACCTGCTCGGCCGCTACATGGCCGAGGACCTGGTCAACGAGGACACCGGTGAGATCTTCGCCGAAGCCGGTGAGGAGCTGGCCGAGGCGCGGCTGACCGCGCTGGAGGAAGCCGGCATCACCCGGCTGCCCACCCTGGCGGTCGATCAGTCCAAGGGTCCGTGGATCCGCAACACCCTGGCGGTGGACAAGAACACCAACCGCGACGACGCGCTGATCGACATCTACCGCGTCATGCGCCCGGGCGAGCCGCCGACTCCGGAAACCGCCGAGGCGCTGTTCCGCGGCCTGTTCTTCGATCCCGACCGCTACGACCTGTCCGCCGTCGGCCGGGTGAAGATGAACATGCGCCTGGACATCACCGATGCGCCGGACACGCAGCGCGTGCTGCGCAAGGACGACCTGCTGAAGACCGTCAAGACGCTGTGCGACCTGAAGGACGGCCACGGCCAGATCGACGATATCGACAACCTCGGCAACCGGCGTGTCCGCTCCGTCGGCGAGCTGATGGAGAACCAGTACCGTATCGGCCTGCTGCGCATGGAGCGGGCCATCCGCGAGCGCATGGGCTCGGTCGATATCGACACGGTCATGCCGCACGACCTGATCAACGCCAAGCCGGCGGCGGCGGCGGTGCGGGAGTTCTTCGGCTCCTCGCAGCTCAGCCAGTTCATGGACCAGACCAATCCGCTGTCGGAAGTGACGCATAAGCGCCGCCTGTCCGCGCTCGGGCCGGGCGGTCTGACGCGGGAGCGCGCCGGGTTCGAGGTGCGCGACGTGCATCCGACCCATTACGGCCGCATCTGCCCGATCGAGACGCCGGAAGGCCCGAATATCGGCCTGATCAACTCGCTGGCGACCTACGCCAAGGTCAACAAGTACGGCTTCATCGAGACGCCGTACATGCTGGTCAAGGACGGCGTCGTGCAGCGGGAGCCGCGCTATCTCTCCGCCATGGAGGAGGAGCGGCTGGTCGTCGCGCAGGCCGACGCGCCGATGGATGGCGGCGGCCGCTTCACCCAGGACCTGGTGTCGGTGCGCAAGCAGGGCGACTTCCGGCTGGTCAAGCCGGAGGACGTCACCGCGATCGACGTGTCGCCGAAGCAGTTGGTCTCAGTGGCCGCGGCGCTGATCCCGTTCCTGGAGAACGATGACGCCAACCGCGCGCTGATGGGATCCAACATGCAGCGGCAGGCGGTGCCGCTGATCCGGGCGGACGCTCCGCTCGTAGGCACAGGCATGGAAGCCGCGGTGGCACGCGATAGCGGTGCGACGATCGTCGCCCGCCGGCCGGGCATCGTCGATCAGATCGACGGCGCGCGCATCGTGGTGCGGGCGACGAATGAGGACGCGACGACCAAGGGCGTGGATATCTATCGGCTGCGCAAATTCATGCGCTCCAACCAGTCCACCTGCATCAACCAGCGTCCGCTGGTGAAGGTCGGCGACCGGGTGTTCGAGGGCGATATCATCGCCGACGGCCCGTCCACCGAGCTGGGCGAACTGGCGCTGGGCCGGAACGTGCTGGTCGCGTTCATGCCTTGGAATGGCTACAACTTCGAAGACAGCATCCTGATCAGCGAGCGGATCGCCCGCGACGACGTGTTCACCTCCATCCACATCGAGGAATTCGAGGTGATGGCGCGCGACACGAAGCTCGGCCAGGAGGAAATCACCCGCGACATCCCGAATGTCGGCGAAGAGGCGCTGAAGAACCTGGATGAGGCCGGCATCGTCTATATCGGCGCCGAGGTGAACCCGGGCGACATCCTGGTGGGCAAGGTGACGCCGAAGGGCGAAAGCCCGATGACCCCGGAAGAAAAGCTGCTGCGGGCGATCTTCGGCGAGAAGGCGTCGGACGTGCGCGACACCTCGCTGAAGCTGCCGCCGGGCGTGACCGGCACCATCGTCGATGTTCGCGTGTTCAGCCGCCGCGGCGTCGATAAGGACGAGCGCGCGATGGCGATCGAGCGCTCGGAGATCGAACGCCTCGCCAAGGATCGCGACGACGAGAAGGCCATTCAGGAGCGAAGCTTCCTGAACCGCCTCCGGGAAAAACTGCTGGGCCACACGGCGTCCAGCGGGTTCAAGGGCATCAAGTCCGGCACCGTGATCGACGAGGCGGTGCTGGCGGAGCATCCGCGCGGCTCGTGGCGCCATATCGGCGTGCAGGACGACGCGGTGATGGCCGACATCGAGACCCTGAAGCGCGAATACGACGGCGCCGTCGGGCGGCTGCAGGCGCGGTTCGACAGCAAGGTGGAGAAGCTGCAGCGCGGCGATGAGCTGCCGCCCGGCGTGATGAAGATGGTGAAAGTGTTCATCGCGGTGAAGCGCAAGCTGCAGCCGGGCGACAAGATGGCCGGCCGCCACGGCAACAAGGGTGTGGTGTCGCGCGTCGTGCCGGTCGAGGACATGCCGTTCCTGGAGGACGGGACCTCGGTCGATCTCGTGCTGAACCCGTTGGGCGTGCCGTCGCGGATGAATGTCGGGCAGATCCTGGAGACGCATCTGGGCTGGGCCTGCGCCAATCTCGGCAAGCAAATCGGCGAGCTGGTGGAGGAATACCGCCGCACCGGCGCGCAGCACGAGGCGCTGCTGGAGATGCTGAAGGACGTCTATGGCGACGAGGTCTACGGCCAGCAGATCGCGACGCTGGAGACCGCTCAGTTGCTCGAACTGTGCGACAACCTGAAGAAGGGCGTGCCGATAGCGACCCCGGTGTTCGATGGGGCGCGGATGGCGGATATCGAGGGCATGCTGACCCGGGCCGGATTGGCGACGTCGGGGCAGGTGGTGCTGACCGATGGCCGCACCGGCGAGACGTTCGAGCGCAAGGTGACTGTCGGCTACATCTACATGCTGAAGCTGCACCATTTGGTCGACGACAAGATCCATGCGCGGTCCATCGGGCCTTACTCGCTGGTGACGCAGCAGCCGTTGGGCGGCAAGGCGCAGTTCGGTGGCCAGCGCTTCGGCGAGATGGAGGTTTGGGCGCTGGAGGCGTACGGCGCGGCTTACACGTTGCAGGAGATGCTGACGGTGAAGTCGGACGACGTGTCCGGACGGACCAAGGTCTATGAGGCGATCGTGCGCGAGCAGGACAACTTCGAGGCCGGCATCCCGGAAAGCTTCAACGTGCTGGTGAAGGAACTGAAGTCGCTGGGCCTGAACGTCGATCTGGATAACCGGGCGGCTTGATTGCCTGCATGCCCGGCCCGGTTGCCCTTGTTGTGTCATGGCCGGGCTTGTCCCGGCCATCCACGACTTGCGGTGCTGGTAGCGGCAAAAGTCGTGGATGGCCGGGCCAAGCCCGGCCATGACACGGGGATAGAACGACTGACCACGCGTTACACCGACGAGGTATCAAACGCATGAACGAACTGATGAAGATCCTCGGCCAGACCGGCCAGGCGATGACTTTCGACCAGATCAAGATTCAGATCGCCAGCCCGGAGCAGATCCGGTCCTGGTCGTACGGCGAAATCCGCAAGCCCGAGACCATCAACTACCGCACCTTCAAGCCGGAGCGGGACGGCCTGTTCTGCGCCCGTATTTTCGGGCCGATCAAGGACTACGAGTGCCTGTGCGGCAAGTACAAGCGCATGAAGTTCCGCGGCATCATCTGCGAGAAGTGCGGCGTTGAAGTGACGCTGGCGAAAGTGCGCCGCGAGCGGATGGGCCATATCGAGCTCGCCTCGCCCGTCGCCCACATCTGGTTCCTCAAGTCGCTGCCCAGCCGCATCGGCCTGATGGTCGATCTGACCTTGAAAGAGCTTGAGAAGATCCTGTACTTCGAAAGCTACGTCGTGCTGGAACCCGGCACAACCGACCTGAAGATGCTGCAGTTGCTGACCGAAGACCAGCTCATGTCCAAGCAGGACGAGTTCGGTGAGGACCAGTTCGAAGTCGGCATCGGCGCCGAGGCGATCAAGAAGGTTCTCAACCGCATCGACACCGATGCGGAGAAGGTCAAGCTGCGCGCGGACCTTAAGGAGACCACCTCCGAAGCCAAGCGCAAGAAGCTTGTGAAGCGCCTGAAGCTGATCGAGGCGTTCGGCGAGTCCGGCTGCCGCCCGGACTGGATGATCCTGGACGTCGTCCCGGTGATCCCGCCCGAGCTGCGCCCGCTGGTGCCGCTGGATGGCGGCCGGTTCGCGACCTCGGACCTGAACGACCTGTATCGCCGCGTGATCAACCGCAACAACCGCCTGAAGCGGCTGATCGAGCTGCGCGCGCCGGACATTATCGTCCGCAACGAAAAGCGCATGCTGCAGGAATCGGTTGACGCCCTGTTCGACAACGGCCGCCGCGGCCGCGCCATCACCGGTGCCAACAAGCGTCCGCTGAAGTCGCTGTCCGACATGCTGAAGGGCAAGCAGGGCCGCTTCCGGCAGAACCTGCTCGGCAAGCGCGTCGATTACTCCGGCCGCTCGGTCATCGTGGTGGGTCCGGAGCTGAAGCTGCACCAGTGCGGGCTGCCGAAGAAGATGGCGCTCGAGCTGTTCAAGCCGTTCATCTACTCGAAGCTGGAGAAATACGGCCACGCCACTACCATCAAGGCCGCCAAGCGGATGGTGGAGAAGGAGCGTCCCGAGGTGTGGGACATCCTGGAAGAGGTGATCCGCGAGCATCCGGTGATGCTGAACCGTGCGCCGACTTTGCACCGCCTGGGCATCCAGGCGTTCGAGCCGGTGCTGATCGAAGGCAAGGCCATCCAGCTTCACCCGCTGGTCTGCACCGCCTTCAACGCCGACTTCGACGGCGACCAGATGGCGGTGCACGTGCCGCTGTCGCTGGAAGCGCAGTTGGAAGCCCGCGTGCTGATGATGTCCACGAACAACATCCTCAGCCCGGCGAACGGCAAGCCGATCATCGTGCCGAGCCAGGACATCGTGCTGGGGATCTACTACCTGTCGCTGGAAACCGCGCTGTTCAAAGACAAGCCGGACAACGAGGCGCCGGCGTTCGGCAAAATCGGCGAGATCGAGCACGCGCTGTTCGCCAAGCATATCACGCTGCACGACAAGATCCGCGCGCGGTATGAGACGGTGGATGCCGGCGGCAATCCGATCCGCCCGGTCGTGGTGACGACTCCCGGGCGGATGATGATCGCGCAGATCCTGCCGAAGCATCCGGACGTGCCGTTCTCCTTGATCAACCGGCAGTTGACGAAGAAGAGCGTCTCCGACGTGATCGACATGGTCTATCGCCATTGCGGTCAGAAGGAGTGCGTGATCTTCGCCGACAGGCTCATGGGTCTGGGGTTCGCGAATGCGGCGAAGGCCGGCATTTCGTTCGGCAAGGACGACATGATCATCCCGGACAGCAAGGGTCGGCTGATCTCCTCCACTCAGGCCGAGGTGAAGGAGTTCGAGCAGCAGTACCAGGACGGCCTGATCACCGCTGGCGAACGCTACAACAAGGTCGTCGATGCCTGGTCGCGTTGCACCGACGAAGTCGCCGGCGCGATGATGAAGGAGATCAGCAAGCAGGAGAAAGGCGTTCCCACCAACTCGGTGTGGATGATGTCGCACTCCGGCGCGCGTGGGTCGCCTGCCCAGATGCGCCAGTTGGCCGGCATGCGCGGGCTGATGGCCAAACCGTCGGGCGAGATCATCGAGCAGCCGATCATCGCGAACTTCAAGGAAGGGCTAACGGTTCTCGAGTACTTCAACTCCACCCACGGCGCCCGCAAGGGGCTGGCGGATACGGCGTTGAAGACGGCGAACTCCGGCTACCTGACCCGCCGCCTGGTCGACGTGGCGCAGGATTGCATCATTGTCGAGGAGGATTGCGGCACCGAACGCGGCCTGACTGTCAAGCCGGTCATGGACGGCGGTGAAGTCGTGTCGTCGCTGTCGGAACGGACCCTGGGCCGCACCACGGCCGAGGACGTGCTCGATCCGGCGACGGGCAAGGTGCTGATCCCGAACAACACGCTGATCGAGGAGCCGCAGGCCGAACTGCTGGAGACGGCCGGGGTCGAGTCGCTGAAGATCCGGTCCGTGCTGACCTGCGAGTCGCATATCGGTGTCTGCGGGCACTGCTATGGCCGCGATCTGGCGCGTGGCACGCCGGTGAATATCGGTGAGGCTGTGGGCGTCATCGCCGCTCAGTCCATCGGTGAGCCGGGCACGCAGTTGACGATGCGTACCTTCCACATCGGTGGGGCGGCACAGCGCGGGGCGGAAACGTCCAGCGTCGAGGCCAGCCATGAGGGGACGATCACCGTCAAGAACCGCAACGTGATCCCGAACAGTTCCGGGGCGCTGGTGGTGATGTCGCGTAACTGCGAAATCGTGCTGGTGGACGACAAGGGCCGCGAACGAGCGCGGTTCCGGGTGCCCTATGGCGCGCGTCTGTTGGCCGAGGAGAACCAGTCGGTGACCCGCGGCCAGAAGCTGGCCGAATGGGATCCGTTCACCCTGCCGATCATCACGGAGCGTGCGGGTAAGGTCGAGTATATCGACCTGATCGACAGCATCACCCTGATGGAGCGGATGGACGAGGTGACCGGCCTGACGTCGAAGGTCGTCGTCGATTACAAGCAGGGGTCGAAGAGCATCGATCTGCGTCCCCGTTTGCAGTTGAAGGACGACAAGGGCGAGGTCATCCGGCTGGAGAACAACACCGACGCCCGGTACTTCCTGGCGCCGGACTCGATCCTGTCGGTGGACAACGGCGCCATCGTGCAGGCCGGCGACGTGATCGCGCGTATCCCGCGCGAGGGTTCGAAGACGCGTGACATCACCGGCGGTCTGCCACGGGTGGCGGAACTGTTCGAGGCGCGGCGTCCGAAGGATCACGCGGTCATCGCGGAAATCGATGGCCGGGTGGAGTTCGGCAAAGACTACAAGGCGAAGCGCCGGATCATCGTGAAGAACGATGAGTCGGGCGAGGAGACCGAATACCTGATCCAGAAGGGCAAGCACATCTCGGTGCAGGAAGGCGACTTCGTCCGCCGGGGCGACCCGCTGGTCGACGGGCCTCGGGTGCCGCACGACATCCTGAAGGTGATGGGTGTGGAGGCGCTGTCCGACTACCTGGTGAACGAGATCCAGGACGTCTACCGGCTGCAGGGCGTGAAGATCAACGACAAGCATATCGAGGTGATCGTCCGCCAGATGCTGCAGAAGGTGGAAATCCTCGATCCGGGCGATACGACGTTCCTGACCGGGGAGCAGGTCGATCGGACGGAGTTCGACCAGATCAACGGCAAGCTGATGAAGGATGAGCGGCCGGCGCTGTCGATGCCGGTGCTGCAGGGCATCACCAAGGCGTCGTTGCAGACCAACAGCTTCATCAGCGCGGCCTCGTTCCAGGAGACGACGCGGGTGCTGACCGAGGCGGCGACGGCGGGCAAGACCGACAGCCTGATG